>NZ_ALWX01000122.1 GCF_000297495.1 Janibacter hoylei PVAS-1 | reverse complement strand
GCTTGATGGCGAGTGAGGCCGCCGCTGCGGGGAGGACGACGAGCTCATCGGGGTCGGCCTCCGTGTCGGCCGAGGACGACCTGCTGCTCGTCTCGCGGGACGCCATGTCGGTGCGCTTCCACGCGACCGACGACGTGCTGCGGCCGATGGGCCGCTCGACGAGCGGTGTCACGGGCATGAAGTTCCGCGACGGCGACTCGCTGCTCGCGCTCAACGTCATCGAGGACGGCACCGACCCGGACGTCTTCGTCGTCTTCGACAACGGCGTCGCCAAGCGGACCTCCGCCTCCGAGTGGACCGCCAAGGGCCGCTCCGGCCTCGGCGTGCTCGCGGCGAAGTCCGGCAAGGGCGGTCGGCTCGTCGGTGCTCTCGTCGTCGACGAGGACGACGAGGTCATGGTCGTCATGGAAAAGGGCAACATCGTCCGCTCGGCGGTGGCCGAGGTCAACCGGACGAGCCGCAACACCCAGGCGTCAGCTTCGCCTCGCCGCGCAAGGGTGACGAGATCGTCGCAGTTGCTCGCAACGTCGACCGTGGCGAGGACGCGGAGCCGGGGGTCCGAGCACCCTCGCCCCC
>NZ_ALWX01000121.1 GCF_000297495.1 Janibacter hoylei PVAS-1 | reverse complement strand
ACTCGAGACCGGTCGGTACTGGATGCGTGGTGTGCGTAAGAGCCACCGGCCGCGACGATCTACCCGGATGGGCGCGGTCACCGGGCCACCGGCCACGCGGGCGGCTAGGAACAGGCCCATGGACGAGGTCGTGGGTACGGGCAGGTTGTTGTCGTTGCAGGAACGTCTGGCCATCGCTGACGGGCTGGTCAACTTCGAGTCCATGCGGTCGATCGCCGCGAGGTTGGGCCGTCCTGCGTCAACGGTCACTCGTGAGGTCGCCGCGCACCGCGACGAGCGGGGCCGGTACATGCCTCACCGGGCACACCGCGACGCCGCCGACACCCGGGCTCGCCCGAAGGCCTCGAAGCTGGCGCGAGTGGGTCCATTGCGCGAGTACGTCGTCGATGGGCTGTCACGGAAGTTGTCACCGGAGCAGATCAGCAACAGGCTCAAGGTCGACCACCCCGACGACGAGAGCATGCGCGTGAGCCACGAAACGATCTACCAGGCCCTGTACTTCCAGGCCCGCGGCGGCCTCAAACGCGAGGTCCAGACCGCGCTGCGTACCGGCCGCACCCGCCGCAAACCGCAGGCCCGTGGAGTGCGCCGGCCCCGGTTCATCGACGAGATGATCATGATCAGCGACCGGCCCGCCGCGGTCGAGGACCGCGCCGTCCCGGGCCATTGGGAAGGCGATCTGATCATCGGCAAGAACAGCGGCTCGGCCATCGGGACGCTGGTCGAACGCTCGACCCGGTACGTGATACTGCTGCACCTGCCCGATACCCACGACGCGGTCACCGTGCGTGACCAGCTCGTCGCGGCGATGCATCGCCTGCCGCAGCACCTGCGCGGGTCGTTGACCTGGGACCAAGGATCCGAGATGGCTGCCCACGCCTCGTTCACCATGGCGACCGACATGCCGGTCTACTTCTGCGACCCGGCCTCACCTTGGCAGCGCGGCTCGAACGAGAACACCAATGGGCTGCTGCGCCAGTACTTCCCCAAGGGCACCGATCTGAGCGTCCACGGCCACGCAGAGCTGGAGTACGTCGCCCAAGAGCTCAACGCCAGACCACGAAAGACGCTCGACTGGGCAACCCCAGCCGAGCGTCTTCGTGATCTCTACTCCAGGAGGCCTAACCACCAGGGCCAAATCCACACGGTGATGGCGGATTCATGGGGTGCTCGCAACACCGTGT
>NZ_ALWX01000120.1 GCF_000297495.1 Janibacter hoylei PVAS-1 | reverse complement strand
AGGAGCCCGTTGGTGTTCTCGTTGGTTCCGCGCTGCCACGGGCTGTGCGGGTCAGCGAAGAACACCGGGATGCCTGTCTCGACCTTGAATGCGGCGTGCGCCGACAGTTCCTTGCCGCGGTCCCAGGTCAGTGATCGCCGCATCTGCTCAGGCAACGTCGTCATGGTCGCGGCGAGTGCGTTCTTCACCGTGATCGCGCCGTAGCCGGCCAACGCCGGCCCGTTCTTCACGGTCTGCTTGTGGCGGTACCCCTCCTCCCGCGGCAGGTGGACGAGCATCGTGAAGCGCGTGGTCCGGTCGACCAGCGTGCCGATCGCTGAACGCTCCAGGCCGATGATCAAGTCGCCCTCCAGTGGCCTGGAACCGCGCGGTCCTCCGCTTCTGCCGGGCGCTGGCTGATCAGCACTTCCTCGGTCACGTGCCCCAAGCCTTCTGCACGGTTCGGGCTCGAGGAACGCGCAGCGCACGTCCACTGCGCAGGCAACTGACCAGCTCC
>NZ_ALWX01000119.1 GCF_000297495.1 Janibacter hoylei PVAS-1 | reverse complement strand
CCGAAGGGAGACCCCCCACCCCGCCTCCCTGAGGAGGTCGCCCCGCGACCGTCTCGAAGGGAGATCGGTGACGTCCCTTCGAGACGCTCGGCCGTGGACGGCCTCGCTCCGGGTCCTGAGGAGGTCGCTCTGCGACCGTCTCGAAGGGCAGGGACCGGGGAGAGGTTTCCGCTCCCTGAGGCGCTCTGCGACCCACGACCACCGCTCCCTGAGGAGGTCGCTCTGCGACCGTCTCGAAGGGAGATCGGTGACGTCCCTTCGAGACGCTCGGCCGCAGGCGGCCTCGCTCCTCAGGGACCCTTGTTTCCTCCCTGAGGAGGTCGCTCTGCGACCCACGACCACCGCTCCCTGAGGAGGTCGCTCTGCGACCGTCTCGAAGGGAGGTTGGTGACGGCCCTTCGAGACGCTCGGCCGTGGACGGCCTCGCTCCTCAGGGACCGGGGGGAGGATTCCGCTCCCTGAGGAGGCGCGCCAGC
>NZ_ALWX01000118.1 GCF_000297495.1 Janibacter hoylei PVAS-1 | reverse complement strand
GGACCGGGTTCGTCTATGTCGCCTTCGTGATGGATCTGTTCGCCGCCGCGTCGTCGGCTGGCGAGTGTCCCGCTCGCTGCGCACCGATCTGGCGCTGGATGCCCTCGAGCACGCCATCTGGACCCGTTCTCGTGATCACCGTGACCTGTCGAAACTGGTCCATCACAGCGATAAGGGCGTGCAAGGCGAATTCAACCGGTCGTCGCAACACCTTGATCGAGAGGTGAAGCGATGGGAACAACCCCACGGCAGAAGCGGGTCCGTGCGTATCGAGGACAGATCCCGTCACCGGGACGGCCCTCGGTCGCGTGGCGGCAGGACCGAGTCACGTTCTGGGCGGCTATCGCTCGCGGCGTGAAGACCGACGTCGCGGCCGAGGAGGCCGGCGTGTCCGAACCGGTCGGATACCGCTGGTTTCGCCACTCTGGCGGCGTGAACCCATGCCTGCCCGCCAATGTGTCGGGTCGCTACCTGTCCTTCGCTGAGCGCGAGGACATCGCGATCTGGCACGCCCAGAACATCAGCGCCCGCGAGATCGCTCGAAGGCTCGGACGTAATCCGTCGACGATTTCGCGCGAGCTGCGGCGGGGCGCATCGAGTCGGTCAGCGCAGGCCGAGTACCGCGCGACGGTTGCGCAGTGGCACGCCGAGCGACGAGCACGGCGACCGAAGGTCGCCAAGATGGTGATTAACGAGCGGCTGCGTGATTACGTCCAGGACCGGCTGGCCGGGGTCGTCCACACGCCCGACGGCGAGGTAGTGGGGCCGGACGGGCCGGAGTGGAAGGGCCGTAACAAGCCCCATCGCAAGGATCGTCGTTGGACGCAGGCGTGGAGCCCGGAGCAGATCGCGCGTCGGTTGCCGATCGACTTCCCGGATGATGAATCCATGCGCATCAGCCACGAGGCGATCTACCAAGCGCTCTACGTCGAGGGCCGCGGTGCGCTGAAGCGGGAGCTGGTCAGTTGCCTGCGCAGTGGACGTGCGCTGCGCGTTCCTCGAGCCCGAAACCGTCAGAAGGCTTGGGGGCACGTGACCGAGGAAGTGCTGATCAGCCAGCGCCCCGCAGAAGCGGAGGACCGCGCGGTTCCAGGCCACTGGGAGGGCGACTTGATCATCGGCCTGGAGCGTTCAGCGATCGGCACGCTGGTCGACCGGACCACGCG
>NZ_ALWX01000117.1 GCF_000297495.1 Janibacter hoylei PVAS-1 | reverse complement strand
ACCGCTGGTCCGGGGCCCCAGCCGTGAAGTCACGCTCGAGCCGGTCGCGTGGCTCGTGACCGCCAGGCGGTGCGGGACGCGTCGTGCGGGCCGACCTGGCGTTGGGCACCCCAGCAAGGCCCAATGCGCGCATCCGACGCTCCACGGTGCACCGGGCCACGGGGTCGAGCGGGTGGACCCGGTTGATGACCTTCCACATCTTCCGGGCCCCGTACACGCCCATGTTCTCCTCGTGCAGCGCGACCAGACGCTCATCGATGACCGCCTCACGCACCGCTCTGGCCGAGGGCGGTCGTGCCTTGCGGGCGTAGTACGAACTCGGGGCGATCTGGATCCCGGCCTCGGCCAAGGTGGTGCAGATCGGCTCGACCCCGTGTTCATCGCGGTGCTCCTCGATGAACGCGTCGACGTCCGTCAGCGGCGGTCGAGCTCCGCCTGCGCGAAATACGCACTCGCCTGACGAAGGATCGTGTTCGCTCGCCGCAGCTCGCGGTTCTCCTTCTCCAGCTCGGCCAACCGCGCGGCGTCCGCGCTGGTCGCGCCCGCCAGGTCGCCAGTATCGATCCGGTCGCGCTGGACCCAGTTACGCAGCGTGTCGCCATTGATGCCCAGCTGCTCACCCACGAGCCGACAGGCACGAGAGACCGGCAACCCCGGCTCGGCCGCAAGACGGTCACGCACCAGCCTCACAGCTCGCTGACGAATCCTCATCGGGATACTTCCTCGGTG
>NZ_ALWX01000116.1 GCF_000297495.1 Janibacter hoylei PVAS-1 | reverse complement strand
GCAGACGTAGGCGACGCGGCCCAGGTCGGCACGAAGGTCAGATCTGTGACCCACAACTGGTTCGGCGCGGTGGCGGTGAAGTCGCGGCCCACCAGGTCCGGGTGCCGCGGCATGCCCGGGTCTGGCGTGGTGGTGCGCACCCGCTTGGTGCGCCGCACGCCCTCGATACCCTCGGCGCGCATCAGCCGGGCGACCTGGTCGCGGCCGATGTCGTGACCAGAGCGTCGCGCGGCCTTCCAGATCTTCCGTGCCCCGTAGACCCGGTAGTTGGCTTCCCACAGCTGCCGCACCACCGGGCCCATCACCGCGTCACGTCGGGCACGGGCCGATGGCTGCCGGCTCTTGACCTGGTAGTAGCTGCTGGGGGCCACCTGCAGCACGCTGCAGATGAGCTCGACCCCCAGCCGCCGACCCGCGACGACGTCGTCGCGGTTGGCGTCGATGAACGCGGCTACTTCTTGTGCTGGCGGTCGAGCTCCGCCCCGAAGAAACTGGCGGCCCTCTTCAAGATTTCGTTGGCGCGCTTGAGCTCACGGTTCTCCTGCTCCAGAGCCTTCATCTTCGCCGCGTCACTGGTACTGATGCCCGCGACGTGGCCCTCGTCGATATCAGCTTGACGGACCCAGGACCGCACCGACTCGGTGCCGTACCCCAACTGCTGGGCGACGCGCTGGACCGTGCCGTGCTCTGTGCCTAGCTCTGCGCGCAGAGTCCTGACCATCCGCACCGCAGCGGCCTTCTCGTCGGGGCTGTAGCGACGCGTGGTCGGCTTCCCCGGGGTGGTGTCCTTCGGCATGAGTACATCCTCGTTTCCAAACGATGGAGACTCCAACCAAC
>NZ_ALWX01000115.1 GCF_000297495.1 Janibacter hoylei PVAS-1 | reverse complement strand
GTATCGCGCCGCATCCTTGTGAGTTGGAAGGATGCGAACCATGCCGAAGAAGATCGATCCGAAGGTCAAGGAGCGGTGTGTGCGGCAGGTGTTAGAGCACTTGCCGGAGTACCCGTCGCTGACCGCTGCTGCTGAGGTCGTCGCTCGCCGTGAGGGTGTGGGCAAGGAGTCTGTGCGTCGCTGGGTTCTGCAGGCCCAGGTCGACGGTGGCCAGCGGCAAGGGGCCACCACCGAGGAGCTGGCCCAGATCAAGGAGCTCAAGGCCAAGGTCCGCCGGTTGGAAGAGGACAACGAGATCCTGCGCCGGGCCTCAATTTTCTTCGCGGGGGAACTCGACCCCCGCGATCGCTGATCGTCGCGTTCATCGACGAGATGCGAGTTGAGGGTCACGCGGTCGAGTCGATCTGCCGGGTTCTGCGCGAGCAGGGATGCCAGATCGCCGCGCGGACCTACCGTCAGTGGGCTGGGGCAACCCGTCCGGTCGCGACACGCACGGTTACTGACGCGATCGTCACCGATCGGGTCCGCGACCTGGTGTGGACTGTCGACCACGCGGGCGTGCGCCGGATGACGCCCGAGGGCCTGTACGGCCGCCGGAAGATGACTGCCTTGGTCAAACGCGCCGACGCCGATGCCTCGCCCGGGTCGGTGGACCGCGCGATGAGGGCCCTTGGCCTGCAAGGCGTTCGACGAGCCAAGGGGGTCCGCACCACGATCCCGGCCAAGGACGGCACACGGGCTGGTGACCTGCTCGACCGTGACTTCACCGCGCCCGCGCCCAACCGCACGTGGGTCATGGACTTCACGTATGTCCGCACGTGGGCCGGGTTCGTGTATGTCGCGTTCGTCCTGGATGTCTTCGCTCAGAAGATCGTCGCGTGGAACGTCGCGTCGACCAAGGCCGTCGATCTCGTCGACGCCCCGGTGCGGATGGCGCTGTGGCAACGCGGCCGCGAGGGTCACCCCGTCGTGCGCGGCGAGTTGATCGGCCACGCGGACGCCGGGTCGCAATACACGTCGATCACGTTCACCGACCATCTCGCCGACGAGGGCATCCGCCCTTCGATCGGGTCGGTCGCTGACGCGTACGACAACGCGCTCATGGAGTGTGTGATCGGGCTGTTCAAGACCGAGTGCATCCGCACCACGGTCTTCCACCCCGGGCCCTACCGGACCCTCGCCGAGGTCGAGTACGCCACCGCCGGCTGGGTCGACTGGTACAACAACACGCGCCTGCACTCCACCCTTGGGATGATGACCCCAGTGGAGTACGAGCAAGCCCACTACGCGGTCCTCATCCGAGAGCCGCAACCCGTATAGGAGCGGCGCAGAACCTGGGCGCTTCACYTYCCTCAAGGCCTCGTA
>NZ_ALWX01000114.1 GCF_000297495.1 Janibacter hoylei PVAS-1 | reverse complement strand
CACAGCTTCGGTGGTGTGCTTGAGCCCCGCTACATTGTCGGCGCGGAATCACTTGACCAGTGAGCTATTACGCACTCTTTAAAGGGTGGCTGCTTCTAAGCCAACCTCCTGGTTGTCACGGCAACTCCACATCCTTTTCCACTTAGCACACGCTTAGGGACCTTAGCTGGTGATCTGGGCTGTTTCCCTCTCGACTACGGAGCTTATCCCCCGCAGTCTCACTGCCACGCTCTCACTTACCGGCATTCGGAGTTTGGCTAACGTCAGTAACCTGGTGAGGCCCATCGGCTATCCAGTAGCTCTACCTCCGGTAAGAAACACGTGACGCTGCACCTAAATGCATTTCGGGGAGAACCAGCTATCACGGAGTTTGATTGGCCTTTCACCCCTACCCACAGCTCATCCCCTCAGTTTTCAACCTAAGTGGGTTCGGTCCTCCACGACGTCTTACCGTCGCTTCAACCTGGCCATGGGTAGATCACTCCGCTTCGGGTCTAGACCCAGCGACTCAAACGCCCTATTCGGACTCGCTTTCGCTACGGCTTCCCCACACGGGTTAACCTTGCCACTGAGCACTAACTCGCAGGCTCATTCTTCAAAAGGCACGCCGTCACCCCACAAGGAGGCTCCGACGGATTGTAAGCGCACGGTTTCAGGATCTATTTCACTCCCCTCCCGGGGTACTTTTCACCTTTCCCTCACGGTACTTGTCCGCTATCGGTCACCAGGATATTYMSTGSTGACCGATAGCGGACA
>NZ_ALWX01000113.1 GCF_000297495.1 Janibacter hoylei PVAS-1 | reverse complement strand
AAGCCTTCAGCGCCGATGGTACTGCACTGGGAACGGTGTGGAGAGTAGGACGCAGCCGGACAAACATTGAAGTCGAGAGCCCCCAACGAGTCGTTGGGGGCTCTCGCACATTCCGCGGGCATCACATGTTTGCAATCCACGCCCCATCAGGGGAGTGGTAGGGGAGTCCCCAACGCGGGACCAGGGACGACAAGGGGGCCCGCCGACATCCGGCGGATTCATGGGGTGCTCGCAACACCGTGTGGATTTGGCCCTGGTGGTTAGGCCTCCTGGAGTAGATCACGAAGACGCTCGGCTGGGGTTGCCCAGTCGAGCGTCTTTCGTGGTCTGGCGTTGTAGCTCTTGGG
>NZ_ALWX01000112.1 GCF_000297495.1 Janibacter hoylei PVAS-1 | reverse complement strand
CTCGCCGAGGTCGAGTACGCCACCGCCGGCTGGGTCGACTGGTACAACAACACGCGCCTGCACTCCACCCTTGGGATGATGACCCCAGTGGAGTACGAGCAAGCCCACTACGCGGTCCTCATCCGAGAGCCGCAACCCGTATAGGAGCGGCGCAGAACCTGGGGCGCTTCACCTCCTCAACGTCCGCTAGGGGATGAGGGGCGCAACCGGCTTCCAGAGATTGAGGTTCAGTTCGATCTGACGGGCTCGGAAGTCGAGGACGTGCTGAAGCGCCTCAACGAGAACGGGGTCACGATAGAAACGACCGTCGAACGCCAGGCCGATGAGCGACGCAGCCAGCGTCGCGGGTACTTGGCGATGGTCGCCGCTGTGGTCGGCTCGACGACTGCTGGGGTGATGGGAACCTGGGCTGAGCGCGGTTCCCTAACCGAGCCAGTCGCTCTCCTCGACTGGGCGATCCCAGTTTCGGGGCTAGTGGCCTTTGCAGTGACCTGGCGCGCCGTTCAGCTCGATGAGCCGACTACGAACACGCCCTCTCGGTCGGCGAAAGCTGCGCGACAAGCGTGGGCAGCGACGGTCGCGTCGAAGCGGGGTGCCAATGATGGCTAAGGGGCCCGCCGACATGGGGTGGACCGAAGGCGCCGACCGGGAGGCTCTGGCCGCACTCACCCGACACGCAGATGCGTTGTATTCCGAGGCTGAGGCGATCGCTACCCGGGCACGCGCTGGCGCAGTCAGCCAGGAGTACGTGGCCCAGGCCGCGCTAACTCTCCACCTTGCAGCCCCCTCGACACAGGTGGCCGACGTCCTCTTCGGAGTGGGCAGCCTGCTGGCCGGTGGCGCGTTGGGTACAGCGCTCAGCCTCGGCGTGCAACCGCAGCCGGACGTGTCGGGATGGCTCATTTTCGCCCTGCCAGCCCTGGGCGTGCCCGGCATCCTGTTCTTCGCGGTCGGAGCCACTTTGAAGTTCACCGCCAGGCGGTAGGCGCAGGTCGGCGAAGCACACATCACCCAAGCCGACGGAGGCTGCGAAGGAGAGCGGCGTCCCGCGAGAGCGCCCGGTTGGGGTCGGACTCCACGGGTGCCAGGGCGCCGGCGTCGACGACTTCGAGGCGCAGCTCCTCCCCCTCGGCCGTGACGACGAGTGCGAGCCAACGCGAGCGAGGGCGGTCACGCACCCACCGCAGCAGCACACCACGTCGCTCTACATGGCCTCCGCCTTGGGCTTCCTAGTCATCGACACACGCCGGCAGTGGGCCGGCAAAGTCGAAGAGGGAGCCCTCCTGCCGACACCGTGGACGAGGTCATCATCCCGGCCGCCTTCCCGAGTCTCTTCAAGGGCCCTGCTTCAACCACCCGCACACACCGCGCCGGGCCGGCTCGATCGGCGTGCCGGTGCGCGATGTCGAGCTGCGCATCGCCGACGAGACCGGCGCCTCGCTGCCCGACGGCGAGGTCGACGAGATCCTCATCAAGGGGCCCAACGTCATGAAGGGCTACTGGGGGCTGCCCGAGGTGACCGCCACGACGATCGTCGACGGGTGGCTGCACACCGGCGACCTGGCCGTGCGCGACGAGGAAGGCGTCTACACGATCGTCGACCGCAAGAAGGACCTCATCATCCGCGGAGGCTTCAATGTCTACCCCCGCGAGATCGAGGAGGTCGTCTACGCCCACCCCGACGTCACCGAGGCCGCCGTCGTGGGGGTCCGCACGACGCCTCGGCGAGGAGGTGGCCGCGTCGGTGACGCTGCGCGCCGGGAGGAGTTGCCCAAGGGCCCGACCGGCAAGATCCTGCGCCGGGAGGTGCGAGCGGGCCACACCACACCCACCGTCGCGGCCGGCTGACCGCCGGCCCGACCCCCCAGCCGGATCCTCCTCGGGATTGCATACAAGCCCACCACTTGTATACATTGAGCGCACCGACGTCCCGAGGAGGACCCTTCCCATGACCGCACGCCCCTGCTTCCATCTGGCCATCCCCGTCGACGACATCACCAAGGCCCGCGAGTTCTACGGCGGCGTCCTCGGCCTCGAGGAGGGTCGCTCCGACACCCTCTGGGTGGACTGGAACTTCTACGGCCACCAGGTCGTCACCCACCAGACCGCCGCCGGCTCCCCCGGACCGGCCGGGCACAACCCCGTCGACGACCACCAGGTCCCCGTGCCCCACTTCGGAGCCGTGCTGTCGTACGATGACTTCCACGACCTGGCCGGCAAGATGAAGGCGGCAGGAGCCACCTTCGTCATCGAGCCCTACCTGCGCTTCGAGGGCCAGTCCGGCGAGCAGTGGACGATGTTCTTCCTCGACCCCGCCGGCAACGCCATGGAGTTCAAGGCCTTCGCGGACGAGTCGCAGATCTTCGCCAAGTAGGGTCCCCGCGTGACCACCACCCCGTCGACCGAGACCAAGGCCGGCCGACTGCTCGCCGCCCTGCGCGACGACATCCTGAGCGGTCGCCCTCGCCCCCGGTGACCCCGTCGACCGAGGTGGCCACCGGCCGCAGGGGCACGAGGTCTCCCGCACCCCGGTGCGGGAGGCCTGCGC
>NZ_ALWX01000111.1 GCF_000297495.1 Janibacter hoylei PVAS-1 | reverse complement strand
TACTTCACCTGCCGGTGGGGCCGTCTCCCGGTCCAGCTTTCCTTCGCGCTTCAATTCGGTGATCGCTGCACCATAGCTCGGCGCTTTGTCGGTATTGAGCGTGGCAGGCTTTTCCCAGTGCTTCAGGCCTCGCAGGGCCTTGCCCAGGAACCGCTTCGCTGCCTTGGCGCTGCGGGTCGGCGACAGGTAGAAATCGATCGTGTCGCCCCGCTTGTCGACTGCCCGGTACAGGTAGGTCCACTTGCCCCGCACCTTGACGTAGGTTTCATCCAGGCGCCAGCTCGGATCAAAGCCACGCCGCCAGAACCAGCGCAGCCGCTTCTCCATCTCCGGGGCGTAGCACTGGACCCAGCGATAGATCGTCGTATGGTCGACCGAAATGCCGCGTTCCGCCAGCATTTCCTCAAGGTCGCGATAGCTGATCGGATAGCGACAATACCAGCGCACCGCCCACAGGATCACATCACCCTGGAAATGGCGCCACTTGAAACTCCGATCATCCGTTCCGTCCGTCCAATCTCCGCCAAGCATCGCTACATGCC
>NZ_ALWX01000110.1 GCF_000297495.1 Janibacter hoylei PVAS-1 | reverse complement strand
TCATTCTTCAAAAGGCACGCCGTCACCCCACAAGGAGGCTCCGACGGATTGTAAGCGCACGGTTTCAGGATCTATTTCACTCCCCTCCCGGGGTACTTTTCACCTTTCCCTCACGGTACTTGTCCGCTATCGGTCACCAGGGAATATTTAGGCTTAGCGGGTGGTCCCGCCAGATTCACACGGGATTTCTCGGGCCCCGTGCTACTTGGGAAATCTTCCATGGAGTCCACGCCATTTCGTCTACGGGGGTCGCACCCTCTGTGCCGGGCCATTCAAGACCCTTCGACTATGACAAAGATTTTTTACTCCACCACGACATGTCAGCATCGTGAAAAAGCTCCCACAACCCCGGACCTGCAACGCCTGACAGCTATCACACAGACCCGGTTTGGCCTCATCCGCTTTCGCTCGCCACTACTCACGGAATCACTATTGTTTTCTCTTCCTGCGGGTACTGAGATGTTTCACTTCCCCGCGTTCCCTCTACCTGCCCTATATATTCAGGCAGGAGTGACTGGACTTGCCTCCAGCCGGGTTTCCCCATTCGGAAATCCTCGGATCAAAGTCTGGTTATCGACTCCCCGAGGCTTATCGCAGATTCCTACGTCCTTCTTCGGTTCCTGGTGCCAAGGCATCCACCGTGCGCCCTTAAAAACTTGAGCCACAAAGATGCTCGCGTCCACTGTGTAGTTCTCAACATACGGGCGGCACCCCACCACACGACCACGCCCACAGAAACCAGTTCCATGAGTACGCGACCAGGCGAGGCCCACAACCCACACCCAACCAGCACAAGCCGGCCAAGCGCGTGGTCTTGAAGCTTCACTCGCGTGAACCCTCAGGACCCAACAACGTGTCAGACACCCCCCCACACGCCACCACACTTTCCACCACACCAAACAGTGCAGGTACTCACACAGCGACACACAAGAGACGTCAAATAATCGATGTTCCACCCAGAGCACCAGGTGTCAGACACTCGCCGACAAACCCAGCGTTTTTGAACCACCCACACCAGGCAGGCAGCCAAAGCTCCTTAGAAAGGAGGTGATCCAGCCGCACCTTCCGGTACGGCTACCTTGTTACGACTTAGTCCCAATCGCCAGTCCCACCTTCGACGGCTCCCTCCACAAGGGTTGGGCCACCGGCTTCGGGTGTTACCGACTTTCGTGACTTGACGGGCGGTGTGTACAAGGCCCGGGAACGTATTCACCGCAGCGTTGCTGATCTGCGATTACTAGCGACTCCGACTTCATGGGGTCGAGTTCGACGACCCCAATCCGAACTGACGTACCGG
>NZ_ALWX01000109.1 GCF_000297495.1 Janibacter hoylei PVAS-1 | reverse complement strand
TTGACTACTACCAGATCGGGTCACGCGTTCCACCCACCAACGAGATCCGAAGACCTCTAAGGGTGAGCTTCAGGCGTTTAGCATCACTGGATTCATCATGGGCGGTTCTTCGCCGGTTCCGGAATATCAACCGGATGTCCATCGACTACGCCTGTCGGCCTCGCCTTAGGTCCCGACTTACCCAGGGCAGATTAGCTTGACCCTGGAACCCTTGGTTATTCGGCGGACGGGTTTCTCACCCGTCTTTCGCTACTCATGCCTGCATTCTCACTCGTGTGGCATCCACGACTGGATCACTCCGCCGCTTCACTCGCCACACGACGCTCCCCTACCCATCAACACGCCTGGACACCACAAGGGTGCCGAGCAGTGTGTCAATGCCACAGCTTCGGTGGTGTGCTTGAGCCCCGCTACATTGTCGGCGCGGAATCACTTGACCAGTGAGCTATTACGCACTCTTTAAAGGGTGGCTGCTTCTAAGCCAACCTCCTGGTTGTCACGGCAACTCCA
>NZ_ALWX01000108.1 GCF_000297495.1 Janibacter hoylei PVAS-1 | reverse complement strand
TCTGGAATAAGCAGCTGGAAACGGCGTCTAATACTGGATACGAAACTGGCCCGCATGGGCATGGTTTGGAAAGTTTTTCGGTTTGGGATGGGCTCGCGGCCTATCAGCTTGTTGGTGAGGTAATGGCTCACCAAGGCGACGACGGGTAGCCGGCCTGAGAGGGCGACCGGCCACACTGGGACTGAGACACGGCCCAGACTCCTACGGGAGGCAGCAGTGGGGAATATTGCACAATGGGCGAAAGCCTGATGCAGCGACGCCGCGTGAGGGATGACGGCCTTCGGGTTGTAAACCTCTTTCAGCAGGGAAGAAGCGAAAGTGACGGTACCTGCAGAAGAAGCACCGGCTAACTACGTGCCAGCAGCCGCGGTAATACGTAGGGTGCGAGCGTTGTCCGGAATTATTGGGCGTAAAGAGCTTGTAGGCGGTTTGTCGCGTCTGCTGTGAAAATCCGGGGCTCAACCCCGGACTTGCAGTGGGTACGGGCAGACTAGAGTGTGGTAGGGGAGACTGGAATTCCTGGTGTAGCGGTGAAATGCGCAGATATCAGGAGGAACACCGATGGCGAAGGCAGGTCTCTGGGCCACTACTGACGCTGAGAAGCGAAAGCATGGGGAGCGAACAGGATTAGATACCCTGGTAGTCCATGCCGTAAACGTTGGGCGCTAGGTGTGGGACTCATTCCACGAGTTCCGTGCCGCAGCTAACGCATTAAGCGCCCCGCCTGGGGAGTACGGCCGCAAGGCTAAAACTCAAAGGAATTGACGGGGGCCCGCACAAGCGGCGGAGCATGCGGATTAATTCGATGCAACGCGAAGAACCTTACCAAGGCTTGACATATATCGGAAACATCCAGAGATGGGTGCCCCTTTTAGGTCGGTATACAGGTGGTGCATGGTTGTCGTCAGCTCGTGTCGTGAGATGTTGGGTTAAGTCCCGCAACGAGCGCAACCCTCGTTCTATGTTGCCAGCACGTTATGGTGGGGACTCATGGAAGACTGCCGGGGTCAACTCGGAGGAAGGTGGGGATGACGTCAAATCATCATGCCCCTTATGTCTTGGGCTTCACGCATGCTACAATGGCCGGTACAAAGGGCTGCGAAACCGTAAGGTGGAGCGAATCCCAAAAAACCGGTCTCAGTTCGGATTGGGGTCTGCAACTCGACCCCATGAAGTCGGAGTCGCTAGTAATCGCAGATCAGCAACGCTGCGGTGAATACGTTCCCGGGCCTTGTACACACCGCCCGTCAAGTCACGAAAGTCGGTAACACCCGAAGCCGGTGGCCCAACCCTTGTGGAGGGAGCCGTCGAAGGTGGGACTGGCGATTGGGACTAAGTCGTAACAAGGTAGCCGTACCGGAAGGTGCGGCTGGATCAC
>NZ_ALWX01000107.1 GCF_000297495.1 Janibacter hoylei PVAS-1 | reverse complement strand
TCTCCCAGGGACCGATGGGGTTGCCGATCCACCGCGTGCGTGACGGTACGCCCTCGCCGCGCATGACGAGGGAGACGGGTCCGACCGTCGCGTCCCGGCCGAGGCTGGACGAAGGGAGGATGACGCTGTTGGGGCCGAGGGTCGCGCCCGCGCCCAGCACGACGCGGTCCATCTGGAGGACCCGGTCGTGGAAGAGGTGGGTCTGCACGACGCAGCCGTGGTTGACGGTGGCGCCGTCGCCGAGCTCGACGAGGTCGCTCTCGGGGAGCCAGTAGGTGTCGCACCAGACGCCTTCGCCGATCCGGCTGCCCATGAGGCGCAGCCAGGCGTTGAGCGCGGGCGTGCCGACGGTGATCTGGGCGAACCACGGCGCGGCGAGCACCTCGGTGAAGGTGTCGGCGAGCTCGTTGCGCCACACGAAGGAGGTCCACAGCTCGTGGTCGCCCTCGCGGTGGCGGCCGACGAGGACCCACTTGGCGACGAGGGTGAGGCCTGCCGCGAGGTGCCCGGCGACGAGGAGCACGGGGCCGGCGAGGAGCACCGCGGCCCAGACCGACCGGTCGAGCAAGGCGAGCAGGGTCAGCCCGACGGCGAGGTGCAGGGCCACGCCGCACAGCAGGGGCACGACGCGGCAGAGCTCGACGAGCGAGCGCAGCACCTTGAGCCGGGTCGGCGGGTCGTAGGTGCGGCTGGAGTCCATGTCGTCCGCGGTGCGGCGCAGCTTGCGCGGGGGCGAGCCGATGTAGGAGTCGCCGGCCTTGGCCTTGCCCCGCTGCGGCGCCGCGGAGAGCACGGCGACGAGCGAGCGCTTGGGCACCCGCCGGCCGGGGGCGAGCATGCCCGAGTTGCCGACGAAGGCCCGCTTGCCGACCTTGACCCGCTCGACGCGGATCCAGCCGCCACCGAGCTCGTAGGACCCGACGAGGGTGTCGTCGGCGAGGAAGGCGTGGTCGTTGACGCGCACCAGCTTGGGGATGAGCAGGACCGTGGAGGCCTCGACGCCTTCACCGACGCGGGCGCCGAGCAGCCGCAGCCAGGTCGGGGTGAAGGCGCTGGAGTAGATGGGGAAGAGCCAGTCGCGGGCGTGGTCGAGCAGGCGCACCGTGTAGAGGATCGACAGTCCCTCGGCCGAGCGGACGGGGAAGTGCCCCGGCTCGATCCGGGTCGCGAGCAGTCGGGTCAGTCCGATGACGAGGAGGGCGAGGGTGAGGTAGCCGACGAGGGCGGCCAGCGGCAGCCACGGCAGCGCGGCCCGCACGGCGTCGCCGAGCGAGTCGGCGCCGGAGAGCGCCGGCCACAGGACGGCCGCCCCCGCGAGGGTGGCGATGCCGGGCAGGCTGGCGACGAGCACGGCGACGACCCCCATGCAGACGAGCCACCGACGCGGCGCGGGTGCCTCCTGGCTCGACCACGGGCCCCCGGGGCGGGCGCCCGGCGCTCGGCGGGCGAGCCGGACCAGGCCTCCCCC
>NZ_ALWX01000106.1 GCF_000297495.1 Janibacter hoylei PVAS-1 | reverse complement strand
GGTCGCGGTGCGCCCTGCGCCGCCTCGGCTCGCAGACCATCATCATCGGCCCGGAGCGCGAGACCCCCTTCGCCCGACGGGCGGCGGCCGAGGGCGCCGTCGCCTGGATCGAGCCGACCGTGGGACTCGCCGAGGTCGCCGAGACCATCCGCGACGTCTGCGGCGGGCACGTCCCCCCACCACGCGCGGGTCGACCCCGCCGCGGCCCCCGGTCACGACCCTGACCGACCGCGAGCTGCAGGTGCTCACCCTCTACGTCGCCTCGCGCGGGCACTCCCCCGCGCACATCGGCCGCATCCTCGCCCTGCGCACCTCCACCATCCGCAGCCACCTCGAGCGGGGACGCGCCCGCTACCGCGCCGCCGGCCTCCCCACGAACAACCGCACCGCCCTGAGGGCTGCGCTCGAGGCCGACGGGTGGACCCTGCCCGCGCACGCGTGGATCGAGGCCGGCCGACCGTGACCCTTCGAGACGGCGCTGGCGCGCCTCCTCAGGGAACAGTCGGATTCGAGACGGCGCTGGCGCGCCTCCTCAGGGAACAGTCGGATTCGAGACGGCGCTGGCGCCGCCCACGCGGAACGTGGGACCCACTCAGGGAACAACCACGCCCGGCACGACGCAGGGCCCGCCTCCCCTGACGGGGAGACGGGCCCTGCGTGGCTGCTGACTCGAGGTCAGCCCAAGATCACTTGATGATCTTGGTGACGCGACCGGCGCCGACGGTGCGGCCACCCTCGCGGATGTTGAACTTCAGGCCCTCCTCCATGGCGATCGGCTGGATGAGCTCGACCTTCATGTCGGTGTTGTCGCCGGGCATGACCATCTCGGTGCCCTCGGGCAGCGAGACGACGCCGGTGACGTCGGTGGTCCGGAAGTAGAACTGCGGACGGTAGGAGTCGTAGAACGGCGTGTGACGGCCACCCTCCTCCTTGGACAGGATGTAGACCTGCGCCTCGAACTCGGTGTGCGGGGTGATCGAGCCCGGCTTGCAGATGACCTGCCCGCGCTCGACGTCCTCGCGCTTGGTGCCACGCAGGAGCAGACCGACGTTCTCGCCCGCACGACCCTCGTCCAGGAGCTTGCGGAACATCTCGATGCCGGTGACGGTGGTCGTGGTCTTCTCCTCGCGGATACCGACGATCTCGACCTCCTCGTTGACGTTGAGGATGCCGCGCTCGATACGACCGGTGACGACGGTGCCACGACCGGTGATCGTGAAGACGTCCTCGACGGGCATCATGAACGGCTTGTCGAGGTCACGCTCCGGCTCGGGGATGTAGGAGTCGACGGCGCCCATGAGCTCCATGATCGACTCGCCCCACTTGGCGTCGCCCTCGAGCGCCTTGAGCGCCGAGACCTTGACGACCGGGACGTCGTCGCCCGGGAACTCGTAGGAGGACAGCAGCTCGCGGACCTCCATCTCGACGAGCTCCATGATCTCCTCGTCGTCGACCATGTCGGCCTTGTTGAGCGCGACGACGATGTAGGGGACGCCGACCTGGCGGGCCAGGAGGACGTGCTCCTTCGTCTGCGGCATCGGGCCGTCGGTGGCGGCGACCACGAGGATCGCGCCGTCCATCTGAGCCGCACCGGTGATCATGTTCTTCACGTAGTCAGCGTGACCCGGGCAGTCGACGTGCGCGTAGTGACGCGACTCCGTCTGGTACTCGATGTGCGCGATCGAGATGGTGATACCGCGCTGCTTCTCCTCGGGAGCCTTGTCGATCGTGTCGAACGCCGAGGCCTCGTTGAGGTCGGGGAGCTGGTCGTGCAGCACGCGGGAGATCGCGGCCGTCAGCGTCGTCTTGCCATGGTCGATGTGACCGATGGTGCCGATGTTGACGTGCGGCTTGCTCCGCTCGAACTTTGCCTTCGCCACTGTGTTGTCCTCCTCAGGACGTCTTCTCGGTTACGCCTTTGCCCGGCAGGGTGGCGTCGTTTGTGGGTGTGTTGTGGATGGTCCGTGTCGGGATCCCGGTAATGCTACCGGTCACTCGCCTCGGGTCTTCTTGATGATCTCCTCGGCGACCGCCTTGGGGACCTCCGCGTAGGAGTCGAACTCCATGGAGTAGTTGGCCCGGCCCTGGGTCTTGGACCGCAGGTCACCGACGTAGCCGAACATCTCCGACAGCGGCACGAGGCCGGTGACGACCTTGGCCCCGCTGACGTCCTCCATGGACTGGATCTGGCCACGACGCGAGTTGATGTCGCCGATGACGTCGCCCATGTAGTCCTCGGGGGTACGCACCTCGACCTTCATCATCGGCTCCATGAGCACCGGGTCGGCCTTGCGAGCGGCCTCCTTGAAGGCCATCGAGCCGGCGATCTTGAAGGCCATCTCCGAGGAGTCGACGTCGTGGTAGGCACCGTCGATGAGGGTGGCCTTGACACCGACGACCGGGTAGCCGGCGAGCACGCCGTACTGCATCGCGTCCTGGATACCGGCGTCGACGCTCGGGATGTACTCACGCGGGATGCGACCACCGGTGACGGCGTTCTTGAACTCGTAGAGCTCGCCGTCCCCGTCCTCGGTCGTGGAGTCGAGGGGCTCGAAGGTGATCTGCACCTTCGCGAACTGACCCGAACCACCGGTCTGCTTCTTGTGCGTGTAGTCGTACTTCTCGACCGCACGGCGGATCGTCTCGCGGTAGGCCACCTGCGGCTTGCCGATGTTGGCCTCGACCTTGAACTCACGCTTCATGCGGTCGACGAAGACGTCGAGGTGGAGCTCGCCCATGCCCGCGATGATCGTCTGACCGGTCTCCTCGTCGAGCGAGACCTGGAAGGTCGGGTCCTCTGCGACGAGACGCTGGATCGCGCTGCCGAGCTTTTCCTGGTCGCCCTTCGTCTTCGGCTCGATGGCCACCTGGATGACCGGGGCCGGGAAGGACATCGACTCGAGGATGACCTGGTTGTTGATGTCGCTCAGGGTGTCACCCGTGGTCGTCTCCTTGAGACCGATGACGGCGTAGATGTGCCCCGCCATCGCCTCCTCGACCGGGTTCTCCTTGTTGGCGTGCATCTGGAAGAGCTTGCCGATGCGCTCCTTCTTGCCCTTGGTCGAGTTGATGACCTGGGTGCCCGGCGTGAGCTTGCCCGAGTACACACGGATGAAGGTCAGCGTGCCGAAGAAGGGGTGCGCGGCGATCTTGAAGGCGAGCGCCGAGAAGGGCTCGTCGATGCTCGGCTTGCGGAGCACGACCTCCTCCTCGTTACCGGGGGCGTGGCCCTCCATGGCAGCCACGTCGAGGGGGCTCGGCAGGTAGTCCTTGACGGCGTCGAGCACCGGCTGGACACCACGGTTCTTGAAGGCCGAGCCGCAGAAGATCGGGTAGAGCTCCGAGTTGACGGTGAGCTTGCGGACGCCCGCCTTGATCTCCTCGTCGGTGAGCTCCTCGCCACCGAGGTACTTCTCCATGAGCTCGTCGTCGGACTCGGCGACGCGCTCGATGAGGTGGTTGCGGTACTCCTCGGCCTTCTCCTGGAGGTCCGCGGGGATCTCCTGGGTCTCGTACGAGGCACCGAGGGTGACGTCACCCTTGGCGTCGCCGGGCCAGACGAGGGCCTTCATCTTGATGAGGTCGACGACGCCGACGAAGTCGTTCTCGGCACCGATCGGCAGCTGCATGACGAGCGGCTCCGCACCGAGGCGGTCCTTGATCGTCTGGACGGTGAAGTAGAAGTCCGCGCCCAGCTTGTCCATCTTGTTGACGAAGGCGATGCGGGGGACGTCGTACTTGTCCGCCTGGCGCCACACGGTCTCGGACTGGGGCTCGACGCCCTCCTTGCCGTCGAAGACCGCGACCGCACCGTCGAGGACGCGCAGCGAGCGCTCGACCTCGACCGTGAAGTCGACGTGACCCGGGGTGTCGATGATGTTGATCTGGGTGTCGTCCCAGAAGGAGGTGACCGCGGCGGACGTGATCGTGATGCCGCGCTCCTTCTCCTGCTCCATCCAGTCGGTGGTGGAGGCACCGTCGTGCGTCTCGCCCAGCTTGTGGTTGACGCCGGTGTAGAAAAGGATGCGCTCAGTCGTCGTCGTCTTGCCGGCGTCGATGTGCGCCATGATGCCGATGTTTCGGACCTTGGTCAGGTCCGTCAGGACGTCCTGTGCCACTCGTTATCTCATCTCGCTCGTTGCGGTCGTGTCTGCCCGGGCGGGCGGGTGTGGTCGGGGTCGGCGCGGGGCCGACCCCGACCTGCTGTCACCAGCGGTAGTGCGCGAAGGCCTTGTTGGACTCGGCCATCTTGTGCGTGTCCTCGCGACGCTTGACCGCGGCACCCAGGCCGTTGCTCGCGTCGAGGATCTCGTTCATGAGGCGCTCGGTCATCGTCTTTTCACGACGCTGACGCGAGTAGCCGACCAGCCAGCGCAGCGACAGGGTGGTCGCACGGCCGGGCTTGACCTCGATCGGGACCTGGTAGGTCGCGCCACCGACGCGGCGGGACTTGACCTCCAGGGAGGGGCGGACGTTGTCCAGGGCGCGCTTGAGCGTCTGGACCGGGTCCGTGCCGGTCTTCTCGCGGACACCCTCGAGGGCGTCGTAGACGATGGACTCGGCGATGGACTTCTTGCCGTCGAGCAGGATCTTGTTGACCAGCTGGGTCACCAGCGGGGACTGGTAGACCGGGTCGACGACGAGCGGGCGCTTCGGGGCGGGACCCTTGCGAGGCATTACTTCTTCTCCTTCTTGGCGCCGTAACGGCTGCGGGCCTGCTGACGACCCTTGACACCCTGGGTGTCGAGGGACCCGCGGACGATCTTGTAACGGACACCGGGGAGGTCCTTCACTCGGCCACCACGCACGAGCACGATGGAGTGCTCCTGCAGGTTGTGACCGACACCCGGGATGTAGGCCGTGACCTCGATGCCACTCGTGAGGCGCACGCGGGCGACCTTACGCAGGGCAGAGTTCGGCTTCTTGGGGGTGGTCGTGTACACGCGCGTGCACACGCCACGGCGCTGCGGCGAGCCCTTGAGGGCGGGCGTGGCGGCCTTGGACGGCTTGTCCTGCCGGCCCTTGCGCACCAGCTGGTTGATGGTAGGCAACCTGTGTCTCCGTACGTCGGTGATGTTGTCTGCACCGCTCGGGCGAACCCGACCGGCACTCCTTGGATGCCACCCGCGACCCCCGCACTCGGGTGTGTCGCTGGTGGTGCTCTCCCCTGCACTCCCCGTCACGACCCCGGAAGGTCATCTCGAGATGCCCGGCGAGAGGGGCGAGGGAGGTCGTCTCCGACCTTCCTCCACGCGCGTCACGGCACAGCCGTGCCACGCACGCTGATCAACGATACCGGCGAGCCCATACCGTCACAAATCCGATACGTGCGGGACCTTGCGCGGGGTGTCACGCGAGTCGGTCAAAAGCGGGGGCGTAGGCAAAAGGCCCAGCCATCTCAGGCCGCCACGCCCGCAGGGTCAAGGCCTGGAAGTACTCGTCCGGCCACGGTCCAGGGGAGCCGATCCCGAGGCCCGCCGCCGGCCGGAAGCCGAAGAAGCCGTAGTACTCCGGGTCGCCGAGGAGCACGATCGCCGGCTCGGCGGCCTGCTCGGCGCTCGCAACGACGGCCATGACGAGCGCGGCACCGATCCCCTGCCGCTGCAGCTGCGGTCGCACCGCGATCGGCCCGAGGCCGACCGACGGCGCCCCGTCGAGCGTCCCCCGACTGCACACGACGTGCCCCACGACCTCGCCGTCGAGCTCGGCGACGAAGGTCAGGCCGTCGATGACGGAGCCGTCCGACCGCAGGCCCCGGAGGAGCTCGCGCTCGAGCGACTCCCTTCGCCCCTCGGGCACGCCGAAGGCCGCGTCGTGCAGCGCCTCGGTCGGCGCCGTGTCGGCCGGCGTCTCCCGCCGGATGATGAGGTCGTCGCGCATCAGTACCTGTCCGTGATCCAGTGGCTGTTGCCGGTGAGGAAGGCGAGCAGGTAGGCACCCGCCACGACGAGCAGCAGCACCGTCACGATCGTCGCGTCGGAGCGCGAACGCCGCGTGAAGGTCGTGACCGCCGCCACCGCCAGCACGAGGCCGAGGAGCTTGGTGACCCCGCCCGGCTTGAGCAGGAGCACGAGGGCACCGACGGCCAGCAACGAGCCGAGCGCCCACCGCGCCGCGGTGGCCCGCACCGACATGGGCTGGTCGCGCTGCGCTCCGGTCATGGCTGCATCCTCCCCCATCACGGCACGACGAAGGGGGTCGGTCGCCGTCGCGGCGACCGACCCCCTTCGTGTGGTGCGGCGATCAGCCTTGGCCGCGGCCTTGAGGGCGCTGCCGGCGGAGAGCTTGGCGGCGTAGCCACCGGGGATGACCATCTCCTCGCCCGACTGCGGGTTGCGGCCCTTGCGCTCCTTGCGCTCGACGCGCTCGAGGCTGAAGAAGCCGGGGACGGTGACCTTCTCGCCCTTGGCGACGGACTCGGACAGGACCGCCTGGAGGGCGGTGATGACCTCGGACGCCTGAGCGTTGGTGACGCCGGCCTTCTCGGCGACGGCGCTGGCGAGCTCGGACTTGTTCATGTGGGATCTCCATCCTTGAAGTTCGTGAATCGAACAGGGACCAATCAACCACGAAATCCCGGGTGACGTCGACCTGGCCTTCGGCGTGTTTCCCTTGATTTTCCGGCGATCTTCACCGGCCGATCGTCACATCCGCCTCATCCGTCACACCTGTCACACGGGGCAACGACGACGGGGGTGGCACCGCGATCGCGGCACCACCCCCGTCGGGAGGAACGAGTCTGCTCAGACGTCCAGATCGAGGTCGTCGAGGCGGATCGCCTCGCCCGAGCCGGGACCGAAGACCGGGTAGGCGTACTCGTCGTAGTTGGGCAGCGAGTACATCGCGGCCTTGGCCTCCTCGGTGGGCTCGACGTCCACGTTGCGGTAGCGGGGCAGACCCGTACCGGCGGGGATGAGCTTGCCGAGGATGACGTTTTCCTTCAGACCCAGCAGCGGGTCCGAGCGGCCCTCCATCGCGGCCTCGGTGAGGACGCGGGTCGTCTCCTGGAAGGAGGCGGCGGAGAGCCAGGAGTCGGTCGCGAGCGAGGCCTTGGTGATACCCATGAGCTCCGGACGACCCGAGGCCGGGCGACCACCCTCGGCGACGACGCGACGGTTTTCGGTCTCGAAGCGGGCGCGCTCGGCGAGCATGCCCGGCAGAAGGTTGGCGTCACCCGACTCGAGGATCGTGATCCGGCGCAGCATCTGCCGGACGATGACCTCGATGTGCTTGTCGTGGATCGACACACCCTGCTGGCGGTAGACCTTCTGCACCTCGTCGACGAGGTGCTTCTGGGCGTGACGCGGACCGAGGATGCGCAGGACCTGCTTGGGGTCGATGGCGCCCTGGACGAGCTGGGTACCGACGGCCACGCGCTCGCCGTCCTCGACGAGCAGGCGCGAGCGCTTGCTCACCGGGTAGGCGTGCTCCTCGCCGTCGCGATCCGCGACGAGCAGGATGCGCCGGCCCTTGTCGGTCTCCTCGATCGTGATCTTGCCGTCGGCCTCAGCGATCGGGGCGACACCCTTGGGGGTGCGCGCCTCGAAGAGCTCGACGACTCGCGGCAGACCCTGCGTGATGTCGTCACCGGCCACACCACCGGTGTGGAAGGTCCGCATCGTCAGCTGGGTACCGGGCTCACCGATCGACTGGGCCGCGATGATGCCGACGGCCTCGCCGATGTCGACGAGCTGACCCGTGGCC
>NZ_ALWX01000105.1 GCF_000297495.1 Janibacter hoylei PVAS-1 | reverse complement strand
CTGGACGGCTCGGACGCCACAGCTCGGGTGCGTGGGAACTGCCACACGACGTGGCCGAGGTAGTCGTAGCAGGTCGTGGCAGATGGGCGAGGCCGACGACGTCGTCGTCCTTGTCGTGGCGTGCCGTGCACGAGAGGGAGCGGCCGTGCTCGCAGGTCTCGCGCCCCCGGGGATGACACATGCGGCCCCCGCGGGTGGAGTGGACAGCCCCGAAGGACGGTGCAGTGACCGTGACGAAGACAAGAGGGTTCTCAGCGACCGCGCCGGGGACGCCCTTCCCGCCCTCGAGGCCGCATCGGATCAGCTCGAAGGTGTCGCGCGCGTAGACGCGGGAGCACGAGGTACACACGGACTCGCGCCGGTTGCCGCAGCGGGTCAGCAGGACGCCGGTCGGCGCTTCGTCCGAGGAGAAGGTCGAGAGCACCTCGCCGGTGGTCTTGTCGACGCTCGAGGAGTGCCCGGCCAAACGAATGGGCCGCTGGCAGAAGCCGACTCGGCTCGCGGCCTGCGCGAAGTCCTCGAGGTGCCTACGCGACAGCAGCTCTTGGACCGCCTCCAGTGAATGTTCGGTCAGGCCCGCGAGAGCGCCGTCGAGTCGCTGGCCGCTCGTCATGCCGTCCACCAGCCCAAGAGATGCAGGACGAGACGCACCAACGCGAGGACCGCGAAGGCCGCAGCGACCCACCGCATCCGTCCCCGGGTACCCGAGTCCCGCATGGTGCTCACGCCTCCCGGGCCGGAATGACCCTGGAAGTTGGGGTCAGTCCCAGGCCCCGTGACTTGGGCATCAGAACTCGCCTACAGCGCCGCGCGCGACCACGCAGTCTTCGCACACGAGATGGTCGACGCCCTCGCCGACGACGTACGCCCAGCCTTCGCAAAAGGTCGTGGCCGCCGCGATGGCATCCGAACTCGTCGGGAAGATCACCCGCCCGTCGACGCGCCGCACGAAGACGGTCTGACACTCGTCGCAGGCAACTGCGGCGCCCCTGCCGAGTCCCGAGCGAAGGGGCAGGACCTGCGATGGCGCGACGGCCAGCATCCAGCTCATGCCGTCTCACCCAGCTCCAGCCCGGGGAGGGTCATGTCGGCCCATTCCGCGGGGATGGTCAGGAGCTGGCGCTTGTGGCGCTCGTCGTCGGTGCTGCCGCCCCACACGCCCCGGTCGTCCCACGTCTGCGCGTAGTCGCGGCACATGCGCTGCACCGGGCACGTGTCGCAGACGAGGAGCGCCTTGTCGGTGTCGTCGTGGCCGCGCTCGGGAAACCACCAGTCGGGGTGCGGGTGGCCTACGCAGGCGCCGTGAGTGTTGAGGGTCGCGAGCGTGCGCGTCGCGGCGCGGGTTCGATCATTCGGGAGCATCGCGGATTCCTTCCAGTGCAATGACGTTGGTTTCTTCAGTCCTGTGAGCGGGGCGTCGCGGTGACCTCTTGCGTGGGCCTCGCGGTCTAGGTGCCCGGCCTCCTTCGTCGGGCTGCGCCGCGGCTGCCTGGACGAACTGCGCTCCTCCCGTGGAGGACTCCTCGAGCGGTGGCACCCAGCGCTTGGCGGCGGGGTAGTGGGCGGCCGTGGCCTTGATCAGGAGATCCGGCCAGTAGTGGGCGCGCACCCGAGCCACAGCGCCTTCCTCGGTCACGAGGTATCCGGCGCCAGGCATGTTCATCGGGATGCGGTGGGCGGGGGCTTCGTCGCTCATGCCCTGCCCCAGGACCATGCGGACCT
This sequence comes from Janibacter hoylei PVAS-1, assembly GCF_000297495.1. Taxonomy (GTDB): domain Bacteria; phylum Actinomycetota; class Actinomycetes; order Actinomycetales; family Dermatophilaceae; genus Janibacter; species Janibacter hoylei. Next base: position 4,473 of record NZ_ALWX01000105.1, on the reverse strand, counting down.
CGTCGGCGGAGGCGAGGCGAAGGGCGATGGTCTGGGTGAAGAGGCCGCGCGCCGGGACTGTCTCCTTCTTCGGGTCCTGGACGAAGGCCACGACGACCACGCCCATGGCTCGGCCCTGCGTGAGGATCTCGGCCAGGAGCCGATTCCCCTCCTTCTTCACCTCGGCATCGGCGTAGGCCGTGAGCGCCGCGAGCTCGTCGATGACGAGGACGTGAAGTGGATCGCCGGGCATGGCCTCGTGAAGTCGGGACTGGCCGACCATGCGGGTGGCCCGCTCGTCAATGATCGTGAGCAGGTCGCGCAGAACCGTCAGCGCCTGCTCAGGTCGGTAGGCGGTGCGGTACATCAGACCGTCACCCATGGCGATCTCCACACCGCGCTTGAGATCGACGCCGTGGACACGGACGGTGTCTTGGGCGATCCACGGGGCCAGGGAGGCGACGGACCCCCAGAGGACGGAGCCCTTGCCGGAGCCGGATCGGCCAGCGACGAGGGTGTGACGGCCGACGAGCGAGAGACGCCACGGCATCCCGGACTCATCGCGGCCGACGTCGACGGGAGTGAGCATGGACCCGACGTCGACTTGCTCCGGCAGATCCGCGACCGTCGAGGCGGGTGAAGGTAGTCAGGTCAGGGCGCGTGAAGGTAGCGTCAGGCACGTCGAGGTCTTCCGGACGGGTTGTGTGAGAACTCCCATCATCGGAAGACCTCGACCCTCACCCCGACACCGACGCGCCGCCCCAGGTCGCACCACAGCTACACCCTCATCTGTGAAGAGCCGTCAAAAGAGTATTGACAGGAAATGTTTTCTGGGTCGGTCGGAGTTGACACTCGGGACAGAGCTCAATCAAGAGGAGACAGCTCATGGCCTACCGCACCGAGAACCCCGCCACCGGCGTCATCGAGAAGGAGTTCACCTCCGCGACGGATGCTGACGTGACCCGCGCCATCGAGCGTGCCGACGCCGCCTTCAGCACCTGGCGTACTACGGAGGCCGCCGAGCGTGCCGCCGCCCTCGCCAAGATCGCGGACCTCTACGACGAACGAGCCGACGAGCTCGCGGGTGTCATCGGCACCGAGATGGGCAAGCCGCTCGCGCAGGCCCAGGGCGAGGTTGCGCTCGCATCGTCGATCTTCCGCTGGTACGCCTCGCACGGCGAGGACCTCCTCGCCGAGGAACAGCTGAGCATCGGTGACGACGCGAAGTCGGTCGTCGTCACCGATCCGATCGGTGTGCTCATGGGCGTCATGCCGTGGAACTTCCCGCACTACCAGGTCGCACGTTTCGTGGCGCCGAACCTCATGCTCGGTAACACGATCCTGCTCAAGCACGCCTCGATCTGCGCGCGCACGGCCGAGCTGATCGAGGAGATCCTGCACGCCGCGGGCGTGCCGCAGGATGCCTACATCAACCTGTTCGTCAGCAACGAACAGATCACGTCGATCATCGAGGACCCGCGCGTGCGCGGCGTCTCCCTGACCGGCAGCGAGGGCGCTGGCAAGGCCGTCGCGGAGACGGCCGCGCAGAACCTCAAGAAGAGCGTCCTCGAACTCGGTGGCTCCGACGCGCTCATCGTTCTCGACGACGTCGATGTCGCCGAGACCGCCGAGACCGTCGCCACCGCGCGCATGAGCAACGCCGGCCAGGCGTGCAACTCGCCGAAGCGCATCCTCGTGCCGTCCGCGATGTTCGACGAGTTCGTCACCGGCGTCGTCGAGACCGTCGACACCATGACGGTCGGCGATCCCGCGAACGAGAGCACCGACATGGGGCCGCTGTCGTCGATCGAGGCCCGCGATGACGCGATCGCCCAGGTCGAGCGCGCCGTCGAGCAGGGCGCGACGCGGCACACCGGCGGCAAGGCCCTGGAGCGCGACGGCGCCTGGATGTCCCCGGCCGTCCTCACCGGCGTGACCCGGGAGATGGACGCGTTCACGGAGGAGATCTTCGGGCCTGTCGCCGTCGTCTACCCCTACGACTCGATCGAGGAAGCTGTCGAGATCGCGAACGACTCCTCGTTCGGCCTGTCCGGCTCGGTCTGGTCGAAGGACACGACGAAGGCCGAGCAGGTCGCACGTCGTCTCGAGGTCGGGATGACCTACGTCAACGAGCACGGCACGACGAAGGCCGGTCTTCCGTTCGGCGGCGTCCGACGTTCCGGGTACGGGCGTGAGCTCGGGCGCTGGGGCTTCGGCGAGTTCGCCAACACCAAGCTCGTCCGCGTGGCGAAGTGACGCCGACGCCCCGGGCCGAGCCCGCCCGGGACACGAACGATTCGAGGAAGAAGCATCGAATGGCACGGTTCACCCGACTGACCGAATCGCTGCGCTCGCTGGCCGAGCCGGCGCCGCCCGCCACTCGCGGTCAGAACGCGGCCCGCCTCGGCCTCGGTACCTTCATGTCGTTCGCGGGCGCGTCGCACCTGACGTTCGCGCGCGACGACTTCCAGGCGCAGGTGCCCGACTGGTTCCCGATCGACAAGGACGCGGTCGTGCTCGGTTCGGGCGTCATGGAACTCGCGTTCGGTGCGGCTCTGCTCGCGCTGCCGAAGCGCCGTGCCGCCGTGGGGGTGGCCCTGGCCGCCTTCTACGTCGCGATCTTTCCCGGCAACATCGCGCAGTACGCGGAACGTCACGACGCCTTCGGGCTCGACACCGACGGCAAGCGTCTCGCCCGTCTGTTCGGCCAGCCGGCGCTCGTCGCGGCGGCGCTCATGGCCGCCGGCTTCCCACGTCGAGGGATGAAGAAGCGCTGACCCGGAGCCCCCACCGGCCCTCAGGCGGGGCTTGGGGGGTGAACCGGCTCTTCGCAGTTGAGGGTGTAGCCCGGGACCGCCGGCTGGTTCGCGGATAGGCGTCGAGGTCTTCCAGGATGGAAGTTCTCACGCTCACCATCCGCCGGAACACCTCGACTTGCACCACCCTACGTTCGTGACCCCTGACCTGACCACGTTCTGCCGTCTCGACGAGCTCGGCCTTCAAGCCGTCGGGCAGCTGCTCGAGGCTGATCGGGCGGTGCTGGAGTGCCGCGTCGTCGAGGACGACCCGTGGTGTCGGAAGTGCGGCGCGGAGGGCGTGCCGCGTGACACGGTGACGCGGCCGCTGGCGCATGAGCCGTTCGGGCATCGACCGACGACGCTGCTGGTCCGGGTGCGCCGCTACCGGTGCACGCACTGCCGCCGGACCTGGCGGCAGGACACGTCGAAGGCGGCAGCGCCGAGGGAGAAGATCTCCCGCGGCGGGATCGGGTGGCACTCACGGCGATCGTGGTCGACCACCTCACCGTCTCCCGCGCCGCAGCAGGGCTCGGGGTGTCGTGGCATACCGCGAACACCGCGATCATCGCCGAAGGCAAGCGTCGCCTGATCGACGACCCGGCGAGGTTCGACGGGGTCACCACGATCGGTGTCGATGAGCACGTCTGGCGTCACACACGGTTTGGCGAGAAGTACGTGACCGTGATCATCGACCTCACCCCCGCGAGGAACAAGACGGGCCCGGCCAGGCTGCTGGACATGGTCGAGGGCCGCTCGAAGCAGGTGTTCAAGGAGTGGCTCGCCGCCCGGCCTGCGGAGTGGTCGAGCCGGATCGAGGTGGTCGCGATGGACGGGTTCTCCGGGTTCAAGACCGCCGCGGCCGAAGAGCTCCCCGACGCGGTCCCGGTGATGGACCCGTTCCACGTCGTCCGCCTGGCCGGCGACGCGCTCGACCGGACCCGGCAGCGCGTCCAGCAAGACACACTCGGGCACCGCGGTCACGCCGGCGACCCGCTCTACGGGGTCCGCCGCACCCTCCACACCGGCGCGAGCTTCCTCACCAAGAAACAGACCGCGCGGCTCGACGCGGTGTTCGCCGCCGAGGAGCACGTCGAGGTCGAAGCGACCTGGGGCATCTACCAGCGCATCGTCGCCGCCTACCGCGAACCCGACAAGAACAAGGCGAAGGAGATGATGCGGGCGGTGATCGACTCTGTCAGCAACGGCGTCCCCGCGCTGCTCAAAGAGATCCGTCACCTCGGCCGCACGCTGAAGCATCGCGCCGCGGACATCCTCGCGTTCTTCGACCGCCCCGGAACGAGCAACGGCCCAACGGAGGCCATCAACGGCCGGCTCGAGCACCTTGGCGGTTCCGCCCTCGGCTTCCGGAACCTCACGCACTACGTCGCCAGATCGCTCCTCGAAGCCGGCGGATTCAGACCGCTCCTACACTCTCATTCGCGATGAGCCCAATTAGCCCTCCCCGGAAGGACCAGCGATGGGAACAGCAACGCCGCAACCGAAGCGAAGTGAACCGCACTGGGTTGGTTGGAGTCTCCATCGTTTGGAAACGAGGATGTACTCATGCCGAAGGACCACCACCCCGGGGAAGCCGACCACGCGTCGCTACAGCCCCGACGAGAAGGCCGCTGCGGTGCGGATGGTCAGGACTCTGCGCGCAGAGCTAGCACAGAGCACGGCACGGTCCAGCGCGTCG
>NZ_ALWX01000104.1 GCF_000297495.1 Janibacter hoylei PVAS-1 | reverse complement strand
TCCCACCTATCCTACACAAGCCGTCCCGATCACCAATACCAAGCTATAGTGAAGGTCCCGGGGTCTTTCCGTCCTGCTGCGCGTAACGAGCATCTTTACTCGTAGTGCAATTTCGCCGAGTTCGCGGTTGAGACAGTGGAGAAGTCGTTACGCCATTCGTGCAGGTCGGAACTTACCCGACAAGGAATTTCGCTACCTTAGGATGGTTATAGTTACCACCGCCGTTTACTGGGGCTTAAATTCTCAGCTTCGCCCACAAGGGGCTAACCGGTCCTCTTAACCTTCCAGCACCGGGCAGGCGTCAGTCCGTATACATCGTCTTGCGACTTCGCACGGACCTGTGTTTTTAGTAAACAGTCGCTTCTCCCTGGTCTCTGCGGCCCATCTTCCTAGCCCGCAAGGGGCTTCAGAATCCGGGCCCCCCTTCTCCCGAAGTTACGGGGGCATTTTGCCGAATTCCTTAACCACGATTCACTCGATCGCCTTAGTATTCTCTACTTAACCACCTGAGTCGGTTTGGGGTACGGGCGGCTAGAACCTCGCTAGAGGATTTTCTCGGCAGCATAGGATCACCCTGCTTCCCGCTATAAGCGGTCACTATCAGGTCTCAGGATACGTGCCAGGCGGATTTGCCTACCTGACTCCCTACACCCTTGGACGTGGACAACCATCGCCACGCGGAGGCTACCTTCCTGCGTCTCCCCATTGCTTGACTACTACCAGATCGGGTCACGCGTTCCACCCACCAACGAGATCCGAAGACCTCTAAGGGTGAGCTTCAGGCGTTTA
>NZ_ALWX01000103.1 GCF_000297495.1 Janibacter hoylei PVAS-1 | reverse complement strand
CCGGTAGACCTCGCCTTCGGCGAGGTCTACCGGCGCCACCGTGACCGCATGTGGGCCGTCGCGGTCGGCGTCTGCGGCGACCGCGAGCTGGCCGCCGAGGCCGTCCAGGAGGCTTCGTGTCGGCCTTCCGTCGGGCCGACTCCTTCCGCGGTGACGCCCAGGTCACGACCKCGCCGGTAGACCTCGCCGAAGGCCTCTCGGTCACCGGCGACGTGGCGCCGCAGGAGGATCCGGTCGTCGACCTCGTCGAGGGGCGTGGTCGTCATCGTGTCAGCGGACGGTGACTTCGCCGAGGCTGGCGCGATAGCGGCCGTCGTCGGAGGGAGCGAGGGAGGTGAACCAGATGGTCACGTACTGCGCCGTGACCTCGGACTGCGGCTCGAGGACGACCTGGCCGGTGCGGCCCTCGGTCTTGCCGATCTCGGTGCCGGAGTTGGTCGCCTGGTCGCCGGCGTAGACGGTCGCCTGGGCGCTGGTCGGCAGGTCGAGGGTGACAGAGCTGATCTTCTGCGCCTGGCCGAGGTCGACGGTGATGCCGACGCCCTGCTTGACGCCGCCGAAGGTCTCGCTGTTGTAGCCCTCGGTCGTCCACACGGTCTGCGGGCTGCCGTCGTAGACGCGCTGCACCTCGGCGTTGTGCTCCACCCCGTCGCCGGGGGGCGGGTCGAAGCCCGCGGCGTTGATGATGCCGAAGGGTTCGCCGCTGCCGTCGCCCTCACTGCCGGAGTCGGAGGACTGGGTGGTCTGGACGGCGGTCGTCTCGTCGCCACCGAGGATCTTGCCGAGATCGGTGCCGGAGCCGATCCGCGAGGAGCCGAGGCCACCGATGACGCACGCGACGAGCACGAGGCCCGCCATGAGGGCGAGCACGAGGTTGGACTGGCTGCGGCTCGGCGGCGCACCGGCCGAGGCGGGCAGCAGCGGGGCCGGGGCCTCGAGCTCGGCGGTGACGGGCGCGGCGCCGAGCGAGCTGCGGGTGCGCTGGTCCTTGCGGATGGCCTCACGGCGCTGGCGGGCGTCGTGGATCGCCTCCTTGGAGCGGTCGCCGGCGGTGCGTGCGGCCTTGCCGAGGCGGTCGCCGATGACCTTGCCCCCGGCGC
>NZ_ALWX01000102.1 GCF_000297495.1 Janibacter hoylei PVAS-1 | reverse complement strand
GTACGTCGCCCAAGAGCTMCAACGCCAGACCACGAAACGACGCTCGACTGGGCAACCCCAGCCGAGCGTCTTCGTGATCTACTCCAGGAGGCCTAACCACCAGGGCCAAATCCACACGGTGTTGCGAGCACCCCATGAATCCGCCATCACCGGTGCGGCCCCCTTCGTCATGCCGTGGGGCGCTCCTGTGGTCGAGCGAAGGGAGCGGACGGCGAGGAGGGTCGGCGCAGCGTCAAGCCGACGTCGAGAAGGACAACGGGACGACCCGACGACGAAGGACGTCGGCAGCGCGCCGACCCTCCTCGCCGGGAGCGGCCCCCTGCCTCGGGCTGCGCGGCGCTCCTCAGGCGAGGCTGACCGAGATGTCCAGCTCCGTGACGGCTGCGGCGAACTGGCTGCGGTAGAGCCGCGCGTAGGCGCCCTCGGCCGCCAGGAGCGTCTCGTGCGTGCCCTGCTCGACGATGCGGCCCTGCTCCATGACGACGATGAGATCCGCGTCGCGGATCGTCGAGAGCCGGTGGGCGATGACGAAGCTCGTCCGGTCCCCGCGCAGGGCGGCCATGGCCTGTTGCACGAGCCGCTCGGTGCGGGTGTCGACCGAGCTCGTCGCCTCGTCGAGGATGAGCAGGCTCGGGTCGGCGAGGAAGGCCCGGGCGATGGTCACCAGCTGCTTCTCGCCGGCGGAGATGTTGCCCCCTTCGTCGTCGAGGTGGGTGTCGTACCCGTCGGGCAGCGAGTGGACGAAGCGGTCGACGTAGGTCGCCTCCGCAGCGGCCCGCACCTGCTCGCGCGTCGCCCCCGGCCGCCCGTAGGCGATGTTGTCGCCGATGGTGCCGCTGAAGAGCCACGTGTCCTGCAGGACCATGCCGGTGCGCGAGCGCAGCTCGGCGCGGGACATGGCCGTGATGTCGACACCGTCGATGGTGATCCGCCCGGAGTCGAGCTCGTAGAAGCGCATGATGAGGTTGACGAGCGTCGTCTTCCCGGCGCCGGTCGGCCCGACGATCGCGACCGTCTGTCCCGGCTCGACGACGAGGTTGAGCCCCTCGATGAGCGGCTTCGCGGAGTCGTAGCGGAAGGACACGTCCTCGAACTCGACCCGCCCGTGCCCGTCGCCGCGCGCTGCGGGCACCGCGGGGTCCTCGCTCTGCTCCGGCGCGTCGAGCACCTCGAAGACCCGCTCGGCAGAGGCGACGCCGGACTGCATGAGGTTGGCCATCGACGCGACCTGGGTCAGGGGCTGGGTGAACTGCCGCGAGTACTGGATGAAGGCGGTGACGTCGCCGAGCGTCATCGTCCCGGAGGCGACCCGCAGGCCACCGACGACGGCGATGACGACGTAGTTGAGGTTCCCGACGAACATCATCGCGGGCATGATGATGCCGCTGACGAACTGCGCGTCGAAGCCCGCGGCCCGCAGCTCCTCGTTGCGCTCGGCGAAGGCCGCGTCGACCTCCGCCTGCCGCCCGAAGACCTTGACGAGCGCGTGGCCCGTGTAGGTCTCCTCGATGACGGCGCTGACCTCACCGGTGGACGTCCACTGCTGGATGAAGTGGCGCTGGCTGCGCTTGCCGATCGCCCCGGTGAGGACGATGGAGATCGGGATCGTCACCAGCGCGATGAGGCTGAGCAGCGGCGAGATCCACACCATCATCGAGACCATCGCGACGACGGTGATCAGGCTCGTCAGCAGCTGGCTGAGCGTCTGCTGCAGCGACTGCGCGACGTTGTCGATGTCGTTGGTGACCCGGCTGAGCAGCTCTCCTCGCGGCTGCCGGTCGAAGTAGGGCAGCGGCAGCCGGTGGAGCTTCGCCTCGACCTCGGCACGCAGGTCGAAGACGACCCGGTTGACCGCGTGCACGATGACCCGCCCCTGCAGCCACGACAGCACGGCGGCGACGGCGTAGAGGCCGACCGCGAGCAGCAGCACCCGGCCGATGGCGGCGAAGTCCATGCCCTGCCCGGGGACGAGGTGCGGCATCGCGGCGAGCATGTCGGCGCGGTCGCTGTCCCCACCCGCACGCACCTGCTCGACGATCGTCTCGAGGGGCACGCCGGCGGGTAGCTCGGAGCCGACCCACCCGGCGAAGATCAGGTCGGTGGCTCGGGCCACGATGAGCGGCCCGACGGCGCTCAGCCCGACGGAGACCACCGCGAGCGCGATGGCGGTGAGCACGCGGCCGCGCTCCGGTCGCAGTCGCCCGAGCAGGCGCCCCGCCGAAGGGAGGAAGTCCTGCGACTTCTCCCCCGGAGTGCCCATCTGCATGGGTCCGCGACGGGCGGCGGCGCCCGGCCCCCTTCGTGCCTGCGCGGCCTTTTCCTCCGCGGTGGGAACTTCGCTCGCGCTCATGCGGCCTCCTCCCGCGACGCCTGGGACTCGACGATCTCGACGTAGGTCGGGCAGGTTTCGAGCAGCTGGTCGTGGGTGCCGTCGCCGACGACCCTCCCGTCGTCGAGGACGACGATGTGGTCGGCGTCGATGATCGACGAGACTCGCTGCGCGACGACGAGGACGACGCTGTCGGCGACGACCGGACGAAGGGCGGCGCGCAGCCTCGCATCGGTCGTCAGGTCGAGCGCGGAGAAGGAGTCGTCGAGCAGGTAGATCGCCGGCCGGCGCACGATCGCGCGGGCGATGGACAGCCGTTGGCGCTGCCCGCCCGAGAGGTTGCTCCCGCCTTGGGCGACCGGGGCGTCGAGCCCGAGGTCGAGGGCCCGGACGAAGTCCTCGGCCTGGGCCACGCGCAGTGCCTCCCACAGCTCGTCATCGGTCGCTTCGGGCTTGGCCTGGCGGAGGTTGGAGGCGATGGTCCCGCTGAAGAGGAAGGCCTTCTGCGGCACGAGCGCCATGCTCGCCCACAGCTGCTCGGGGTCGAGCTCGCGGACGTCGACGCCCCCGACGAGCACCCTGCCGCCGGTCACGTCGTGCAGCCGCGCCACGAGGTCGAGCAGGGTCGTCTTGCCCGCGCCCGTCGAGCCGATGATCGCGGTGGTGCGGCCCGGCTCGGCCCGCAGGTCGACGTCGCACAGCACGGGCGAGTCGGCTCCGGGGTAGCTGAACTCGACGGCTTCGAGGACGACCGTGGGGCGGTCCTCGACCATCGGCTGCGGGTCGCGTGCGTGGACGACGCTCGACTCGGTCGTCAGCACCTCGTCGATGCGCCCGGCTGAGACCGCGGCGCGCGGCAGCATCATCGACATGAAGGTCGCCATCATCACCGACATGAGGATCTGCATGAGATAGGTCATGAAGGCCGTGAGCGCCCCGATCTGCATCTGCCCGTCCTCGATCCGGTGCGCACCGACCCACAGGACCGCCACGGTCGAGAGGTTGAGGATGACCATGACGATCGGGAAGGCGAGCGACATCAGCCGGCCCACGGCCACCGCCGACGCGGTGTAGTCGGTGTTGGCCACCTCGAAACGCTCGCGCTCGCTCCCTTCGCGCACGAAGGCACGCACCACGCGCACGCCGGTGATCTGCTCGCGCAGGATCCGGTTGACCGTGTCGACGCTGGTCTGCATGCGCCGGAAGTTGGGGATCATCGCGTGGATGACCAGGCCGACCGACACGGCGAGCAGGGGCACGGCCACGGCGACGAGCCAGCTGAGGCCGACGTCCTCGCGCAGCGCCATGATGAGGCCGCCGACCATCATCATCGGGGCGGTCACCATCATCGTCAGCGCCATGTTGGTGACGGTCTGCACCTGGGTGACATCATTGGTCGTGCGCGAGATGAGCGTCGGGGCGCCGAACCGGGCGACCTCCTGCGCGCTGAAGCTCCCGACCTTGGCGAAGACCGCGGCCCGCAACCGGGCGGCCATCGACGCGGACAGGCCGGCGCCCACCCAGGTCGCCGCGATCGTCGTGACGATCTGCAGGACCGAGACGCCGAGCATCAGCCCGCCGTGGCGGAGGATGTAGTCGGTGTCGCCCGTCGAGACGCCGTTGTCGATGATCTCGCCGTTGAGGCTGGGCAGGTAGAGGGAGGCGAGGGTCGCAGCCAGCTGCAGGACGAGGAGCAGGAGGACCCGGCCGCCGGTGCCGCCCATGTGGCGGCGCACGAGGCGTAGGAGCACCCGCTGATTGTTGCACCGTGCAGGTAGTGCACCAGCACCTACGGGGCCAGGGTCAGCGCCCGTAGCGCCCCTGGTCGCGCGACTGCCAGCAGCGAGAGTGCCAGTGCCGTCGGTCGTCCACTCCCCCGAGCCCGTCGTCGGGCCAGACGACGACGTGCGGCGTGCCCGGTCGGATCTCGTGCGTGCACCCGGGGCAGGAGTACGTGCGCTCGGAGGTCTGCCCGCTCAGCCGCCGCACGATCCACGTGCGCCCCATCCACGTCTCCCGCGTCTGCGGCGCGCGCCCGAGCGCGAGCGGGCGGTGCTCGTCACGGCGACGACGGTTGCTGCGGGGCATGGGACCATGCTGTCCCACGCCCCGCCCGCCGGGCCAGTCGGTCCGGCTCGACGCCGACCGACGAATCGAGGACCTGTGCGCGACCTGCTCTGGATCACCCCGACGGAGGCGGTCTCCGTGGCCGTGGGCACGGCCGGCATGTACCTCGCGATGCTCCTGCTCGTGCGAGTTCTGGGTCAGCGGGTCCTCTCGGGCATGTCGAGCTTCGACCTCGTCGCGGTCATCGCCTTCGGCTCGATCATCGGGCGGGCCTCCCTCGGCGACTTCCCGGTGCTCGGCAGCGGGCTCGTCGCCCTGACGACGCTCGTGTCGATGCAGGGACTCCTCGGGGTGCTACGGCATCGCGGGTGGATCCAGCGCACGATCGTCAACCCTCCGGTCCTGCTCATGGCCGGCCCGCACGTCATCGAGGCGCACATGCGCCGCTGCCACGTCCTCCCGGGCGAGCTCCAGTCGCGGCTGCGGCTCGCCGGGGTGCGCCATCACGAGGAGGTCGTCGCGGTGACCTTCGAGCCGTCGGGGGCGATCAGCGTGCTGCGGCGCGGTGAGCCCGTCGACCCGCTGCTCCTCAGCGGGGTCGTGGGTGCCTCGCTGGTCCCTCCGGAGCTGCTGGCCCCCTCGTCACCGTGACCTCGACGTGCCACGGCCCCGGACCGAAGGGAGGGTCCGGGGCCGTGGCAGGTGGGCGGGATCAGTAGGTGCGGAAGCCCTCGCCCGTCTTGCGGCCGAGCTTGCCCGCGGCGACGACCTCACGCAGGAGCGGGGCCGGCGTGAGGGACTCGTGCTGGAACTCCGCGAGCAACTCCTCCTCGATCGCGAGCGCGACGTCGTTGCCGACGACGTCGAGCAGCGCGAAGGGGCCCATCGGGTAGCCGTAGTGCTCGGTGATGGCGCCGTCGATGACGTCGAGCTCGGCACCCTCCTCGTGCGCCTTGATGGCGTCGTTGAGGTAGGGGAAGAGCAGCGCGTTGACGATGAAGCCGGAGCGGTCGGCGCAGCTGACGGCGACCTTGCGGGTGCTGCGGCACAGGTCCTGGACGGTGTCGAGCACGTCCTGGCCGGTCGTCGGGTGGTTGATGACCTCGACCAGCTTCATGATCGGGGCCGGGTTGAAGAAGTGCATCCCGACGACGTCCTGCGGGCGCTTGGTCTGCGCGGCGAGGTCGGCGATGGACAGCGAGGAGGTCGTCGTGGCGAGGATCGCACCGGGCTTGCAGATGCGGTCGAGGTCGGCGAAGAGCTGGTTCTTGATGCCGATCTCCTCGGCGATGGCCTCGACGACGATGTCGACGTCGCCGAGCGCCTCGCGCTCGGTGGCGCCGGTGAGGCGGCCGAGGATCGCGTCGGCGTCGCCCTGCTCGAGGCGGCCCTTGTCGACCTGGCGGGAGAGGTTCTTGGCGATCTTGGCCTGCACGGCGTCGACCTTGTCCTGCGTGCGGGCGACGTAGGTGACGGGGAAGCCGTTGGCCGCGAAGACCTCGACGATGCCGCTGGCCATCGTGCCGGAGCCGACGACGCCCACGGTCTTGATCGGGCGGGCGGCACCCTGGCCGTTCGCGGCGGGGGTCAGCTCGTCGGCGACGACCTCGTCCCCGGCGTAGCTGTAGAAGCCCTGGCCCGCGGCCTTGCCGGTGCGGCCCTCGGAGATGAGGCGCTCGATGGCCGGGTTGGGCTGGTGGCGGGGGTCGTTGGTCTCGGCGAAGCGCGCGGCGAGCGCGTCGCGGACGGTCTCGAGGCCGAGCTCGTCGATGACCGTGAGCGGTCCCTTGGGCAGGCCGCATCCGAAGCGCATGCCGTTGTCGATGTCCTCGCGGGAGGCGTACTGCTCGTCGAACATCGAGGCGGCGTGGTTCAGGTACGGGAAGACCAGGGCGTCAGCAAGGGCGCGGGAGTCAGACATGTCGGCACTATCGCAGTCCGTCTGACCGGTCGGTAGGGGGCGGCGGCGTGATGGTCCGCACAGGCATGTCGTCGGACGCGTAGGGTCTGCGGGGTGCGAGTGGTGATTGCGACCTGCAGTGTCGACTACGAGGGGCGACTCAATGCCCACCTGCCCCTGGCGACCCGTCTGCTCATGGTCAAGGCCGATGGTTCGGTCCTCGTCCACAGCGACGGCGGCTCCTACAAGCCCTTGAACTGGATGGCTCCCCCGTGCTCCATGGCCGAGGTCGAGCCGGACGAGACGGAGGCCACGGAGGGAGTCGAGGCGGTCTGGGTGGTGCAGCACGCCAAGACGGAGGACCGCTTGCGGGTCAAGCTGCACGAGGTGCACCACGACTCGGCCCACGACCTCGGTGTCGACCCCGGTCTGGTCAAGGACGGTGTCGAGGCTCACCTGCAAAAGCTGCTGGCGGAGCACATCGAGACCCTCGGTGAGGGCTACGCCCTCGTGCGCCGCGAGTACATGACCGCCATCGGTCCGGTGGACATCCTCGCCAAGGACGCGAAGGGGGTCTCCGTCGCCGTCGAGATCAAGCGCCGCGGCGAGATCGACGGCGTCGAGCAGCTGACCCGCTACCTCGAGCTGATGAACCGCGACCCCGCCCTGCGCCCGGTCACCGGGGTCTTCGCGGCGCAGGTCATCAAGCCCCAGGCCCGCACCCTCGCCGAGGACCGCGGCATCCGCTGCGTGACGCTCGACTACGACGAGCTCAAGGGCATCGACAACAGCGCCCACCGCCTCTTCTGACGCCCACCGCCCCCGCCCGCATTTCCCTAGGGAAATGCGCACTCCTACCCGCATTTCCCTAGGGAAATGACCACTCCCTTGCGCATTTCCCTAGGGAAATGCGCAGGTGGGGTGGGCAGGTCGGGTCAGCTCACCTCGAGGCGGGCGAAGGGGGTCTCCCCCGCCGCGGTGCCCGGCGCGAGGACGAGCACGGTCTCGCCCCGGTGCAGGTCGGCGATCTCGCCGAGCACCGGCGAGGTCGGCGGCCCCTCGAGCAGCCCCGGCTCGGTCTCGAGCGGCACGTCGAGCAGCTGCGCGAGCTGCTCCCCCGCCACATCACCCGGGGCGCAGGCGACGGCCAGCACCCGGTCACCCGCGAGCGCGTCGATGAGCGCCGTCGCCGCCCCCACATCGCGCGGTGGGGCGGCGACGAGCAACGTCGCCGGGCAGTGCAGGGCCATACCCGCAGGCTAGCCCTGACGGATCAGGCCTCGGCCGTCTCGAGCGCCGGCAGGCCGCGGTTGTCGCGGATGATGTCGAGGAAGCGGCCCATGATCTCGTTGAGCCCGAAGTCCTTGGGCGTGAAGACGGCCGCGACACCGAGCTCGCGCAGCTTCGCCGCGTCCGACTCCGGGATGATGCCGCCGACGATGACGGGGATGTCACCGGCGCCTGGGCCTTGAGGCCGTCGAGCACGTCCGGGACGAGCTCCATGTGCGACCCGGAGAGGATCGAGACGCCGACGAGGTCGACGTCCTCCGCGACGGCCGCGGAGACGATCTGCTCCGGCGTGAGTCGGATGCCCTGGTAGATGACCTCGAAGCCCGCATCACGGGCGCGCACCGCGATCTGCTCGGCGCCGTTGGAGTGCCCGTCGAGGCCGGGCTTGCCGACGAGGACGCGCAGCTTTTCGCCGAGCTCCTCCCCCGTGGCCCGCACGCGGTCGCGGACGGCGACGAGGTCGGCCGAGCCGCCGTCGGCGACGCCGACCGAGCCGGAGACGCCGGTGGGGGCGCGGAACTCGCCGAAGACCTCGCGCAGGGCCTGCGCCCACTCCCCGACGGTGACACCCGCCCGGGCGCACGCGAGCGAGGCCTCGAAGAGGTTGTCGCTCGTCGCGGCGACCTCCTGGAGTCGGGCGACGGCCTCCTGGGCGGCCTGCGCCCCGGCCGGGTCGGCGTCGCGCTCGGCGCGCCACGCGCGGACCGCCTCGATCGCCTTGGCCTCGACGTCGGCGTCGACGGTCTGGATCGCGGTGTCGAGGTCGGCCGTCAGCGGGTTTGGCTCGGTGGTCTCGAACTTGTTGACACCCACGACGATGTCCTCGCCGGCCTCGATGCGCTGGCGGCGCAGGGCGTGGCTCGCGACGAGGGCGTTCTTCATGTACCCGGACTCGACGGCCGGCACGGCACCGCCCATGTCCTGGATGCGCTGGATCTCGGCCTTGGCCCCCTCGACGAGCTCGGCGACCTTCTTCTCCACGACCGTCGAGCCGGCGAAGAGGTCGTCGTACTCGAGCAGGTCGGACTCGAAGGCGAGGACCTGCTGCAGGCGCAGCGACCACTGCTGGTCCCACGGGCGGGGCAGGCCGAGCGCCTCGTTCCACGCGGGCAGCTGGACGGCGCGGGCGCGCGCGTCCTTGCTCAGCGTGACCGCGAGCATCTCGAGGACGATCCGCTGGACGTTGTTTTCCGGCTGGGCCTCGGTCAGTCCGAGGCTGTTGACCTGGACGCCGTAGCGGAAGCGGCGCTGCTTGGGGTCGGTGACGCCGTAGCGCTCCCGGCAGATCTCGTCCCACAGCTCGACGAAGGCGCGCATCTTGCACATCTCCTCGACGAAGCGCACGCCAGCGTTGACGAAGAAGGAGATGCGCGCGACGACCTTGCCGAAGTCCTCCTCGGGCACCCGGCCGGACTCCTTGACGGCGTCGAGCACGGCGAGCGCGGTGGACATCGAGTAGGCGATCTCCTGGACGGGAGTCGCCCCGGCCTCCTGCAGGTGGTAGCTGCAGATGTTGATCGGGTTCCACTTGGGGATCTCGCCGACGGTGTACGTCACCATGTCGGTGATGAGGCGCATCGAGGGCCCGGGCGGGAAGACGTAGGTCCCGCGGCTCAGGTACTCCTTGATGATGTCGTTCTGCGTCGTGCCGGCCAGGCGGGCGCGCACCTCGGCGCGGTCCTGCCCGGCAGCCTCGGCCTGCTCCTCGGCGGCGACCTGGTAGAGCGCGAGCATGTACATCGCGACGGCGTTGATCGTCATCGACGTGTTCATCTCGCCGAGGGGGATCTGGTCGAAGAGGCGCCGCATGTCACCGATGTGGCTGATCGGCACGCCGACCTTGCCGACCTCGCCACGGCTGAGCACGTGGTCGGGGTCGTAGCCCGTCTGCGTCGGCAGGTCGAAGGCGACGGACAGACCGGTCTGCCCCTTGGCGAGGTTGCGCCGGTAGAGCTCGTTGGACGCTGCGGCGCTGGAGTGCCCGGCGTAGGTGCGCATCACCCACGGGCGGTCACGCTCGGGGCGGGCGGCCTCGGCGGCAGGAGTGGGGGCATCGGTGCTGTCGGCCATGAGGGCAAGGTACCCGTGCGCGGCGACCGGGCGTACCCCCTTCCGCGGTGAAGGACGCCACACCCCTGCTCAGGGGACCCGTTGGGTCAGCAGACGCAGCCCTCGCTCGAGCGGGCCCCGCCCCCACTGGGTCTGCCACGCCCAGGCGGCTGCCATGACGCACAGCGGCACCCCGACGAAGGTCACCCACCAGTGCGTGACGAGCCACAGCGAGTCGGCCACACGCAGGAGCGCAACGAAGAGGAGGACCTGGAGGACGTAGGCGGACAGCGACATCGCGCCCATCGCCGTCAGCGGTCGCACGAGCCGACGCGCGGTCCCGTGCAGTCGGTCCCCGACGATGACCACGACGGCGGTCCCGATGAAGGAGCGGCCGATGTTGCCGAGGAAGTCGTAGTACGTCCCGGGGTGCTGCTGCCCCATACCCGTGACATGCAGCAGGAGGAAGCCCGCGTAGGCAACGGCGCCGACTCCCGCCAGGACGAGGAGGGAGCGTGCCGACAAGCGCCACCGGGAGACCAGCACCCCGGCGCAGAAGATCGGCAGGATGGTTGTCACCTGGTAGCTCGGAGACAGGGTCAGCCAGGTCAGCGGGTAGTCGTGGAGCCAGCCGAGGTCGGACGAGAGGGCCGCCCGGGCACGGGCATTGACCCACGGACCCACCGCGGCGAGCACGACGGTGAGCGGGAGGAGCCATCGCGTGGACAGTCGGGCGAGGACGGTGCCGAAGACCAGCGTGGCGCCGAGGAAGTGCAGGACGATCGCGATCGGGGTGTGCAGCCTGGCGAGCAGCAGACCAAGCACGATGTAGATCACACCGCGCACCCAGTCGCGCCGCACCAGCTGGCCGCTGACCGCTCCCGGACGCTGGGAGACGAGCCCGACCGACACTCCCATGAGCAGGGCGAAGGTGGGAGCCGCCATGTTGGTGAACTGCCCCAGCAGGACTCCGACGGCACCGGAGTGGACGGGGGCATCACGGGCCCAGATGCTCACGTGGGAGAGGATCATCCCCACCCCGGCGAGCCCCCGAGCCAGGTCCACCCCGACGTCCCGACCGCTTCGGGCAGCAGCGGGTGCAGATCGAGTCACAGGGTGGACCCTATCCGGCGTGGTCGGAGGAGCGCGTCAGACGGCGAAGGGGGTCCGCCGACCCCGCAACGCCACCGCCGGAGCGGGCGTCTCGGCGAGCAGCCGAGCCAGCCCGGCGCGGCGCAGGAGCCGGGTCGTGCGCTCGTCCGCGCCGGTGAAGCGCAGGCGACGTCCGGCGCGGGCGGCCCGGGCGTGGGCACCGACAAGCGTCGCGAAGCCGACCTGGTCGACGACGGTGGACTCGGAGATGTCGACGAGCAGGTCGTTGCCCTCGCGGATGGCCCGGATGAACTCCTGCCGCAGGTCGGCGCTGTGCCGCAGGTCGAAGGGGGCGTGCACCCGGACCCGGGTGGCTCCCACGCCACCCACGGGCGCCAGCGCGGTCATCGCGCTCATGACGCTCACCTGCCTTCCCCTGATGCGTCGTCCTGACTCGTCCAGTGTGGCGTGCGTCGCGTGCCGGGCGCAGCAGGTGGCAATCACGATGTGATCACGCCATGACCAGTACTCGGTCAGGACCACGTCACCGGGGTCCCCCCTTCGGCCTCTGCCACGATGGCCCCATGGTCAACCTCACGAGGATCTACACCCGCACCGGCGACGAGGGCACGACGGCGCTCGGCGACTTCAGCCGGACCGCCAAGACGGACGTGCGGCTGCAGGCCTACGCCGACGCCAACGAGGCCAATGCGGTCATCGGGGTGGCCATCGCGACGGGCGGCCTCACGGATGAGATCGTCGCGACCCTCACCCGGGTGCAGAACGACCTCTTCGACCTCGGCGCCGACCTGTCGACGCCGCTGCAGGCCGACCCCGAGTACCCGCCGCTGCGCGTCAAGCAGGCCTGGGTCGACGAGCTCGAGGCCGACTGCGACCACTACCTGACGCAGGTGGACAAGCTGCGCTCCTTCATCCTGCCGGGGGGCACGGCCGGCTCGGCCCACCTGCACCACGCAACGACCGTCGTGCGGCGTGCGGAGCGCTCCGCGTGGGCAGCGCGTGAGGTCTACGGCACCGAGGTCGCCGACGAGCGCGGCACCGGCGGAGTCAACCCGCTGACGACGACCTATCTCAACCGGCTGTCGGACCTGCTCTTCATCCTCGCGCGCGTGGCCAACCTCGAGATCGGCGGGGACGTGCTGTGGCAGCCGGGCGGTGGTCGTGAGGAGCGCCCCGACCGCTCCGCTAGGTGACGTTGACGCCGCGGCCCGGGGGCGCCGACTCCAGCCACGAGCGGACGGCGGGGTAGATCTTCGGCTCGACCGCGAGGTCGGCGAGGTGCCCCTCCTCCCCGCAGCGCAGCGAGACAGCGGCCGCGAGCCC
>NZ_ALWX01000101.1 GCF_000297495.1 Janibacter hoylei PVAS-1 | reverse complement strand
CAGCATTCCTCAAGGTCGTCGATAGCTGATCGGATAGCGACAATACCAGCGCACCGCCCACAGGATCACATCACCCTGGAAATGGCGCCACTTGAAATCCGTCATCGTTCCGTCCGTCCAATCTCCGCCAAGCATGCTCAAGCTTCACGATTTTTGCAACAGAGCCCACACGAGTATTGAGCATAGTCGAGATTGGTGCAGATCACTTCTGATATTGAACTGTCAGGAGCTGGCTGCACAACAGCCATTACGCCCAATCAACTGGTGCAGTCGTCTTCTGAAAATGACATTTGGTATCTCTCATAAACGGATGTTTTTGAGAGAACTATCTTCGGCCTTCACACGCACGAAAGGCGGCGAAGCTCCGCCGTTAATCCGTCCGCCGGAGATCTCGCCCAGGCAGGCTGAAGGCCGAGCAAGCCTGACAGGCCCGAAAAGCCCGGCACGGGCGTCGGCGGCGATGACGGCGGCGGCATTATCCAGGGTTGATGATGGAAGTGGAGGATATCGACAACCTCTCGCGCAACCAAGACATCGCGGTCGGACTGCAAGTGATCTTGAAGCCACGGGCCCGTCCCACCCCGACATGGACCTCGATGCCCGAACGGACGTTAGATTTCGAGTTCTAGGCGTTCTGCGATGAAGGTTGGATCCCAGCCGGGATTGAAAGTGTCGACGTGGGTGAATCCGAGCCGCTCGTATAGGCCACGCAGGTTCGGGTGGCAGTCGAGCCGCAGCTTGGCGCACCCCTGCGTTCGCGCGGCATGGCGGCAAGCCTCGATCAGCGCGGAGCTGACACCCCGGCCCGCATGTGTCCGTCGCACCGCGAGCTTGTGCAGATATGCGGCCTCCCCCTTGAGGGCGTCGGGCCAGAACTCGGGATCCTCGGCCGACAAGGTGCAACAGCCGACGATGCCGTCGCTGCAACTCGCGACTAGGAGCTCGGATCTCAGGACGAAGGTCTCCGCGAATGTCCGGTCGATCCGCGCGACGTCCCAGGCGGGCGTTCCCTTGGCGGACATCCACGCCGCAGCGTCGTGCATCAGCCGCACAACCTCGTCGATATCACCCGAGCAGGCGACCCGAACGTTCGGAGGCTCCTCGCTGTCCATTCGCTCCCCTGGCGCGGTATGAACCGCCGCCTCATAGTGCAGTTTGATCCTGACGAGCCCAGCATGTCTGCGCCCACCTTCGCGGAACCTGACCAGGGTCCGCTAGCGGGCGGCCGGAAGGTGAATGCTAGGCATGATCTAACCCTCGGTCTCTGGCGTTGCGACTGCGAAATTTCGCGAGGGTTTCCGAGAAGGTGATTGCGCTTCGCAGATCTCCAGGCGCGTGGGTGCGGACGTAGTCAGCGCCATTGCCGATCGCGTGAAGTTCCGCCGCAAGGCTCGCTGGACCCAGATCCTTTACAGGAAGGCCAACGGTGGCGCCCAAGAAGGATTTCCGCGACACCGAGACCAATAGCGGAAGCCCCAACGCCGACTTCAGCTTTTGAAGGTTCGACAGCACGTGCAGCGATGTTTCCGGTGCGGGGCTCAAGAAAAATCCCATCCCCGGATCGAGGATGAGCCGGTCGGCAGCGACCCCGCTCCGTCGCAAGGCGGAAACCCGCGCCTCGAAGAACCGCACAATCTCGTCGAGCGCGTCTTCGGGTCGAAGGTGACCGGTGCGGGTGGCGATGCCATCCCGCTGCGCTGAGTGCATAACCACCAGCCTGCAGTCCGCCTCAGCAATATCGGGATAGAGCGCAGGGTCAGGAAATCCTTGGATATCGTTCAGGTAGCCCACGCCGCGCTTGAGCGCATAGCGCTGGGTTTCCGGTTGGAAGCTGTCGATTGAAACACGGTGCATCTGATCGGACAGGGCGTCTAAGAGCGGCGCAATACGTCTGATCTCATCGGCCGGCGATACAGGCCTCGCGTCCGGATGGCTGGCGGCCGGTCCGACATCCACGACGTCTGATCCGACTCGCAGCATTTCGATCGCCGCGGTGACAGCGCCGGCGGGGTCTAGCCGCCGGCTCTCATCGAAGAAGGAGTCCTCGGTGAGATTCAGAATGCCGAACACCGTCACCCTGCTGCGTAACATCGTTGCTGCTCCATAACATCAAACATCGACCCACGGCGTAACGCGCTTGCTGCTTGGATGCCCGAGGCATAGACTGTACAAAAAAACAGTCATAACAAGCCATGAAAACCGCCACTGCGCCGTTACCACCGCTGCGTTCGGTCAAGGTTCTGGACCAGTTGCGTGAGCGCATACGCTACTTGCATTACAGCTTACGAACCGAACAGGCTTATGTCCACTGGGTTCGTGCCTTCATCCGTTTCCACGGTGTGCGTCACCCGGCAACCTTGGGCAGCAGCGAAGTCGAGGCATTTCTGTCCTGGCTGGCGAACGAGCGCAAGGTTTCGGTCTCCACGCATCGTCAGGCATTGGCGGCCTTGCTGTTCTTCTACGGCAAGGTGCTGTGCACGGATCTGCCCTGGCTTCAGGAGATCGGAAGACCTCGGCCGTCGCGGCGCTTGCCGGTGGTGCTGACCCCGGATGAAGTGGTTCGCATCCTCGGTTTTCTGGAAGGCGAGCATCGTTTGTTCGCCCAGCTTCTGTATGGAACGGGCATGCGGATCAGTGAGGGTTTGCAACTGCGGGTCAAGGATCTGGATTTCGATCACGGCACGATCATCGTGCGGGAGGGCAAGGGCTCCAAGGATCGGGCCTTGATGTTACCCGAGAGCTTGGCACCCAGCCTGCGCGAGCAGCTGTCGCGTGGGCTCTGTTGCAAAGATTGGCGGCAGTCAGAGGTAGGCTGTCGCTCTGCGCCGATCAGGCGGCTGCTGCGAAATGGTGGTTGAGCATGCCCATGGCCTCCGTCAGCGCCGAGGGCCCAATGCCAAAAGCTCTCTCCACAAGGCG
>NZ_ALWX01000100.1 GCF_000297495.1 Janibacter hoylei PVAS-1 | reverse complement strand
TGCTGCCGGCGGCACGGCCGGGCTCGCGCTACTAACAGTCGACGGGCTGCACCCCTCCGCCGACGGGCAGCCGCTCATCGCCTCGAGCCTCGTCGAGGCGCTTGCGCCCGAGGACGAGCAGGACACCCCGGGGTCAGCCGGCACGGGGCGCGACCCGGCGCAGGGCCCAGACGAATCCACCCGGCCCTCCTGAGGTCAGGGCCGCCGCCTGCGAGGCGGCGCCCAGAGCGGTCAGGTAGCCCGCCGGGTCCGTGCGGGCGAGGTCCAGCGACGGGCGGGCGCCGTCGACACCCAGTCCGCGCAGCGCCTCGCGCTGGGCGAGCAGTCGGTCGGCGCCCAGCGAGTCGACGGCGACGTGCGCGGTGAGGTCGCAGGACCCGTCGGGTACGGGGGCGGTGAGTGACCCGTGTGCGAAGCCGACGAGCGTCCCGGCCACGGGGCGGTCGTCGCGGGTGTGCGCGTAGTCGACGGCGACGACGAGCCCCGAGCCCACGCGGTCGACGAGACCGGCGAAGGCCTCGTCGCGGGCGCGGCCGACCTCGACCCGGTCGCCGGGGGAGTGCGGCCCCGGCCACCACTGCTGCGTCCACGCCAGGTCGGCGCCGCCGAGGGGGGCGCCGAAATGCTCCGCGCCGTCGGGGGCGACGAGCACCTCGCGCAGCACGCCGTCGTCGTCGGCCTCGGCGACGGGGCACGGGACGACGTCGAGCCACTCGTGGGCGAGCACGAGCGCCTCGTCGAGCCGCCCGAGGTCGGGCAGGTCTCGGCCGCCGGGGGAGCGGACCCACTCGACGCGCTCCGGCAGGCCCGCAGGCCGGTCGATGACGTCGACCCCGACGAGACGGAGGGAGGGGACCGCCACCTCCGCCATGGCCGCCAGCAGCTCGCCGCGACCGCAGGCGACGTCGACGAAGGTCGTGAGGTGCTCCCTTCGCGCCAGCTCGAGGAGGGCGGCCGCGAGGACACCGGCCGTGCCCCCCTGAGCCGAGGTCGCGAAGTGCCCGGCCGGGGCCTCCGGGCGCCGGTAGAACCCCCCTTCGCCGTACAGGGCGTCCGCCCACGCCTCCTGCCACGTCCGCTCCACCCCCACCGACCCTAGGTACCTGCCCTCCCCCAGGCGCGCACACCCCGTGGCAGATGTCAGCCGACGTGCGCATTTCCCTAGGGAGATGACGGTCTGGGTGGGGATTTCCCTAGGGAGATGCGAAGGGGAGGGGCCGCGCGGGTAGCGTCGGGGCGGTGAGCAGCCCCGCACCGCAGCCCTCTCCCGCACCCCGCCAGCGACCCACGCTGCGTGTCGGGGTCGTCGGCGCCGGACGGGTCGGTGCGGTCCTGGGCGCGGCGCTGCGGTCGGCGGGCCACGAGGTCGTCGGCGTCTCCGCGGTCTCCGACGCCTCCCGTGACCGCGCCGAGGTCCTCCTGCCCGGCGTCCCGGTCCTCACCGTCCCCGAGGTCGTGCGCTCGGCGCAGCTCGTGCTGCTCGCCGTGCCCGACGACGCCCTGACCGACCTCGTCGCCGGACTGCACGCCACCGACACTTGGGTGACCGGACAGCTCGTGGCCCACACCTCGGGACGGCACGGGCTGACCCCCTTCGCTCCCGTCGCCGACCGACTGCTGCCCATGGCGATCCACCCCGCGATGACCTTCACCGGGACCAGCCTCGACCTCGCGCGCCTCAGCGAATGCTGCTTCGGCATCACGACGCCGGAGGAGCTGCGGCCGGTCGCCGAGGCGCTCGTCGTGGAGATGGGCGGGGAGCCGGTGTGGGTCCCCGAGGCGGCCCGGGGCCGCTACCACGCCGCGCTCGCCCACGGCAGCAACCACATGGTCACGCTCGTCGCCCAGGCCCTCGAGGTCCTGCGGTCGGCCGGCATCGACCCCGCCGACCGCGTGCTGCGGCCGCTCCTGCAGGCCAGCCTCGACAACGCCCTGTCTTCGGGCGACGCCGCCCTCACCGGACCGGTCGCCCGCGGCGATGCCGGTACCGTGGCCGCGCACCTCGCGGAGCTGGCCGCCCTGCCCGAGGACGTCGCCACTGCCTACCGGGCGCAGTCCCGGGCCACCGCCCTTCGCGCGCAGCGCAGCGGACGACTCCGTGAGGACGCCGCCGCCAGGATCCTGACCACCCTCGACGAGGAGACCCGATGAGCACCGCCCCCGTCGTCGCCCGCACCCGCGACGAGCTCGGCCCGGCCCGCGCCGCCCTCACCGAGGGTGACGTCGCCGTCGTCATGACCATGGGTGCCCTCCACGAGGGACACGCCCGCCTCATCCGCACCGCCCGCGAGCGGGCCCGCCACGTCATCGTGACGATCTTCCTCAACCCGCTGCAGTTCGGGCCCAAGGAGGACCTCTCGCGGTACCCGCGCACCTTCGACTCCGACCTGGAGATCTGCACCCGCGAAGGCGTCGACCTCGTCTTCGCGCCCACCCCCGACGTCATCTACCCCGACGGCGACCCCGGCGTGCGCATCTCCGCCGGTCCGCTCGGCGACGTCCTCGAGGGCCAGTCCCGGCCGGGGCACTTCGACGGGATGCTCACCGTCGTCGCCAAGCTCATGCACCTCACCCGCGGCGACCTCTTCTACTACGGGCAGAAGGACGCCCAGCAGCTGCTGCTCATCAAGCGCATGGTCCGGGACATCGACTTCCCCGGCAGCGTCGTCGCCGTGCCGACGGTCCGCGAGGAGGACGGCCTGGCGATGAGCAGCCGCAACACCTATCTCTCCCCGAGCGACCGTGAGACGGCGCTCGCGCTCTCCCGCGCGCTGCGTGCCGGGGCCGACCGCGCCGTCGAGGGGCCCTCCGCCATCCGGCGGGCCGCCCGCGAGGTGCTCATCGAGGAGCCGCTCGCCCTCGTCGACTACCTCGTGCTCGTCCACCCGACCACCCTCGAGGACGTCCCCGAGTGGTACAAGGGCGAGGCGCTGCTCGCCGTCGCGGCGCGGGTCGGCACGACCCGCCTCATCGACAACCTGCCGGTGCTCGTCGGCCCGGGGGGAGGGCCCCGGGAGACCTTCGCGGAGGGGCCGGCCGCGGCTCCCGCCGGCTGACCCCCTTCGCTCCCTTCGTCCGCATTTCCCTAGGGAAATGCCCCCACCATGCGTATTTCCCTAGGGAAATGCCCCCACCATGCGTATTTCCCTAGGGAAATGCGGATCAGTGCTCCCGCATCAGGCATCTGCCGGGGAAGTGCGCGGGGCCCGGCGCGACTCTGCGAGACTGGGGGACGCACACCTCGCCACACACGACAAAGGACACTCGCGTGCAGCGCTTCATGCTCCACAGCAAGATCCACCGCGCCACGGTCACCCAGGCCGACCTGCACTACGTCGGCTCGCTCACCATCGACATGGACCTCCTGGACGCCGCGGGCATGCTCCCCGGCCAGCAGGTCGACGTCGTCGACATCGACAACGGCAACCGACTGACGACCTACGCCATCGAGGGCGAGCGCGGCAGCGGCATCGTGTGCATCAACGGCGCGGCGGCACGCCTCGTCTCGCCCGGTGACCTCGTCATCATCATCGCCTACGCCGCGATGGACGACGACGAGGCGCGCACCTTCGAGCCCAACGTCGTCTTCGTCGACGGCGACAACAAGATCGTCGAGCAGTACCACGACGCGGGCGACGTACCCGACGGCTACGGGCTGAAGACCTCTGCGGTCACCCACCGCGACCACTCGGGGGACGGCGCCCTCGGTGGGTGACCCCGCGGCGGTCACCCTGCCGAGGTTCCTGACCTCCCCTTCGCCGGGGTGGACGACGGAGGCAGACGTCCTCGTCGTCGGCTCCGGCATCGCCGGCCTGACCTGTGCGCTGCGGCTGCGCGAGCACGTCGAGCGGGTGCTGCTCGTCACCAAGACCGAGCTCTCGGCCGGGTCCACCGCCTGGGCCCAGGGTGGGATCGCTGCCGCGCTCGCGCCCGAGGACTCGCCCGCCGAGCACCTCGACGACACCCTCGTCGCCGGCGTCGGCCTGTGCGACGAGTCCGCCGTCGAGGTCCTCGTCACCGAGGGCCCGGCCCGCGTGCGCGAGCTCATCGGGCTCGGCGCGCGTTTCGACACCGACGCCTCCGGAGAGATCACCCTGACGCGCGAAGGGGGTCACCACCGTGACCGGATCGCGCACGCCGGCGGCGACGCGACCGGTGCCGAGATCTCCCGGGCGCTCATCGCCCAGCTCGAGGCCGTGCGCGCCGACCCGGGCATCGAGGTCATCGAGCACGCGCTCGTCGTCGACCTGCTGACCTCCGACGAGGGCGTCGTCTGCGGCGCGACCGTGCACGTCATCGGGGAGGGAGAGGTCGACGGCATCGGCGCGGCCCACGCCCGCGCCGTCGTGCTCGCCACCGGCGGGCTGGGACAGATCTACTCGGCGACGACCAACCCTCCCGTCGCCACGGGCGACGGGATGGCGGCGGCCCTGCGCGCCGGCGCGGCGCTCGCCGACCTCGAGTTCGTCCAGTTCCACCCGACCGTCATGCACCTCGGGGCCGGTGCGACGGGCCAGCAGCCGCTCGTCTCAGAGGCCGTGCGCGGCGAGGGCGCCGTGCTCGTCGACACGACCGGTGAGGCCTTCATGACGGGTCTGCACCCGATGGCCGACCTGGCGCCCCGCGACGTCGTCGCCCGGGCGATCCTCGACCGGATGGAGGCGACCGGGTCCGACCACGTCCTCCTCGACGCGCGGCACCTCGGTGGCGACTTCCTCGAGCGCCGCTTCCCGACGATCGTCGCCCGCTGCCGCGAGCTCGGCATCGACCCGGCAACCGCGCCGATCCCCGTCGCGCCCGCCCAGCACTACGCCTCCGGCGGTGTCCGCACCGACCTGCACGGCCGGACCAACCTCGTCGGTCTCTACGCGTGCGGCGAGGCCTCGTGCACCGGGGTCCACGGGGCCAACCGTCTCGCGAGCAACTCGCTGCTCGAGGGTCTCGTCTTCGCCCACCGCATCGCCGAGGACCTCACCGCGCGGCTGGCCGCAGGCGAGCTGCCGCCGGCCACGCCGCGGGGCGAGGGGCACGACGGGCCTGCTCGACTCCTCGCGTCGGGCGCAGCTGCAGCAGGTGATGACGAAGGGGGTCGGCCCGCTCCGGTCCGCGCAGTCCACGACCGCAGCGCTCGCCGACCTCGCCGCCCTCGCTGCCGGCACCGACGGGCCGGCCGAGCCGGGTCCCCGCTCGTGGGAGACGACCAACCTGCTCCACCTCGGTCAGGCCCTCGCGACCGCGGCACACCTGCGCGAGGAGACCCGCGGCGGGCACGTCCGCCGGGACCACCCCGAGCACGACGACGACCGGTGGGCCGCCCACCTCGTGCACGTGCGCGACCCCGATGACGGCGAGCTCGCCGTCATCAAGCTCGACGTCGCGCTGGCCTGGCCGGAGGGCGACGAGGACGTCGACGGCGACGACCCACAGGAGGGCATGCAGTGACGGCGCTCGACTTCCCGACCGAGGCCGCTCGGCGGCTCGTCGCCACCGCTCTCGACGAGGACCTCGGGCCCGACGGTCTCGACGTCACGAGCACCGCGACGATCCCCGCCGACCAGCAGGCGACCGGCCACGTCGTCGCGCGGGAGGCCGGTGTGCTCGCCGGTGCGCCCGTCATCGACATCGTGCTCGCCGGGGTCGCCGAGCGGACGGGCGGCAGGCCGCCCGCGGTCGACGTGCGGGTCGCCGACGGGACCCGGCTGCAGGCCGGCGACGTCATCGCCGTCGTCGCCGGCGCCACCCAGCAGGTGCTCATGGCCGAGCGGACGCTGCTCAACATCATGTCCCGCCTGTCGGGCGTCGCGACCCACACCCGCCGGTGGGCCGATGCGCTCGCCGGTACGGGCTGCACCGTGCTCGACACCCGCAAGACGACCCCGGGGCTCCGCGCCCTCGAGAAGTACGCGGTGCGCGCCGGCGGCGGCACCAACAAGCGGATGGGCCTCTACGACGTCGCGATGGTCAAGGACAACCACGTGCTCGCCGCCGGGGGAGTGGGTGCGGCCTTCGCCGCGATCCGCAAGCGCCACCCCGACGTGACGATCGAGGTCGAGGTCGAGACCACCGCGCAGGCGATCGAGGCGCTCGAGGCCGGGGCGAGGTTCCTCATGTGCGACAACATGTCGACGGACCTGCTGCGCGAGACCGTCACGGCGGCGCGCGGCTGGGCCGCGGAGCGCGGCGAGACGGTCGAGATCGAGGCCACCGGTGGGCTGACCCTCGAGGTCGCTGCCGCCTACGGCGCCACCGGCATCGACTGGATGAGCGTCGGCGGTCTGACGCACTCGTCGCCGATCATCGACCTCGCGCTCGACCTCGTCTGACGTGCTGCAGGTCCGGGGACTCACCAAGGGCTACGGGGGCCGCACTGTGCTCGACGGGCTCGACCTCGACGTCGCAGCCGGCGAGGTCGTGGCGCTCGTCGGGCCCAACGGCGTCGGCAAGTCGACGGCACTGCGCTGCATCGTCGGCAGCGAGTCACCCGACGCGGGCGAGGTCCGCCTCGGCGAGGCGCTGCTCGACACCCGTGTCCCGCAGACCCGGCGCGCGCTGTGCACCGTGCTCGGCGACCTCGGCGTCCTGCCCGAGCTGACCGTCGCCGAGCACCTCGACGTGCTCGCCAGGGGTCACGGCGTGGCCGACCCGCGTGACGTCGTCGCCGGGGCGCTCGACGAGGCCCGCATCGAGCACGTCGCCGACCAGCTGCCGGGCACGCTGTCGTCGGGCCAGGCACAGCGCTTCGCCCTCGCCTCCGCCATGGTGCGGCCCTGGGCCCTGCTGCTCGCCGACGAGCCCGAGCAGCGGCTCGACGACACCGGCCGGGCCTGGCTCGGGGACTGGCTCGCCGCTCACGCCGCCGCCGGGCGCGCGGTGCTCGTCGCGTGCCACGACCCCGAGGTCATCTCCCGCAGCGGTGCCCGGGTCGTGACCGTCGAGGGCGATGCCTGAGGCTGCCGGCCCGGTCGTCCCGCCGGGTGACCTCGTCGGGGACCGGGCCTCGGCGCGGGCCGCCGTGCGGGCGGTGCGGGGCGGCACCCACACCGCCGGGTGGGGGCAGCTGCTGCAGGACTGGTACGTGGGCGCCTTCGTCACCGCGACCCTGCTCACCCTGCTCTTCGCCGCGACCGGGCCGTCGATCCTGCGCCCCGATTGCGCGACGACCTGCCTCAGCGGCACCCAGCACCGCTGGATGGCCATGGCGATGGGGCTGCTCGGCGCCGTCGCTGCCGCGGCCGGGCTGCGAGCGGCGGGTCCGGCCTGGGCCGACCCCGGCCGGGCCACCTGGCTGCTCTCGACGCCCGCCGACCGTGGAGCCCTCCTGCGCGGCGGGGTGCTGCAGGTCGCCGGGGTCGCCGCCGTGGCCGCCGGGGCCTGGGGCGTGCTCACCGGTTTTGCCCTCGCCGTCGGGCTCGGGCGCAGCGGCTCACCCGTCGCGCCCGTCGTGCTGACCGCCGTCGCGGGGGGCCGTCCTGGCCCTCGTGCTCGCCGCCGCGGCACTCGTCCGGCAGGGGCGTGCCCGCCCGATCGCGGCCGCCGCGCGCGGTGTGGCCGACGCCGACCTCCGTCGAGCGGGAGAGGTCACTGCCGCCGTCCGGGCGACGACCCTCATGCTCGACGGCACCGCTCTCGACGCCCTGACCGCACGCCGTCGGCTGGGTCGCCGAGGACGCTTCACCAGCGCCGTCGGTGTCGGGGGCCCGCTCACCGGGCTGCTGACCCACGAGCTGCGGGCGCTCGTCCGGCGCCGCTCGCGGCTGCTGTCGGCGCTGCTCGGCTGCCTCGCCGCGCTCGCCGCCGGGCTGCTCATCGGCCCCCTGGTCGGTGTCGTGCTCACCTGCATCGCCGGCCTCGTCCTCGCGCGACTCTCCGGTGGCGGGCTCACCGCATGGGTCGCCACCCCTGGTCTGCGTCGTGCCCTGCCGGCTCACCCGGGTGCGGTCGCCGCCGTGCTGGCGGTGGCCCCCTTCGCCCTCGTCGGGGTGGGCAGCTCGCTGGCGTTGCTGCCGCTCGGGCTGCCGCCGTGGGCGCCCGTGGCCGTCGCCGCCGGGG
>NZ_ALWX01000099.1 GCF_000297495.1 Janibacter hoylei PVAS-1 | reverse complement strand
GAGACGGTCGCGGGGCGGACCTCCTCAGGGGAGCGGTGGGGGTGGGGGGCCCCCTTCGAGACGGTCGCGGGGCGACCTCCTCAGGGGGCGGGGAGGAAGCGTTGGTCCATTGGACAGGCGGTGTTCTCCCTTCGGCCCTAGCGTCGGGAGCATGACGCCACGCACCCGCCGGACCGCCGCGCTCGTCGGCGCGGCCGCCCTCGCCCTGACCCTGGCCGCCCCGGCCACCGCCCACGACCACCGGCCGAAGGGGAAGCACCCGCACCATGGTCAGGAGGTGCGCTTCGCGACCTTCAACGCCTCGCTCAACCGGGCCACCGAGGGCCAGCTCGAGCAGGACCTGTCGACCGGTGACAACGAGCAGGCGCGCAACGTCGCCGAGACGATCCAGCGGGCTGACCCCGACGTCGTGCTCGTCAACGAGTTCGACTACTCCCGCAAGGCCGCTCGCCTCTTTCGCGACAACTACCTGGCCGTGGGCCAGCGCGGCGCCGACCCCGTGGACTACCCCTACCACTACATCGCGCCGAGCAACACGGGCGTCCCGAGCGGCCACGACCTCAACAACGACGGGACCGTCGGCGGGGGCGACGACGCCTACGGCTTCGGGCTCTTCCCCGGGCAGTACGGCATGGTCGTCTACAGCAAGTACCCGATCGACACGCGCAAGGTGCGCACCTTCCAGCAGCTGAAGTGGCAGTCGATGCCCGGCAACCGCATGCCCACCGACTACTACTCGCCCGCCGAGCAGGCCGACCTGCGGCTGAGCAGCAAGAGCCACTGGGACCTGCCGATCCGCATCGGCGCCAGGACCGTCCACCTCCTCGCCAGCCACCCGACACCGCCCACCTTCGACGGGCCCGAGGACCGCAACGGGCGGCGCAACGCCGACGAGATCCGTCTGTGGGCCGACTATGTCTCCGGCGGCACGGACGCCCGCTGGATCCGCGACGACGAAGGGAGGCGAGGTGGCCTCCCGCGGGGGGCCAGCTTCGTCATCGCGGGCGACCAGAACGCCGACCCCGACGACGGCGACAGCACCGACGACGCGATCCACCAGCTCCTGGACCACCCGCGGGTCAACACCTCGGTGACCCCGACGAGCCGCGGCGCCGTCGAGGCGAGCGAGCAGCAGGGCGGGATCAACGACGAGCACGTCGGCAACCCCGCGCAGGACACCGCCGACTTCGCCGAGCCGCCGGGCAACATCCGCGCCGACTACGTCCTGCCGAGCCGCGACCTGCCGATCCGGCACGCACGGGTCTTCTGGCCCACGAGCGAGCACCCGCTGTACCGGCTCACCGGCAGCTACCCCTTCCCGACGAGCGACCACCGGCTGGTGTGGGTCGACACGCAGGTCGGCCGGGGCCACGGGAGGCGCTGACCCCCCCTTCGCGCCGACTCAGCAAGAGAAACGCCCCCTTCGCAAGGGTTCCAAACTCTTGCGAAGGGGGCGATTCTCGGGTGACCCGAGAAACGTGGGGCGGATGGGGTTCGGGCCAGTCCACCCAACAGCGTTAGTGTCGCCACATGTCCGCTGCGGCCATCGGTGACCGGTCCTCACCCCTGCTCGACGACTACCGCGAGATCGTCACGAGCAGCGAAGGGGTCGACGAGCTCGTCACCCTCGACGGGGTGCGTGAGGCGGCGCAGCCGCTCGCCGACCAGATCGCCGGCGCCGGTCTGACCGCCCTCCTCGCAGCGCGCTCGGCGACCCGGCGCTTCGTCGCCGACGACGGCATCACCTACGGCGCCGGCGTCTCCCCCGAGGACAGCGAGGCACCCGAAGGGCGCCAGATCCCCACCGAGCCGCGCGAGTGGGAGCTCGACCCGCTGCCGCTCACCTTCGGCTCCACCGAGTGGGCCCGCCTCGAGCAGGGCGTGCGCCAGCGCGCCGCCCTGCTCGACGCCGTGCTCACCGACCTCACCGGCGAGCAGAGCCTCGTGCGCTCCGGGATCCTGCCCGGTGCCGCCGTCTACGGGCACGACGGCTGGCTCCCGCAGGCCGACGGCATCCACCTGCCCGGGCCCCGCCAGCTCGTCATGCCGGCGATGGACCTCGCCCGCGACCGCAACGGGGCCTGGCGGGTCTTCTCCGACCGCACCCAGGCACCGACCGGCGCGGGCTACGCCATGGCCAACCGCCGGATCATCGCGCGCGTCCTGCCCGACCTGCACCGCGAGGTCGACCTCGCGCGGCTGCGCGGGTTCTTCTTCCACGTGCACAAGGCGCTCGTCGCCGCCGCCCCCGACACCGACGACGTGCCCCGCATCGTCATCCTCACGCCCGGCGCGCTGAGCGACGCGGCCTTCGACGAGGCGCTGCAGTCCACCGTGCTCGGCGTGCCCGTCGTCGAGTCCGAGGACCTCGTCAGCCGCGACGGCCGCATCTGGATGCGCACGACGAGCGGGCTCTCCCCGGTCGACGTCATCATGCGCCGCGTCGAGGGCGATGCCATCGACCAGCTCGACCTGCGCGGCGACTCCCGCCTCGGCCTGCCCGGCGTCGTCGAGGCCGCCCGCCTCGGCCACGTCTCGATCGTCAACCCGATCTCCTCCGGGGTGCTCGAAAACCCGGCGCTCATCCCCTACCTGCCGCAGATCTGCCGGCACGTCCTCGGCGAGGACCTCTCCCTCGCCTCGACCCAGACGTGGTGGGCCGGCGAGCCCACCCACCTCAGCCACATCGTCACCAACCTCTCCAGCCTCGTCGTCAAGCCGGCCTCGCGCAGCGGCAACAGCAACTCGGTCTTCGGCTGGGAGCTGAGCGCCGACGAGCGCGACGAGCTCGCCATGCGCATCCAGGCCGAGCCGTGGCGCTGGACCGCGCAGGACCCGCTGACGATGTCGACGGCACCCGTGGTCACCGCCGGCGGCCTCGAGCCGCGCAGCGTCGTGCTGCGCACCTTCGCCGTCGCCGACGAGGAGGACTACGTCGTCATGCCCGGCGGCCTCGGCCGGCTCGCCGTCCGCGCCGACTCCGGCGCCATCTCGAGCTTCACCGGCGCGATGAGCAAGGACGTGTGGGTCCGCGCCGACACCGAGGCGACCGCCCCCCGAGGGGGAGGGCCTCCCCTTCGCCACGGTCGAAGGGGGGACCGCCGCCGGCTACGCGGCCCCCGCACCCCGTGTCGCCGCCGACCTGTACTGGATGGGCCGCTACGCCGAGCGCGCCGAGGCCGCCGCCCGCCTGCTGCGGGTCGCGGACAACCTCGTCGACGACCACGCGGCCCGCCCTGGCACCACCGGCCACGCCGCGATGCTCGCGATCCTCGACGCGGTCACCGAGGTCATGTCGGTGCACCCCGGCTTCGTCGGCGACGAGGGGGCCAGCCGCCGCGAGGACCCGCTGCCGCACCTGCGCGCGCTCACCCTCGACCCCCGCATCGTCGGGTCGGTCGCCTACAGCACCCACCGCGCCGTCATCGCTGCCCAGGCGGTCCGCGAGAGCCTCTCCCTCGACACCTGGCTCGTCATGTCGCGCCTCGAGCGCACCCTCCAGCACGCCGTCCCGCAGGACGACCTGCAGGAGCTGCTCATGGAGACCATCGAGGGCCTGCTGGCGCTCGCCGGCATCGGTGTCGAGTCGCTGATCCGCGACCCGGCGTGGGCCTTCGCCGACGCCGGCAAGCGCGTCGAGCGCGCCCAGCAGACGATCCGCCTGCTCGCCTCCGTGCTCGCCGTCGAGCGGGCGCCGGTCGTCGAGGGCACGACCACCGAGTCGGCGCTCCTCGCGGCCGAGTCGGTCATCACCTACCGCCGCCGGCTCACCTCCGGGCTCGGTGGGATGTCGGCA
Source organism: Janibacter hoylei PVAS-1 (assembly GCF_000297495.1). Taxonomy (GTDB): domain Bacteria; phylum Actinomycetota; class Actinomycetes; order Actinomycetales; family Dermatophilaceae; genus Janibacter; species Janibacter hoylei. The sequence goes on along the minus strand of NZ_ALWX01000099.1, from coordinate 1,616 downwards.
CTGCAGGCGGCCGTCGACCTGCTCCTGCGCGACGTGACCAACCCGCGCTCGGTCGCCTTCCAGGTCGACCGCCTCGTCGAGGACCTCGAGCTCATCGACGACGAGGCCGCGCTGCCCGCCGTTCGCGAGATCGCCGAGCGGATCGCCGGGCTCGACCTCGACGGGCTCTTCGCCGACGGTCGCGCCCCGCTCGCCGGCAGCCTGTCGAGCCTCGGCACCCAGCTGCGCGAGGTGCACCGCTCCGTCGACGCGGCCTACTTCCGCCGCAAGCAGGCCGGGCGCAACGTGCAGTGGGTCCAGTGGAACGGTGGAGAGGAGTCCTGGTGAGCGCCACCCCGTCACGCCCCCCGGCCCCCGAGCCGGTCGCCACGGGCGACCCCCTGGTGCCGATCATCAAGCCGGAGCACCACACCCTTCGGCAGTACGAGGTGCGCCACCGCACGACGTACACCTACGAGGAGTACGTCACCGACTCCTTCGGCCGGGCGCTGCTGCGCCCGCGGGAGACGAGCCGGCAGCGCGTCCTCGAGCACCGCGTCGAGATCAGCCCCGAGCCGCACATCCTCACCGAGCACGTCGACCACTTCGGCAACCACTCGAGCTTCTACGAGGTCCGCACGCCGCACACGGTGCTCGACGTGCACAAGGTGAGCCTCATGGAGATCGAGTGGCCGGCGCCGGACATGGACCGGCTCAACGCGTGGACCGTCGCGGAGGCCGCGGAGCAGATCGCCGCCGGCGACGGCATCGACCGTGCCGAGGCGGCCCAGTACCTGCTGCCGTCGGCCCTCGTCGAGATCGCGCCCGAGGTCATCGCCTACTCGGCCGGGATCCTGCCGCCCGACCGGCCGCTCGGCGAGGCGCTCGTCGCCCTCTACTCCGACATCTACCGCGACTTCACCTATGCCAAGGGCACGACGAGCGTCAAGACGACGCTGCCCGAGCTGCTCGCCCAGCGTGAAGGCGTCTGCCAGGACTTCGCCCACCTCGCCGCCGGCTGCCTGCGCGCTGTCGGCATCCCCGGGCGCTACGTCTCGGGCTACATCGAGACCCGGCCGGCCCCGGGCAAGGTCAAGCTCCAGGGCTCAGACGCCTCGCACGCGTGGGTCGCGGCGATGACCCCCGACGGCGACTGGGTCGACCTCGACCCGACGAACAACCACTTCGCCGACTCGCGCTACATCGTCACCGGGTGGGGCCGCGACTTCCGCGACGTCTCGCCGCTCAAGGGCGTGATCTTCGGCGAAGGGGGTGGCTCCAGCCTCAAGGTCGGCGTCGACGTCATCCCCCAGGACGGTTCCGACCCGCGGGCCGACACGCCGGCGCAGTAATCTGACGCCATGCCCATGACCGCCTTCGTCCTCGGTGGCGGCGGCGTCCTCGGAGCGACCCAGGTGGGCATGCTGCAGGCGCTGCTCGCCGCGGACATCACCCCCGACCTCGTCGTCGGCACGAGCATCGGCTCGCTCAACGGCGCCTTCGTCGCCGCGGACCCGACGGTCGAAGGGGTGGGGCGCCTCGAGGAGCTGTGGCGCGACGTCGTGCGCTCCGGGGAGATGAGTGAAAGCCCGGTGCGGCGGGCCGCGCGCCTGGCCAAGCACGGCACCCACGTCATG
>NZ_ALWX01000098.1 GCF_000297495.1 Janibacter hoylei PVAS-1 | reverse complement strand
GCAGCGGTCAGCGACGGGTACTCCGGCAAGTGCTCTAACACCTGCCGCACACACCGCTCCTTGACCTTCGGATCGATCTTCTTCGGCATGGTTCGCATCCTTCCAACTCACAAGGATGCGGCGCGATACCTGGGGCGCTTCAAGGTCCCATCTGCTCGTCAGGCTCCATGTGCAGACTTTAGAGGATCTGCTCCGTCGACCTCGGCGGGATCGGCTCAGTGACGCTCGTTTTCGAGCAGCTCTGGGGACGGGTCGCGGGAGGCTCTGAGGGCGGTCGAAACCCCTGCTCACTGATAGCTTTGCTCGAAAGGTCAAAAACCGGCGACTTTCGAGCACGGGTTGGGGTCTTGATGATTGGCATTGAGACGGCAGCGGCCGTTGTTGACATCAGTGGGTACGTCACCGCGGCGGTGTTGGGTGCGGTTGTCGGCGGCGCTGTGCTGGTGGGCCGCGTGTTCGCCCGTCGCCGCGGGCAGGGTGACCGGCGGCCTTGACCACCTGGGGATACGCGCGGGTGAGCACCCTCGATCAGAACACGGCGCTGCAGTTCGACGCGCTGCGTCGGGCTGGCGTGGACGACGAGCACATCGTCACCGACCACGCGTCTGGCTCGCGCACGGACCGCCCGGGCCTGGCCCGGTTGCTCGAGCGGCTTGAGCAGGGGGACGTGCTGACGGTGTGGAAGCTCGACCGGCTGGGCCGGTCGCTCAAGCACCTCATCTCCGTCGTCGACGAGCTCGGCACCCGTGGGGTGGAGTTCCGCTCCCTGACGGAGTCGCTGGACACGACCACGCCGGGTGGTTGGCTCCTGTTCCACGTTATGGCGTCGGTGGCGCAGTTCGAGCGGGAGATGACCGCCGAGCGCACCCGCGCGGCGCTGGCTGCGGTCAGGGCGAAGGGGGCGCCGTTGGGCCGGCCCTCGCGGGTCACCGCCCACCAGTTCCGGCTCGTCCACGAGATGGCCGGGGCGGGCAAGACACAGAGCGTGATCGCGTCGACGACAGGGCTGTCCCGGGCAGTCGTCGGGCGGGTCCTGCGCGGGGAAATCGCCTCACTGGCGAGGTTCGACCCGGAGGTAGAAAGCGACCCAGTGTCGATCGTCTCTGCCGTCGTTCAGGACGTCCGCCTCGACGAGATGAAGTCCGATGGGTGACTGGGATCTGACGCAGGCGAAAGACCTGCTGTCGCTCGCAGCGGGGCTGCTGACCATCGTCAGTGTGGTGGTCGCTGCTGTCTCAGCCCGGGGCCGCCTGAACAAGAGGCAAGCCGCCCTGAGCGAGCTGCTCGATCGTCAGGACCTGTCGGACGCGGCTAGAGCCGCCATCACGGAGAGGCGAGACCGTGTTATCGCGAAGATCGTTGCGGCTGAGCACGTCTCGCCCGTCCATCTCCTGCTAGTGGGAACTGTCGTTGTCCTGATGTTGGCTGTCGTAGGCGGTACCGGGTACCACGCGGGGGGGCACGACGGTTGCTTCAGATCTGTGGTCCGAGGTCGGCGGAAAGACGTGGATGAGCATGCCCTACGCAGCTCTCCATGTGACGGTCACGGGCGGCGTAGTAGGCACGTTCCTCCACCTCATTTTCGAGAGATACCGCGTTCAGGACGAGGTCTTGGAAGGTCTCGTTCCCGAGGCTCTCAAGCCGCGTCCGGTCCGTCCCGACGTGCGCACCTTCTTGGGGGCGCTGGGCCTGCCAGTGACCGTCCTTGGCGTGAGTGCGGCAGTGGCGTCAACCCCCGAGGCTGTGCTCCCGCAACCAGTGCCAATCCTCGTCATCCTCGCGGGCGCGATCGCGATGGTGGTCGGGTTGGTCGACCTGTTCCTTGACCGGGTCCCTGCCTATTTCCGGAGGGAGGGCCTCCTGGTCAGTGTTGAACCCAACGTCGAGGGTCTCACCGATGAAGGTGACGGCGACTCTATCGACGGAGACCCGTCATCAGATAAGACCTGAGGCAGTGGGGGAGGGCTCGACATTGGTGCTCTCAGACCCCATCGGTGCGCATGAAGGTGCAGGGGTGGTGACCGCTCTCGGCCCCTGCCCCCGCCGCCCTCTCCGGTGCCATCACCGAGTACCCGCACCGCCCGTAGAAGTCGGCAGCGGCGGCGTCGCACTTGCCGACGTAGATCGTCGGCAATGCGGCCGGCCCAAGCTGGCCGATGCACCCCTGCGCCAATCCGTCGACCATCCCAAGCGTGACGGTTCCTACTCCGCGGCGGCGCCATCTCGGCTCGACTACGAGTTGGTCGATACCCCCCGTCAAGGACGGCACCGTGGGCCACCTATCACCATCACCCTTGTCGATGGGGTCATCACTGCACCCATAGTTCCCTATAAAAAGGTCGCTTTATAGGAAACTATGGGTATGGACTACCTGCCGTGCCCCTACCAACCCGGTACCGGGGCGCAACCGCCGGTACTGGCTGGCCGTGCCGATCTGTTCTCCAAGGTCGGTACCCGGATGCTGTCGGTCGCTTCGTTCGGTCGTCCGGCGCCGAGTCCGATCGTGCTGACGGGGGTGCGGGGGATGGGTAAGACCGTTTCCTTGACGAGGATGAGGTCGATGGCACAGGACATGGGCTTAGGCGTGGCCAGCGCTCGGTTCGCTCGCTCTGGCGGGGACAACATGCAGGCACTGGTGGAGGCCTGAACCGCACTGGGTCTGATGGAGGCTCGGGCTATTGGATTCCGACCAAGGGGTGGTCGGACCGTTGCGTAGCGTAGAACGCTTCCTCGAACTCTGCTGGCGGGACGTCGCCCAGGTAGCCGTGGAGGCGGTCGTGGTTGTGCCAGTGGACCAGGACGAGGGTGGCGAGCTCGACGATCCTCGACTGCTCTTCCGAGGCCGTCTCTGGC
>NZ_ALWX01000097.1 GCF_000297495.1 Janibacter hoylei PVAS-1 | reverse complement strand
TCCAGGCAGTGCAGGCAGGCGGACCGCCGGGGCTGATCACCGGACCGATGCTCGCGTGGGCGGGCTGGCACCAGCAGCGGCAGCACCGGGGTGCCGACGGCGAGCCAGGGGTGCACCGCAGCGGGGTCAGCAGGTGCGGGGCTGGCGACGACGGCAAGGTCACGGGAACCCCCTTCGCCACCGAGGCGCACCCGGGTGACCTCGACCTGCCCGCCCTGCCGCAGGACGTCGGCGAGCAGGGCGGGCAGGGCGCCGGACCCGACGATCGCCACGCGGGGCAGCCCGGTGTCGGCGACCGGTGCGAGGAGCCCGGAGGCCACGAGCTGGTCGAGGACGAGGGTGGCTCGTGCCGGCTCGATGCTCTCGAGGGCGGCGGCGGTGACGGCTTCGGTGAGAGCCCGGTCGGGGTCGAGTGTGCTGAGCCAGCGCACCTCGGCGTCGGCGAGGCCGACCAGACGCAGAGACCGCGGACCGACGCCCAGCTGGACACTCCCGTCGGGCCGGCGAAGGGGGCGCAGCGCCGCCCCGCGTGGTGGGTGGGGAGGTGGGTGCATCGCCGCTCGCTCGTTCGCTCGGTGGGGGGTGGGGACCACCTTGGCGCAGATCGTGGCGACGGCTGCGGCGTCATCCACAGGCCCTCCCGACGTGCGCATTTCCCTAGGGAAATGCGGCGGGGACGGAGGTGGCCCTGCGCATTTCCCTAGGGAAATGCGCAGGGTGGCGGTGATGTGCCTAGGCAGATGCGGCGAGCAGTTCGCGGATCGAGGCGTCGAGGTCGGGCGGCAGGTCGTCGACGGGCCACCAGGCGACGTCCAAAGACTCCTCGGAGACGATCGGCTCGCTGCCGGCGGCGGCCACCGCCACCCAACGCACGTCGAGGTGCTCGGTGCAGCGGGTGAAGCCCGAGCCGAGCGCGTGCCGGTCGAGCTGCGCCGGCCCGGGGAGCGGCAGGGTCAGCGCGCCGGCGGGCAGGCCCGACTCCTCGACCGCTTCGCGGAGCGCGGCCTCGGCGACGCTCGCGTCGTCGGCCTCGATGTGCCCGCCGAACTGCAGCCAGCGCCCCACCTTGCGGTGCAGCGTGAGCAGGACCCGCTCGCGGGGTTCGTCGACGACGAGGCAGGAGGCGGTGAAGTGCGCCGGCGGGCCCGCCTTGGCGCTCGCCTGCTCGTGCGCGCCGAGGTGCGCGAGGTAGTCGCGTCGCAGCGCCTCCTGCTCCGCCGTGGGCGCGACCCAGCCCGACAGCAGCTCGCGCAGGTCCGCGTCGAGGTGCGCGTGCGTCGTCACTGGCCGTCGGGGGAGGCGCCGGATCCGCCTGCGGCAGAGCCCCCTTCGTCAGCCTCGCGCAGGATCGACTCGAGCGCTGCGTCCAGGTCGTCGCTCGCGGACGAGCCCCCGGCGGCGGTGCGCTCGACGAAGCCGAGGACGTCGTCGAGGTCTGCGCCCGTCGGCGCGACGTCCGGGTGGGCCCACACGCCGTCGCGGCCGGTGGCCCCGACGCGCTCCTCGAGCGCGGCGAAGAGGTTGGCCGCGTCGCGCAGCCGTCGCGGGCGCAGCTCGAGGCCGACGAGCCCGGCGAAGGTCTTTTCGGCCGGTCCGCCCGTGGCGCGCCGGCGGCGGATCGTCTCCGTCATCGCGGCCGTGTGCGGCAGGTGCGCGTCGGTCGCGCGGGCGGCCACGTGCTCGACCCAGCCCTCGACGAGAGCCAGCCAGGTCTCGAGCTGGACGAGCGCCTGCTCCTGCGCGGCCGTCGGGCTCGGGTTGAGGAAGCCGCCGGTCAGCGCCTCCTGCAGCGCCACCGGGTCGGAGGGGTCGACCTCGCGCACCGCCGCGTCGATCGCGTCGGTGTCGATCGCGATGCCCCGCGCGTAGGCCTGCACGGCCGCGAGGATCTGCGGGCCGATCCACGGCACCGCGGTGAAGAGACGCATCCGCGCCGCCTCCCGGGCCGCGAGGTGCAGCCACACCTCGTCGAGCGAGACCTCCAGCCCCTCGGCGAAGGCCGCGACATTGCCCGGCAGCAGCCCCACCTGCGTCGTGAGCAGCGGGACGCCCGCCTCGGTCGCGGTCAGGGTGTCCGCCGACAGCGCCCCGACCGCCTCGGCCGTCTGCGCCGTCATCAGCTGCGAGGCCATCGTGTCGACGAAGGGAGCGAGCTGCTGCTGGAGTGCGGACAGGTCCATGCCCGCCGGCAGCCCCAGCGCCTGCAGGTCGGGGGCGCCGGGCTCGTCGAGTCGCGAGGTCATCGACGTGCGGATCGCGCCGGACAGCCCGTCGGCGACCGGGTCGACGAGCGAGGCCCACACGGGCATCGTCGCCTCGATCCAGTCGGTGCGCGAGAGGGCGGCCCCGGTGAGGGCGGGCGCCTCCAGGTCCGTCACCTGGTCGAGCCACAGCGAGGCGACCCGCACCGCTTGGTCGGCCAGACCGTGCTCGCGCTCGCCCATCGTGCGGTCGCCCGCCCCGTCGTCACCCTCGGCGACCTTGCGGGCGGCGGTCACCGCGGAGGTGACGTCCACTCCCTTCGACATGGCGCCGGGGGTGAACATCGCCTTGACCTGCGAGGTCATGGCGGCCACCTGTGCGGGGTCGGCGTCGGCGATCCCCATCGCGCGCAGCTGCTCGACGAGCTGGGGTGGCAGGTCACGGCCGCCGTTGAGGTCCCGGAAGATCCGCATGATCTCCGGGGGCAGCCCGTCGTCCCCGGGGGAACCGGATGGGGTGCTGGGGTCGTTGCTCACGTCGGCGTCTCGTCTCTTCCTGAGAGGATGTGCTGTCCTTCAACCCAACCACGAGCGGTCCCGGATGGTTCCCACCCGGGCCAGGAGGTCCCGTGACCCACCCGGTCCAGCCGGTCAAGAACACCGTCCCGCGCAGCGAACGCATCGCCCGGTGGATCCTCGTGGTCTCCTTCCTGCTGCTCATCGTCGTCCTCGCGGGCATGCTCATCAAGGTGCCGTACGCGGTGGAGCGGCCCGGCCCGGTCACCGACACCCTCGGCACGCTCGACGACGGGACCTCGCTCGTCGCGGTCAAGGGCGCGAAGACCTACCCGACGGAGGGGTCGCTGTACTTCACGACCGTCCGCGTGGTCGGTGGTCCCGAGCGGCACATCAGCGGCTGGGAGTGGGTCATGGGCCACCTCGACGACGACTCGCGGGTGGTGCCGGAGGAGCAGCTCTTCCCGGCCGACACCTCCGAGGAGGAGATCGAGGAGATGAATGCCGCCCAGATGCAGGGCTCGCAGAAGAACTCGATCGCCGTCGGCCTGCGCAGCACCGGCGCCACGGTGCCCCAGGTCAACGTCGTCGGCTCGATCGCGACGAAGCTGCCGGCCAAGGGCAAGCTCGAGCTCGAGGACGAGATCGTCTCCGTCGACGGCAGCCGCACCCGCACCGTCGCCGACATCGTCGACAAGATCTCCGCCCGTTCACCCGGTGACGACGTCGAGATCGTCGTGCGCCGCGACGGCAGGCTGCGGACCGTGAAGCTCACGACGGCCGACCTCGGGGATGGCCGCGCTGGGGTCGGCATCGGCGTGGAGCCGCAGTACGACTACCCGGTCGAGGTGCGCATCGACGCCGGCCGGGTCGGCGGGCCGAGCGCCGGCATGATGTTTGCGCTCGCCGTCCGCGACCGCCTCACCCCGGGCGCGATGACCGGTGGCCAGCGCATCGCCGGCACCGGCACGATCGACGATGCCGGGGTGGTCGGCCCGATCGGCGGCATCGCGCAGAAGATGGTCGGCGCCCACGACGCCGGCGCGCGGTGGTTCCTCGCGCCGGAGAGCAACTGCGGTGACGTCGTCGGCCACGTGCCGGAGGGCTTGACGGTGGTGCCGGTGGGTGACTTCGACGACGCCACGGAGGCCGTCGACGACATCGCGAAGGGGGAGACCGCGGACTTCGCCACGTGCGAGGACGTGGTCGCGCGCTGACCCGGCCCGCCCCCCTTCGTGCTATCTGCCTAGGCAAATGCGAACCCCCTGCGCATTTCCCTAGGCAAATGCGAACCCCCTGCGCATTTCCCTAGGTAAATGCGGACCCCTTGCGCATTTCCCTAGGGAAATGCGGTCTTCCACGTGCCTGTGCCGAGGGGGATGCGCAGGTCAGTCCTCGAGGGTCGCGCGCAGCGCGTGCACGAGGCCGGGGGCGATGTCCTCTCCCTTCGCCACGCGGTCGTCGCGGTCGTTGGCCCGCTGACGCAGCAGGCACACGGCGCGGCCGTCGCGGTGGACCGCGACGAGCAGGCGCACGTCCTCGCGCTGCGGGTGCTCGGCCAGGGCGTCGACGGCAGCGGTCGGGTCCTGCGGCAGGTCGCGCTCGGCGCCCGGCGGGATGACGATGCGCTCGACGGCGAGGGCGACGCCGTGCACGGTGTCGGGCCAGGCCATCCGCCCGAGCAGCGACTCGAGGTTGGCGGTGCGCGGCAGATCCTCCTGCTCGATGGCGGTGAGCGCGCCGGGAGCGCGGTCGGCGTCGCCGGTCAGCGAGGCGGCGAGCGCCGGCTCGGCCGCGATGAGCGCGGCGGTGTCGACGAGCGCGAAGACGCGCGGGTTCTGGTCCCACCCGGCCGAGGCGACGTGGCGCTCGGTCTCGAGCGCGGCGACCTCGAGGGGCTCCGCAGTGGGGACGCTGTCGGGGGTGCTGGTGGATGACGAGTCGGGCACGATGCCCATGCTGCCCTACGGCGCCTCAGGTGCGCTGGGTACCGTGGCCCCACCATGAGCAGCGCGAGTTGGCCGGATGACGAAGGGGGCGCGCCGCCGCCCCGGGACGAGGGTCCGCCCTCCCGACGTGTGCCGCGGGGGGCGGGTCGGCAAGGTGGCCTTCGTCGTCGCCGTGGTCCTGCTGCTGCTCAGCCTGGCGGCGAGCCTGTGGACCGAGTCGTTGTGGTTCAGCTCCCTCGGCTACTCCGACATGTGGTGGACGCGCCTGCGCACGCAGGTCCTGCTCTTCGTCCTCGGCGGGCTGATCACCGCGCTGCCCATCGGGCTCAGCCTGTGGCTGGCCCACCGCACGCGCCCGATGTCGGTGCCGATGACGCCGGGGGAGCAGGCGCTCGCGCAGTACCGGCGCGCCATCGAGCCCTTCCGCAAGGTGGCGGCCATCGCCCTCCCCGCGGTGTTCGGCGTGCTCGGCGGGCTGGCTGCCGCCGGCCAGTGGCAGACCTGGCTGCTGTGGCGCAATGGCTCGAGCACGGGCACGACCGACGCGGAGTTCGGTCGCGACATCAGCTACTACCTCTTCGCGCTGCCGTGGTGGAGCTTCGTCGTCGGCTTCCTCACCGTGGCCGCGCTCGGGGCCCTCTTCGCGGCGGTCTTCACCCACTACGTCTACGGCGGCATCGTGCCGACCGGTCGGGGTCGGTCCACGCGCGTGGCCTTCCTCCACCTCGCGGTCATCGCCGCGGTCCTCGCCCTGCTGCGGGCGTGGAGCTACGTGCTCAGCGCACACTCGCTGACGACGCAGGAAAACGAGGTCCTCACCGGTGTCGGCTACACGGGCGCGCACGCGCTCGTGCCGACGAAGTACATCCTCGCGGTCGCCGCCGCGATGTGCGCCGGGCTCTTCCTCGCGTCGGTGCGCTCGCGCTCGTGGCGCCTGCCGCTCATCGCCGTCGCGACCCTCGTCGTGCTGTCGGTCGTCGTCGGCTCGATCTACCCGGCGCTCGTGGAGACCTACAAGGTCAGCCCCTCGCGCAACTCGCTCGAGGAGCCCTACCTGCAGCGCAACATCGACGCCACGCGTGCGGCGCACGGGGTGACGGGGGTCAAGACCGACAGCTATGACGCGGTCTCCGACGTCGAGTCGGGGCAGCTGCGCGAGGACGCCGCGTCGATCCCGGGCATCCGGCTGCTCGACCCGGCCGTCGTGAGCACGGCCTACCAGGAGCTGCAGGCGCAGCAGCCGTACTACACCTTCCAGGACGAGCTGGACGTCGACCGCTACGACATCGATGGCGAGACCGTCGACGTCGTCGTCGGTGCCCGCGAGCTCGACCTCGACAAGGTGCCGGCGGACCGCCGCGACTGGGTCAACGACCACACCGTCTACACCCACGGCTACGGGCTGGTCATGGCCCGCGGCACGCAGGCCCGGGCGGGCAACCCGCAGTGGATCACCCCGGAGGACGAGCTCGGCGAGTACGAGCCGCGGATCTACTTCGGCGAGGAGATGGACCACTTCTCGATCGTCGGGCAGGGCGACACGACGACCCCGCGCGAGATCGACCAGCCGACCGGCGGCGAGGAGTCGCGCTACACCTACCAGGGCGAAGGGGGAGTGGCGATCGGTTCGCGGATGCGCCAGGCCGCCTACGCCGTGACCCACCGGGACCTGAAGTTCCTCCTCTCCGACGCGGTCGGGTCGGACTCGCGGCTGCTCGAGCACCGCACCCCGTCGGAGCGGGTGCAGCGGGTCGCGCCGTGGTTGACGCTCGACGACGACGTCTACCCGACGGTCGTCGACGGGCGGATCCAGTGGGTGGTCGACGGCTACACGACGTCGCAGAACTACCCCTACAGCACCGCCTTCTCGATGTCGGGCGTGCAGTCGGGTCAGGTGTCGTCGGTGCAGACCCAGCAGGCGAGCTCGCTCGTCGGCGACCGCATCAACTACATGCGCAACTCGGTCAAGGCGACCGTCGACGCCTACGACGGCACGGTCAAGCTCTACACGTGGGACGAGAGCGACCCGATCGTCAGCGCCTGGGATAAGGCCTTCCCCGGTCTGCTCACGCCGAAGGAGGAGATCAGCGGCGACCTCATGTCGCACCTGCGCTACCCGGAGGACCTCTTCCGGATGCAGCGCGCGGTGCTCGCCGACTACCACGTGACGTCGGCGGCGGACTTCCGCGCCGGCCAGGACCGCTGGCGGGTGCCGGACGACCCGTCGCGGGGCAACGACGGGGTCGCCCAGCCGCCGTACTTCCTGTCGCTCGCGATGCCCGACCAGGAGCAGCCGGCGTGGTCGCTCACCTCGACGTACATCCCCCGGGGCACGCGCAACGTCATGGCCGGGTACCTCGCGGTGGACGCCGACGCGGGGTCGGTGAAGGGCACACCCGCCTCGGACTACGGCCAGCTGCGCCTGCTGTCGGTGCCGCGCAACACCACGGTGCCGGGTGTCGGTCAGGTGCAAAACGACATCGTCTCGTCCAACGCGACCTCGGGTGACGGCAGCCAGACGCTGACCGACTACCTCAACAACGCCAACCGTGGCGGGTCGCAGGTCTCCTACGGCAACCAGCTGGCGCTGCCGGTCGGCGAGGGCTTCCTCCACGTCGAGCCGATCTACCTGTCGTCGGCGTCGGGGACGAGCTATCCGCAGCTGCGGATCGTCATCGTCACCTTCGGTGGCAAGGTCGCCTGGGCGCAGGACCTCGAGACGGCGCTCGACGAGCTCTTCGGCGGGGACGCCGGTGTGACGGCCGAGGGCAAGCCGAGCGGCGAGCCGACGAAGAAGCCCGAGGAGCCCGATGAGCCCAAGAACCTCTCGGCCGACGACAAGAAGCTGCGCCAGGCGATCGCCGGGATGCAGAAGGCCTACAAGGACGGTCAGGACGCCCTGAAGAAGGGCGACTTCGCCGCCTACGACGAGGCCCAGAAGGAGCTGAAGAAGCAGCTCGAGGAGGCTGCCAAGGTGCAGCCGGGAGGGGGCTCGGCCGACCTCGACGCGGGCTGATTTGGTCCTCCCCGTGCGTTCACGTAGAGTTAATGACGCAACGACGCGGGGTGGAGCAGTTCGGTAGCTCGCCGGGCTCATAACCCGGAGGTCGCAGGTTCAAATCCTGCCCCCGCTACCACTCCGAGAGGCCCCCCGACCATCTGGTCGGGGGCCTCTCGCATGTCAGGATCCCTTCGAGATGGCCGCGGGTGGCCTCCTCAGGGATCGGGGTGGTGGCCAGCTGGGAACCCGGCGTCGTTGGTGGCGCGTGGTCCCCCTCTCCGGGCAACCAGGTGACATCACCGACGCCAGGTGACCTCAATGACGCCGGGCAGCGCTGGGGCCGCGGGGGATCACGGTCGGTCACCCGTGGCGGGGCTGCGCCGAGTGTTCACCTTGGTGGGGGATCCTGCCCTCCGTGACGCTCCCTTCGCCCCTGCTGCCCGCGCTCCTCGCGGGTGATCGCGCGCCCGCCCCGCGCACCCTCGTCGACATCTTCACCGCGGTCGTGGCCGCCCACCCGGACGCGCCGGCCGTCGACAGCGGGCAGGAGATGCTCACCTACAGCGAGCTGGCGGAGGCTGCCTCGGCGCTCGCCGAGCAGCTCGCCGAGCTCGGCATCGGGCCGGGGGACAAGGTCGGGGTGCGCATCCGTTCCGGCTCGACCGACCTCTACGTCGCCATCATCGGCATCATCCTGGCCGGCGCCGCGTACGTCCCCGTCGACGCGGACGACCCCGACGACGAGCGGGCCCGGGTGGTCTTCGAGGAGTCGGCCGCCGCGGCCGTCGTCGGCAACGACCTCGTCATCTCGACCACCCCTGTGGGACAAGGGCGCTCGTCGATCGAGCCGTCGTCGCCCACGACCGAGGACGACGTCTGGGTGATCTTCACCTCCGGCTCCACCGGCAAGCCGAAGGGCGTGGCCGTCACCCACCGCAATGCGGCCGCCTTCGTCGACGCCGAGTCGCAGATGTTCCTCGTCGACGACCCGATCGGCCCGGGGGACCGGGTCATGGCCGGCCTGTCCGTGGCCTTCGACGCCAGCTGCGAGGAGATGTGGCTCGCGTGGGCCTACGGCGCGTGCCTCGTGCCGGCCCCGCGCTCGCTCGTCCGCTCCGGCGTCGACGTCGGGCCGTGGCTGGTGGCCAACGAGATCACCATCGTCTCGACGGTGCCGACTCTCGTGTCGCTGTGGCCGCCGAGCTCGCTCGAGCGGGTGCGCCTGCTCATCATGGGCGGCGAGGCCTGCCCGCCCGAGCTGGCCGCCCGCCTCCAGTCGCCCGGGCGCGAGGTGTGGAACACCTACGGCCCCACCGAGGCCACCGTCGTCGCGTGCGGCGCCATGCTCGACGGCACCGACCCGGTCCGCATCGGGCTGCCGCTCGCCGGCTGGGACCTCGCGGTCGTCGACAAGGAGGGCCACCCGGTCGCGGAGGGCGAGTCCGGCGAGCTGATCATCGGCGGCGTCGGCCTGGCCCGCTACCTCGACCCCGCCAAGGACGCGGAGAAGTACGCGCCCATGCCCACCCTCGGCTGGGAGCGCGCCTACCGCTCCGGCGACGTGGTGCGCAACGACCCCGACGGTCTCGTCTTCGCCGGTCGTGCCGACGACCAGATCAAGCTCGGCGGGCGACGGATCGAGCTCGGCGAGATCGACGAGCAGCTGCTGCGGGTGCCCGGCGTCGTCTCCGCCGCGGCGGCGGTCCGCTCGACCCAGGCGGGCAACAAGCTGCTCGTCGGCTACCTGACGACCGACGAGCGCTACGACGCCGCCCACGCCCGCGACCTGCTGCGCGAGCGCATGCCCGCGGCCCTCGTGCCGCGCCTCGCCGTTGTCGACGAGCTGCCGACGCGCACGTCAGGCAAGGTCGACCGCGACGCGCTGCCGTGGCCCCTGCCCACCTCGACCGACACCCCGGCGAAGGGAGAGCTCGGCGAGACCGCGCAGTGGATCGCGGCGATCTGGGCCGAGATCATCGGCGCGGACGTGGGCGACCCGAGCGACGACTTCTTCGACCTCGGCGGTGGGTCGCTCACCGCCGCGCAGGTGGTGAGCCGCCTGCGGGAGAAGAACCCCGAGACGACCGTCGGTGACCTCTACGCCCACCCGAGCCTCGGGGACCTCGCCGCCTGGCTCGACGAGTCGTCGGCCGCGTCGACGATGGTGCGGACCAATCGCAAGGTGCGCCCGATCCGCACGAAGACCCAGGTGGCGCAGCTCGTCGGGATGATCCCCCTTCGTGCCCTCGCCGGCATGCGCTGGCTGGCGTGGCTCGTGCTCGGCGCGACGATCGCCCACCCGGCCCTGCCGTGGCTGCCGACCTACCCGCTGTGGCTCGTCGCGCTGCTCGCCGTGGTCTTCATCGCCGCGCCGGGCCGCATGGCGCTCGCCGCGCTCATCGCCCGGGTCCTGCTGCGCGGCGTCGAGCCCGGCTCGCACCCGCGCGGCGGCAAGGTCCACCTGCGGCTGTGGCTGGCCGCCCGCACCCAGGACGAGCTCGCCGCGGCGGCGCTCTCGGGCGCCGTCTGGTTTCGTTGGTACGCAAGGCTGCTCGGCGCCAAGATCGGCGAAGGGGTGGACCTGCACGCCCTGCCGCCGGTCACCGGATGGCTCGACGTCGGGCCGGGGGCCGCGATCGAGCCCGAGGTGGACCTGCTCGGCTACTGGATCGACGGCGACCTCGTGCACGTCGGCCCGATCAGCATCGGCGCCAAGGCCCGCATCGGCGCCCGCAGCACCCTCTCGCCGGGTGCGGTCGTCGGTCGCGGCGCCGAGGTCGCACCGGGCTCGCACGTGCTCGGCACGGTGACCGCGGGGGGAGGCCTGGTCCGGCTCGCCCGCCGAGCGCCGGGCGCCCGCCCGGGGCCCGTGGTCGAGCCAGGAGGCACCCGCGCCGCGTCGGTGGCTCGTCTGCATGGGGGTCGTCGCCGTGCTCGTCGCCA
>NZ_ALWX01000096.1 GCF_000297495.1 Janibacter hoylei PVAS-1 | reverse complement strand
CCGCGTCGGCGGGGCCCGTCAGCGGCGCGGCGAGGGCGGGACGACGTCGTCGCCGTCGTCACCGACGAGCGGGGTGATCTCCGCGGTCTCGTGGTCGCTCGGGGGACCGAGCCGGACCTGCGTGCGCGGGCGCTCGGGGGTGGCTGCGCCGGGCGCCTCGGTCGGCGCGCCGGAGGTGCGGTCCTCGGGGCCGGCGTCGGAGTCGGCACCGGGCTGACTGGCGGTGGGCTCGATCGTGGAGTTGGTGCCGGCCTGTGTCGGGGTGGCTGGGGTCGGCTCGCCGACGTGCTCGATCTCCACGGCCTCGTCCGACTCGGCAGCGTCGGGCTCCAGCTCGCCCTGCGGGGTGTCCTCGGACTGGCTCGCGTCCGGCTCGGTCGGGTCCGCCTCGGCCGCGTCCGGCTGGCTTGCGTCCGGCTCGGTCGGGTCCTGCGCGGTCGGGTCCTGCTCGGACGCTTCGGTCTGTGCCGCCTCGGCCGTACCGCTCTGCTCGGACCCCTCGGTCGTCTCCTGCGCGGCGGGGGCGTCGTCCCCCGTGGTCTCCTCGTCGGCGGCCGACCCTGCCGCAGCGCCACCGACCGGTGCGGGAGCCAGGTCCTCCTCGTCGGCGAGCCGGTCGTCGAGGCGACGCAGCTGCCGGGCGAGGTCCTCGGCGGCCTCGTCGTCGCCGGCGGCCACGGCCGTCATCATCGAGCGCACGAGCGACATCTCGTGCACGAGTCGGGCCCGCCGGTGCAGGTGACGGTCCGGGCGGTCGGCACGGGCGTGGGCGTAGGCCTCCATGACCGTGTCGAGGGCCTCGGGGTGCAGCTCGTCGACGAGCGCGGCGAGGTCGTCGGCCGGGTCGGCGACCTGGGCCGACTCCCAACCGAGGAAGCCCTTGATCTCCGGCTCCTCGCCGTCGTCCGGGGTCGCGAGGACGGTGCCCCCGCCGATCGCCCCGTGCGTCGGCGTCGTCGTGAAACGCCACAGCGACAGGTCCTCGAGGGTGCGCTCCCAGCGGGTGAGCAGACCCGTGGGCACGCGCCCCATCGCGGCGGCCCGGTCGAGCTCGGCGAGGCGACGCGTCCGGTAGGCCTCCGCCTCGTAGACCGGCACTCCGGCCTCCTCGAAGATGCGTCGGTCGAGGTTGTGCAGCTGGGCGAGGGCGCGCCCCAGACCGGAGGCGAGCGCGGAGCCCGGGGCGATCGAGGCCAGCTCGACCCGACGGCCGGTGAGGTAGGCGCTGACGGCGGCGCGGCCCCCTTCGGGCAGCGGGACCCAGCCTTGACGGCCGGGACGGGCATGGTCAGGCGACGGCTCAGCAGGGCCAGCAGCGCGGCCGACTGCTCGAGGCCGGCGGAGGCCGCGGGCGTGCGCGGGCAGCGGATGACCCAGCGGCGGTGCTCGTGGTCCTGGACGAAGGCGACGTCGTAGGGACGTGCGGGTCCGGTCCCGATGACCCCCTCGACGGAGGTCGGGTCGAGGCCGGGCACGGCAGCGCTGGCCAGTGCGGCGAGAGTCAGCGGTCCACGAGAGGTCACCCGCCCACCGTACGAGGCGCGGGCCGCCGAACTGGGGAGCAACGCCCTTCGCCGACCGATCCAGCCCGGTCCCGCGGACCTCCCTAGGGTGGGGAGCGTGGACCACGACCCGATGCACGACCTGCCCATGACCGCCTCCGCCATCGACCGGGACGGTCCCGCGCGCAGCGAGCCGGGGCTGCTCGAGACCCTGCTCGCCGACCCCGCCACCCGCGTGCTCGACCTGGTCGGCGACCGTGCGGCCCTCGAGCCCGACCGCACCCTCGCGCTGCGGGCGCCCCGGCCCGGCGACGCCGACGGCCTCCTGCTCTACCTCGGCCGGCTCGACGGGACCGCGCACCTCGCCGTCTGCCGCCCCACCCCGCCCGGGACACCCGTGCCGCGCGAAGAACGTCTCGACGCCGCCCCCTTCGCCAGCCTCCGCGAGGTCGCCGCCGACCTGCCCGCGGCGCAGGCCACCCTCTTCGCCACCGCGCTCGGCCTGGCCAACTGGCACGTGCGCCACCCGCGCTGCCCCCGCTGCGGCGAGCCGACCGACGTCGCCCAGGCGGGCTGGGTGCGACGCTGCCCGCACGACGGCGCTGAGCAGTACCCGCGGACCGACCCTGCGGTCATCATGGCCGTCACCGACGACCGCGACCGCCTGCTCCTCGCCCGCAACGTCGGTTGGCCCGAAGGGCGCTTCTCGGTCCTCGCCGGGTTCCTCGAGCCCGGCGAGACGATCGCCGGTGCCGTCGCCCGCGAGGTCGGCGAAGAGGTGGGGGTGTCGGTGACCGACGTGCGCTTCGTCGCCGACCAGCCGTGGCCCTTCCCCGCCTCGCTCATGCTCGGCTGCACCGCTCGCGCCACGACGACCGAGCTGACCTGTCAGCCCGACGAGATCGCCGAGGCGCGCTGGTTCACCCGCGAGGACTTCCGCCGCGAGCTGCTCGACGGCTACGTGCGCGCGGCGGGGCGCCTGTCGATCTCGGGCCGCCTCATCGAGGGCTGGCTCGGGCAGCGGTTGGACGAGGTGTCGGGGGAGGGTGAGAGGCTGCCCGGGTGATCGACGTGACCGGCCCGCAGTCCGCGGACGACATCCTCGACGCTCTGGACCCCGAGCAGCGCGAGGTCGCCGCCAACCCCTGCGGACCGATGGTCGTGCTCGCCGGTGCCGGCACCGGCAAGACCCGCGCGATCACCCACCGCATCGCCTACGGGGTGCGCTCGGGCGCCTACCAGCCGCAGCGGGTGCTGGCGGTGACCTTCACTGCCCGCGCGGCCGGCGAGATGCGCACCCGGCTGCGTGACCTGGGGGTCGTCGGGGTGCAGGCGCGGACCTTCCACGCGGCCGCGCTGCGACAGCTGCACTACTTCTGGCCGCAGGCCATCGGCGGTGCCGCGCCCGAGGTCATGGCGCAGAAGATCCCAGCCGTCGCCGAGGCCGCCTCCCGCATGGGCATGCGACTCGACCGATCCGAGCTGCGTGACGTCGCCTCCGAGATCGAGTGGTCCAAGGTCTCGCTCCTCACCCCCGAGACCTATGCCGCGTCCGCCCGGCGGGCCCGCCGCGAGCCGCCCGGCATGGACCACACCGCGATGGCCCGGCTCATCTCGACCTACGAGGACGTCAAGGGCGAGCGGGGGGTCATCGACTTCGAGGACGTCCTGCTGCTCACCGTCGGCATCCTCGAGGAGCGCGAGGACATCGCCCGCACGGTGCGCGACCAGTACCGGCACTTCGTCGTCGACGAGTACCAGGACGTCAACGCGCTCCAGCAGCGCCTGCTCGACCTGTGGCTCGGTGGGCGCGGCGACATCTGCGTCGTGGGCGACCCCGCCCAGACGATCTACTCCTTCACCGGCGCCACCCCCGAGCACCTGCTGAGCTTCACCCGCCACCACCCGGGGGCGAGCACGGTGCGCCTCGTGCGCAACTACCGCTCCACCCCGCCGGTCCTCGCGCTCGCCAACCGGATGCTCACCGACACCAACGGGCAGCGGCGGGGAGGGTCCGTCGAGCTCGTGCCGCAGCGCGAAGGGGGGACCCCGCCCCAGCTGACCGCGCTCGACGACGACCCGGCGGAGGCCGCGTGGGTGGCGGCCAAGGTCAAGGAACTGGTCGGGCAGGGCCGGCCGCTGCGCGAGATCGCGGTCCTCTTCCGCACCAACGGTCAGTCCGAGGCCTTCGAGTCGGCGCTGGCCGACGCCGACGTGCCCTACCTCGTGCGCGGCGGCGAGCGCTTCTTCTCCCGCTCGGAGGTCCGCGAGGGGATCCTCCTGCTGCGAGGCGCGGCCCGCACCGACGACGGCAGCAAGCCGCTGCCGGCCTTCGTCGGTGACGTGCTCGGCGGCATGGGCTGGCACGAGGACGCGCCCTCCGGCACCGGCGCGGTGCGCTCGCGCTGGGAGTCGCTCAAGGCACTCGTCGACCTCGCCGCCCGGCTGGCTGCCGCGAGCCCCGAGGCCCGGCTGCCCGAGCTCGTGCGCGACCTCGACGAGCGGATCGCCGCGCAGCACGCCCCGGACGTCGAGGGCGTGACCCTCGCGTCGCTGCACGCCGCCAAGGGGTTGGAGTGGGACGTCGTCTTCCTCGTCGGGTGCTCCGACGGGCTGCTGCCCATCACCATGGCCGAGGGTGTGGAGGAGATCGAGGAGGAGCGGCGCCTCATGTACGTCGGGGTGACCCGTGCCCGCGAGGTGCTCCACCTGTCGTGGTCGCGCGCCCGCAACCCCGGCGCCCGCTCGAGCCGACGGGTCAGCCGATTCCTCGACCACACCGCCTCGATCCTCGGGGAGGGCGCTCGCTCGACCCCCAAGCGCAGCAGCTCCTCCCGCGGGTCGGGCCCGCTCAAGCCCTCCCGCCCCAAGGTGTGCAAGGTGTGCGGTACCGAGCTCGCGACCGCCACCGAGCGGGCCTCCGGTCGATGCCCCGACTGCCCGCCGACCTACGACGAGGCGACCTTCGAGCGCCTGCGAGCCTGGCGCCTGGCCGTCTCCCGTGCGGCATCCGTGCCGGCCTTCGTCGTCTTCACCGATGCCACGCTCGAGGCCATCGCCGAGGCCGAGCCGACCGGGCAGCGTGACCTCTCGGCGATCAGCGGGGTCGGCCCGCGCAAGCTCTCGCTCTACGCCGACCAGGTGCTCGCCGTCGTCGGTGGAGCGGACCCTGACGAGGTCGCCGCGGCGTCCGCCGGAGAACCTGAGGCCTGAGCCCGCGAAGGTCGAAAATTTAATTCGGTTGGCACGCCCCCGAGGGCTGGTCTACGTTGGTTCCTGTCAGTCGGACACCGCGTGTGATCCGAAGAGCGCGTTGACGAGAGGAGGGCAGGACCCATGGACAACATCACGATGAACCTCATCCCGATGTCCGGTGCTGCCCTCGTGCCGTCTGCAGATCTCATCTGCGGCGCCACCGGCGTCTTCACCGATCGCGGCCGCACCGCCGCCGCCCCGAAGGCCCCCTTCGTCGTGGACCCGCGCCCTGCAGGACCTGCCGTCTAGACCAGACGGACCCACAGGTCTCCTCACAGGCCGCGGCATCCCACACCGGGAACCGCGGCCTTTGTCGTCCCCCCAGACAGCTCGACACACGCACCCCGCGTCAGGAGAACCCCGTGACCGCACTGACCACCCACCCACCGATACACCGGACGAGCACCCTCACGCCCTGCCAGGCGGAGGAGCCCGAGATCTGGTTCGCCGAGACCCCGGCAGGCGTCGAGTACGCCAAGGCCCTGTGCCAGGACTGCCCCTTCCAGCAGATGTGCCTCGACGGCGCGCTGGAGCGGCGCGAGCCCTGGGGCGTCTGGGGCGGAGAGCTCTTCGACGCCGGCCGGGTCATCCCCCGCAAGCGGCCCCGCGGCCGCCCCCGCAAGCACCCCATCCCCGCCTGAGCGAGATGACGAGAGGAGGCACCGACATGAAGTTCCCCAAGATGCCCCGCCTGCGGGCGACGGACCGGCCCCTGGCCTACGTCCCCGAGGTCGAGCGGCGCGAGCTGCTCGCCCGCCGGCAGGACCCCCGCCCCGCTCACCTGAGCTTCCGATGAGCACGACCGGCGGCGGTGTCGACCACGACTCCGCCCGAGAGGCCGACAGGCCCCACCCGATGCCCCGGGTGGGGCCTGTTGTCGTCGGTGGGGAGGACGAAGGGAGGGTCGTGGCAGGCTGGACCCCATGGCCAGATCCCTGCGCATCGCCCAGGACGAGAGCGCGGATGCGCTGCTGTCGTCGGACCCCTTCGCCCTGCTCGTCGGCATGCTGCTCGACCAGCAGTTCCCGATGGAGCGGGCCTTCGCCGGGCCGGCCAAGGTCAAGGAGCGCTTCGGCTCGCTCGACCCGGCGCGACTGGCGGACGCCGACCCCGAGGCCTTCGCCGACCTGTGTGCGACGCCGCCGGCGGTGCACCGGTACGGCCGCTCGATGGCCGGGCGGATCCAGGCGGTCGCGGCCGCGGTGCGCGACGACTACGACGGTGACGTGACGCGCATCTGGACCGGCGTCGAGACGGCGGAGGTCGTGCGCCGCCTCAAGGCGCTGCCCGGCTTCGGCGACCAGAAGGCGCGCATCTTCGCCGCCCTCCTCGGCAAGCAGCTGGGCGTGCGTCCCGACGGCTGGCGCGAGGCGATCGGCCCCTACGCGGAGGAGGGCTCGCGGCGCTCCGTCGCCGACGTCACCGACGAGACCTCGCTGCAGGAGGTGCGGGACTACAAGAAGGCCGCCAAGGCGAAGGCCAAGGCCGCGAAGTCCTAGGGGCCGCTGCGCCCCCTTCGTCGGCCCGGTCTGCGCATTTCCCTAGGGAAATGCCACCCTCCAACCGCATTTCCCTAGGGAAATGCGCAGGTCGGGTGGATCAGGCGTCGGCGAAGCCGGGCAGGTGACGCTCCATCGACGCCCGGGCGGGGATCGTGGCCTCGAGCTGGCTGAGGACGCCGGTCGCCCCGATGAAGACGCGGTGGATCATCGCGTACTCGCGCGGCATGTTCAGCCGTAGGCCGGTGGCGAACTCCGGGGCGCGCAGGTCGGTGACGCCACGGGCCGCACCCCGCATCCACTCGCGGGTGAAGGCGTGCTCGGGCTCGCGCAGCGGATCGACGAAGGGGAGGACGTACGCGAGCACCTCGTCGGCGTCGACCTCGATGCCGGGCAGGACGAAACCCTCGTCGCGCAGCCCGTCGAGGACTCCCTGGGCGTCGCCGTCGAGTGCCCGCCGCACGAGGCGGCCGACGACGTCGGGGATGCCGTCGGGCAGGCGGGCGACCGCGCCGTAGTCGATGACCCCGAGACGACCGTCGGGGGTCAGCCGGAAGTTGCCGGGGTGCGGGTCGGCGTGCAGCAGCCCGACCCGGCCGGGCCCCTCGAGGAGGAACTCGAGGTAGAGCTGCCCGACGCGATCGCGCACGTCCTGGTCGCCGTCGCGGATGACCTGGCCGAGGGAGGCGCCGTCGACCCACTCGCCGACGAGCACGTGCCGGGTCTGCAGGACGACATCGGGCACGGCCACGAAGGGGTCGTCGCGGTAGGCCTCGGCGAAGGCCCGCTGGTTGGCCGCCTCGAGCCCGTAGTCGAGCTCTTCGTCGGCAGCGGCGAGCAGCTCGTCGGTCACGGGCTTGATGTCGATCGCCGGCATCCACGTCGTCGCGACGCGGGCGAGCCGCGCGATCTGACGCAGGTCGGAGCGCAGCGCCCGGTCGGCGCCGGGGTACTGCAGCTTCACCGCCACGGTGCGTCCGTCGGCGGCCACCCCGCGGTGCACCTGCCCGATGGAGGCGGCGGCCACAGGCCGGTCCTCGATGGTCACCTCGTCTCGCCAGCGCCGGCCGAGGTCACGCGCGAGGATCTCGTGGACCTCGGCCGTCGACATCGGGGGAGCCGCGTCCTGCAGGCGGACGAGCATCTCGCGGTAGGGCCCGACCATCTCCTCGGGCATCGCGGCCTCGAGCACCGAGAGGGCCTGGCCGACCTTCATCGCGCCGCCCTTGAGCGAGCCGAGCACGGTGAAGAGCTGCTCCGCGGTGCGGCGCTGGATCTCTTCGCTGACGACGTCGGCCGGGGTGCCGGTCAGGCGCCGGCCCACGCCACGGGCGCTGCGCCCGGCATGGCCGAGCGGCAGCGAGGCGAGCCGCGCGGCACGACCGGCGGCTCCACGGGGGATCTGGTTCACCCGGCCATTGTGTCGTCCCGGGCTGGACGGGTGCTGGACCCGGACGTCGGGGGCGTCGTCGTCGCGTCGCCGGCCTCCGGGCGCTCGCCCGACCCGACCACCCCCAGGGTCGGCTCGGCCTCGTCGGCCGGCATGACCTCGTCGCCGCACTCGGGGCAGCGGGGGTGTGCCGGCCAGCGGTGACGCTCGAGGGTGGGCCCGGGCATCGCCACCTCGAAGGACCACTCTGGTGTCCCGAGCCGTCCGGCGACGTGGTCGAGCACGAGTGCGGTCGTCAGGCCGGCAGCGAGCAGGCGGACGGCGGGCAGGCCGTCGGCCGGCTCGGGGCCCGCGACCCGGGGGGCGGGTGAGCTGAGCTCGCAGGTAGGGCCAGTCGGGGTCGACCCCGACTCGGGTGAGGTCCAGGCAGTGCAGGCAGGGGCGACCGCCGGGGCTGATCACCGGACCGATGCTCGCGTGGGCGGGCTGGCACCACAGCGGCAGCACCGGGGTGCCGACGGCGAGCCAGGGGTGCACCGCAGCGGGGTCAGCAGGTGCGGGGGCTGGCGACGACGGCAAGGAGGTCACGGGAACCYCCCTTCGCCACCGAG
>NZ_ALWX01000095.1 GCF_000297495.1 Janibacter hoylei PVAS-1 | reverse complement strand
GGAGGTCGCCCCGCGACCGTCTCRACCGSCCCTGAGGAGGTCGCCCCGCGACCGTCTCGAAGGGATCGCAAACATTCCTTTGCAAACAGACCTTTGCGGTCTAGGCTCCTCCCCATGGACCCCGTCACCCCCGACGTCACCCAGCTGCGCGCGCTGACCCACCCGGTGCGCATGCGCATCCTCGGCCTGCTCCGCACACTCGGTCCGGCGACGGCGAGCCAGGTCGCGCGCCGCCTCGGACTCAACTCGGGGGCGACGAGCTATCACCTACGCCAGCTCGCGGAGCACGGCTTCGTCGAGGAGGCGAACGACCTCGGCAACAACCGCGACCGGTGGTGGCGGGCGAGTGCCATGACGACCTCCGTCCGCGACGACGACGTGACGACGGACGAAGGGAGGGACGCCACCGACGCCTTCCACCAGCTGGCCGTCACCCAGCTCGCGAGCCGCATGCAGGGCGCCGCCGTCCGTCGAGGGGGCGAGAGCGAGGAGTGGCGCGCCGTCACCTCGATCAGCGACCTCCAGGTCCCCGTGACCGCGGAACAGGCGGCGCAGATACTCACCCGCTTCGAGGACCTCATGTGGGAGGTCCTCGCCGAGCACCCGCCCACGCCCGGCGAGCTCGCCGACGACCAGCGTCGCTACGCCGTCGTCATCTCGAGCTTCCCCGCCGATGACGAACCCGGGTGGGAGTCACGATGACCGAGCCCCTCTCCCCCCTCGCCGCCCGCCGGGTCTTCCTCACCCTGACGACGACCCGCTGGCTGCCGATCGGCTTCGTCGTCGGGCTGCTCGTGCTGTGGCAGCTCGAGCGCGGCCTGAACCTGCCGCAGGCGCTCACGGCCTCGGCCGTCATCGGCGTCGCGGTCGTCGCGCTGGAGCTACCGACCTCCGGCTTCGCGGACGCCCTCGGTCGC
This sequence comes from Janibacter hoylei PVAS-1, assembly GCF_000297495.1. Classification (GTDB taxonomy): domain Bacteria; phylum Actinomycetota; class Actinomycetes; order Actinomycetales; family Dermatophilaceae; genus Janibacter; species Janibacter hoylei. The sequence continues at coordinate 2,891 of NZ_ALWX01000095.1, read as the reverse complement.
CGCCCGGTCCTCATCGCCGCCGGGCTGGCCAATGTCGCCGCGATGGTTGCGCTCCTTGTCGCCCACTCCTTCACCGCCTTCGTCATCGCGTCGGTGCTCACTGGCGTCTTCCGCGCCCTCGACTCCGGCCCGCTCGAGGCCTGGTACGTCGACACGGTCCACGCCACCCGCCCGGGCGCCGACGTCGACCAGGACCTCTCGCGATCCACCTCGATCCTCGGGCTGGCGATCGCCGGCGGGGCGCTGCTGTCCGGTGGCCTCGTCGCCTGGCACCCGATCGGGTCGCACTCGGCGCTGTGGCTGCCCGTCGTCATCTGCCTCGTGCTCTCGGTGCTCCACCTCGCCGCGGTCGTCGTCCTGCTCCGCGAGCCGGTGACCCACGTCGACTCGACCGGCTGGTCGCGGGCGCTGTCCTCGGCCCGCGAGACCCCCGGCGTCATCGCCTCAGGTCTGCGGCTCGTGCGCGACAACCCGGTGCTCCGCGGGCTGGTGCTGCTCGAGGTCTTCTGGAGCACCGCGATGATCTCGATGGAGTCGCTGACCCCGGTGCGCATGGCCGAGCTCCCCGGCGGCGAGGAGCGAGCGGGCGTCGTCATGGGCCCGCTCGCCGCGGGAGCCTGGGTCGTCTTCGCCGTCGGCGCCTGGCTGTGCGGTCGGGCCTCCGCCCGCTGGGGTGTCGCGCGCGCCGCCATCCTCGGCCGGGTCGTCCACAGCGTGCTGACGATCGGGATGGCCCTGGTCGTCGGGCCGGTCGGCCTCGTCGTCGCCCACCTGCTCGCCTACACCGGCCACGGCATGCAGGGCCCGGCCTACAGCGCGTTGCTGCACCGCGAGGCGACCTCGGCCAACCGCGCGACCGTGCTCTCGCTGGGCTCGATGTGCGCCTTCGGGTCCACCGCGGTCACCATGCCGCTCGCGGGCCTGCTCGCCGCCGCGACGTCGACTCAGGTCGCGATGGCTGCCGCCGGGATCTTCGGCCTCGGTGGCGTCTGGTGCCTGCTCCCTGCGCTGCGAGCCGAGCGCCGCCGCCCTTCGCTCGTCGCCTCGGTCGCGACAACCTGACCAGGTCAGCCGTAGACGCGCCCCTGGGTCAGGTGCACCCGGACCGCGACATAGGTCGTCACCGCAGGCACGAGGACGCACAACCACCGGGCCGCCAGGAGGTCACCCTCGAACCCGCCGAGCGCAGCGTGCACTCCCGACCAGAGGGTGACGACGCCGGCGATCGCCGGCAGGAGCTTCAGCAGTGAGCTGCCGAGGGCGGCGAGGCACAGCACGGCCAGCAGGACCAGAGGCACCGCGACCAGGAGTCCGCTCACGTCTCCGGCCCCGGAGAGACCCCACAAGTCGAGGTCGAGGACGGGCGGTGCGACATCTTCCTGCAGCAGGCCGGTCGTCTCCTCCCCTTCGCCTTCCCACCGGGTCATCGGCAGGCAGGTCGTGATGAGCAGCGCGAGGGCACAGGCGACGAGGCCGCCCCTGCCCGCAGCCAGCTCGACGAGATGGTCATCGCGGTCGCCCCCGGTGGTCATGGCGGCAAACCTAGCGTCACGTCGTCAGAGCGTGCGCGAGATCAGCTCCTTCATGATCTCGTTGGTCCCGCCGTAGATCTTCTGCACGCGCGCCCCGGCGTAGAGCCGCGCGATGGGGTACTCGAGCATGTAGCCGTAGCCACCGAAGAGCTGCAGGCAGCGGTCGACGACCTCGCACTGGACGTCCGTCGTCCAGTACTTCGCCCGTGAGGCGGTCGCGGCGTCGAGCTTGCCGTCGACGTGCAGGGCGACGCAGTGGTCGAGGAAGGTCCGCGCCGCCATGACGTCGGTGGAGACCTCGGCGAGGGTGAATCGCGTGTTCTGGAAGGCGCTGATCGGCTTGCCGAAGGCGGTGCGCTCCTTGGTGTACGCCACCGCGAGGTCCACGGCGAGCTCGGCGGAGGCCACCGCGCTGACGGCGATCGCCAGCCGCTCCTGCGGCAGCTGCATCATCAGCTGGTAGAAGCCCTGCCCCTCCTCCTCACCGAGCAGGTTGGCCACGGGCACCCGCATGTCGGTGAAGGCCAGCTCACGGGTGTCCTGACCGTGCTGGCCGACCTTCTGCAGCACCCGACCGCGCTCGAATCCTTCGAGACCGTCGACCTCGGCCACGATGAGCGAGATCCCTTGTGCCCCTTCACCGCCGGTGCGCGCGACGACCACGACGAGACCGGCGTGCGAGGAGTTGGTGATGAAGGTCTTCGACCCGTTGATGACGTAGTGGTCGCCCTCGCGCCGGGCCGTGGTCTTGATGTTTTGCAGGTCCGACCCGGTGCCCGGCTCGGTCATCGCGATGGCACCGATGAGCTCGCCGGAGGCCATGCGCGGCAGCCACTTCTGCTTCTGCTCCTGCGACCCGTAGGCGAGCAGGTAGTGGGCGACGATCGAGGAGTGCACGGAGTAGCCGAGCGCGTCGTCTCCGGCCCGCCCCTGCTCCCACATCACGGCCGCCTCGTGGGCGAAGGTGCCGCCACCGCCGCCGTACTCCTGCGGGATCGAGATGCACAGCAGACCCGCGGCGCCCGCGGCCAGCCAGGTCTCCTTGTCGACCTGGTGCTGCTCGGCGAAGCGCTCCGCGTGCGGCGTCACCTCCCGCTCGAAGAAGGTGCGGGCGAGGGTGAGCACATCGGCCACCTCGTCCTGCATCCACGGGGAGGCATAGGGCTGGGGCATCAGGATCTCGGGCATCGTTGCCTCTCTGTCGTGAGTGCGGTTCGACCAGGGATGCCGCATCTCCCTAGGGAAATGACACCTCCTGTGGGCATTTCCCTAGGGAGATGCGACGTCTGGGTGCTATTTCCCTAGGGAGATGCGAAGTCGGGGGCGGGCGACGGGGCGGTCAGGAGTGGGCGAAGGGGG
>NZ_ALWX01000094.1 GCF_000297495.1 Janibacter hoylei PVAS-1 | reverse complement strand
CCACGTGACATGTCTGTAATTACATGCGTGTCATGCGTGCGTCGTCAAGCCGGGGAGGCTATGGAGCGTTGAACGGTCGGGCGGGCACTCCCCTTCGTCACGGGCTGAGACGATGTCCCCCATGCGCATCACCGTCATCACCGGGGGACGTCCCGGCGCCCGATTTGTCCGCGACCTCGTCGACCACGCCTCCGCCTCCCCCACCCCCGCCGAGATCAGCGTCATCGCCAACACTGGCGACGACATCTCGCTGTGGGGTCTGCGCATGTCACCCGACGTCGACGCCGTGCTCGCCGCGCTCGCCGACGAGCCCGACGACGGCTCCGACAGCGTGGCCCGCGAGCTCACCGCACTCGACGTCGGCCCGCAGTGGTTCCCCGTCACCGACCGCCAGGTCGCGACCCACCTCGCCCGCACGGCCTGGCTCGGCATGGGTGCCACCCCGTCCGAGGTCACCGCCCGACTCGCCGAGCGCCTGGGCCTCGCCGACCGCGGGGTGCGCCTGCTCCCCATGAGCGACGTCCCGGTCGAGACGCACGCCGTGCTCGACGGCGAGGAGCAGCAGCAGGCGGTGCACGTCCAGCAGTGGCGCCACGAGCTCGGCTGCCCGCCCGCGACCCGCTTCATCGTCGCCGGCATGGACCGCGCCGCCGCGGCCCCCCGGCGTGCTCGAGGCGATCCGTGAGGCCGACCTCGTCCTCCTCGCGCCCGGCGACCCGGTGCTCTCCATCGGCATCGTCCTCGGCGTGCCCGGCATCCGTGACGCGCTGCGCGGCACCTCCGCCCAGGTCGTCGGCATCACCCCCGAGCTCGACGACCTCGGCCCCTCCCTCGCCGCCGTCGGTGTCGAGCCCACGGCCGATGCCGTCGCCGCGCTCTACCGCGACCTCCGCGCCACCTGGCTCCCCTCCGACGCCTCCCCCCGCCGACGCCCTCGCTCGCGTCTGACGCACGTGATGCCCCGCGGATCGTCGACCGTCGCAGACGACGACCGGTGCGCTCAGAAGCGCGTCGGCAGGTGCGTGGGCAGCGAGCGACGGGGGCCGCGTCGAGGGCGGTGCCCGGCGGTGGCGGTGATGACGACCTGGGCGCGGTAGCGGTGGCCGGCATACGGCTCGAGCAGCTCCGCCATGCGGGAGTCGTCGCCGACGACCCCGTCGAGTGCGAGGGTGACGTCCTTGGCGACGTGGTAGTCGCCGAAGCTCGGTGAGTCGGGGTCGCCGAGGGCGCGCTGGGCGACCTCGGCGGCGGTCCAGACCCCGATGCCGGGCAGGGAGCGCATCCGCGAGTGCGCCTGCTCCAGCGACAGGTCGGCGCACTCGTCGAGGCGGCCGGCCACCCGCATCGCCCGGACGACGACGCGGGAGCGAGCGCCGTCGACGCCGGCGCGCAGCCAGGCCCACGAGGGGATGCGGGCCCAGTCGGCAGGGCTCGGTGGGCAGACCAGGCCGAGCTGCTCCCCCGGGCCCGGGGCCGGACTGCCGAAGCGCCGGACGAGCTGGCGCTGGCTGCTGAAGGCCTCGCGGCCGGTGACCTTCTGCTCGAGCACCGAGCAGACGAGCATCTGGGCGACGAGCCCGTTGGCCGGCACCCGCCAGGTCCGCATCCGCGGCCACCCCCGAGCCACGAGGTCGTGGCGGGGGGTGAAGTCGCTCGGGTCGTCCCGCCCGCCGACGAGGTCCGGCAGGCGCTCGAGCATCCAGTCGGCGCCGTCGCCCCAGGCGGAGGCGAGGACGTCGCTCCCTTCGCTCGTCAGGTGGAGGGTCACGGGACCGTCGGGCGTGGTCCAGGCGAACCACCAGTCGTCGCTGACGCGATGGCTCGTCGGGTCGCCGGAGCCACGGACGAAGCGGGGCAGCACCAGGGCGAGGTCGACGGGCTCGGGCGGCCGGTGGCGTCGCGTCGTCGGGCCGGTGGACGTGCTCACGCAGCCGATTGTGCCGGTCAGGGGTGACATAGCGTGACGGCATGCGACCGACGGAGCACGTGCTCGACATGTTTGCCGTGCCCGGGGACCTCGAGCCGGCACCGGGAGGGCGCGGCCGCAGCGTGCGCGCGGGCGACCTCGTCCTCTCCCCCGGGCGAGATCCTCGCGTCCAGGATCTGCTCAGCCCGATGCTCGCCCGGCTCGCGGTCGACCTCGACACCCGCCCGGGGCGCGACCACCGGGACCTGCGGATCGCGATGCCGGTGCCCGCTCGCGACGGCAGCTGGGTCGTCGACGGCTGGGCCGCCACGCGCTTCGAGCCCGCGGCGCGTGAGCTCACCGACCCCGCCGCGACCCGGGCGGTGGGCGCCGTGCTGCACGCGGAGCTCTCGCGGGCCATCACCTGCTGGCCCCCGGCTCAGGAGCCCCCGGTGGGGCGGTGGTCCGTGGCCGAGCGAGTGGCCTTCGGCGAGGACCCGCTCCCCGACGGGATCGACCCCGAGGTGCAGGGCCTGCTCGATCACCTCGCCGCGGCCCGTGACGACACCGACCTCGGCCCCGCACAGCTCGTCCACGGCGAACTCGCCGGCAACATCCTGCTCGACCCGCATGGCGCTCCGGTCGTCATCGACCTCGCCCCGTACTGGCGGCCGGCCCTGTGGGCGGAGGCGACAGCGGTGCTCGACGGCGTCGTGCGCGGTCACGCTGACCCCTTCGCCGTGGACGAGTGGGTCAGCGGCCCGCGCGGGCAGGCGATGGTGCGGGCCGCGATCTTCCGCGTCCTCGGCGACCGGCCGGCTGACCTGCCCGTCTACGCGGCAGCGCTCGACCCGCTGCTCGCGCGGGATCTGCGCTGAGCCGTCAGCGCTTGCGGAAGGTCAGCAGGATGAAGGTGTAGTCGAGGTCGACCCTCGACCAGTGGACCGGGCGCTCGCTGTGCGCCAGCGTCGCGTCGTCGATCGTGCCGACGAGCTCGAGACCGTGGCGGTCGGCCATGGCCACGAGGTCGCGGATCTCGTCCGGCGAGAAGATGTGGACCTGCGAGCCGTAGATCACCTTGCCCGTCGTGTCCGGCGGGTCCTGGTCGTAGTCCGTCGAGACGACGAGCACGCCACCGGGGCGCAGCAGGCGCGCCGACTCGGCGACGAAGCCCTCGAGGGGTACGCCGTGCTCGATGACCGACATGCAGGTGATGGCGTCGAGGTGCCCGGTCGGCAGACCGGTGTCGGTGACGTCGCCATAGCGGAAGACGACGCCGTCACGCGTCACCTGCGACCCGAACTCGAGGTTGATGCCGATGAGCGACCCGGCCGCGGCACCGAAGCCGTAGAGCCGCAGCCACGGCAGCACCGGCGAGTAGCGCGCGCTGCCGGCGTCCATGACCCGCGCGCTGCGGGACCCGTCGTCGACGAGGTCGAGCACCGCGGCGACCGCGCCGAGGGCGTCCCAGTTCTTGGGGAGGTCGCGGTGGAGCGGCAGACGCAGGCGCTTGGCCTCGTCGGTCGCCCGTCGCCACGTCGCGGCATCGGTGAGCACGCCGGTCGGCGCCACGCTCGCCGGAGCGGGACGGGCGCCCTGCGTCCGCGCCTCGAGCCGCCGCTGGAGGGCCACCCGGCCCCACAGGAGGTGCTCGGCGCCGCGCTTGGCGACGGCGAGCAGGCGGCCGCCGGGAGGTGCGGCGATCTGGCCGCCGGGGGTGGAGTCAGACATGAGGCATCACCTTACGGGGACGGGTCGCGGTCAGTGGTGGGTGTGCCACCGTCCGGGAGGAGGTCGTGGGACTTCGCCCACAGCCAGCCGAGAGCAGCCCAGACGACATCGGCGAGCACGGTGAGGAAGCGGGCGACGACGACGACGGCGGTGGCCGCCGAGACGGACATCTGGGTGGTGAGGAGCAGGACCATGACGCCGTCGCGGACCCCGACGCCTGCGGGCACGACGATGCTGAACATCCCGATGCCGGCAGCCAGCAGGTAGCCCGAGACCGCGACGAGCAGCAGGCGTGAGGCATCGGCGTCGTCCGGGGCGACGTTGCGCGCCATGACCCACACGGCCAACCCGCCGACCAGCCAGGAGAGGGTGAACCACAGGCTCGACAACCCGACGGCTGCGTGGCTGAGGTCGTGCTCGAGCGGCTCGCGACGCAGCAGGCGCAGCAGCGTGCGGATGCCGTGGTTGAGCAGCGGGGGCCACAGCAGGATGCCGAGGACCGCGACGATGAGCAGGAGCGCCCACCACGGGATGACGGCGTCACCCCGGGTGAGCAGCACCGGAAGCGCCGGGAGCCCGGCGATCATGCCCGTGAGCGCGGACAGGGCGATGCACAGCAGGCCGACCACCGCGCTCCGACGTCGCGGGACGCCCAGTTTGGCGGCCATCTCGGTCTGCACGACGACCGACCACACCGAGCCGGGCAGGTACTTGCCGAGCTGGCCGACGAAGAAGACCCCGCTGGCCTGGGCGATGTGCAGCCGCGACCCGAGGTCGGCGAGCAGGACCCGCCAGCCGAGCACCGTGAAGAAGGGTGAGAGCAGCGACAGCACGACGGCCCCGAGGATCGTCACCGGCCCGAGTCGGCCGAGGTCGCCCTGCACCTCTTCCCAGTTGCTCCACAGCGCGATCCCGACGGCGACGAGGACGACGACGAGGAAGCCGATGCGCAGCACGTCGAGGAGCCGCTTGCGTCCGCTCCGCACCGGGGTGGTCGGCGCCGTCATCGGCGCCGGAAGGTCAGTCGCACGAGGGCGTGCGCAGCGTCCGGGTCGTGGCTGACCCGGGAGGCATGACGGACCCGCGAGGTGATGTCGCCGTCGACGTCCCCGACGAGGTCGAAGCCCGCGTCGGCCGCCCGCGCGACGACGGCCTGCAGGTCGGCGGGCCCCCCGACGACGTCCTGACCCACGCCGCCGACCGGCAGGGTGAGGCAGAGCAGGCCGCCCGAGCGCAGCGCCCACCCGGCCTGCGTCAGGGTCTCGTCGACGTCTGCGGCGCTGGCGTCGTCCGGGTGCAGCCGGGTGACGAGGTCGAGGGTCGCGGTGTCGACGGTGAGCAGGGACATCGAGGAGCGGGCACCGGTCAGCTCGACCTCGACCGGTGCGTAGCCCACGGACCGGGCCCACCGACCGAAGGGGGACCCGCTGCCCGAGGCGTCGACGACGAGGGCCTCGCGCCGGTCGCCGTCGCGCAGCCCCAGGAGCACCTCGAGGGCACCCAGAGCCGCCCACTCGGCGATCTCGTCGCCCTCGCGGGGCAGGCCCAGCTCGCGGGCGAGCTCGCGCGCGCGGGTCGCGTCGTCGTCGTGGACGAGCGCGTCGGTCGGGCGCACCCAGGTCGGGAAGTCACCGGGGCCGAGGTCGATCCGCGGGCGGCGGCTGGCCCGAGCGGCCCGCGCGAAGCCCACGAGGTCCTCTGCCCGGTCGGCGACCCGGCCAAGGCGCGAGCGACGGCGCGGCACGGTGCGCGCGGTCGGGTCGGCGCCGATCCCGGCGGCGCTGAGCGCCTCGAGGGAGCCGACGTACCGGGCCCACGGCGCGTGCAGGTCGGGCGCGGTGACGCCGCGACGGATCCGGTCGACCTCGTCGGGGTCGGTGAGCCGCTCGAGCACCTCGACGATCGCGTCCTCGTCCTCGGGGGGCACGAGGTAGCCGTCGACGCCGTCGTGCACCTGGTCGCCGAAGGTGCCCACGTCGGAGGCGAGCACGGCGAGGCCGTGCTGGTGCGCGAGGAGCACGTTCTGGCTCGCCGTCGCGCTGCGATAGGTCAGGGAGAGCACGTCGTGCTGGGCGAGGAGCGGTGCGATGCGGTCGGCGGGCACGTAGCCGCTGTGGATCTCGACGCGGTCGCGCAGGTCGCGGTGCTCGGCGAGGCGGCGGATCTCGTCGCCCGCGTCGCCCCAGATCTCGCCGGCGACCGTGAGCGTGACCCCGGGCACGCGGAGCATGGCCCGCATGAGCACGTCGATCCCCTTGTAGCCGCGCACGAGGCCGAGCGCGAGCAGCCGCGCAGGTCCACGGTGCTCGCGGCGCTCCACGGGGTCGCCGCCGGGCAGGTGCGGGGGCAGGTCGGTGACGACGACGTGCTCGGCGTCGAGCTCACGGGCCAGCCGCGACTGCTCGGCGGAGTGGACGACGACGGCGTCGACCCGGCGAAAGAAGGTGCGCATGAGCGCGGCGTCACCGGGGTGCGGCTCGTGGGGCAGGACGTTGTGCGCGATGACGACGCTGCGCGGCCCGCGCCCGGTCATCGCGGTGCGCCCCACACCGGCGGCCCGCAGCAGGGTGAGGTGGAGCGGCACGACGGGCGGGATGACGTGGACGACGATGATGAGGTCGACGTCGCACAGCCTGCGCCCGGCCCGCACGAGGGAGTCGGGCCGAGCCCAGGACAGGGCACGCACCGTGCGCGGGAAGGGCTCGACGTCCGGGTCCCCTGCGCTGGGCACCGACTGCTCGCCGGGGTAGAAGAAGCTTGGGTAGAGGTGGCTCCACGACACGAGGGTGACGTCGTGGCCGGCGTCCTCGAGCTCGTGGGCGAGGGTGGTCGTGTGCGACGCGACGCCCCCCCTTGTAGGGGTGGGTGGGGCCGACGACGGCGATCTTCAACGAGGCGTCACCGGGACGGCCGTCGGGATCGGGGGCGTGGTGCGCGCTCATCGCGGGCAGCCTATGCGACCGGCCCGACTCATCGCGGGACGTGACCGGTCCACACGACGAGGCGAAGGGGGTCGAGCTCCTCGGGTCGCTCGGTGAGCACGTGCGGGTCCTCCATGATCACCGTGTCGAGGACCGTCCGGACATCGGTCGCGCCGAGGTCGCGCAGCGTCGCGGGCTCCCGGTGGGCCACCAGGACGAGCTGGCCACCGCGGGCGCGGACCCGCTCGTCGAGGCGCCGGGCCGCGGCGAGCACCTGCTCCGGGTCGTCACGCAGTCGTCCCGTCGTCGCGACGGAGGGTACGCCGCACATGCCGCGCGTCACCTGCGTCCAGTGGTTGACGGCCCAGTCATCGACGGCGAGGACGACGTCGCCGGGCTCGAAGGCGTCGCAGTAGGCCTCCGCCGCCGCGAGCCCCCCGGCCTCGACGCGCTCGTCGTGGTGCGGCCACGTGGCCAGGCCGGTCGGGACGGCGGTCGCCGCGAGCAGGGCGACGAGGGCGCCGCCCGCGGCGACCCGACCCCATCGCTGCCGCGCCCTGCCGGGCACCCCACCAGGCGGCGGCG
>NZ_ALWX01000093.1 GCF_000297495.1 Janibacter hoylei PVAS-1 | reverse complement strand
GGTGTCGGCGGCGGTGCGCAGGTCGGCCGCCAACCGGTGCCGGGCGGCGTCGGCGTGCTCGACCGCGCCCCCGCAGTCGCTGCCGCAGCTCGTCGAGGCCGGCGCCGGTGCGGGCCGAGGTGCCGATGACCTCGTGGGTCTGCAGCCCATCGCGCTCCAGCAGGCGGGAGAGGTCGGCCTCGATCTGCTCCTGCCCGCCAGCGGGCAGGCGGTCGACCTGGTTGAGCACGACGATCGTCACCGCGCCGTACTCGCGCAGCACCGCGACGTAGTCGTCGTGGAGCACGGCGTCGGCGTACTTCTGCGGGTCCGTCACCCACACGAAGACGTCGACGAGCTCGAGCACCCGCTGCGCCTCCTGCCGGTTGGCCGACTCGCGGGAGTCGAAGTCGGGCAGGTCGACGAGGACGAGCCCGTCCAGCGCGTCGTCACCCGCCTCCACCTGGTGCCGGGTGCCCACGGAGAGCCAGTCGAGCAGCTCGCCGGCCGGCTCAGCACCCCACACGGCAGCCGTGGGGGTCGAGGTCGTCGGGCGCCGCATGCCCGCCCGGGCGACGTCGGCGCCGACGAGCGCGTTGAAGAGGGAGGACTTGCCGGACCCCGTCGCGCCGGCGAGCGCCACGACGGTGTGCCCACCGACGAGACCGGTGCGCTCGCGGACCTTGCCGACGACCTCCCCGGCCCGGGCCGCGGGCGTCGGCTCCAGACGATCGCCGCCCACCCGCAGGGCCGTCTCGAGGGCGTCCGCGCGCGCGTTGAGCTCCTCCGCGGGGACGGCCGTGCGCCCGTCGTCACGCCGAAGGGGGTTGAGCCGGCTCATCGGGACACCTCCCCCACCGCTGCGGTGGCCTGCTCGAGACGCCGGATCTGTGCCTCGCTCACCGAGAGCTCGCCGGTCACCGTCGTGTACCGCTCGCGCTCGGCCGTGTACAGGGTGGCGACCCGCTCGAGCAGCAGCCCGCGCGCCTTGCGTGCCATGTCGCGCACGGCCTGGTCGCCGAAGATCGCCTCGAGCACCTTCTGCGCCAGGGCGGTCGTGCCGCCCGCGATCGCGACCTCCGGGGCGACGAGCACGCCACCGGTGTGGGCGAAGGAGACGAGCATGAGGAAGAGGCCGATGCCGTTGACGCCGTAGGCGGCGATGCGCGCATTGGTGCGGCGGTTGCCCCCTTCGGACCGGACGATGTCGAGGACATCGCCCTGCCAGTCGCGCACGAGCCGCTCCACGGCGGGCTCGAGGTCGGCGGAGGAACGGGCGAGCTCGGGGTGCTGCTCGAGGACGAGCTGGCCGGCCTCGGTGCCGCGCCAGGTGCGGGTGATGGTCGCCGCCGCGGCGTCCGCCTCGGCGATGAGGAGCGCGCTCACACCGGTGTGCAGCGCCTCGTCGAGCTCGGCCGACGGCGGTGGCCCGCCGCCCGCGGCGGAGGTGACGCGGTCGCGCAGGCGCGAGACCCCCTTCTCGACCTTGCGGAAGAACTCGCCGGTGCCGACGAACTCCTGCCACCGCGCCAGCACCTCGCCACGGAGCAGCTGCCCGTCCTGCATGCCGTCGGTCACGCCCTGCTCGGCGGCGTCGTAGGCGTCGTAGGCCGTCTGCGTCAGGCTGCCCGTCGCCTCCCGGTCGGCGCGGGCGGCAGCGACCAGCCCGCTCGCCCGGCCGTCGAGGGAGCGCAGCGCCCCCTGCAGCGTCTGACGGATGACGCTCGCCCGGGCACGCTGGTCGCCGGCGAGCGCCGTCAGCCAGGCGCGCAGCCGCTCGATGTCGGCCTCGGGGATCAGTCCGGAGGCGTCGAGCTCGGTCTCGGGCACGGTGAAGACGGGGGCCGTCTCGAGGCCTTGCTCGCGCAGCATCTCGACGAGGTGGGTGCGCACCTCGGCGGCCGCCGGCCGGTCGACGCGGTCGAGGACGATGGCCACCGCCGTGCCCCGGTCGGAGGCCTGCCGCAGCAGCCGCCACGGGACGTCGTCGGCGTAGCGCGCGGCCGTCGTGACGAAGAGCCACAGGTCGGCCGCAGAGAGCAGCTGCGCAGCCAGGTCGCGGTTGGCCGAGACGACGGAGTCGATGTCGGGGGCGTCGAGGACCGCCATGCCCGGCGGGAGCGTCGGCGAGGCGGTGAGCCGCACCGTCCCCGGCTGCGGGTCCGCGCCCTCGTCCCCGGTGACCCTGGCGAGCGAAGGGAGGACCCGCGCGTCGCGGAACCACCGCACGTCGTCGGGGTGGTGGATGAGCACCGGGCTCGTCGTCGTCGGGCGCAGCACCCCCGAGCGACTCACCTCGCGCCGCAGGATCGAGTTGACGAGCGTCGACTTGCCCGAGCCGGTCGACCCGCCGACGACGGCGAGCAGCGGGGCGTCGATCGAGGAGAGCCGCGGGATGACGTAGTCGTCGAGCTGGGCGAGCAGCTCACGACGCTCGTCGCGGGCCGCTCGAGTGCTCGACAGGTCGAGCGTCAGGCGGCTGCGCTCGACCTCGTCCCGGAGGGCGGTGACCCGACCCAGGAGGTCGCTGTCCGCGATGGTTCCCCGTGACCTCTCACCCATGGGCACACCTTAACCAGCACGAGCGCGTGCGCCGCGCCCCCCGGCAGGACTCGAACCTGCGACCTAGGGATTAGAAGGCCCTTGCTCTGTCCAGCTGAGCTACGGAGGCATGCCCGGGCGGCGAGGTGTCCACGCCGGGGCGAGTCCCAGTGTAGTGAGCGCCACGACCTGCCATGATCGGCACCATGTCGGTCCGAGTCGTCGTGCGTGAGGCGCGGGTGAGCACCTCGTCCGCCGATCTCGCGCTGCTCGACGCCGGCGAGCGCGACCGCGCCGGGCGCAAGCGGGAGACCGCTCCCTTCGTCACGGGCCACGCGCTCGTGCGGCGCCTCCTCGCCGACCTGCTCGACCGCGACCCGGCGTCGTTGGCCTTCGCCCGACGGTGCACCACGTGCGGCAGCGACGCCCACGGCAAGCCGAGCGTGCTCGACGCCCCCGGGTGGCACTTCTCGCTGTCCTACACCCCCTCCGTCGCCGTCGTCGCGGCCACGGAGGGCGTGGACGTCGGGATCGATGTCGAGGACCTCACCGACGCCGACTTCGACGGCTTCGCCGCGGCCACCCTCGCCCGGCACGAGGTGGAGGGCTTTGCCGGCCTCGCGGGGCACGAGCTGCTCGTGGCGCGCGCCCGGGTGTGGGCCCGCAAGGAGGCGGTGCTCAAGGCGACCGGTCACGGTCTCGTGGTCGACCCCGCCGAGGTGCTCGTCTCGGGGCCGCTCGACCCACCGGCGCTCGTCGACTGGCAGGCCGAGGAGCCGCGCCCGGCCGCGATCACCATCGCCGACGTCGAGCTGGCGAGCGAGGACCACCGGGCCGCGGTCGCCGTGCTGACCGACGAGGCCGTGGAGATCGTCGGCCAGCAGGCCTGAGCGGTCAGACCGCGCCGGCGAACTCGCGGCGGCGGGCGGTCATGGAGTCGAGCAGCACCCGCTCGCGGTGCAGGGCCTGCGGGTCCGCCGCGTGGCTCAGCTGGCGGAAGCGCAGCAGGGCCAGCTCCGAGGCGCAGTCCTGGAAGCTGCGCATGGAGCTCAACCCGCCCGGGCCGCGGTGGTAGCGCGCCCAGCGACGCGCCGCCCGGCGGGCCTTCATCGACGCGAGCATCGTGACCTCGGCACCGGAGATCCACCCGGTGTCGACGTAGGCCATGAGGTGCTGGCCGATGACCCTGCCCTCGCGCTTGCGGGTCCAGATGACGAAGCCGACGAAGACGACGAAGACGACGAAGCCGAAGCCGAGGTTGACGACCAGACCGATCTCGCCGCTCGAGGCGCCGAGGTTCCACAGACCGTGGAGGAGGACCGCGGCGCACCAGCCGATGATCGGCGCGACGATCTTGACGCCCGTCGAGCGCGACACCGCGGCCACCCCGACGCCGACCCCCGTCATCGCCGTGAACATCGGGTGGCAGAAGGGGGTGACGAGGCCGCGCAGGATGAAGGTCGCGCGGAAGCCCTCCATCCCGTGCTCGATGGCGGCGATGGCGAGGTACTGGATGTTTTCGGTGAAGGCGAAGCCCGCGGCCACGATGCCCGCGTAGACGATGCCGTCGGTCAGGCCGTTGAACTCGCGACGCATGAACCACCACATGATGAGGAGGAAGACCCCCTTCGTCGTCTCCTCGACGAGCGGCGCCGAGACGACGGTCGTGAGCACCTCCTCGTTTTCTGCGCCGAAGACGGCCCCCAGGACGGCCCCGAAGATCCCGTTGCCGATGATCGCGAGCATCGTCGAGCCCAGGGCGCCGTAGAGGAAGGCCGTCAGCAGGTAGCGCCAGGGCTCGGCCTCGAAGCGGTCGAGCCACAGGAAGATCGGGACGACGATGCACAGCGGGATGAGCGCCGCGATGAGGCTGACGAGGACGAGGACGACCCCGAGGCTCGGCAGCCACATGAGCGCGAAGAGGAGCATGAGGAGGAGTGAGAAGAGGGCGACGATGCCGCCGAGGATCCAGGTGCGCAGCGTGGGGCGCGGCGTCGGGTTGCTCTGCGCGGCCGACGTCACGTAGTGCGCCGAGTACTGCTGCTGCTGCAGCCAGGCCTGGTGCTGCTGGTACTGCTGCGCCGCCTGGTGCTGAGCGGCCGCCTGCTGCTGGGCGGCGGCCTGCTGGGCAGCGCGCTGCTGCTCCTCGTAGGCGCGCTGCAGCTCGAGGACCTTGTCCCGCGAGTCGGTGCGCGCGGTCTCCTCGGCCAGGGCGATGGAGCGCGTCGCCGTGCGGTACCACTCCGGCTCGTCCGGCACGGAGCGGCGCATCATCCGTCGGGACAGCGTGTCCTCCGGCGCGCCGCCGCTCGGCGGGGCCGGGGGGCTGCCCGGCGGGCGGAGGCGGGGTGGTCCCCGCGCTGGTGGGCGGAGGAGGCGTCGCTCCCCTCACGGGCGGCGGCGGGGTCGACGTCACGGCAGCCGGCGGCGGGGGTGGCGTGCCCGGAGCCGGCGGCTGACCGTGGGGAGGCGGGGGTGGCGTCGCGGTCATGGCGTCAACGCTAACCGAGCAGGGGGCGCCTGTCGGTGGGTAGGACTCCCCAGTGACCGGGGCCTCAGGTCCCCCGCGGCTAGGGTGGCGGACGTGACTTCCTCCACCACGAACTCGTCCGAACGCATCGTCTGGATCGACTGCGAGATGACCGGGCTCTCCCTCGAGCACGATGCCCTCATCGAGGTGGCCGTGCTCATCACCGACTACGAGCTCAACCAGCTCGACGACGGGCTCGACGTCATCGTCCGTCCGCCCGAGGCAGCTCTCACCCAGATGAACGACTTCGTGCGCGACATGCACACGAGCTCCGGCCTGCTCGACGTGCTCGCCGACGGGATGACGCTCGAGCAGGCCGAGGAGGCCGTGCTGGCCCACGTGCGCGCGTACGTCCCCGACGCCGGCAAGGCGCCGCTCGGCGGCAACACGGTCGCGACCGACCGCGCCTTCCTCGCCCGGGACATGCCGACCCTCGAGGGGCACCTGCACTACCGGATGATCGACGTCTCCTCGATCAAGGAGCTCTCCCGCCGCTGGTACCCGCGCGCCTACTTCGCCTCCCCCGACAAGCACGGCGGCCACCGGGCCCTCGCCGACATCACCGAGTCGATCGCCGAGCTGCGCTACTACCGCGAGGCCGTCTTCCGACCGCAGCCCGGGCTGGAGAGCGCGGAGCTCAAGGAGATCGCCGCGCGCCACCAGGTGTCCGGCCCCGACGCGGGCTGAGCGGCGGCCCTCGGCCCGAGCACGACGAAGGCCCCCCCGGGTGAACCCGGGGGGGCCTTCGCCATCTTGGGGTGAGTAACGGGACTTGAACCCGCGACCCTCGCGACCACAACGCGATGCTCTACCAGCTGAGCTATACCCACCACGGCTGCCTGTCTCAGGCAGCGCGGACCATCGTACCTGCTCTCGGAGGGTGCTCGTGACCACCCACCTCCCGGGTCCGTACAGGCGGATCGGGCACGATGGCAGGGTGATCACCACCGACCGCCCCCATCCCCCCTTCGTCCGTGTCGCGACCGTCCTCGCCGCCCTCGCCGCGCTGCTCCTCGCCGCGCTCGTCGCGGCGCCCCCCGGCAGCCGCGCACGCCCGGCTCGAGGCGTCCAGCCCCAAGGACGGCTCGACCCTCACGGCCACGCCGCCGGAGGTGATGCTGCGCTTCAACGAGCCGGTCAAGGACGGGCTCAACCAGGTGAGCGTCAAGAGCGGCTCGACCGACGTCACCGACGGGGACCTCGAGCTCGCGGGCAACACGGTCTACCAGCCGCTCAAGACGGTCATCGACGCCGGCGACTACACGATCACGTACAAGGTCGTCAGCGCAGACGGGCACCCGATCAGCGGATCGGTGAAGTTCACCTACGCCCCGCCGGAGGGCGACCAGGGTGCGGGCGAGCCGACGACCTCGGCGACGTCGGGGACCTCGAGCGACGCGCCGAGCAGCTCGTCGTCGACCTCCGGCACGACCCCGCCCCCCGCCTCGAGCACGTCGGAGCCGACGACCCCCCTCCTCCACGCAGGAGCCGAGCACGAGCAGCTCCACCTCGCCCGAGGAGAGCGCCTCGACCAGCCCGACGGACGGCGAGACCGCTCCGTCGCTGCCCGACGACTCCGGGACGACCGACGACGCCGCAGGCGAGGAGGCGACCACCGACGACGACTCCGGCACGCCGTGGTGGGCTTGGGCGGCCGGCCTCGGCGGCCTGCTCGTCATCCTGGCCGGCATCGGCCTGCTCCTGCGCGGCCGCCGGGACCCCGGCGACGCCGAGGAGATCGACCTCGACGAGTGGCGCGACTGACCCACGGCACCACGACGAAGGGCCCCACCGCGATGCGGTGGGGCCCTTCGTGATCTGTGCGCCAACAGGGACTCGAACCCCGAACCCGCTGATTAAGAGTCAGCTGCTCTGCCAATTGAGCTATTGGCGCGCGAGGAGAGACATTAGCACCACGATGCCGCGGAGACGAAATCGACGCCACGACAAGGCATCCGGCGCCTGACCACGGCATGACGAAGGGCGGACCCCGCCGGGGAACCGCCCCTCGTCACGCTGTGGTGAGGTCACCAGGAGCGCTTGGCGCGCTGCCGCTCCCACTTCTTGTGCTTGCGGTTGGTCGAGATGATCTTCAGGACGATCAGGCCCGCGACGGCAGCCGCCGCGATCGCGACACGGTCCATCCGCAGCTCGCCCGACTCGGTGCGCGTCGCCTGCGCGAAGGAGGCCTTGGCCTGCTCCTTCTGGCGGGCCACGACGTTCTTGGGCGCAGCCCGGACCGTCAGCTCGTCGATCGTCTGGGCGAGCCGGTCACGGGTCGTCACGATGTCGTTCTCGAGCTTGGTCATGCTCGGGTTGTCATTGCTCACGTGGGGGTTCCGTCCTTACTCGATGCCGAGGTCGCGGCGGATGCGGGCCACGTGGCCCGTCGCCTTGACGTTGTACTGGGCGTGGGTGACCACGCCATCTTCTCCGACGACGATCGTAGAGCGGATGACGCCCTGGACCGTCTTGCCGTACAACTTCTTCTCACCATAGGCGCCCCAGGCGGTCATCACCGCCTTGTCCGCGTCGGAGAGGAGCGTGATCGTCAGCCCGTCGCGCTCGCGAAACTTCGCGAGCTTCGCCGGCTGATCCGGGGAGATGCCGATGACCTCGGTGTCGGCGGCGCGCAGCGCCTCGAGCGAGTCGCTGAAGTCGCACGCCTGCTTGGTGCAACCCGGGGTCATCGCCGCCGGGTAGAAGTAGACGATGACCCGCTTGCCGCGGAAGTCGCTCAGGGAGACCTCGGTCCCGGTGTCGTCGGGGAGGGTGAAGTCCGGCGCTTGGTCGCCCGGGCTGAGTCGCTCGCCCATCTCGCCTCGCTCTCTGTGGCACTGCGCGTGCCCTATGGTCGGTGGACGCTCTGCCCCGAACCTATCCCAGAGCCCCGCGCTGCCGAAGGAGTCACATGCACGTCCCCGACGGATTCCTCGACGTCCCGACATCGGTCGCGACCGGCGTCGTGGCGGCCGCCGGCGTGACCCTCGCGCTGCGCCGCAGCCGCGGCGAGGTCGACGACCGGGTCGCTCCCCTCGCCGGGCTCGTCGCGACCTTCGTCTTCGCGGCCCAGATGCTCAACTTCCCCGTGGGAGCGGGCACCTCAGGCCACCTCATCGGCGGTGCCCTCGCGGCCGTGCTCGTCGGGCCGTGGGTCGCGACGCTGTGCCTCACGGTCGTCCTGCTCGTGCAGGCGCTCGTCTTCGCCGACGGCGGGCTGACGGCGCTCGGCACCAATGTCGTCCTCATGGCGATCGTCGGCGTCTGGGTCGGCTGGGCCGTCTTTGCGGCGGCCCGACGGGTGCTGCCGGCTCGCACCGGGAGCGTGCCAGTGGCCGCGTCCGTCGGCGCACTGGTGTCCGTGCCGGCCGCCGCCGCCGTCTTCACCGGGCTCTTCGCGATCGGCGGCACGGCCCCGGTCGAGCTGGGGGGCGCTGCTGACGGCGATGCTCTCGTGGCACGTCGTCATCGGGATCGGTGAGGCCGTCATCACGGGTCTCGTGGTCTCCGCCGTCCTGTCGGTGCGACCCGACCTCGTGCACGGGGCCCCGCAACCCGTCGAGCCGCACCTCCGCGCGGACGAGGCGGTCGCCCGATGAGGCAGCGCGTCTCCACCCGCACCCTCGTGGTCGCCGGCCTCGCCGTCTGCCTGTTGCTCGCGGCCGTGGTGAGCGCCTGGGCCTCGGGCCACCCCGACGGGCTCGAGCACGTCGCCGAGACCCTCGGCTTCGCCGACTCCGCCGGCGACCACGCCGCCGAGGGGTCTCCCTTCGCCGACTACGGGACGAAGGGGGTCGACGGCCCGCTCTCCGGCGGCCTGGCCGGGGTCGTCGGCGTCGCGCTGACCGCCGCCGTCATGTGGCTCGTGCTGCGTCTCGTGCGCCGCCGCGACTGAGGTGGCCGGACCGCACCACCACGCGCTGGCCCACCACGGCCGGTCCTGGTTGCACCGAGCACCGGCCCACCTGAAGATCGTCGCCACGCTGCTCTTCGTCGTCGCGGTCGTCGCGACGCCGCGGGAGGCGGTGTGGGCCTTCGGGGTGCACGCGGCGCTCCTCCTCACGACGGTGCTCGTCAGTCGCGTCCCCGTGCGGCACCTGGCTCCCCGACTGCTCGTCGAGGTGCCCTTCGTCGTCTTCGCCGTGCTCATGCCCTTCGTCGCGACGGGGCCGAGGACCGACGTCGGGCCGCTGTCCCTCTCGGTCGCCGGCCTGTGGGGCGCGTGGGGTCTCCTCGCGAAGGGCACGCTCGGGGTCGGCGCCTCGCTGCTGCTCGCTGCCACCACTCCCCCGGCCGACGTCGTCGCCGGCCTGGCCCGACTGCGGCTGCCCGCACAGCTCGTCCTCATCCTCGGCTTCATGGTCCGCTACACCGACGTCGTCGGCGGCCAGCTGCAGGCGATGCGGGTGGCCCGCGAGTCGCGCGGCTTCCGCGGCGGCGGACTGCGCTCGTGGCCGGTCCTCGCGGGCATCGCCGGCGCGCTCTTCATCCGCTCGTACGAGCGGGGCGAGCGAGTGCACCTCGCGATGCTCTCGCGTGGCCACGACGGGCGCCTGCGCGTCGACCGGACGCCCGTGCCCGCCTCGACCTGGGTCCTCGCGATGCTGCTGCCCCTGGCCGCGGGCACGGTGCTCGTCTGCGCGATGATGACCTCGTGAGCACGCCCGTCATCGACCTGCGCGGGGTCCGGCACACCTACCCGGACGGGCACCGTGCTCTCGACGGCGTCGACCTGCACATCCACCCCGGTGAGCGGGTGGCCCTGCTCGGGCCCAACGGCGCGGGCAAGACGACGCTCGTGCTCCACCTCAACGGCATCCTCACCCCGACGAGCGGGTCGGTCGCCGTCTCGGGGCTGCCCGTGGTCCGTGAGCACCTGCTCGACGTGCGCCGGCGGGTCGGCATCGTCTTCCAGGACCCCGACGACCAGCTCTTCATGACGACCGTCGCGCAGGACGTCGCCTTCGGCCCGCGCAACCTCGGGCTCTCGGCGGACGAGGTCGACGCCCGGGTCGAGGAGGCCCTGACCGACGTCGGGATGCTCGACGTCGCCGACCGGCCCCCGCACCACCTGTCCTTCGGGCAGAAGCGGCGGGTCGCGGTCGCGACGGTGCTCGCGATGCGCCCGGAGATCCTCGTGCTCGACGAGCCGAGCAGCAACCTCGACCCGGCCTCGCGTCGCGAGCTCGCCGAGATCGTCGACGGCCTCGACATCACGGTGCTCATGGTGACGCACGACCTGCCGTACGCCCTCCAGCTGTGCGAGCGCTCGGTCGTGCTCTCCGAAGGGAGGATGGTCGCCGACGCCGCGACGCGCGAGGTGCTCTCGGACGGCGAGCTCATGGCGGCGCACCGGCTGGAGCTGCCCTACGGCTTCGACCCGCGGTCGGTGCCGGGGCGCACGCCCGGCTGACCGGTGCGATCAGTCGGTGATGCCGACGAAGGTCGGCTCGAGGACGATCTCGCTGCGCAGGCTCTGCGCGATGAAGCACTCCCTGTGGGCGACCTCGACGAGCCGCTCGACCTTGGCGCGGGGGGCCGGGGCAGCGAGGGTGATGTGCGGACGCAGGACGATGCGCGTCACCCACATCGGCCGCTCGCCCTCCGCCATCTCCCCCACCGCCTCGTCCCGGTAGTCGACCACGTCGAGGCGGGCCCGGGCGGCGACGGCGAGGAAGGAGAGCATCTGGCAGCTGCTCGCCGCCGCGACGAGGAGCTGCTCGGGGTTGGGCAGGCTGGCGTCGCCCCGGAAGGCAGCGTCGCTGCTCGCGTGCGTCGTCATCGACGCCATCGTCAGCTCGTGCTCGCGGGAGTAGTCGTCGTAGCCGACGCCCGTCGAGCCCGACCAGGCGAGGGTCGTGGTGAAGGAGTGGTCGCTCACCGGGCACCTCCTTGAGCGAGAATCGTTGTCGGTGGTCAACTCTAGAGTTCCCTCATGGGGAGGAAGTACACAAAGGAACTGCTGGAAGAGGCTGCTGCCAACTCGACTTCGGTTCCGGGGATTCTCAGATACCTGGGGTTGAGGCAAGCCGGAGGCACCCAGGCCCATATAGGACGCATGCTGAAGAAGCTCGAAGTGGACACGTCTCACTTCACGCAACGTGGTCTGCCTCCCACGAGACCTCCACTGACGGCGGCACAGATCCTCGTCCGGAAGCCTCGCGACGCAAACCGGACCAAGCCTGAGCAACTCCGACGTGCGCTCAATGAGATCGGTCGGCCGTACGTGTGCGAGATGTGCGGGTGCGATGGAAACTGGCAAGGCCACACCATCTCGTTGCATGTTGATCACATCGACGGCGACATGACGAACAACGTGCCTGAAAACGTCCGCTACCTATGTCCGAACTGCCATTCCACAACCGAAACGTTCGCCGGCCGACAGAAGGGTCGCTACACCAGCGCCTAGACTGCACGACCGAGCCGAAGTGGCGGAAATGGCAGACGCGCGGCACTTAGGATGCCGTGTCCACGGGCGTGCGGGTTCAAGTCCCGCCTTCGGCACAAGAGATTTTGAGTGGAGGACTGGACCGTGTCAGAGCGACCGGAGATCGTGTGCATCTGCGGTTCGCAGATGACCTGCGTAGGGCACACCGGGATCTGACCCTCTCGGGACTCATCGCCCTCATGCCCGGCGAGATCGACGGGGAGGTCACCAGCGACCAGAATGCCATGCTGAACGCACTCCACCTGCGCAAGATCGACCTCGCCTACAGGGTGCTCGTGGTCAACCCGGGCGGGTACATCGGCGAGTCCACTCGCTCAGAGATTGCCTACGCTCGCGCCACCGAAACGCCTGTCTCGTTCACCGACCCCCTCTGAATGGTCAGCCTTGCGTGGGCACGCTCCCAGATCGGCCCCTAGCCGCGCTTTAGCCTCGAGACGCGGGTCCGGGCAGGTTTCGAGGCTCGGCCGCGGGCGGCCTCGCACCTCAACCAGCGCGGTGATTCCGGCCGCGGGCGGCCTCGCACCTCAACCAGCGCGGTGATTCCGGCCGCGGGCGGCCTCGCACCTCAACCAGCGC
>NZ_ALWX01000092.1 GCF_000297495.1 Janibacter hoylei PVAS-1 | reverse complement strand
CGGCGGGGGCGGCTCGACGGCCGGCGCCTCCCACGGGGTCGTGTCCGTGCCGGCGGGGGTCGCCTGGCTCGGCCATGTCGGGGATAAAGGTCTGCGGCAGCACCTGGAACCAGCTGCCGTCGGCCTGCTGGACCTCGACCCAGGCGTGGATGTCACGGCCGCGGATGACGCCGTCGTCGGTCGCGGTCGCCCCGACGACGATCCGGGTCGGGATGCCCAGCCGGTTGCCGATGAGGCCCAGCGTCGAGGCGTACTGCTCGTCGTTGCCGGCGAGCGGGTCGGAGTTGAGGAAGGCGTCGAGACGCCCGAGGCCGTGCCCGGCGGGGAAGCGCTGCGTCTGCGCCGCGAGGTCGTCGTCGCCCGAGGGCGCGTGGTCACCCGTCGCCGGCGTCCCGTCCGTGTAGGTGCCCTCCTCGCGCAGGGTCGTCGCGATGTTGCGGAACTGCCCCCACCGGTCGGTGGCGTCCCCCTTCCACGCCGCGATGCGCCCGTCGACGAAGGAGGCGTCCCCCGAGATCGGCATGCTGCCCGAGGCCACGGGCAGGGACTCGGGGAGGGCACCGGCCCCCTTCGGCGGGAGCTCGGTGCGCACCTCGTAGCCGTCACCCGGGCGGATCGCCGGCGGTACGAGCACGGTGTTGGTGCTGAGGTTGAGCCAGGCCTGCCCCTCGAGCCGCTCCTGCGTGTCGTCGAGGAACTCGATGCCCTCGACCCGACCGGTCGTGAGCACCCACGAGCCGGTGTAGCCACCCTCCGGGACGGTCACCTTGACCTGCGTCGTGTCGTCGCTGGCGAGCACGCCGACCCGGCGGCCGAACTGCTGGAAGGAGCGGCCGGCGTCGGCCCGGTCGGAGCCGCGGCCGGCGATGCCCCACGTCGACCCGTCCCACGTGTCGAGCGTGGCCAGCCGCATCGGCGTCGTCGCCGGGACACCGTCGACCTGGAGCAGCTGACGGTCGTAGAGGCCCGTCGGGCTCGTCGCCGTGAACTCGCGGTACCGCGAGAGCGGCGAGGCCAGGACATTGGTGTCGTGCCCCGGCACGACATCGGTGCGCACGACCTGCCGCTCACCACCGCTGCCCGGCAGGTGCGGGCCGAGGAGCCCGCCGACGAGCGCGGCGACGCCGAGCAGGACGGCCCCCGCGACGACGCGCGACAGCGCCGGGCGACGGGCCCCCGGACGGGCGATGCCGACCTCCGGGTCGAGGTGGTCGCGGGCGACGCACCACGCGACGAGGAGGAGGACGAAGACCAGACCCTGCACCCACGGGGACGCCGGAGCGCTCGTGCCGAGGGCGATCGTCACCGTGAGGAGGACGAAGGGAGCCACCCCCAGTCGCAGTCGCGAGCTGGTCACGCGGGCGGTCGCGTAGGTCGTCGCGGTGCCGACGAGCGCGAGGAAGAAGGGGACGGCGAGGACGTGGCCCCGGGCGTCCACGGGCGGCACGAGGGTCAGCAGGTCCATCCAGCCGCGGGTCGGCCCCGCGAGCAGGTCGCGAAAGGTCGTCCCCGTGGGCAGGAAGCCCCACTTCACGTCGTCGCGGACGGCGAGCGGCCCGCCGAGGAGGAAGTAGAGGACCGCCCCGAGCGCGGTCGTCGCGACGAGGGGCCACCGGTAGGTGCCCTGGATGTGCCCGAGCACGAGCCCGAGCAGGACACCTGCGGCAGCGGCCTGCCACCACTCCCAGCCGAAGACCACCGTGCGCAGCCCGACGAGCGCGCACGCGACGAGCGCGATGGTGAAGACGGTGTCGACCCAGTGGGCGGCACCCGGCCGCATCCGGCCGAGGGTCGCGCGCACCTTTTCGCCGGTCGTCTGCTGGGGCTTGATCATCCCCGGCTTGGGAGCACCCATGAAACTCATGCCGGGACCAGTCCCGTGACGACGTCGGTGAGGTCGCCGAGCTCGGCGAGGGTGACGACCGTGAGGCCGCGCACCCGACGCACGGTCGCACTGGCCGTCGGGTCGACGATGACGGCGACCTTGTGCACCTCGGTCTCGAACTCGCCGAGGCACTGCTGGATCTCGAGGAAGGCCCGCGCCGGGCCGGTGCACAGCACGGCGACCGACGAGTCCGGGGCGTGATGGACGACGACCCGGGCCGACCGGACGAGGTCGACCCGACCGAGCGTCGCCGTCGTCAGGGTGTCGAGGACCAGCGGGACCGTGGTGCGCGAGGCGAGCCCGTCGCGGCACACGACCGTCGCCTCCTGCTCGTCCTTGATCGACTGGACCATGAGGGAGGCCGCCACAGCGATGGCGGTCTCCACGTCCCCTTCGCCATCGGTGTACATCGCCGGGTCGGCGTCGACGACGACACCCAGGTGCGACCGACGCGTCTCCTGGAACTGGCGCACGAAGAGCTGGCCGTGCTTGGCGGAGGAGCGCCAGTGGATGTGGCGACGGTCGTCGCCCGGCTCGTACTCGCGCAGGGCGTGGAAGGAGATGTCCGCCATCGACAGCTCGGGCGTCGCCTCGCCCTCGAGGTCACGCAGCAGGCCGTGGGCGCCGGACTCGAGCGCGACCCGCCGCGGGTGCACGTGCATGATCTGCTGCTCGCCGAAGGTCGCGGTCCGGCGGGTGATGCCGAGCGGGTCACCGACGACGGTCGTCGGCGGCCCCACGGGGACGGCCCCGCGGCGCGGCGTCGCGATGGGGAAGGAGGTGCGGTGCTGTGCCCCCTTGCGCAGCAGCGGCACGGGGATCAGCTCGTCGTGGTCACCGACCGGCAGCCGCACGAGCGAAGGGAGCATCGTGCGCCGCGAGGCATTGGTGAGGACGACGTGGCCCTGCGCCAGGTCGCCGATCTCCGCCCGGACCGGCTCGACGACGAGCGTGACGTCCGCCTTGTGACGACCGAGCGAGACCAGCACGCACACCGCGACGAGGGTGAGGAGGGTCGCCGCCATGATCGTCAGCTCGACCCACCCGAGGACCGCGCCGAGCACCCACAGCAGGACGCCGAGCGCGAGCAGGGTCCAGCCGAGTGGGGTGACCCAGTCCAGCCGACCGCCGAACCACGTGCGACGGACCCGCTCGTCCGTCGCCGCGACACCGGAGCGGACCGCCCGGCCCGCGCCACGACCGGCCGCGACGACCGACGCGCCGGGCAGGGTGACGGTGCGGCGGGCGCCGGTGGCACGCAGCTTCGACGACTCCGCCATCTGCTGCAGCCGGGCCTCGTGCTTCGACGGGCCCGTGGGGGTCGCCGGAGTATCGGGCGCGCGGACGCGACCGCGCCCACGAGGGGCGTCGGGCGGCGGGGTCGGCAGTCCGGTCGTCATCGAGGACTGCTGGTCAGGCGACGCGCTCGGTCGGCGGGGCGACCTCGCCGAGCACGCGGCCGATGACGTCACCGACGCGGACGCCCGCGAACTCCGCCTCGGCGGACAGCAGCAGGCGGTGGCTCATGACCGGCTCGGCGAGCATCTTGATGTCGTCGGGCACGACGTGCGTCCGGCCCTGGCTGAGCGCCCAGGTCTTGGCGCAGCGCACGAAGGCCAGGCAGCCACGCACCGACAGACCGAGGCGCACGTTGGGGTGACGCCGCGTCTCCTCCGCGATCCGGGAGACGTAGGCGAGGATCGCCGCGTCGACGTGCACCTGGTCCGCGAGCTTGGCCATGTCACCCACGACCTTCGTCGTGACGACCGGGCGCAGACCGCGAGCCCGGTCACGACGAGCGGCGTCGGCGAGCACGGCGACCGTCGCCTCGTGGTCGGGGTAGCCGAGCGAGGTCTTCATGAGGAAGCGGTCGAGCTGGGCCTCCGGCAGGCGATAGGTGCCCGCCTGCTCAATGGGGTTCTGCGTCGCGACGACCATGAAGGGCACGCCGACCTCGTGGGTCGTCCCGTCGATCGTCACCCGGCCCTCCTCCATGACCTCGAGGAGCGCCGACTGCGTCTTGGGCGAGGCCCGGTTGATCTCGTCGGCGAGGACGATCGAGGCGAAGACCGGCCCCTTGTGCAGGTCGAAGCGCTTGCTCTGCTGGTCGTAGATCGTCACGCCGGTGACATCGCTGGGCAGCAGGTCCGGGGTGAACTGGATGCGGCTGTTGGTGCCCTGGACTGTCGCGGCCAGCGCCCTGGCCAGCTGCGTCTTGCCCGTCCCCGGGTAGTCCTCGAGGAGGAGGTGGCCCTCGGAGAGCAGGCAGGTGAGGGCCAGCCGCACCACGTGCTGCTTGCCGAGGACGACCTGGTCGATGTTGCCGACCATCTGCTGGAAGGCCTGGCTGAACCACCCGGCCTGCTCCTGGGAGACGCTCATCGTTCCTGCTTCCTCATCCGGATTTCTTGGTGGACGTCGAGGTCGGGCTCTTGGCGCCCGAGCCCTTCTTCGTCGTCTTCTTCGAGGACGTCGAGGTCTTCGACGGCTTCGGTCGACTGGTGCTCGTCGGGGAGGCGCTGACCGACATCGGGTCCCACACCCGGGGGGTCGAGCCCGCCGACTCGGCGGGCCACGTGTCGATCCGCACCTCGCCCGGCAGGGTCAGGTCGTAGACGCGACCGGTGTCGAGGTCGTTGAGCAGCACCTGACCCCGGTCGTGCCGCACGGCGACCGGGTAGCGGCGCGAAAAGGTACCGGAGACGGGCAGCTCGGTCGTGGGCGAGCTCGCCTGACCGCAGGCGGAGCCCCAGCGCACGGTGTCGCCGTCGCCCCAGGCCGCGTAGAGGCAGTCTCCGTTGATCGTCGGCCGGGAGATGCGCTGGTAGCGCGCCTGCGCTTCCTCCTCGGCGAGGCCGGAGGTCACCCCGGTCTCCGTGGACGACTCGGCTCCCTCCACGATCCGCACGTAGCCGGCCTCGTCGCGGGTCTGGAAGGCGACGACCTCGTTGCTCGGGCCGGCCTGCTGGAGGGTCGCCATGACGAGGGTGACGCCGGCCTGGTCCTGGGTCTCCCCCGGCAGCGCCTGCGGCTGCTCGAGGCCCTCGGCGTGGACCTCCCCCTTCTCGAGGTCGAGGACGACCCACGCGTCGCCGACCGCGGTGATGTCCGCGGCCCGCCCGCTGAAGCCGAGGTCGCTTCGCTCGGGCGACCCGAAGCCGTCGCCCTCGGCGGGGATCTCCACGACCGTGCCCGACTCCGCGGACACCGCCATGACGTCCCCGTCGACGTCGACCGTCACCGACGCATTGGGCCCGACGGTGGTGAGCTCACCGGTGTCCATGAGGTCCGCGACCGGGGTGCCCCCCTTCGGGTCGAGGCGCTTGGCCCAGACCCGTCCGGTGTCGTGGTCGACGACGGCCAGGGTGTTGCCGCGGAGACCGACGAGGTCGGGCTTGGCGTAGTCGACACCCGTGACGTAGGTGGGCTTCGGCAGCTCCACCTCGCCCTCGAACGGCTCGCCGGACCGCGAGTCGATGCCGACGAGACGGCGGTCGCTCGTCACGGCGACGACGTTGCGGCCGTCCTGGAGGATGTCCGGCGGCGCCTCCCCCTTCGCGCCCGAGGCGGCCTTGCCGCCCCCGATGACGAGGTCGAGACCGTGGGCGCCGGTGTTGACCCGACCCCAGTAGCCGGTGCTGCCGCCCGAGACCCAGATCCCGCCGTCGGACAGGGCGACGTCGTGGACCGGCTCACCGTCGGCACGCACGGCGAGGATCACGAGCACGACGACGAGCACCGAGACCATGGCCCCCGAGACGGCGGTGAGCCAGACGGGCCGACGACGTCCCGCGGTCTGGGCGGTCCCCTCGGCCGCCCCCCTGCCCCTGCACGCTCATCCGCCGGTCAGTCCTCCTCGGAGGAGGCGTCGTCGAGGAGCACCAGGTCGGCGTCGGTCACCATGCGGGTCGACAGAGCGTGCTCGACGAGCCGTGACTTGCGGTTGCTGGCGAGCTTGCCCGGGCCACCGTGGAGACCGCGGATGCCCGCGTCGGCGAGCTTCTGGCAGACGTTGTCGAGCTTGCGGTTGAACTTCGTGACCTTCCACCCCAGCCGCTCGGCCGCCGCGGTCGAGCTCGGGATGCTCCCCTGCCCGGCCCCGTCACGCCGCAGGAAGTCCTCGCACAGGGCGACGACGAGGAGCTTCTGGTCCGGCGTCAGCGAGACCCGACCGACGGTCGTCTCCCCGCCCGACTGAGGCACGAGCACGTCGTTGTCGATCGAGACGAAGCCCGGGTTGGCGACGAGGACGTCGAAGTCGTAGGTCGTGGGGCCGGCCGTGAACCACACGGTGACCCGCTCGAAGGCCAGGGGGATCCGTGCCCCCGGGTTGAGCCACGCCTGGAAGAGGCCCTTCTTGTCCGCCACGGTGGCCGTGAGGGTCGAGCCGATGTTGGTCAGCCACCACCAGCCGCCCTCGTGGGTCACCTGGAGGAAGTGCCGGTGGAGGAAGGGGTTGTCGTCGATCTCGACGTCGCCCTCCCTGCCGATCGTCAGCGTCCCGTCCTTCGGCGCCTCGTGGAGCTCCCCGCAGAAGTCCACCGTCACCACGCTGTCACTCATGAGTTCCTCACCGTCTCGCACTGCACCTGTGACCACCCGGACCGCTGGGAGCCTCGCACGACCTGGACCGTCGCGCACTGCTGTACCCCCGGGGCGACCCCGAGCCGGTGCTCCGTGCCGTCGACGCGGACGGGGGTCCCCGTCACCCGGTCGGGATCCTCACCGGTGCGGATGTAGAAGTAGTCCCCATCCTGCAGGCCCGGATAGGCGAAGGTGAAGACCATCGTCTCCCCGTCGAGCCGGACCGACAGGTCGGGTGCACCGGAGAGCGCACCCGTCGGCTGGGTCGGGTCGACCTTCGTCGTCGGCGGCGGGTCGGCCCCGTCGCGGGTCACCCACAGGACGGCACCGATCGCGCCGCACACGAGCAGGACTCCGACGATGCTCGCGATGAGCGGCACGAGGCCGACCTCGATCCCCTTCTTCGGGGGCTCGGGGACGGGAGGCGGCGGGGTGGTGCGGGGACGGGTGCTCACTTGTCCGCGCACTTCGTCTCGCTCCACGGCGAGTAGTCCTCGCCGCGCTGGACGCGCACGCGCGCGCACTGGCGACTGGCCGACCCGAACTCCTGCGAGAAGGTCCCCGTCCCGGTGGTCGTGTCGATCTCAGAGACGCCGTAGGCCGTCGCCTTGTCGATGACGTCCTCGGACAGGGCCGCCTTGACGAGGTAGCGGTCACCCTCTTGGTAGGTGGGGTAGTCGATCGTGTAGACGAGCTGCGAGTCCTCGACCTGCATCGTGAAGGTCGGGGCGCTGTCGAGCGAGCCCCCGGTCGCACCGCCCGTGCCGGACGTCTGCGTGCCCTCGCTCCCACCGTTGAGGGCGAGCGCCGTACCGATGATCCCGACGATGAGGAGGAAGCCGCAGGCGCCGGCGACGATCGGCACCCAGCGTCGCGGGCCGGGCCGTCGTGGCGCGCCGGACCCGTGCCGGGGCCCACTACCGGGACCACCCGGCGGTGACTGCAGCGGGCGCGGGCCCGAGGCCTGTGGTGGACGGGGGGCCGGAGCTCTGCGCGGGCTGGGGGCCCGGCGCGTACGGCGGACGGGGGCCGGAGGACTGCGGAGGTCGCGGCCCGGACGCGTGGTCCGGACGCGGCCCGGAGGGCGCCGGGTCACCTGCGCGGGCGACGACGCCGTCCGCGATCGGCACCGGCCCGGAGTGCCCGATGCTGCGTCCTCCACTCAGCTGCCCACCGATGACCGGCTGGCCGAGCGGCGGCGGCGGGGCACCCGTCGTGGGGCGGGGGTTGGACCCCGACGAGGCCCGCAGCTGGGTGCGGTCCTGCGTCTGCCCCGGCAGGCGGCCGGAGTCCCCGCTGTGCCCGAGCTCGTCGAGGACGACGATGGCCGTGCGGGAGAAGCGCTCCTCCTGCTCGATCTGCTGGAGGCTGCGGGCGAACTCGATCGCGCTGGCGGGTCGCGCCAGCGGGTTCTTGCTCATCGCCTGGGCGAGGAGCCGCTCGAGGGACTGGGGCACGTCGGCCCGGCCGGTGCTCGGCGGCGGGTTGGACCGGATGCGGGGCATGAGCTCCAGGGCCGAGTTGTCCCCGCCCGGCACCTCGAAGGGGGACCGCCCGACGAGCAGTTGCCACAGGGTCGCCGACAGGGCGTACACGTCGGCGCGCGCGTCACCGTTGCTGTGGCCGAAGAGGACCTCCGGCGGGGCCCACGGGATCGAGACCCCGAGGTCCTCGTCGAGCTCCTCGAGGGCACCACCGCGCCCGGCGATGCCGAAGTCGGTCAGGCCGGGCGAGCCGTACTGGCTGACGAGCACGTTGGCCGGCTTGATGTCGCGGTGGATGACCCCGGCCCGGTGCGCGGTCTCGACGGCGCTCGCCAGCTGGATGCCGGTGCGCAGCACCTCCTCGACCGAGAAGCGCGCCGTCCGCGCCCGCTGGGCGAGGTTGGGCGGCGGGTAGTACTTCATGACGAGGAAGGGGCGCCCGTCGTCGCTCGTCCCCGCACGGAAGACCTGGACGATGTACGGGTGGTCCGCGAGCTGGGCCATCGTGTTGGCCTCGTCGATGAACTGCTGCTGGATCGTCGGCGTCAGGCCCTCGGTCTTGAGGACCTTGACCGCGACCTTCATCCGCGGCATCTGCTGCTCGTAGAGGAAGACGTCGGCGTAGCCGCCCGAGCCGAGCGGCTGGACGTAGTCGAGCCCTTCGAGGTCGGGCGGCAACGTGCTGCTCACTCAGGCATCATCCCGTGACCTCGAAGACCATCGAGACCTGGTCGGCGAGGGTGATCGTCGTACCAGGCTCGATCGTCTGCTGGTCGCCGGGGCGCACCCGCACCGGCGAGGACCCCGGCAGCGCCACGGTCGTGCCGTTGGTCGAGCCGAGGTCACGGACGAGCACGTGCCAGCCGTCGAGCACGACCTCGACGTGGTTGCGCGAGATCTCGTTGTCGGGACTGGAGATGCGCACGAGGTGCGGCGTGCGCGGGCCGGTGACGTCTGCGCGCGGCGCGCGTCCGATGAGCACCCCACGGTCGAGCGTGACGACGTCGCCGGTCGACAACCGCAGGTGACCGAGGGCCGGACGGGCGGTCTGCTCGGGCTGCTGGCTCGGCAGGTCCTGCCCGCACACCCGGCAGCGGGTGGCGTGGGGCGCGTTGAGATGACCGACGGAGCAGCGCACCGCGAGGACCATGGGCTCGGCGGCGCCGGGCTGCTCGTCCTCCGTCGACGTGGGCTCGGGCTGGACGGCGGCCCCCTGGTCGGGGGTCGGCAGGCCCGGCAGGCCGAAGGGCAGGCCCGGCACCCCGGGGTTGGGGCCGGCCGGTCCGCCCGCGGGGGCACCACCGTCACCGGCCCAGGGCACGGAGGAGATCAGCCCGTCGGAGGCCTCCGGGCGGGAGGTCTCGGGGGCCGTCGGAGCTGCTGCTGCGGCCGGGCCGCTGTCGACGGGGGCACCCGGGCCGCTGTGCACCGGCGCGCTCGGCGGCTCGGCGGCTGCCTCGGGCACCCGCGACCCCACCAGGTGGCCGTCGACGAACTGCGGTCGACCACCCCCGGGCTCGTGACCCGTCGCGGTGTCGCGGGCGGCCATGACACCACTCGGCGCCGCCGGGACGGCAGCCCGGGCCGCGGCCGGGATGGGAGCGGCGGCTGCCGGCTCCTCGTCCGTGGGCTCGTCCTGGCCCGTGTCGCTCGGGACCTGCTCATCGGCGGCCTGCGGCGCAGGCACCGGGTACCCGGTGCCTGCGCCCGGCTCCTCCTCGGCCGGGTAGCCGATGTCGTCACCCGAGGTGTCACTGTCGTCGGCGGCGAAGGGAGCGCCCCCCGGCATCGGGGGCAGGCCACCCGGCAGCTCGCCGGCGGTCGGGCCCGCGGGCTCTGCCGGTCCGTCGAGCTCGTCCTCCTCCGAGGGCGGGGCGAGGGTGGCATGGGCCGGGTTGTCGGAGGGCTGGTAGCCACCGGCGGCGGCGACCGGACCGGAGTCGATCGGGGCCTGCTTGGACTCGTCCTCCTCCATGGCCGCCAGCAGCGAGCTGCGGTGGTGTTGGGTGTTGCCGAAGAGGAAGTCGAAGCTCGGCAGCTCCTCCTCGTCCTCCGCCGGGGTGTCGGCGGGCGTCGTCGGGGCAGGAGCGTCGGCGGGCGCCTGCGGCTGGGGCTCGGGCTCGACGAGCTCCTGGGCCTCGGGTGCCGGGCTCTCGACGACCCGCCCCTCCTCGACCGGCTCCTGCTGGGACGGCTCCTGGGCCGAGGTCGCTTCCGCGGCGAAGACGGAGGGGAGCGCCCAGCCGGAGGCCTCGGGCGCCGCTGCCTGCTCGGGCGCCTCGGTGGCGGGCTCGTCGGCCACAGGCTCCTCAGCAGCGGGTCCGTCAGCAGGCTCCTCGACATCAGTCTGCTCGACGTCGGGCGTGGTGACGGCGGGCTCGGGCTCACCCGTGGCCAGCACCACCTCGTCCGAGCCGCCCTCGAGGTCCTCGTCGGTCCACGGTCCGCGTGCGGGCGCGAGGACGGTGCGGGTCCCCTCGGCCCCGGTGACGGTCACCGACGCGGTGCCGCGCACGAGGACCCGGCCGGAGGTCTCGTCGACGAGGGCGAAGTCGGGCGTGCGGCGCACGCCGCCCGTCGTCAGCTCGTCGGTCACGACATCGACGAGGTCGTCGCCGTCGGCCGACCCGAGGGCGGCCTCGACCCGCTCGGCGAGGGAGACGTCGCCCTTCGCGAGCAGGTGCAGCCCGTCGCGGGTGACCTCGATCCACCCGTCCCGACCGTCGATCCTCGTGCTCATCGTCACTCCTTGTCGCTCAGCTGTCCCCGCGGCGCGGTGTCGTCCCCCCGTGGCCCGGGGGCTCGTCTCCGACAGGTCGTCGCCCACCGAACCGTGCAGGTCGACGACCACCACGGTCACATTGTCACGCCCACCGGCCGCGACCGCGGCCCGGACGAGCTCCTCGGCTGCGGCCTGGGGGTGCGGCTCGCGCTGCAGGATCTCATGCAGCTGCTCGTCGGTGATCTCGTTGGTCAGGCCGTCCGAGCAGATGACGAAGCGCTCACCGGCATAGGGCGGCAGCACCCACACGTCGGCCTGGAAGGCGTAGTCCGTGCCCAGCGAGCGGGTGACGACATTGCGCGCCGGGTGGGTGCGGGCCTCTTCGGCGGTGATGACTCCGGCCTCGACGAGCTCCTGCACCTCCGAGTGGTCCACGGTCACCTGGGTGAGTGCGCCGTCGATGGCCCGGTAGACGCGCGAGTCGCCGACGTTGAAGACCGCCCAGTGGTCGGCGCCCCCGGCGGTGACGAGCGCCAGACCGGTGGCGGTCGTGCCCATCCCCTTGTTTTCCGGGTGGGAGTCGACCGCCTCGAGGATGCGGTCGTTGGCCAGCACGAGCTGGCGGCTCACGCCGTCGGCCGTGAGGTCCTCGCGCGAGACCAGCTCGCGCATCGTCTCGACGACGATGCCGCTGGCGACCTCACCGGCAGCGTGCCCGCCCATGCCGTCGGCGACGACGAAGATGCCGCCCTCCGCGAGCGCCGAGTCCTCGTTGAGCGAGCGCACCCGCCCGGTGTCCGTCGCCGCACCCACCCGCAGGGTCAGGCCGGGCAGCTCCTCGGGGCGTGCCACCGCCGTCACCGGGTGACCCGGATCGTCCGCAGCACCTGCTGGACCTCACCGTAGGCGCTCTGCGCGTCACCGCCGCCCACGGACCCGGTGGCCTGGACGAGGTCGACGATGCGGCCTCGCCGCGACCCGGCGAAGAGGTGGATCTGCACGACCGTCCCGATCTCCGGGTCGGTCCACGACACGTTGACCCCCACGAAGGGAACCTCGCCCAGCTCGAGCTCGAAGGGCTCGTCGACGTGGCCCTGGTCCTGCTGGGCGACGAAGCCGCGCAGCTCGTCCAGTGCCTGGCGCATCGAGAAGTCCCCCGTGCGCTGGAAGCCTCGGATGACGACATTGGGCGCGAAGCCGTGGTCGCTCTCGATGCGGCGGCAGGACAGCAGGGTCCCGCCGACCCGCACGGGCGCCCACGTGTCCGGGACGTCGATGGTCACACCGGGGGGGACCCGGGAAGACCTCGCTCGGGTAGGTCAGCTGCGGCATGGGGCGGCTCTCAGGGGTTGATGCGGATGGAGTCGACGATGCGATCGATGGTGGCGTAATCCGTCTCGCGGCGAGCGCCGGCGTACGACCCCGTGACCTGGATGACGTCGAAGACGTCGTTCTGCCGCTGCGCCGTGAACCAGTGCACCTGACCGACGGTGCCCGCCTCGGCGTCGACGAAGGCCACGTCGGCCCCGACGAACTCGCGACCGTCGACCTCCTGGTGCTTGAGCTGGCCGACCGTCCCCTCCTGACGCTGCTGTGCGTACTGCTTCAGCTCCGCGTGGATCTCCTCGGGCCCGAAGGGAGCCAGCCGCTGGTAGAAGCGCACGACGACGTTGGCGAGGAAGTGGGTGGCGCCCTCGTCCCGGTCGCGGATGGCGATGAGCGTGTCCGGTGCCCACACCTGCTCCCAGCCCTCAGGCATCTCGAGGGTGATGGGCGGGGGGGCCGGGGACGACCTCGCTGGGGTAGCTGATCTGGGTCATGCTGCGCTCCTGTGTGCTCGGGGGCGGCGGCCGGGGTCTGGGGCCCAGCCTGCCATCTCGGGACGAAGGGGGGGTCACCACCAGTTGCCTGGGTTGATCGGGGATTCGGCGAGCGACTCACCGACATCGCTCAGGCCGTCGATGATCTCGTTGGGCGAGACCGACAGGTCGAGCGAGATGGAGGCTCCGACGCCGAGGGTGGCGCCGACGTCGAAGGAGACGCCCACCCGGTCGGCGGAGAACTCCGCGCTCCCCTCGGCGTGGGCACCGATGCCGTACGACAGGGAACCGGAGGCCCCCACGCTCGCCGGCCCGAGGTCCTGGCTCACGCCCCCTTCGATCCGACCACCGGCGAAGGCCTCGAGACCGGCCTCGACGCGCGCGCCGCCCGGGCCGATCTGGGCGCCGGCCGTGGCCTCGCCCTGCGCACCGATGTAACCCTCGGCCTGCGCCGACGTGCCGTGGTCGTTGGCCCAGTGGGCCTCGCCGCGTGCGACGTAGAGGCCGGCCTCGGCGCTGGCGTCCACGTAGGCACCGCGTGTGGCGTCGATGCCCATCGAGCCCTGCGACTCCGCGTTGTACGAGAGGAACTCGCCGCTCGCGCCGACCTGGTCGTTGCCGACCTCGCCCCGGGCCACCTGGTCGCCGACCTGTCCATCCCACAGGCCCTGCTCGACGATGGGCTCGCTCTGCACGTTGTCGAGGACGCCCTGCACGTCCTGCCAGCGGTTGTCGTCGAAGGAGCGCTCGTTGGACCACGACTCGCCCCACTCGCGGTACCCCCCACCCTCTCCGCGGGTGCTCTCGTGCGCGGTCTCCCACCCGTCGCCGCGCTCGTTGATGTCCGTGTGCGAGCGCATCTCGTGGCCGAGTGGGCCCTGGCTGTTGAGCCACCGACCCTCGGCGTCCTCCTGCCACGTCTTGCCCGTGATCGGGTCGTAGTGGTGCTTGTTGCCCTCTTCGTCGGTGTTGGTGCGCACCCCCCAGGAGTCCTGGTCGCGCCCGAGGATGTCGTAGCCGTTGCCCATGTCGGGGCGCTCCTCGGCGTCCGTGCCGCGGCCGCGACCGTCACCCGGCTCGCGACCGGGTCCGCCCGGACCGCCCGGACCACCGGGTCCCCCCGCCGCTGCCCTGCCCGCCGGAGCCGCGGTCCTGGTCGTCCGCCTGTCGGCGCAGCTCGCTGGAGATCGAGCGCAGCATCTCGCTCGCGGCCCCGACCTGCTTGCCGGCGTCGTCGCGCCACTGGCGCAGGAGCTCCTGCCCGTCCTCGCCGCCCCAGTTGTCCCCGAGGACCGCGGCGCTCGCATTGCCGCGCACGAGGATCTCCCCGAGTCGATGGACCTGGGTGTCGAGGCCGCTCGCGACTTCTCGGACACGCGAGCTGTCCATGCCTTCACGGACGGTCATGGTTTCTCCCTGGGAGGTGGGCGGTGCGGCCCTCGCGGGCGGGTCAGCCCAAATCTAGGGCGGTGGGCGCCGCAGGGCGATGGGCAGCACTCCCCATCGGACCTGCCCTCACCCGCGCTCGGCCCACCACGCACGCAGCCGGTCTGCGGCGGCCTCCTCGCCGATCGGGCCCTCGTCGAGCCGGACCTGCAGGAGGTACCGGTAGGCCTCGCCGAGGACCGGGCCGGGGTCGATGTCGAGGATCTGCGCGATCTGGTGCCCGTCGAGCTCGGGGCGCACCCGGTCGAGCTCCTCCTGCTCCTGCAGCTCGACGATCCGCTCCTCGAGGTCGTCGTAGGCCCGGCGCAGGCGAGCCGCCTTGCGCTGGTTGCGGGTCGTGCAGTCGGCGCGGGTCAGCCGGTGGAGGCGCTCGAGCAGGGGGCCGGCGTCGGTGACGTAGCGACGCACGGCCGAGTCGGTCCACTGCCCGTCGCCATAGCCGTGAAATCGCAGGTGCAGCTCGACGAGGCGCGCGACCGACCTGGTCGTCTCCTTGTCGAAGCGCAGTGCCCGCATCCGCTTGGCGGTCATCTTGGCCCCGACGACGTCGTGGTGGTGGAAGGAGACACCGCCGCCCTCCTCGAAGCGCCGCGTGCGGGGCTTGCCGATGTCGTGCAGCAGGGCGGCAAGACGCAGGACGAGGTCGGGCCGCGGCACCGGGTGGTCGAGATCCGCGTCGGGGTCCGGCCCCGCCACGCCCTCCAGGTCGATCGCCTGCTGGAGCACGGTCAGGGAGTGCTCGTAGACGTCCTTGTGCCGGTGGTGCTCGTCGATCTCGAGCCGCAGTGCGGGCAGCTCCGGCAGGACGTGCTCGGCCAGGCCGGTGTCGACGAGGACCCGCAGCCCGGCGACCGGGTCGGCGGCCAGGAGCAGCTTGACCAGCTCGTCACGGATCCGCTCGGCCGAGACGATCTCGAGGGTCCCCGCGGCCGCGGTCATCGCCTCGAAGACCTCGGGCCCGGGGGTCACCCCGAGCTGGGCGACGAAGCGCGCCGCGCGCATCATCCGCAGCGGGTCGTCGCTGAAGGAGACCTCGGGGGGCGGACGGGGTACGCAGCCGCCCCGCGGCGAGGTCGAGCATGCCGCCGTGCGGGTCGACGAGCTCCAGGTCGTGGCAGTCGTCAGGGCCATCGCGTTGACGGTGAAGTCGCGGCGGACGAGGTCGTCCTCGAGGTTGTCGCCGAAGGCGACGACGGGCTTGCGGGTCGTCCCGTCGTAGGCGTCCGCCCGGTAGGTCGTCACCTCGACGACGTCGGCGCCCTTGCGTGCACCGATCGTCCCGAAGTCGCGCCCCATGTCCCAGTGGGCGTCGCCCCAGTCGGCGAGGATCGCCTCGGTCTCGTCCGGCGACGCCGAGGTCGTGAAGTCGAGGTCGCCGCTGGTCCGCCCGAGGAAGCGTCACGCAC
>NZ_ALWX01000091.1 GCF_000297495.1 Janibacter hoylei PVAS-1 | reverse complement strand
GCTGCTGCGGCGGCGGCCGCGGCGCGGCGCTCGCCGTGGTGGTCGTCGCCCTCGTCCTCGCTCTCCCGGCCGTCAGCGGTCCGGGACCCGGTGTGTCGCGTGGTGGTGGGCTCGGTGGCCGCCTCGCCGTCGTCGTGGGCCGGGAGGTCGCGACCAGGGGTGATGACGACTGTGTGGCGGCTGTCGCCGCGCGTGTCGATGGCCTGGGTGACGTCCTCGTCGCGGTCGGCGCCCTCGGCGAGCTCGGTGACGGCTGTCGCGGGGGTCTCCGCCGCCGCAGTGACCGTCGGCACGACCTGGGTGTCGGCCGACCCGGTGCGCACCGCGCCGGCGAGGGGGATGCGGGACCACGGCGCGATCTGGGCGGCGTAGTCGCCGGGCGAGTCCGGGCCGGTGTCGTCGCCGAGGGTCTCGCGGCAGATGGTGTCGAGGTCGCCTGGGACGGCCACCGCGAGGTGCGAAGGGGGGCGTCGGCGCGCCGTCGCTCGTCGGTGCGGCGGGCAGGCTGGTCGAGCCGGGCAGCGGCCAGGTGCCGGTGAGGCCGGCGTAGGCGAGGGCGACGATGGCGCGGGCGTCGTCGCGATCGGCCTCCTCGCCCTCGGTCTCGGTGCCGCCGAGGGCGGCGGAGGTGGCGAGGCCGCGCACCTTGACCCGCCCGTCGTGCGTCAGCAGGACGATGTCCGGGGTGAGGGCGAGGTGGTGCAGGCCGCGGGCCCGGGCGGCCTCGACTCCGGTGGCGATCTCGCCGGTGATGCGGCGGACCTCCTCGGCGGGCAGTCCGTCGGTGCCGATGGCCTCGGCGTAGGTGAGGGCGTCGGCGAGCGACTCCTCGGCGACCCAGGACAGGTCGCCCTCGGTGTCGACGTCGAGGATGCGGACGAGCTGGGCGGCCTCGACCCCGGCGGCCCGCCGTGCCGCGTCGAGGGCGGCGGGGGTGCTCGCGCCGTCGGTGGGCATGACGAGCAGCGTCACGTCGCGGTCGAGCGTCGTGTCCCTCGCGGTCCAGCGCTCGCCGCCCGCGATCTCCTCGATCCGGGATGCGACCGTGTATCGACCGAGCTCGGTCCCCGGGTTCACCCCGTGCACGTTGTCCCTCTCGTCGGTGGATGTCTGCCGCGCCATCCTAGGTGCCCGACCCGGTCGAGGTCGGGAGCCCGCCGCGGGGGGGCGCGTCAGCCGCGCCGCAGCCGTCGGGTGAGGGGGGCGAGTGTCTCGGTGACCTCGCGCACCCGCATCCGGGCGGCGAGGGCGAGGCTCAGGGCGAGGACGACGAGGGCGACGAGGGCGGTGACGACGACGGCCCCGGCCCAGGTGTCGGTGTCGAGGACCAGGTCGAGGCCGCGCAGGACGAGCCCGCCGCAGGCGGTGGCGGCGACGGTGGCGATGACGAGGCGGATGTTTTGCTGCAGGACGCGGCCGAGCTGGAGGGGGCCGAGCCGGCGGCGCAGCAGCCAGAAGCCGATCAGGGCGGCGGTGAGGTTGGAGACGGACTGCCCGATGCCGACCCAGGTCGCGACGTCCTCGGGGGGACGGGTGGAGCCGAAGAGGGTCACGGAGACCGCGACGAGGGTGACCACGAGCTGCAGGCCGAAGGGGGTGCGACCGTCCTCGTAGGCGTAGTAGGCCCGTTGGACGAGGAAAAACCAGCCGTAGGGCACGAGCCCGAGCATCATCGTCACGAGGACGCCCACCGAGGCGTCGGTCGCGGCGCGGGGGGTGCCGGGCAGGATCGCGGCGAGGACGAAGGGGGCGAGCAGCACCATGATCGCGGTGGCCGGGATCAGCACGACGGCGGGCAGGGTCATGCCGCGTCGCAGGTCGGCCGTGACGGCGGCGGTGTCGCGGTCGTGGGCGGCGTGGGAGAGCCGGGTGAAGAGGGCGGTGACGAGGGAGACCGTGATGAGCCCGTGGGGGAGCATGAAGAGCAGGTAGGCATTGGCGTAGGCGGTCAGGCCGGCGCCCTCGACGCCGAGGTGCTGGGCCTCGTAGGTCGCGGAGGTCAGGACGCGGGAGTTGACGAAGTAGCCGAGCTGGCCGACGGCGACGGCGGCGAAGGCCCACATCGCCATGCGTGAGGCGCTCCCGAGGCCGCTGCCCCGCAGGCCCCACACCGGCCGGTAGCGCAGGCCGGTGGCCCGCAGCGACGGGACGAGCACCAGCGCCTGCAGGGCGATCGAGAGGGTGGCCGAGCCGGCGAGGACGGCGATCATCGTCGGGCTCCAGTCGGCGACCGGGGCTCGCAGTGGGGCGTCGGTCAGCAGGAACCACGCGAGACCGGCGATCGCGACGACATTGGCCAGAGCGGGCGCCCACATGAACATGCCGAAGCGGCTGTGGGCGGTGAGGACCTGCCCGAAGAGGGTGTAGACGCCGTAGAAGAAGACCTGCGGCAGGCAGATGACGGCGAAGGCGGTCGCCAGGCCCCGCGAGGGTCCGTCCCAGCTGCCGGAGACGACCAGCTGCACGAGC
Source organism: Janibacter hoylei PVAS-1 (assembly GCF_000297495.1). Taxonomy (GTDB): domain Bacteria; phylum Actinomycetota; class Actinomycetes; order Actinomycetales; family Dermatophilaceae; genus Janibacter; species Janibacter hoylei. The sequence continues at coordinate 4,570 of NZ_ALWX01000091.1, read as the reverse complement.
AGGGGCGCGGCGAGGGTGAGGGCGAGGGTGACGGCCGCGAGCGTGGTCACGGCGATCGTCAGCAGTCGGTTGATGTAGACGGTGCCGCCGTCCTCGTGGCGCATGGCCTTGGTGATCTGCGGGACGATGACGGCGTTGAGCACCCCGCCGGCGATGAGCAGGTGGAAGATGTTGGGCAGCGTGTTGGCGGCATTCCAGGCGTCGGCCGGCACGAGGTTGAGGCCGACGACAGCGATGGTCAGGGTGTTGCGCACGAGGCCGAGCACCCGGGAGGCCAGGCTGCCGGCGGCCATGATCGCGCTCGAGCGCACGATCGAGGGCTGCTCACGGGTCGTCGTGGGCTCCACGTCGTCGGGCCCGGTGGGCGCCTGACTCATTCAGCTCTCCTCGGTGGGCTCGTCCGCGGTCCTCGGACGACGACCGCCCCGCACGGTACGCCACGTGCCGCCGGCCAGGAGGAGGGCGGCCGCGCCACCGATGACCCAGTAGATGGATGCGCCGGTCGGACGCACCTTGACGCGCAGGGTCGCGGGCGCGGTGACCTCGTGCCCTGAGGGGGTGGCGACCGAGACGTGGACGGGCACCTGCCCGGCGGCGAGGGCGCTGGCCTGGACGGTCACGGTGTGGCTGCCGCCGGGGCCGATCGTCACGGGCTCGGGGTCGTCGTCGATGCGCAGGGAGGGGTTGCCCGGGGAGAGGCGGACGACGAGGTTGGTCAGCTCGACGTCGGTGCGGTTGACGATCGTGATCTGCAGCCGACCCGTGTCGGCGAAGAAGTTGACGTCGCCGGACCGGACGACGACGTCATCGGCGGTGAGAGCGACCTCGTCGGTGACCTGTTGCTGCAGCGCCGCGTAGTCGCTCGGTGCGGTGCGCCACCGGGCGGAGGTCAGCTGGTGGAGGGTCGGCACGAGCTCGCGTCGCCAGGCCCGTCCGTCGGAGCGGACCGACGCGAAGGTGACCATCGCCTCCTGGTCGTCGGAGATCTGCTGGGCGCGGTTCTTGCTGAGCAGCGCGGCCCGAGGCGTGTCGGGCGTGGTGGCGCGGCGGATCTCGGTGCGCGTGCGGGGGGGTGCGGACCGGATCGGCGTCCTCGGCGGCGGTCAGGACGCTCGCGAGGTCCCCCTTCGTCACCCACGGGATGTCCCCGGAGGCGTCGCGCAGCTGTTCCCACGCATCGGGGTCCGGGGTGGTGCCGCGGTCGGGCACGACGAGCACGGTGCGGGGGGTGCCCGATCGTTCGGTGAGGATCGACGCGGTCTCGGCGACGAGCTGCTGCCGGGCGAGGACGACGTCGTCCGGGCCGGTCAGTCCGGCGACGAGCTCGGAGAGCGGGCCGTCGCGCACGACGAGCGGGGTCCCCCCGGTCGTGCGGACCCCGCCGGTGGCGGTGAAGCCGTCGGACTCGAGGCTGCTGCCGGGGACGAGGAGCGAGGTCGGGTCGGCGTGGAGGTCGTCGAGTGCCTCCGCCCGCTCGTCGGTGGCCAGACCGTCGGCAGGCCACAGGACGTCGCTGCGGGCGCCGAGCTCCTCGGCGACCGCGGCCCCGTCGGCGACGCGGGGGGCGGACGAGGCGGGCCGCGGCCCCGGAGCGGGCCCCGGCGGCGACGTCCGCGTCGGCGCCCGGGAGCACGAGGGTGCGCGACCCGACGATGCGGTCGCGCAGGGCGGTGGCACGCTCGGCGCGCACCCGCCGCTCGGCGGTGCGCGTGGTCTCCTCCTCGGGCACGTCGAGCAGGGTGGGGTCGATCAGCCAGGCCTCGTCACGGGCCGGAGGTTCGTCGGTGAGCCGGGCGAGCCGCGAGTCGGGGCCGACGGCCTCCGACCAGGCCTTGGCCCTCCCTTCGCCGTGGCCGAAGAGACGACGGTCGGCGGGCAGGCCGAGCGGGATGCCCCAGACGAGGCCGAGCGGCTCGTACTCCTTCGTCCGGTGGACCCCGATGAAGGTGTGCACCGCGGTCGTCTCCGTCTGGATGCTCACCCAGGCGGCGCCGGCGGAGGCGTCGGGCAGCAGGTCGTCGGCGTCGACCCGCAGGACGAAGGGGGTCGACCGTCCCGCCGGGAGGTCGTCGAGCGAGTCGTCGTCGAGGGAGGCCCCTTCGACGGGGCGGGTGCCCTCGGTCCAGGTGGCGATGTCCGAGCGGCGGCTGCCGGCCTGCTGCGGGACGAGCCGGACCGAGGGGCTCTCGAGGGTCTCGGTGCCGGTGTTGGTCAGTCGGCCGCGGACGGTGGCGCGGCCGTCACCGTCCGCGACGGGGGTCATGGAGGTGATCGTCAGCCGGGTGCCCGTGGCATCGGGCGCCTCGGGGGCAGCGGTCGAGGGCGCGGCAGCGACGGGGAGCACGACGAGCACCGCGAGCAGCAGGCCCGCGATGCGTGCGCTCAGCCGTCGCCGGCGAGCCGCTGCCACGCCTCCCTCGCGATGCGTCGCTCGTTGGGGAAGGTCAGGTGCCGGGGGGCGTCCCGCAGCGGCAGCCAGGCGACGTCGACGGCCTCGTGGTCGGGGTCGTTGTCGATCGTCAGGTATCCGCCGATGGCCTCGAGCAGGTAGTGGTGGACGAACTTGTGGATCCGCCGGTCGGGCGTGGCGAACCAGTAGTCGATGGTGCCGAGCTCGACGAGGACCCGCGCCTCGATGCCGGTCTCCTCCGCGACCTCGCGCGCGGCGGTCTCGACGAGGGTCTCCTCGCCCTCGATGTGCCCCTTGGGCAGGCACCACTCCAAGCGACCGGCCCGGTTGCGCCGCGCGATGACGGCGATGCGGGCCTCCCCTTCGTGCACGTCGACGACGACGCCCCCCGCGCGCTGCGCTCCTCGACCGCAGGCAGACGGCGCTGCGGTCCGGAGGTGGGAGCGGGGTGACTCATGTGGTCACTGTAGCCACCGCGCCCGTGGCTCCCCCGGGGAGCATGGTCCGGTGGCTCGGGGAGCGGGCGCGGCCTACCTACCGCTAGGTTCGGACGGCACCGCCGAGGACGTCGGTGCCGCCAGCGTCAGCGTCGACGCCGTCATCTGGAGCCCTCATGAGGTCATCTCTTCGCCGACTCGCCGTCTCCGCCGCCGCTGCAGCAGTGGCCTGCGGTGCGCTCTCCGCCGCACCGGCCAGCGCCGCACCGGCGGCTGCCGACGCCGCGCCCAAGGTCGGTCCCTACCAGCTGAACTTCAGCAGCAGCCTGCTCTACTCGCTCGTCTACCCGGACGCGCAGGCGCAAGGGGTCAACGACTGGGGGTGCGTGCCGCGAGCGGGTGAGCACCCGGTCGTCCTCGTCCACGGCACCTACGCCAACCAGTACAACTCCTTCGCCCGGATGGCGCCCGAGCTGCGATGGGCCGGCTACTGCGTGTACTCCTTCAACTACGGCACCGACGGCACGGATGCTGCGGCGCAGCTGCCCGGGGTGTACGGCACGACGGGGCTGTCGGACAACGGCGACGAGCTCGCCGCCTTCGCCGACACCGTGCGTGCGCGCACCGGGGCCAGCAAGGTCGACATGGTCGGCTGGTCGCAAGGCGGGACGATCATCACCGACGTGCTGAAGAAGCACGGCGGCGGTGGGGTCGACGACGTCGTGACCCTCGCCGGCAGCCACCACGGCACGACCCTGTCGGGTCTGGGGACGATCGCCGAAGCCGTGGGGGGCGACGGACCTCACCCGGGCCGGGCTGGGCCAGGCCGCCGTCGACCAGATCAAGGGCTCGGAGTACATCACCGCACTCACCGCCGACGGCGACACCGTGCCCGGGGTCGACTACACCGTCATCGGGACGAAGTACGACGAGGTGGTCACCCCCTACCGCAGCACCTTCCTCACTGCCGGTCCGGGAGCCACGGTCCGCAACATCACCGTCCAGGACGGCTGCGCGATCGACGTCAGCGACCACCTGTCGATAACCCACAGCCCCCGGGTCATCGACATCACCAAGCGCGCGCTCAGGGCCAACGGATCGGGGACCCTCCGCTGCCTGCCCAACGCGCCCGTCCTCTGACCCACCCCCTCGCCACGCATTTGCCTAGGGAAATACGGATCCCCCCGCGCATTTCCCTAGGCAGATGCGGACCCCCCGCATTTCCCTAGGGAAATGCGGACGGGGGGTGGGGGGCGGGGCGAAGGGAGCGGGCCCGGGCACCGCGTAGCCTTGGGCCCCATGTCCGACCCCGCCCTGCCCCCGGAGATCCTGCGCGCCGCGGTGGCCCACCTGGCTCCGACGGTCCCGCTCCTCACCGACCTGGGTGAGCGCTTCGCGGCGGGTGGGCACGAGCTCGCGCTCGTCGGCGGCCCGGTGCGTGACGCCTTCCTCGGGCGGACCAGCGGCGACCTCGACTTCACGACCTCGGCGTCGCCGGACGAGACCGAGGCGATCCTCGCCGACTGGGGCGACGCCCACTGGGACATGGGGCGCGACTTCGGGACGATCGGTGCACGCAAGGGCGCCGACGTCGTCGAGGTGACGACCTACCGGGCGGACGCCTACGACGGGACGACCCGCAAGCCCGTCGTCGCCTCGGCGACAACCTCGAGGACGACCTCGTCCGCCGCGACTTCACCGTCAACGCGATGGCCCTGMCGAC
>NZ_ALWX01000090.1 GCF_000297495.1 Janibacter hoylei PVAS-1 | reverse complement strand
CCCACCCCCCCTGACGGCCACCCCCAGCCCGCATTTCCCTAGGGAAATGCGCACCCCCGCCCGTATCTGCCTAGGGAAATGCGGGGTGGGAGCGGCGGGGTAGGAGAGGGCGGGCAGGCCGGGGCGCGTTACCAATCCGTGACCATGTGATCTATGGTCGACCGCGGCCCGGACGCATGTCGGGCACCGTCGGGGCACGCCGAGTCCCACCACCCCGACGGATCCCCTGCAGAACCGGTGGGAGCGGAGGACCCAACCTCTGGCCGCGAGGCCTCGGGGTGAAGTCCACCGGCTCGGCCCCTGCCGAGCCATCGGACGGGGTGGTCTCCACCCCAACCCGACAGCTAACTCCGCAGGCGCCAGGAGACACAGCATGATCACCTTCCACACCCCGCGTCACGGCGCACCCCGAGCCCGCGCCGCCGCCTCCCGCGTCGGCGCCGGAGTCCTCGCGGCCACGGCCCTCGGCCTCGGCGCCTCGACCGCCTTCGCCGGCAGCGCCTCCGCCAACGGCGGGCCGCAGGCCCCGACGACGCAGTCCTCGACCGCCGGCGGCGCGCAGAGCAGCGACTCGACGAGCAGCTCCAGCAGCTTCACCGACATCGTCCGCGTCGGCGACACCGGCGGTGTCGTCGAGCAGATCCAGGACGAGGTCGGCGTGAGCGCCGACGGCGTCTTCGGCTCCGAGACCGAGCAGGCCGTCACGCAGTGGCAGGCCGAGCACGGCTTGGCCGCCGACGGCGTCGTGGGCCCGGAGACCGGCTCCGAGATGGGCCTGACCGAGAGCGGCTCCACCAGCGGCCAGGCGACCGCGGCGGCCTCGACCGACGGCGGCACCGCGGAGATCTCGACCGCGAGCACCTCCGACTCCTCGATCGTCAGCACCGCCCGCAGCCTCATCGGCTCGCCCTACGTCATGGGCGGCACGAGCCCGTCCGGCTTCGACTGCTCCGGCTTCGTCCAGTACGTCTACGACAAGGCGGGCAAGGAGCTGCCGCGGACGACCGACCAGCAGCAGGCGGCGGCCACCCCGGTCTCCGACCCGCAGCCCGGCGACATCGTCTTCTTCGGCAACCCTGCGTACCACAACGGGATCTACGCCGGCGACGGCAAGATCCTCGACGCGGGCAACTCGAGCACGGGCGTCACCGAGCGCGAGATCTGGACCGACGACGTGTCCTACGGCCGCTTCTGAGCGATGCGATGACGCAGGCCCCCGACCCCAGCGGTCGTGGGCCTGCGTCGTGTCGTGAGACACTAGACTTCTACACTTGTAGTCGCACCATGAGGAGACCGGCCGTGACCCGCACCCACGCCACCGGAGGCCCGCTCGAGCTCACCCAGGCGGACCTGCTCCCCCTTCGCGCCTGGCGTCGCGCGCACGAGGAGCCCGCCCATCCGTCCTTCGCCCGCTGGGTCGACGACGCTTGGGAGACCATCACGGCACGGCACCACCTCGTCGCCCTGACGTCCGCCGCCCGCGGGCTCGTCGCGAGCGGCGTGGAGGCCGGCGACCGGGTCGCGCTCATGGCCGACACCCGCTACGAGTGGCTGCTGCTCGACGAGGCTGTCTGGGCCGTCGGCGCGGGCACCGTCCCCGTCTACCCCTCCTCCTCGGCCGGGCAGCTCGAGTGGATCCTGCGCGACTCCGGCGCCCGCCTGCTGCTCGTCGGCACGGCCGACCAGGCCGAGACCGCCCGCGGCCTCGGGCTCGACGTCGAGGTGCTCGTCATCGACGAGGACGCCCTCGAGGTCCTCGGCGAGCGCGGCCGGCAGGTGCCCGAAGCGCGCGTCATCGAGCGTCGCGACGCGGTCACCCTCGACGACCTCGCCGGCATCGTCTACACCTCCGGCACCACCGGCCGGCCGAAGGGCGTGGTCCTCACCCACCGTCACCTCGCGGCCGAGGTCGCCGGGTGCCTCGACCACCCCATCGGCTCGGTGGGCCGACCGGGGCGGCGTATCCTCATCTTCCTGCCGATGGCCCACGTCCTCGCCCGATCGGTCGCCTACATCGCCGCCCAGTCCGGCGCGACGGTCGGCTTCTGGGCGGACTTCGGCAGCATCGTCGACAAGCTCGGCTCCTTCCGCCCGCACATGGTCGTCGGCGTGCCGCGCGTCTTCGAAAAGGTCCACGACGGCGTCCGCAGCCAGGCCTCGGGGCAGCGAGTGTCCGCCGTCGTCTTCACGAAGGGGGAGCAGGTCGCCCTCGCGTGCAGCCGCGCCATCGGCGAGGGCGAGGGTCGCCCGAGCCTGCCGCTGCGCCTCGCGCACGCGGTCTTCGACCGACTGCTCTACACCAAGGTCCGCGCCGCGCTCGGCGGCGAGATGGAGTACGTCATCAGCGGTGGCGGGGCGCTCGGCGAGCGCCTCGGGCACTTCTTCCGCGGAGTCGGCGTGCCCGTCCACGAGGGCTACGGCCTCACCGAGACCTGCGCGGCCATCACGGTCAACGGCCCGGGCGTCCAGCGCGTCGGCACGGTCGGGCGGCCGCTGCCCGGCAACGAGGTGCGGGTGGCGGACGACGGGGCGATCAGCGTCCGTGGCGCCGTCGTCACCGACGGCTACTGGGGCAACGACGAGGCCACTCGCGAGGCGATCGTCGACGGCTGGTTCGCCACCGGCGACCTCGGCACGCTCGACGACGATGGCTACCTGACGATCACCGGGCGGGCCAAGGAGATCATCGTCACCGCCGGCGGCAAGAACGTCTCCCCGGGCCCCCTCGAGGACGTGCTGCGCACCCACCCCCTCGTCTCCCAGGCCATGGTCGTCGGCGACGGACGCCCCTTCGTCGGCGCGCTCATCACCCTCGACCCCGAGCGCGAGCGACCCGCCGACCCGCAGGCCGAGCTCCAGCAGGTCGTCGACGAGGCCAATGCCCTGGTGTCCAAGGCCGAGGGGATCAAGCGCTTCGTGGTCCTCGACGACGACTTCACCGAGGAGAGCGGCGAGCTCACAGCGACGCAAAAGCTCAAGCGGCACGTCATCACCCAGCAGCGCGCCGACGTGATCGAGGGGCTCTACAGCCGACGCTGACGGCCGGCCTCAGACGTCGGCCGGCACGGCCGTGAGCACGACGTTGTCCCGGTAGTGCTGCTCCCCGTCGATCGTCATCACCGGGCCACCGCAGGTGACGACAGCGAGCTGGCGGGGACCGTCCACGGCGAAGAGCGATCGAGGCAGCGACACCTTGGAGTAGCGTTGCAGACTCGTCGTGACGAAAGCCGAGCGCCTCCCTGCGCCGTCGGTGACGTAGACGAGTGCGCCGGCGCGAGCTTCGCTGAGTCGGGCCAGAGCTCCCGGGGTACCTGACAGGTCGACGTGACCAGCGAGCAGGGTGGTCCCCGCGCCGCCGCCCAGTGGGGCCGACCACACGTCGCGTCCCACGCGCCACGGTTCCCGAGGGATGGCCAAGGAGCCGCCGCTGAACTTCACCCCGTCGAGACTGGCGTAGATCCCGAGCGACGGCACATAGAGCCGGTCGGGCCCCATCCGCTCGGGCGACATGACGAGGCCGGGGCTCGACGCACTGGACGAAGCGCTCGTCGCCGGGGCCGGGTCGTCCGGGATCGCGTCGACGGTCGCCGTACGCGTCGTGTCCGGTGTCGGTGACGCCACCGCGTAGGTCCGGCTCGGGACCGGCGCCGCGGCGGGCTCATCGCCCCCCGCGAGCGACCACCGCACCAGCCCTGCGCCCCCGGCGACGAGGCCGAAGGCGACGAGCAGCAGGACGAGGCGTCTCAGGTTGCGGCCCGCCCGGTCAGTCGGCGCGACGGGCCCGCACGGCGACCCCGAGGCCGCTCAGGACGAGCAGGCCGCCGCCGAGCAGACCCAGCACGTTCGGGCCGGCGACGTCCGGGACGCCGGCGTTGATCGTGCGGGCCTGACTGCGCTGGGACGCCTGGGAGCTGTCGGTACCGAAGTGGGCCTCGCAAGCCACGGCGTTGTTGTTGGCATCAAGCCGGTGCGGGTCCACGGCGGGGCCACCCTGGCTGGTGAAGAAGACCTGCGCCTCGGCCTGCGAGATGAAGTCCTTGCAGTCCTTGTCACCGATCGGGACGGTCGACCGAGCCGGGGCAGCTGCGGCCACGGGAGCCGACTGCGCCGCAGGCGCCTGAGCTGTGGCCGGTGCGGCAGGAGCTGCCGGTGCCGCAGCGGCAGCCGGAGCCTGTGCCGCCTGCGGGGCCGCTGCGGCAGCTGGAGCCGCTGGCACCGCGCCCCGTGCCGGGGCAGCTGGGGCGGCGGCTGCCGTGGCAGGAGGAGTCGCCGGCGCGGCAGCCACCGTGGCAGGGGCGGCGGCGGGAGCGGCGGCGGCCTCGCCGACCCCATCTCCGGACCCGTCCTGCTCGTCGGCCGCCATGGGCGAGCCGCACGACGCATTCAGCAGCGCGTTGACCGGCGTAGCACCATCCGTCCACATCGCTGGAGCCCAGTCGGTGCCCTCCTCCGCCGTCGACGGATCAAGCTCGCCGGCAGTCAGCGCGACCGCCATGACCGATGCATCGCCTCCCTCGACGATCTCGGCCGCCGGGGCGATGACCGCGGTGAGGTCGGCATCGTCGGCCGCAACCGAGAGCCCGCGCGCCGTGAGTGCCTCCCGCACCGAGGTCACCAGTGCGGGATCGACCCCTTCGGCGCTCGTGAGCGTGAAGCTGGCGCCCGGTGTGCACAGGTCGGTCGGCGCGGCAGCCCACGCCGGAGTGGCGAGTGTCAGCGCGAGGCCGCCCGAGGCGATGAGTCCGGCGATGGTGGTCCTGGCAACGATGGTGCGCACGTCTGCTCTCCCCATGACGAAGCGACAAGGCGCTCCCCCCGCGGGCGCGCCGGTGATCGGCAAGATATACCCGCCCGGGGTCAGCCGGGAAGCCCCGCCGTCGGTGGCGGCTGGCAGGCTGGGCCCATGGGCGAGACTCACGAGGGGCACCACCAGCACCGAGGCGATGGGACGCACTTCGACGACAAGGCGGCGACCTGGGACGACGACCCGGACAAGCAGCGGCAGTCGGGTGAGGTGGCGGCGGCGATCGCGGCGAGGGTCCCCCTTCGCCCGCGCGTCCGGCTCCTCGAGTACGGCGCCGGCACCGCGCTGGTGACCACGGCGCTGCTGCCGCACCTGCCGGAGGCAGAGGTGACGCTCGTCGACAGCTCCTCGGGGATGCGGCGTGTGCTCGCCGACAAGGCCGCCGACGGCAGGCTGCCCTCGCCGACACGCGTGTGGGGCCTCGACCTCGAGGCCCAGCCGGTGCCTCCGGAGCGCTTCGACCTCGTCGTCACCTCCAACGTCCTGCACCACGTCGGTGAGCTCGACCGGGTCCTCTCGGGCTTCGCCCAGCTCCTCGACAGCGGTGGGCACGTCGCGGTCGCCGACCTCGACCGCGAGGACGGCAGCTTCCACGACCACGACTTCGGCGGGCACCACGGCTTCGACCGCAGCGAGGTCGCCGCGCGGCTCGAGTCCGCGGGCTTCGCCGACGTGACCGTCGGTGACGCCGGCCGGGTCGTCAAGGGAGGCCGCGGGTACCCGGTCTTCCTCGCGGTCGGCCGACGCCCATGACCCGGCTCGTCACCGATGCGGAGCGGCGCGCCCGCCTCACGACGCGGCAGGCGCTCCACCCCGAGCACCGGGCCGACGACGTCGTGGCTGCGGCCCGGGCGGTCGTCTGCCTGCACGCGACGGAGGCGGCCACCGTGCACCTCGCGGTGGGGGCACGGACGACGGGGGTCACCCCCTCCGACGTCGAGGGGGCCCTCTACGACGACCGCAGCATCGTCAAGCAGCTGGCGATGCGCCGCACGCTCTTCGCCTTCCCCCGCGACCTGCTGCCCGCCGCGCTCGCCGTCGCCCGCGGCCGGATCGCGCCCGAGCAGCACCGGCTCGTCTCGCGCGACGCCGCCCGCCACGGCATCGCCGACGACGGCGAGGCCTGGCTCGCGA
>NZ_ALWX01000089.1 GCF_000297495.1 Janibacter hoylei PVAS-1 | reverse complement strand
CAGATCGGTGGCTCGCTCGGCCCGCTGCCGCGCAACGACCTGTCGGTCACCTTCTGGACGAGCAGCGGGACGGCGAAGAGGCCCATGGCCGCACCGAAGGTCATCTTCAGCAGCGGACGACGGGTGAGCTGCGAGCTCTCGCCGCCCTCGAGCATCGTGTCGACGAAGCCCTGGCGGTCCTCGTCGCTCGAGCGCATCGGGTGACGCATCTCGACGACCTCGGTGTCGGGCATGAGCGTCTTGGCCCAGTGCACGGCACCCAGACCGATGCCGAGCAGGCTGAAGGCCAGGCCCAGCCCGAGGAGCAGGTTGGACAGGCTCATCTCTTCTGTGAAGGGCACCCACACCTGGGTGTCCACGTCGACCATGAAGTAGGCCACGAGGAAGAGCACCGTGCCCAGGATCGACAGCAGGAAGAGGGTCGCGACCTGTCGCTCGGCGCGGTTGGCCGCCTTGTCGTCGAGGTCGGCATTGCGCAGCACGTGGGGCGGCAGCCCCGGGTTCGCGAACCGCTCCGGGATACCACCGGAGCCCTGCACGTGGCCCTGGTCGAGGCGCACCGGCTCGGAGCCCGTGGGCTCCTCCGGCTGTGCCCCTGTCGGGGTGTGCTCACTCATCTGTCGAAGGTCCTGTCTGTGTGGCGATGGTCAGTGATCAGGCGGACTTCTGGCCGAGCCAGACGGCGAAGCCCACGAGGAGGCCCAGGCCGATGGTCCAAATGAAGAGTCCCTCGGGGACCGGGCCCAGGCTGCCCAGCGGGTTGCCTCCGGGGTTGCCGGCCTCCTGCTGCGCCTCGAGGTAGGCGATGACGTCGCGCTTGCTCTCCGGGCTGAGGTTGGCGTCGTTGAAGACGGGCATGCTCTGCGGGCCGGTCTCCATGGCCTCGTAGATGTGCTTGCCCGAGACACCCTGCACGGACGGGGCGTCCTTGCCGCGGGTCAGGGCGCCGCCCGCGCCGGCGCTGTTGTGGCACATGGCGCAGTTGACGCGGAAGATCTGGCCACCCTTGCCCGGGTCGCCCTTCGAGCCGTCGGTGTACTCCTCGTCGGGGACCGACGGGCCGGGGCCGAGCGTGGCGACGTAGGCCGCGATGTCGGAGATCTCCTCGTCGGTGAACTTCACCTGCAGGTCGTCCTTGGCCTGGACGCCGGGCTCGGTCATCGGCATGCGGCCGGTGCCCATCTGGAAGTCGACCGAGGCAGCACCCACGCCGGCGAGGCTGGGGCCGGCCTGGTCGATGCCCAGACCGTTGGCCCCGTGGCAGGTCGCGCAGTTGGCGACGAAGAGCTTCTTGCCGTTGGCGACGCTGTCCGCGCTGGCCACGGAGGCGGTGGCCTCCTTGGGGGCCACCGCGGAGTACGCGGTGCCGGTGACGAAGAGCCCGAGCAGGAGCAGCAGGGCGATCGCCGCGGGGTGACGGCGAGAGAGGGTGGGCATGTGCAGTCCTGTCCTCGTGGAGCGGGTGGATCGGGGGAGACGGCGCATCGGGGTCATCCGAGCAGGTAGATCGCGGCGAAGAGGGCGATCCACACGACGTCGACGAAGTGCCAGTAGTACGAGGTGACGACGGCACCCGTCTGCTGCGCGTGGCTGTAGTCACGAGTGGTGTACGTGCGGCCGATGATCAGCAGGAAGGCGATGAGGCCACCCGTGACGTGGATGCCGTGCAGGCCCGTCGTCAGGTAGAAGATCGACGCCCACGCGTCGGTCGAGATCGTCACGCCCTCGGTGACGAGGGTGGCGTACTCCAGGACCTGGCCGGAGACGAAGACGGCGCCGAAGATGTACGTGAGGATGTACCACTCACGCATGCCCCAGCCGGCGACGTTGAGCAGCGAGCCGGTGCGCGACTTCTGGCCGTGCTCGGCCTTGAGCACACCGAGCTGGCACCACACCGACGACACCACGAGGATCAGGGTGTTGGCGGCCGCGAAGGGCACGTTGAGCAGCTCGAAGTTGTGCTCCCACAGGTCGGGGCGCATCGCCCGGACCGTGAAGAAGATGGCGAAGAGTCCGGCGAAGAACATCAGCTCGCTCGACAACCAGACGATGGTCCCGACCGAGACCATGTTGGGTCGGCTGACGGGACCCATCGAGGGGTCGGCGGTCGTGTGCCCGGACACGTGTGAAGGCAGGGAGGTTGCAGTGGCCACGGGCCCATTATGTCTGTAACCGGATGCCGGTGTGCGCCACCCCCCTCCGCGAGTCTCGCGAGGCCCCTCACCGCTACGATCACAGGCATGACCGGAAGCTCCCAGCAGACCTCCTCCGCCCCCACCGTCGCGGCCGGGGAAGACGCCTCCGTCGCGGTCCGGGTCCTCGTGCACAGTGACAACATCACCATCCGCGACACGGTGCGCGCGGCGGTCGGTCGCCGGCCCGCGCGCGACGTCGAGGTCCTCTCGTGGCGTGAGTGCGCCACCGCCGACGGGGTGATCGAGGCCGTCGAGGCCGGCGGGCTGGACCTGCTGATCCTCGACGGGGAGTCCGCCAAGCTCGGTGGCATGGGCCTGTGCCGACAGCTCAAGTCCGAGGTGCTCGGGTGCCCTCCGGTCCTCGTGCTCACGGGGCGGCCGCAGGACGGCTGGCTCGCGACGTGGTCCATGGCCGACGCCGCCGTGGCCCACCCGCTCGACCCGATCGCCCTCGCCGACGCCGTCGCCGACCTGGCTCGCCGCGTGGCCGGCCGATGAGCGCACCGGGCGCCCACACCTGGCCCGCACTGCTCACCCAGCTCCTCGCGGGGGGACGACCTGTCCGCGGACGAGACGTCATGGGCGATGCGCGAGATGATGTCGGGTGATGCCACGCCGGCGCAGATCGGCGGCTTCCTCGTGGCCCTGCGGGCGAAGGGGGAGACCGTCACCGAGCTGCGCGCGCTGGCCGACATCATGCTCGAGCACGCCGTGCCGATCTCGGTCGACGGTCCGACCCTCGACATCGTCGGCACCGGCGGTGACATGGCCGGCACGGTCAACATCTCGACGATGTCGGCCATCTGCATCGCCGCTGCCGGCGTGCGCGTGGTCAAGCACGGCAACCGCGCCTCGTCGTCGAAGTCGGGGTCCGCGGACGTGCTCGAGTCGCTCGGCGTCTCCCTCTCCCTCCCGGCCGACGTCGTCGGGGAGATCGCGGACCGCGCCGGCATCACCTTCTGCTTCGCCCAGACCTTCCACCCCTCCTTCCGTCACACGGCGGCACCGCGTCGCGACCTGGGGGTCGGGACGGCGCTCAACGTGCTCGGGCCGATGACCAACCCGAGTCGACCGACGTACTCGGTCGTCGGGGTGGCCGACCCGCGCGTGGCGCCCCTCATGGCCGGGGTCTTCGCCGACCGTGGGACCACGGCGCTGGTCTTCCGGGGCGATGACGGTCTCGACGAGCTGACCGTCGCCGACTCCTCCCACGTGTGGTGGGTCGCGGGTGGGTCGATCAGGGAGGTGGACCTGGCTCCGGAGCAGCTCGGGCTCACCCGCAGCCCGCTCGACTCCCTGCGGGGCGGGGACGCCGACTTCAACGCGGACGTGGCGCGACGGCTGCTGGCTGGCGAGCGCGGACCCGTGCGTGATGCCGTGGTGCTCAACGCCGGTGCGGCGGTCGCTCTGGCGCAGACCGGCCCCCCACCACCCGGACGACGCGGTCGCTGCGGTCAGGGCGGGCATGGACACGGTCGAGGAGGTCCTCGACTCCGGCCGCGCCGCGGAGCAGCTCGAGCGCTGGGTCACGGCGACGCGGGAGGCCTGCCCCGCCTCCTGAGGGGAGGGGGTCAGGGCCCTCCCGAGCCGGAGCGTCAGCGGGTCGCGGACTACTCGAGGCCGATGCTGAAGGCTGCGTCGAGGTCGTGGCGGCTGTAGGCGCGGAAGGCGATCTGCGTCGACGTGTCGACGATGCCCTCGACCTTGTTGAGCCGGCCGGCGATGACGTCGTCGAGCTCCTCGTGCCGGTGGACGCGCACCATGGCGATCAGATCGGCGTCGCCCGCGACGGAGTAGACCTCGCTCACACCGTCGAGGCCGGCCACGGTCTCGGCCACCTCGGGGATGCGCGAGGTCTCGGCGTGGATGAGGACGATGGCAGTGATCACGAGGCCCACCCTAGAGCAGGAGCCAGAGCGCCGTGGGCCGCAGCGGCCCCTCCCACCGGGCAGGTCCACTCGCCGTCGATGTCGACGAGCCGGGTGCCCTCGGTCTCGAGCCAGCGCACGACCAGCTCGGTCTCCTCGGGCAGCGCGCTCGTGCCGGGACCGGTGGGCGCGGACACGACCTCAGCGCTGGCCCGCAGCGCGGCGACATAGGGCATCGGGTCGGCGCCCGCGGGGGAGTGCGAGCTGCCGGCGAGGCGCCCGTGACGGATGCACATGAGGTCCCAGCCCCCGCGTGGGGTGCGGCGGGCGGCGATGATCTCGGGCGACTCCCGGACCGGCGTCGCGCGCTGGCTGCGCGAGGTCGCCCGCACGAGCGAGCCGAGCCGGTCGCGCAGGACCGCCGCCTCCTCGTAGCGCTCGTCGACCGAGAGGGAGGACATGCGCTCACGGACCGCGGCGACCGCGGGTCGGACGTCACCGACGAGCACGGCCGCTGCCTCCGCGACGGTGATCGCGTACTCGTCGACACCGACCGCGCCCGTGCAGGGGGCGGCGCAGCGGCCCATGTCGGCGAGCGCGCAGGCCGACGTTGGGCGGGTCGGTGACAGTCGGGTCAGGCACTGCCGCAGGGGGACCGCGTCGTGCAGTGCGGCGGCGGCGTCCTCTGCCGCACCGCGGGTGCCGAAGGGGCCAGCCCAGGCCAGGTCGTCGGCACCGATGGTGCGCACGATCGACAGCCGGGGGGAAGGCCTCGTCGGTCAGCTTGAGCCACCACACCTTGTCCGGGCGGCGCGAGCGCGTGTTGTAGCGCGGCCGGTGCCGGGCGATGAGACGCAGCTCGCGCACCTGGGCCTCGAGGGTCGTCGCGCAGACGATCGGGGTGATCTCCGCGGCCACACGCACCATCTCGCCCATGCGACGACGCTGCTCCGAGGCCGTGAAGTAGCTGCGGGCCCGCGCCCGGATGTCGACCGAGGTGCCGACGTAGAGCACCTCGCCGCGGTCGTCCTTGAAGACGTAGACCCCGGGCGCCGAGGGCAGCCCGTCGGCGAGGACCCGCTTGCGCCGGACCTCGTCGCTGACCCGGTTGGTGTACGAGCCGAGCTCCTCGAGGGTGTCGACCCCGACGGACCCGAGTCGCCCGATGAGGCCGTGGAGCACGTCGACCGTCGCGCGGGCGTCGTGCAGGGCCCGGTGGTCGGGCGTCGTCGTCGCACCGAAGTACTGGGCGAGCGTGCCCAGCTTGTGGTTGCGCACCTCGTCGCGGGAGACGACCTGCCGGGCGAGGTGGACGGTGTCGATGACCTGCGGCCCCGGCCAGCGCAGCCCGTGCGCCGCGCACGCCGCCTTGAGGAAGCCGATGTCGAAGCCGGCGTTGTGGGCCACGAGCACCGCGCCGCGGGCGAACTCGAGAAAGCTGGCGACGGCCTCACCCGTGCTGGGGGCGTCGCGGACCATGGCGTCCGTGATACCGGTCAGCGACTGGATGAAGGCGGGGATCGGCTCGCCGGGGTTGACGAAGGTCTGCAGCTCGCCGAGCTCCTCGCCGCCGCGCACCTTGACCGCGCCGATCTCGGTGATGCCGCAGTCACGGGCGGAGCCGCCCGTGGTCTCGAGGTCGACGACGACGAAGGTGACCTCGGCCAACGGGGTGCCGAGGTCACCGAGCCTGTCCTGGACGACCTCCATGACGACGACCGTAGGTGCGACCACCGACAACGGGGCGCAGACACGGCGTGGGAGGGTGGCCGCATGCGCGCGATGGACGACCTGGCCGACGTCTCCGACTTCTACCGGCACTTCGCCGAGCACGAGGCGAAGGGGGAGTCCGCCACCTTCGAGGACTGGGCGCGGGGGGTCGCGGACGACCCCGAGGTCCGCGCCCTCCTCGAGGAGCTGCCGGTGGGCAAGCGGCAGCCCAACCTCGTCTTCGCGGCGGCCCGCTGGCACGGTGCGCTCACCCCTTCGGCCTACGACGGGCCCGGTGGGCTGCGCGAGGTGCTCCGCGAGCACTGGCCGCAGGTCCTCGAGACGGTGCTGGCCCGCTCGACCCAGACCAACGAGGTCGGTCGGTGCGCGACCCTCCTGCCGGTGCTCGGTGGGCTCGAGGGCCCGCTCGCGCTGCTCGAGGTCGGGGCGAGCGCCGGCCTGTGCCTGCACCCTGACCGGTGGTCCTACCGCTACGTCGGCGAGGCAGGCGACGTAGTGCACCGCCTCGACCCCGCCGACGGGCCCTCACCGGTCGTGCTCGAGTGCGTGCTGCAGGGAGCGGCGCCGGTGCCGTCCGCGCTGCCGGAGGTCGTCTGGCGCGGCGGCATCGACCTCAACCCGCTCGACCTGTCGACTCCGGACACGGCGCGGTGGCTCGAGACGCTCGTGTGGCCTGAGCACGACGACCGGCGGGCGCGCCTCGCGGCAGCCTGCGCAGAGGTCGCGGACGTGCCCGTCGACATCGTCCGTGGTGACCTCCTCGAGGACCTCGACCAGCTCGTGGACCGGGCCCGTGAGCAGGCCCCGGACGCGACACTGGTCCTCTTCCACTCGGCGGTCATCGCCTACCTCGACGACGAGGGGCGGGCACGCTGGCAGCAGCTGGCCCACGACGTCGTCGCCCGCGTCCGCGCCGCCGGCGGCCGCGCCCACTGGGTGTCCAACGAGGGCGCCCGCGTGCTGCCCGACGTCACCGCGACCGCGACGTGCGCGGGGGAGGGCAGCGACTTCTGCCTCGGCCTCGACGGCTCGGCCGTCGGCTGGACCCACGGCCACGGCCGCCGCCTCACCTGGTGCTGATCTTCGCCGCCCGTGACCGTGGGGCAGGGCGGGTTGGTCGCGGACGAAGGGTGGGGCGACACTGCCGACGTCCCTGCGCCCTCCTGTGGCCGGTGCGTCCCCTCGAGACGGTCGCTGCGCGACCTCCTCGGGGAGCGGGGAGGCCGCGCAGCGCAGAGGGCTGTCGGGGGTCGCTCCTAGCGTGGTCGGTGTCGGGAGGGACCCGGCGACGACGAGGAGGTGACGGACATGACCCGTCGACCACTGCCGCTGACGATCGACTGCGGCACCTGCCCGGTCCGCGACATCGGCTGCGCCGACTGCATGGTGACCGCGCTGGGGAGCGCGTCCAGCCCCGCTGACCCGGACCCGCAACTCCTGCCGCTCGATCGGCGGGAGCGCGAGGTGATCTCCCGGCTCATCGCCGTGGGCCTGGTGAGCGCCGAGACGGCGAACGAGGCCCGTGCGGTGCACGAGCCTCGTTCGGACTACGAGGACCTGCGCCGGCACGCGGTCTGACCCGCGCGCCGGCTGGCCGGTGGTCAGCTGCCGTAGAGGCCCTCCACCTCGTCCTCGAAGTCGCGCATGATGACATTGCGCTTGAGCTTCATCGACGGGGTGAGCGTGCCGTTGTCCTCGGTGAAGTCCTCCGCGAGGACGGAGAACTTGCGGATCGACTCCGCCTTGGAGACGGCCTTGTTGGCCTCGTCGACCGCGCCCTGGATCTCGGCGAGGACGGTCTCGTTGGTCCGGGCCTGCTCCACGGTCAGGGAGCCGAGGCCGTTGTTGGCCGCCCAGCCCGGCAGCATCTCCTCGTCGAGGGTGACGAGCGCGGCGATGAAGGGCTTGCCGTCGCCGACGACGAGGCACTGGCTGATGAGCGGGTGCGCGCGCAGCCGGTCCTCCAGGACACCGGGGGCGACGTTCTTGCCGCCGGCCGTCACGAGGATCTCCTTCTTGCGGCCGGTGATCTTCAGGTAGCCGTCCTCGTCGAGCTCGCCGAGGTCACCGGTGCTGAACCAGCCGTCGCGGATCGCGTCCGCGGTGGCCGACTCGTTGTCGTGGTACCCGCGCAGCACGTTGAGGCCCTTGATGAGGATCTCGCCGTCCTCGCCGATCCGCAGGGAGACGCCGGGCAGCGGCGGGCCCACGGTGCCGATCTTCACCTTGTCGGGCAGGTTGACCGTCGCGGGGGCGGTCGTCTCGGTCAGCCCGTAGCCCTCGAGGATCGTCACGCCGATGCCACGGAAGAAGTGGCCCAGGCGGGTGCCCAGCGGCGCGCCGCCGGAGACCGCGTACTCGACCTGGTTGCCCATCTTGGCCCGCAGCTTGCTGTAGACGAGCTTGTCGAAGACGGCGTGCTGGACCTTGACCTTGAGGGGGATCGAGCCGGAGTCCTTGCCCTCGGACCACGCGATGGCGGTCTCGGCGGCCTTGGCGAAGATCTTGCCCTTGCCGTCGGCCGTCGCCGTCTCGTTTGCCTTGTTGAAGATCTTCTCGAAGACGCGGGGCACCGCGAGGATGAAGGTCGGCTTGAACGACTGGAAGTCGTCGAGGATGTTGGCGATGTCGGCGCTGTGGCCCATGCGCGCCTCGGCGCTGACCGCGAGCACCTCGATGAAGCGGGCGAAGACGTGCGCGAGCGGGAGGAAGAGCAACGTCGATGCGTCCTCACGCTGGACGACGTCGCCGAGCTTGGCCGTCGCGTTTTCCGCCAGACCGAGGAAGTTGTCGTGGGTGAGCTCGCAGCCCTTGGGACGACCGGTCGTGCCCGAGGTGTAGATGATCGTGGCGAGCGAGCTGCGCTCCTGGGAGGCGATGCGCTCGTCGAGCTGCTCGTCGCCGACCTGCGAGCCGCCGGCGGTGAGCGTGTCGAGGTCACCGTTGTCGATGACGAAGACCTGCTCCAGCGTGGTGAGGTTGCCGCGCGCTTCCTCGGCGACAGCAGCGTGCTTGGCGGTCTCGACGACGAGGAAGCGGGTACCGGAGTCCTTGACGATCCACTCCACCTGCTCGGCCGAGCTGGTCTCGTAGATCGGGACGGGCACGCCGCCGGCCGCCCAGGTGGCGAAGTCGAGCAGGGTCCACTCGTACCGGGTGCGGGCCATGATCGCCAGCCGGTCGCCGGCCTGCAGGCCCTGGGCGATCAGGCCCTTGGCGAGGGCGCGCACGTCGTGGTTGAACTGGGCCGCGGTGACGTCCCGCCAGGCGCCGGCCTCCTTGACCGTGAAGGCCACCCGTTGAGGGTTCTTCTCCGCATTGCGCCCTGGCAGGTCGGCCAGGGAGTCGGAGGGGTCGCCCTCGAAGAGTCGAGGCATGACGCTGTCGTTCACGGGATCTCCTTCGTTCGCCGTGCCAGCAGACCGGAAGCTGGCTCGCGACGAGAGTACCCGTGGTCGTGGCCGACGATTTCGGAGTCGCTCCGTGACCGTGGCCATACTCTTGCCCCTGATCCGCGCCGCCCCGACCGAGAGGCCCACCGTGCTCCTCCGCCGCCCCCGTGCCGTCGTCGACGTCGTCGACGAGACCTATGTGCGTGCGGCCCCCCAGGTCGTGCGCGAGGCGCTCGACGCGCCCGGGCTGCTCGAGGGGCTGTGGCCCGGCCTGGAGCGGCAGGTCGTGCAGGACCGCGGGGCGAAGGGGGTCCGCTGGCGGGTCCGCGGCGAGGTCGAGGGCCGGGCGGAGGTCTGGCTCGAGGCATCGGGTGGCGGCACGATCGTCCACCACTTCGTCCACGGGCAGCAGGTCGGCGGGCCGCGGCGCTGGATGCAGGCGCACCGGCGCCGCTGGAAGCACGGCCTCAACGAGATCAAGGATCGTCTCGAGGGCCGTTCGCGATAGTGTCGCCCGCATGGCCGACAGCACCCGATCCAGCATCGTCGTGGACGCCCCGCCCGCAGAGGTCCTCGACATCATCGCCGACCTCGAGGCGTACCCCGAATGGGCCAAGGAGATCACGTCCGTCGAGATCCTCGCCGAGGACGGCGACGGGTGGCCCGACCAGGCCCGCTTCACGCTCGACGCCGGCGCGATCAAGGACACCTACACCCTCGACTACGCCTGGGACATCGACGAGACCGGGGTCGGCGTCGCGTCGTGGACCCTCGTCTCCGCAACGATGCTCAAGGCGATGGACGGCTCCTACACGCTCGCGGCGCACGGTGACGGCACCGAGGTCACCTACGAGCTGACCGTCGACGTCAAGGTGCCGATGCTCGGCATGCTCAAGCGCAAGGCCGAGAAGGTCATCGTCGACACGGCGCTGCGCGACCTCAAGAAGCACGCCGAGGCCTGACCCGCACGTGCCTGCCCACCTCGTCGTCGGCGGCGGTGATCACAGCGCCCGCGTCGCCTCACGATTGGTGGCGGGCGCGGCGCCGCACCGACGGGTGCTGCGCCCGGCGCGGGAGACCCCCTTCGTCGACCCGGTCGTCACCACGGTCGAAGGACACCTCGACCACGTGCTCTCCGCGCTCGACCTGCCGGCGCCCGTCGTCGCCGACCTCATCGCGGCGGTCCTGCCCAGCGAGCTCTCCGACCTGCTCGGCCTCGCCCGGGCGCTGACCCAGGCGGAGGCGGCCGGCGACGAGCTCGTCGCCGACGTCGACATCGAGGTCGCCCGGCTCCTCGGCATGCCGCAGCGCGTGGCGGGGGCCCTTCGCGGCCTTCGTCCCCGTCATCGCGCGCTGGGAGGTGCTCGTCGCCCCCGAGGGCATCGGGGCCCTGCCCGTGCCCACGCACCCCCTGCTCACGGCCCTGCGGGAGGGCGCGGAGCTGCTCGAGGGACTCGACCGCAGCCTCGCCGACGCCGACGCGACCGCACTCCACCTCGCGGCCCCCGGCGGCCCGGTCGGCGCTGCCCGTCGAGCCGACGCCGAGGTGCTGCTCGCCCTCATGGGCCGCACCCTCACGGCCGTCCACCCCGGGGGCGGAGCAGGGGTCGAGTACCTGCCGGCCGCCCCGGCCGAGGGCCCGCCGCGACCGCAGCGGGGTCCCGATGGCACCTGGCTGCTGCACATCGGCGTGCCCGGCGTCCGCGCCGCCGACCTCGACCTCGTGCGGCACGACGACGAGCTCGTCCTCGGGTGCGCTGGTCGCACCCGCCGGCTGCGCCTGCCATCCGTCCTGCGACGGTGCGACATCGACCGTGCCGGCGTCGCCGGCGGCGTGCTCACCTTGACGATGACCCCCCGACGCGGCGGTGTGGCCCCGTGGCTGACCACACCCAGGGCACCGGCGCGCAGGAGGTCGTCATCCAGCTGCTGCGGGTGATCTCCGAGATCGACGTCGAGGCGCTCGGCGACGACCTGCGCCAGCTCGACACCGCGACGGCCCGCCGCGCGATGACCGGCGCCAGCCTGCTCGCCGAAGCACTGACCCGGGCGACCCTCGGCTCCGACACGATCGCCGCGGCACTCGGCACGGAGCTCACCGAGCCACCCGTCCACGTGCCCCACCGCGAGCGCGGTGTGCGGGTCACCATCCACGACGACGAGGCCGCGACGGCCGACGACAGCGCGAGCGAGGCGTGATGACGACGAGTCCGGGCACGGCGATCGGCATCGACGTCGGCGGCACCAAGATCTCGGGTGCGCTCGTCGACGACGCAGGGCGGATCACCCGCCGCGAGCAGGTGGCCACCCCGGCCGACGACACCGCGGCGATCATCGCCGCGACGGCCGAGCTCGTCGGCACCCTCGAGTCGGCAGCCGCCGGACCGGTCGCCGGGGTCGGCATGGCCTGCGCCGCCTTCGTCGACGCCCGCGCCGGGCACGTGTGGTTTGCCCCCAACCTGCCGTGGCGCGACCTCGACCTCGCCACCGAGGTGGGCACGGCGATCGGTCGAGAGGTCGTCGTCGACAACGACGCCAATGCCGCGGCCTGGGGGGAGTACCGCCACGGGGCGGGCAGCGACTGCGACGACATGCTCCTCGTCACCGTGGGCACCGGCGTCGGCGGCGGGTGCATCGTCGACGACCACCTGCTGCGGGGTGCCTTCGGCATCGGCGGGGAAATCGGTCACGTGACCCTCGACCCGGACGGCCCGCGCTGCGGCTGCGGCAACCACGGCTGCCTCGAGGTCTTCGCCTCGGGCACGGCGCTGGAGCGGGCAGCGCGCGAGCTCGCCAGCACGACGTCGTCGCGCGCCGAGGCGCTGCGCGAGCGGTGCGGCGGTGATGTCGAGGCCCTCTCGGGTCGTGACGTCACCGACCTCGCCCGCGAGGGCGACGTCGCGAGCATCGAGCTGCTCGACGACCTCGGGACCCACCTCGGTCGGGGGCTGGCGTCCATCTGCGCGGTCCTCGACCCCGGCCGCATCGTCATCGGGGGAGGCGTGGCCGACGCCGGCGAGCTGCTCGTCGGGCCGACCCGCACCGCCTTCGCCGCCCACCTCATCGGCCGGGGGCACCGCCCTTCGCCAGACCTGGTCCAGGCCACGCTCGGCAACGACGCCGGCATCGTCGGGGCCGCGACACTCGCCCGGGAGGCACAGGCATGACCACGAGCATCGGCATCGACATCGGGGGGACCAAGGTCTCCGGGGGCGTCCTCGACGAGGAGGGGCGCATCCTCGTGCGCACCCGGTGCGACACCCCCCGACCGGTCGAGCGCGCCCCGGGTCGTCGAGGACACCATCGTCGAGGTCATCGAGGAGCTGCTCGTCCTCGCGGAGGAGGCCGGCGCGGAGCGCCCGAGCACCGTCGGAGTCGGCGCGGCCGGGTTCGTCGCCGCCGACCGCTCGACCGTCGTCTTCGCCCCCCACCTGTCGTGGCGCAACGAGCCGCTGCGGGCGGCGCTCAGCCAGCGCGTCGACCTGCCGATCTCGATCGACAACGACGCCAACGCGGCGCTGTGGGCCGAGCACCGCTTCGGCGCGGCACGAGGCGCGACGCACGCCGTGATGATCACCCTCGGCACCGGCATCGGCGGCGCCATCATCGTCGGCGGGCACCTCGTGCGCGGCCGCTACGGCATCGCCGGCGAGTTCGGCCACATGCAGGTCGTGCCCGGCGGGCAGCGCTGCGAGTGCGGCAACCGCGGCTGCTGGGAGCAGTACTCCTCGGGCAATGCCCTCGTCCGCGAGGCCCGCGGCCTGGCCATGGCCAACTCGCCGATGGCCACCGACCTGCTCGCCCACGTCGGGGGCGACCCCGCCTCGCTCACCGGTCCGATGATCACCGAGGCCGCCCGCGCGGGGGATGCCACCGCGACCGAGCTGCTCGCCGAGATCGGCCACTGGCTCGGCGTCGGCATCGCCAATCTCGCGGCCGCACTCGACCCCGAGGTCTTCGTCATCGGTGGTGGCGTGAGCGCCGCCGGCGACCTGCTCCTTGGCCCCGCCCGTGACACCTTCGCCCGGCAGCTCACCGGTCGGGGCTACCGGCCCGCGGCCACGATCGTCGCGGCTCGCTTCGGCCCCGATGCCGGGCTCATCGGTGCGGCGGCGCTGGGGGCCGAGGAGCAGATGTGAGCCTGCGCATCGCCTCGTACAACCTGCGCGCGCTGCAGGACGACGTCGCGGCGCTGGCCCGCACCGTCCGGGCCGTCGACCCGGACGTGCTGTGCCTGCAGGAGGTTCCCTGGATCGGTCCGGTCGACCACAGGATCGCCGACTTCGCCGCCCGCTGCGGGCTCGTGTGGTCCGGGCGCAGCCAGCGCGCCGGCCAGACGAGCGTGCTCACCAACCTGCGGACCAACGTCCTGTCCGTGACCCACCACCGGCTGCCCGCCCGGACGTGGCGTGACCGGCGCGGCTTCGCGGTGACGCGGGTGGCTCCCTTCGGCCACGTGCCCATCTCGATCGCGAGCGTCCACCTCAGCCTCGACGCCGACGAGCGGCTGGTCCACGCCCGCCAGATCATGGAGGGCCTGGCCGCGCACCCCGGCCCGGCGCTGCTCGCCGGCGACCTCAACGAGCAGTCCGACGGCGCCGCGTGGCAGTACCTCGGCGGGTCGATGCGCCCGGTGAGCCCGCTCGCGCCGACCTATCCCTCGGCGAAGCCCGACCGGGTGCTCGACGTCGTCTTCGCCACCCCGGACGTCACCGTCCTGCCGCACCGGGAGGTGCCGTGGGTGTGGGAGGACCTCAAGGCCGCGACCGACCACCGACCGGTGTGGGTGGACATCGAGACCACGCCTCTGCCCGAAGGGGCCGGGACCCGCACGGGGGAGTGACCGCAGCGCCCGCGGTGGTCCTCAGACGACGGCGCCGTTGCTCGGGTCGTCGTCACGGTCGCGCGGCTGGCGCACGACGACGCACACGAAGCCGCCGACGAGCAGACCCACGACGAGGACCGTCGCCCACCGGCCGACGTCCGGGCGGGCGATGGCCAGCCACAGCAGCCCGAGCACGCCCAGGGCGAGCCCGAGGAGGCCACCCCAGAAGAGGCGGTCCGTCGGTGGGGGCAGCGGCTGCGGCGGGGGCGGGGAGTAGCCCTCGTCGGCATCGCCCTCGCCGGGGTCGTCGTCACCTCGCAGCAGGGCGTCGGCGACGGAGTTGGTCGGGTCGACCCGCCACGGCACGTCCGGGGTGCGGGGTCCCTCGGACCGGGCCGGCGGCAGTCGGACGTCACCGGTGGACTGGGTCGGCCGCCGTGGCGGGGCATCGAGGGGGCGCGGGAGCTGGTCGTGCTCCGGCGCGGAGCCCTCGGTCGACTCGTCGTCCCACCGGGCGACGATCGCCTCGAAGGCGGCGTCGACGTCCCGGTCGTCGGGGTGGTGCCGCTCCGCCATCTGCTGATCCGCTCGTCTCGACGTCGTCCTCGCCTCGCGGACATCCTCGCACGCGTCACCGTTACCGTAGAGTTCGCTAGCGATCAGGAGGTGGTGCGACAGTGCTGTACTGGATGCTCAAGAGGGTCTTCCTCGGGCCGCTGCTCAGGGTCCTCTTCCGACCCAAGGTCGAGGGGCTCGAGCACATTCCCGCCGAGGGGCCGGCGATCCTGGCCAGCAACCACCTGTCCTTCTCCGACTCGATCTTCCTGCCGCTCGTCATCGACCGGCGGCTGACCTTCCTCGCGAAGTCGGACTACTTCACCGGCCCCGGCCTCAAAGGGTGGCTCACCGCGGCCTTCTTCCGGGGCGTCGGCCAGCTGCCCATCGACCGCAGCGGCGGCAAGGCGAGCGAGGCCGCGCTGCGTGCCGGGCTGGCCGTGCTCGGTGAGGGCGACCTCCTCGGTCTCTACCCCGAGGGCACGCGCTCGCCCGACTCGCGCCTCTACCGCGGACGCACCGGTGTCGCGCGCATGGCCCTGATCGCCGGCGTGCCCGTCACTCCCCGTCGCGATGATCGACACCGACAAGGCGCAGCCCACCGGCCAGATCGTCCCCAACATCCGTCAGGTCGGCGTCAAGATCGGCGCCCCTCTCGACTTCTCCCGGTACGAGGGGATGGAGGGCGACCGCTTCGTCCTGCGCTCGATCACCGACGAGATCATGTACGAGCTCATGCAGCTGTCCGACCAGGAGTACGTCGACATGTACGCGACGTCGATGAAGGAAAAGCTGCTCACCAAGGCCCGCCGGCGCGCTCGCGAGCTCCAGGAGGCCGCCCGCCCCGGTCGTGCCGTGCCCGAGCTCGAGGACATCATCGAGCAGGGCGACCGACCCGGCGAGGGCCCCTGGTCCGAGGAGAGCAAGGACGGGCTGTAGGCCGATGCTGCTGGACCCGGGGGAGAGCTCGCTGCGGCGGCACTACAACCCCTCGCCGCTCATCGACAGCGCCGGGGGGCGCGGGCTGGCGCTCTACCGCTTCGTCGCCCTCGTCTACGCCGGGATCCTCGTCGGCATCCATCAGGAGCACGTCATCCGGTGGTGGCCGATCCTGCTGTGGGGTGCCTGCGCCCTCGTCTGGTCGGTCGTCGCCCCCCCTTCGCCCCCGGCCGACGACGACGGCGATCGTCCTCGAGCTGTGCCTCGCCGGCGTCGGCATCTTCGTCACCAACGTCGTCTACGACCCCGTCGAGGTGAGCAACGGCATCTCCACCGTGCCCGGGGTGTGGGCCGCCTCGCCGGTGATGGCGGGGGCCCTGCTCTCCGGGATCAAGGGGGGGCGTGCTCGCCGCTGCCGTCATCGCGGCGACCAACCTCGGGCAGGCCGAGCACCCGAGCCAGCTGACCTGGCACAACATCTTCCTGCTCTTCATCCTCGGCGTGCTCGTCGGGCTCGCCGTCCAGCTCGCCCGGGAGAGCCAGCGACGCCTCGAGCAGGCGCTCGCCGTGAGCGAGCGGCTCGCCGAGCGCGAGCGGATCGGCCGGCAGGTGCACGACGGGGTGCTGCAGGCCCTGGCGCTCATCAACCGTCGCGGTCGTGAGATCGGCGGCGAAGGGGAGGCCCTCGCCGATCTCGCCGCCGACCAGGAGCGGTCGCTGCGCAGCCTCATCACCCGCTTCGAGCCGGCAGCGGGGGAGACCTCCGGCACACCCGAGAGCGAGCAGGTCACCGACCTCGCGGCCCGCCTCGCGGCGCTGCGCTCCGCCCGGGTCGAGGTCGTCCTGCCCGCCGGGGCGGTCCGGCTGCCCGCCGCCGTGACCCAGGAGGTCGAGGCCGCGGTCGTCGCCGCCCTCGACAACGTCAGCCGACATGCAGGAGAGCAGGCTCGCGCGTGGGTGCTGCTCGACGCCGACGACCAGGGCGTCGAGGTCGTCGTCCGTGACAACGGGGTCGGCATGGCCCCCGACCGGCTCGTGCGCGCCGTCGAGGAAGGGCGCCTCGGGGCGAGCAGCTCGATCCGCGGGCGCATGCTCGACCTCGGCGGCGACGCCAGCTGGCGCTCGCCCGGCACCGGCGGCACGACCGTCACGCTCACCGTGCCGGCCCATCACGTGGCAGGCTCCACCCCATGAGCGAGCCCAGCGCGCCCCTGAAGGTCCTCGTCGCCGACGACCACCCGCTGTGGCGGGATGCCCTCGTCCGAGACCTCGAGGAGGCCGGCTTCGAGATCGTGGGCACCGCCGCCGACGGGCCCTCGACGGTGCGCCGCACCCGCGCCACCGTCCCCGACGTGCTCGTCCTCGACCTCAACCTGCCCGAGATGCGCGGCGACGAGGTCTGCACCGCCATCGGCGACCTGACGACCAAGGTGCTCATCCTCTCGGCCAGCGGCGAGGAGCCGGACGTGCTCGCGGCCGTCAAGGCCGGGGCGAGCGGCTACCTCGTCAAGTCCGCCTCGCCCGCGGAGATCCGTGACGCCGTCACGGCGACCGGTGCCGGCGACGCCGTCTTCACTCCCGGTCTGGCCGGGCTCGTCCTCGGCGAGTTCCGCGAGATGAGCAGCCGGGCACGCACCGAGCCGGAGCCGGCAACCGCCGAGCCCAGCTCGCCCGTGCCGGAGCTCACCGAGCGCGAGACGGAGATCCTGCGCTACGTCGCCATGGGGATGACGGCCAAGGAGATCGCCGCCGACCTGGTCATCTCGCACCGGACGGTGCAGAACCACGTGCAGAACATCCTCGGCAAGCTCCACCTGCACAACCGGGTCGAGCTCACCCGCTTCGCGATCAGCCGGGGACTCGACAAGCCGGAGTGACCTCCCTTCGGTCCTGTGCGTGGACGGGTGCCGAGGCGCCGCCACGCCCGGCCTATCCTGTGGGGGTGACCACTGCAGTGCCCGCCCCCATGACCGCCGCCACCATCGACAGCGACCTGCCTGCCGCGCAGCAGCCGAGCTGGCCGGACCGTGCGGCCCTCGACAGTGCCGTGGCGCAGCTGGCGACCTATCCACCGCTCGTCTTCGCCGGCGAGTGCGACGACCTGCGCGACCGGATGGCTGCGGCGTCCGTCGGTGAGGCCTTCGTGCTCCAGGGTGGCGACTGCGCCGAGACCTTCGTCCACGCCACCGCCGACAACATCCGCGACCGGATCAAGACCGTGCTGCAGATGGCGGCCGTGCTCACCTACGGCGCTGGCATGCCCGTCGTCAAGATGGGCCGGATGGCCGGGCAGTTCGCCAAGCCCCGCAGCAAGGACACCGAGACGCGCGACGGCGTCACCCTGCCCGCCTACCGCGGCGACATGGTCAACGACTTCGCCTTCACCCCCGAGTCGCGCGAGCCCGACCCGCAGCGCCTGCTGCGCGGGTACCACACGAGTGCGGCGACGCTGAACCTCGTGCGCGCCTTCACCCAGGGCGGCTTCGCCGACCTGCGCCGCGTGCACGACTGGAATGTCGGCTTCGTCTCCAACGCCGCCAACCGGCGCTACGAGGGCCTGGCCCGCGAGATCGACAAGGCGATGCGCTTCATGGCCGCCTGCGGTGTCGACTTCGAGGCGATGCGGGCAACCGAGTTCTGGTCGGCCCACGAGGCGCTGCTCCTCGACTACGAGCGCCCGATGACCCGCGTCGACTCGCGCACCGGCAACCTCTACGACACCTCGGGTCACTTCCTGTGGATCGGGGAGCGGACGCGTCAGATCGACCACGCGCACCTCGACTTCGTCAGCCGGATCCGCAACCCCATCGGCATGAAGGTCTCCGACAAGGCCGACCCCGACGAGCTGCTGCGGATCATCGACCTGCTCGACCCGCACCGCGAGCCCGGCCGCCTGACCTTCATCACCCGCATGGGTGCCGGCAAGATCCGCGAGGCGATGCCCGCCATCGTCGAAAAAGTCCGCGACTCCGGGGCGATGGTCACCTGGATCTGCGACCCGATGCACGGCAACACCTTCGAGTCGGCGTCCGGCTTCAAGACGCGTGACTTCGAGGACGTCGTCGACGAGGTCCGCGGCTTCTTCGAGGTGCACCGCTCGCTCGGCACCGTCCCCGGCGGTCTGCACGTCGAGCTCACCGGCAACGACGTCACCGAGTGCCTCGGCGGCGCCGAGCGGATCCTCGACGAGGACCTCAACAAGCGCTACGAGAGCGTGTGCGACCCGCGCCTGAACCACCAGCAGAGTCTCGAGCTGGCCTTCCTCACGGCGGAGATGCTCAGCCAGGGCTGAGCCCTCTCGTCCGTCCTGCCGAAGACCGGGCCGCCCGGCGAAGGGTGGGGTCGACGCTGGGGGAAAGTCCGGACCGCTTGGTCTGCCTCTCACGGGGCGCAGGCAGTCCGGACTTTTCCTTGAGTCGCGTCGACCCCACCCTTCGTCGTGCTGGCGGCGGCGCCCCCTTCGTCCTGCTGATGGTTGTGTGTTGAACAGGGAGTTCAGCGAGCCGGCGGCGCTCACCGGGCGCTGCCGGCACCCGGCGCTACCGGTTGACCACACAACCACCTGTCGAGTCAGCTGGGTCCCGTTGGGGGACAGGGGCACTCGTGGGGTCCGGATCGCGAGACAGGCAACTCCTTCTCTTGCAGTAGGAGATGGATCTGCGTAGGTTCTTCATCAGGTCACGAGTTCCAGCGTCAAGCCCCGGCTCGCTGGACAG
Source organism: Janibacter hoylei PVAS-1 (assembly GCF_000297495.1). Lineage (GTDB taxonomy): Bacteria > Actinomycetota > Actinomycetes > Actinomycetales > Dermatophilaceae > Janibacter > Janibacter hoylei. The sequence goes on along the minus strand of NZ_ALWX01000089.1, from coordinate 8,949 downwards.
CAACCCTCCAACTCGCGGTGGGGTGCTCCGGGTGAGGACCTGGCTCCGGTCACTTCCGGTCGGAGCAAGCGCGAGGCCCTCGCCGGCCTCCCGACGAGAGACGGGATCTCCCATGAGCACCACTGCCAGGACCGCACCGCGGTCGCTGCGCCCGGCGCTGCGGCGCCACGTCGACCTGCTGAGGGTCAACAGCGCGCTCTGTCGCTGACCTGAACCCGTATTTCCCTAGGGAAATACGGCCCCACCTGCGCATTTCCCTAGGGAAATGCGGCGCCACCTGCGCGTTTCCCTAGGGAAATGCGACATCACCCCCACCAACCCCGGTCCGGTGACGAGACCCCCTTCGTCGACCGTCGATCCGTCATGCCCACAGAGAGGCACCCCCATGGCTGTCATCGCCACCATCTCCAGCAGTCCGTCCACCTCGTCGCGGACCGAGGCGGTCCTCGGCGACCTGTCGCACCGCGTGCAGCGCGCCGGTCACCTCATCGCCCCGATCGTCTTGCGGGACCTGCCCGCCGAGCCGCTCCTGCGAGCCGACACGGACGACGACGACATCGCTCGCGCGGCCTGCACCCTGGCCCGCGCCGATGCCGTCATCGTCTCGACGCCGGTCTACAAGGCGGCGTACAGCGGCCTGCTCAAGGCCTTCCTCGACCTGCTGCCGCAGACCGGGCTCAAGGACAAGGTGGTCCTGCCGATCGCCACCGGCGGCAGCCCCGCCCACGTCCTCGCGGTGGACTACGCCCTGCGCCCCGTGCTCGCCAGCCTCGCGCCGAGCGCCATCACGCCGGGGTGGTTCGTCCTCGCCTCCGAGGTCACCCGACACGACGGCGGTGAGGTGAGCATCGCCGAGTCCGCCGCCGGCCCGCTGGCCGAGGTGACCCGCGTCTTCCTCGACGCCGTCGCCGGTCGCTCGCTCGTCGCGGCCGCGGAGGCCGCCCACCGCGGCGACCTCCTCGCGCGCTCCGTGGCGGTGGCCTGATGAGCACCCACACCTCACGCCGCTCCGTCCTGCTCGGCCTCGCCGGGATCGCGACGACCTCCGCCCTCGCCGGCTGCACCCTGCCCACGAGCGATGCCGCAGGCACCGGGCCCGGGGGCCGCGTGACCTTCCGATACCAGGGCAGCGCCAACAACGTCACCTTCCCCGAACTGGCCGACGACCTCGGCTACTTCCCGACCATCGACCTCGAGTACGTCGGCGCGACGGTGAGCGGGCCACAGGACATCCAGTCCGTCGCGACCGGGCAGACCGATGTCGGTGGCGCATTCTCCGGAGCGATCGTCAAGCTCGCGCAGGCCGGGTCGCCGATCACCGCGGTCATCAACTACTACGGCTCGGACAAGAAGTCCTACCAGGGCCTCTACGTCCGCAAGGACAGCGGAATCCGCAGGCCCAAGGACCTCGTCGGCAAGAAGATCGCCGTCAACACGCTGGGGGCCCACGCCGAGGCCTTCATCGAGACCTGGCTGACCACGGCCGGCCTCACCAGCCGGCAGATCGACCAGGTGCAGCTCGTCGTCCTGCCACCCAACGACACCGAGGAGGCCATCCGCCGCCGGCAGATCGACGTCGGTGCCCTCGGCGGGGTCCTGCAGGACCGGGCGCTCTCGCAGCCCGACATCCGCGAGCTCGTGCGCGACACCGAGGTGCTCGGTCACGAGCTCAACGGCGGCCAGTACGTGCTGCGTGACGACTTCATCGACCAGCACCCGGACGCCGTCCGCGAGTTCACCACCGGTGTCGCCAAGGCGATCGAGTGGGCCCGCAGGACACCCCGCGCCACCGTCCACGCGCGCTTCGAGCGGATCATCGAGGGCCGCGACCGCAACGAGAGCACCGACAACGTCCGCTTCTGGAAGAGCACCGGTGTCCCGGCGAAGGGCGGGGCGGTCTCCGACGAGGACTTCACCCAGTGGGCGGCCTGGCTGGAGAGCACCGGGATCGTCGACCAGGCAGACCTCGACCCGGCGTCGATCTACACCAACGAGTACAACGACCTGGCCAAGGAGGGGACGAAGTGACCTCGAGCATCGAGCTGCGCCACGTCACCAAGGAGTTCGTCGTCCGCCCGACGAAGGACCAGCCGCGCGCGAGCGTGCTGCGGGCCGTCGAGGACATCAGCCTCACCGTCCCGGCAGGGGAGTTCCTCACCCTCGTCGGACCGAGCGGGTCGGGCAAGACCACCCTGCTCGACCTGCTCGGCGGGCTGAGCACCCCGACGAGCGGCGAGGTCCTCGTCGACGGCGAGGCCGTCACCGGACCGGGTCTCGACCGCGGGATCGTCTTCCAGCAGTACGCCCTCTTCCCCTGGCGCACGGCGCTGGCCAATGTCGCCTTCGGGCTCAAGCAGCTGCCGCTCACCCGCAAGGAGCGCACCGAGCGGGCGCGCGAGTACCTCGCCCTCGTCGGGCTCTCCGGCTCCGAGGACCGGCTCCCGCACGAGCTCTCGGGCGGCATGAAGCAGCGCGTCGCGATCGCCCGCAGCCTCGCCTACGAGCCGGGGATCCTCCTCATGGACGAGCCCTTCGCCGCGCTCGACGCCCAGACCCGTGAGCAGCTGCAGGACGAGCTGCTGCGGATCTGGCGCACCACCGGCACGACCGCCGTCTTCATCACCCACGGCATCGAGGAGGCGGTCTACCTCGGCCAGCGCGTCGCGATCCTCTCCTCGCGGCCCGGGCGGCTCAAGCAGGTCGTCGACATCGACCTGGGTGACCGCGAGGGCGAGCGCGACCTGCGCTCGGACCCGGACTTCGTCGGTTACCGACACCAGATCTGGAGCCTGCTGCACGACGAGGTCGAGCGGGCGCAGCGCGCCGGCCACCACAAGATCCAGCCCGACGGCACCGAGAGGGCGGCCTGATGAGCACCGCGACCCTGACCCCGACGACCTCCACCACCTCGACCATGGCGGAGGGACCCCCTTCGTCGCCCGAACTGAGTCCGCCCGCGGCGCCGACCCGCACCCGACGCGCCCTCGGGGCGCTGCGCACCGGCGCCCGCCGGTCCGCCGCGGTCGTGCTCTTCCTCCTCCTGTGGGAGTACGGCACCCAGTACCTGCTCGAGCCGACCCGCCGCGTCTTCCTGCCACCCCTGCACGTCGTGCTCGAGGCGCTGTGGGACCTCGTGCGGACCGGGCAGCTGCAGGAGCACCTCCAGGCCAGCCTGACGCGGTCGGTCATCGGCTTCGGCCTCGCGGTCGTCGCCGGCGTCGTCCTCGGCATCGCCGTCGCCTGGTACGAGGGCCTGCGCGAGTTCCTCACCCCGCTGCTCGAGCTCTTCCGCAACACCGCGGCCCTGGCGCTGCTGCCCGTCTTCACCCTGCTCCTCGGCATCGGTGAGCTGAGCAAGGTCTCGATCGTCGCCTTCGCGGCCTTCTTCCCCGTGCTGCTCAACACCGTCGCCGGCGTGCGGACCGTCGACCCGCTCCTCGTCCGGGCCGCCCGGACGCTCGGGCTGAGCAACCTGCAGCTCTTCGTCAGGGTCGTCCTGCCCTCCGCGGTCCCGACGATCTTCACCGGGGTCCGCATGGCCGGCACCGCGTCGATCCTCGTGCTCATCGCCGCCGAGATGGTCGGGGCCAAGGCGGGCCTGGGCTACCTCATCGTCAACGCGCAGAGCAGCTTCCAGATCCCGCAGATGTACGCGGGCATCCTCACCGTCTCCATCTTCGGGCTGGCCGTCAACACGGCACTGGTGCGCCTCGAGCGGCACTTCTCCGGGTGGCGCACGACGCCGCACGGCAACTGAGACCGGGCCCAACTCCCTTCGACCGCAAAGGAATCCACGACATGAGCACGCGACGACAGCTCCACCTCAATGCCTTCATCATGCCCAACGGCCACCACGAGGCCGCCTGGCGCCACCGCTCGACCCGACCCACGCAGGCCCTCACCCTGCAGCACTACGTCGACATCGCACGGACGGCCGAGCGGGGCCTGCTCGACTCCGTCTTCCTCGCGGACACGGTCGCGCTCGGCGGCAACGTGCGGCACAACTCGCACTCCGCCTTCGAGCCGCTCACCCTGCTCTCGGCGCTGGCCGCGAGCACCGAGCGGGTCGGGCTCATCGCCACCGCCTCGACCACCTACAACCACCCGTACACCCTCGCGCGGGCTTTCGCCTCCCTCGACCACCTGAGTGATGGCCGCGCCGGGTGGAACATCGTCACCTCCGGCACCCGCGACGAGGCCGCCAACTTCGGCATCACCCGACCCGACCACAGCCGCCGCTACGAGCGGGCCGCGGAGTTCGTCGAGCTCGCTGCCGCCCTGTGGGACAGCTTCGGCGACGGGGCGGTCCTCGCGGACGCCGAGCGCGGGATCTACGCCGACACCGACCTGATCCACCGCGTCGACCACCACGGCGAGCACTTCGACGTCGCCGGCCCGCTCAACGTGCCCCGCCCCGTGCAGGGCTACCCCCTGCTCGTCCAGGCCGGGTCCTCCGCGACCGGACGGGCGTACGCCGCCCGCTACGCCGAGGCGGTCTTCACCGCACAGCAGACCCTCGAGGAGGGCATCGCCTTCTACGACGACCTCAAGGGGCGCCTCGCCGACCACGGCCGCAGCCGCGACGAGCTGCTCGTGCTGCCCGGCATCTCGCCGGTCATCGGGTCCACGCAGGAGGAGGCCCGCCGGCTCGAGGCGGAGATCAACGCCGGCATCGTCCCCGCCTACGGACTGGCGCAGCTGAGCTCGATGCTCGACATCGAGCTCACCGAGGACCAGCTCGACGAGCCGCTGCCGCACATCGACGAGGTGACGCAGGGCAACCAGAGCCGCTTCACGCTCGTCACCGAGCTCGCCCGCCGCGAGCAGCTCACCGTGCGCCAACTCATCGAGCGACTGGCCGGGGGACGAGGGCACCGCGTGCTCGCCGGCACCCCCGAGCAGATCGCCGACGACCTCGAGACCTGGTTCACGAAGGGGGCGGCTGACGGCTTCAACATCATGCCGCCGACCTACCCGCAGGGGCTCGAGGTCTTCGTCGACACCGTCGTGCCGATCCTCCAGCAGCGCGGTCTCTTCCGCACCGAGTACACCGGCACGACCCTGCGCGAGCACTACGGGCTGGCCCGACCGTCGGCCGGCCACATCGCGACCACCACCACGAGCAAGGAGCAGGCAGCATGAGCACCACGACCACCATCCGCGACATCCGCAAGATCACCGGCCGCATCGGCGCCGAGGTCATCGGGGTCGACGTCACCCAACCCCTCGCCGCCGAGACCGTCACCTACCTGCGCGAGGCGCTCGCCGAGCACAAAGCGCTCGTCTTCCGCGGGATGCCGCTCGACGACGCGGCGCAGGAGCGCTTCGCCACGTCCTTCGGCACCGTCACCGGCGCCCACCCGACGGTCGCGTCCGTCGAGGGAGCGCCCAGGGTGCTACCCGTCGACAGCGAGCGGGGCACCGCCAACCACTGGCACACGGACGTCACCTTCGTCCACGCGCCGCCGCGGGCGACGACCCTGTCGAGCAAGGTCGTGCCGCCCCACGGCGGTGAGACGCTCATCGCCAACACCGGTGCCGCCTACCGCGACCTGCCCGACCCGCTGCGGGTCCTCGCCGACTCGCTCCGGGCGGTGCACACCAACGACTACGACTACGCCACCCCGCCGGAGCAGCAGGACGAGGCGCTCAAGGAGCGCCGCGCGGAGTTCACCTCACAGGTCTTCGAGACCGAGCACCCCGTCGTGCGCGTCCACCCGGAGACGGGGGAGCGCGGCCTGTACCTCGGCGGCTTCGTCCGACGCTTCGTCGGCCTCTCCACGACCGAGAGCCGTGATCTGCTCCGCCTGCTCCAGGCCTACGTGACCCGGCCGGAAAACGTCGTGCGCGTCACCTGGGAGCCTGACCAGCTCGTCATCTTCGACAACCGGATCACCCAGCACTACGCCCCCGACAACTACGACGGGCTGCCCCGCCGCCTGCACCGGGTCACCGTCGCCGGCGAGGTGCCCGTGGGCATCGACGGTGAGCCCAGCCGCTCGCTCGTCGGGGATGCCTCGCACTACGCGCCGGTGGCCTGACCCCCTTCGCGTCTGATCACCCGGCCGGCCGGGTGATCAGACGACGAGGATCGTGACCGTCGAGCCCTTGGGGGGCGGTACCACCGCTCGGACGCGACGCGCGGACCTCGTCGAGGGGGCCGCCGAGGAAGGTCTGCACCGAGACCGTGAAGCCGGCATCCTGCAGCTTCTTGGTCGCCGCGGACCGGTTGAGGCCCTCGACCTCGGGCACCGCGACCATCTCCGGCCCCTTGGACACCGTGATCGTCACGGTCTCACCGGGCAGCAGGGTGCCGCTCGCCGGGCTCTGGCTGATGACCGACCCCTTGGGCACCGTCGTGGAGTAGGCGTCGTCGCCGCGGGAGACCTTGAGCCCCGCCCCCTCGATCTTCGTCGTGGCAGCCTCGGCCGTCGTCCCGGTCACGCCCGGCACGACGATCGGCTGGGGTCCGCGCGAGACGACGATGTCGACCGTCGCGTCACGCTTGAGCTCGGTGCCGGCGGCGGGCGAGCTGGAGACGACCTGTCCCTTGGGCACGTCGGCGTCGTAGGCCCGGGTGGTCCGACCGACGCCGAGGTGCTCGGCCTCGAGGTCGGCGGTCGCCTGGCTGGCCGTGCGGCCGCCGAGGTCGGGGACCTCGTAGCGCTCCGGCCCCTTGGACACGACGATGGTGACGTCCGCTCCCTTCGACAGCTCGGTGCCGACCGGCGGGGTGGTCGTGATGACGTCACCCTGCGGGACCTGCTCGTCGAAGGCGGCCTGCTCCGTGGGGGAGAGCTCGTACCGGGTGAGCAGCGCCTGCGCGTCCTCGCTGGTCTGGCCGGAGACCTCCGGCACGAGGACCGTGCTCCCCGGTCCCTCCTGGGTCCACCACCAGCCGCCGCCCGCGGCGACGAGGGCGAGCAGGAGCAGCGCGACGAGCCCGCCGCGCCACCGCGATCTCCGGGACGAAGGGGGGCGCCGCCCCCGTCGGTCCGCCGTCCCCGTCGTCGGCGCTGTCGTCGATGCCGTCGACACCGGCCGTGGCACCGGTCGTCGCGAGGGCCGTCGTCGGGCTCGGGCGAGGGTGGGCGACCGTGGCGGCACCCGCGGGCGCCGTGCTGCGGGCCGCGCCGGCGGCCCGGCGGTCGAGCTCGTCGGAGGTGAGGTCGGCACGCACCCGCTGCAGCTCGGCGAGGTAGTCGGCAGCATCGCGCGGCCGGGCGTCGGGGTCGCGGTGGGTGGCCAGGGCGACGAGGTCGTCGAGGCTGCTCGGGAGTCCGTCGACCCGCTCGGAGGGCACCGGGACCGACCCGTGCACGTGCTGGAAGGCGACGTGGATGGGCGACTCGCCCTCGATGGCCCGCTGCCCGGTGAGCAGCTCGAAGAGGATGAGCCCGGCGGCGTACACGTCGCTGCGGGCGTCGGCGATGCCGCGCTCGACCTGCTCGGGGGACAGATAGGCGACGGTGCCGAAGAGCACGCCGTCCTCGGCCGTCGTCGTCTGCGAGGTGACCGCCCGTGCCAGTCCGAAGTCGGCGACCTTGACCAGGCCGCCCTCGCCGATGAGCACGTTTTCGGGCTTGACGTCGCGGTGGATGTAGCCGGCCGCGTGGGCCGCCGCGAGCCCGGTGAGCACCGGCTCGAGGATGTCGAGCGCGGCCCGGGGGGTGAGGGCGCCCTCGGCGTCGATCACCTCGCGGGCGGTGCGTCCCTCGACGTACTCCATCGCGAGGAAGACCCGCCCGTCGTCCTCGCCCTGGTCGAAGACCGGGACGACGTGGGGGTGGCTCAGACGGGCCGCGGAGCGGGCCTCACGGCGAAATCGCGAGACGAAGGTCTCGTCGGCCGCGAGGTCGGGACGCATGACCTTGAGCGCCACCTCCCGGTCGAGCCGGGTGTCCGTGGCGAGCAGGACGGTCGCCATCCCGCCGTCGGCGAGGTGGCGCAGCACGCGGTACCGGCCGTCGACGAGGGCGCCGACGAGCGGGTGCGTGGAAGCGGTGGTCACGCCCAAAGTCTAGGTTCGCCCCCTTCGTCCGTCCGTCACATCCGGCTTCGGAGTGCCTTGACGTTGCTGACGTACTGCTTGGTGTCGCTGTACATGCCGTTGGCCTCGACGGAGGCGAGCCCCTGGTAGTAGCCGGCGACGGCGTCCGAGGTCGTGTCTGCCTGCTCGGTGAGGACCTTGAGCAGGAGCACGCCGGCGGTGATGTTGTCGTCGATGTCGAGCAGGTCGAGGTCTCGGCCGGCCATCTGCGAGGCCCACTCGCCCGAGCTCGGGATGACCTGCATCGTGCCGACGGCATTGGCCACGGAGACCTGGCGCTGGTCCCAGCCGGACTCCTGGTAGGAGATGGCGAGCGCGATCGACGGGTCGAGGCCGTGCTGACGGGAGATGCGGGTGATCTTGGCCTTGGTCTCCGCACGGCTGGGGACGGCGCGGGTGGCGAGCGTGCGGCGGTTGCGGTCGGCGGCGTCGACGATGTCGTCGGAGTAGGTGCGACCGGCGAAGGTGTTGCGCTGGGTGGCCGTGGGCTTGGTGGTCGCGGGCTTGCTCGACGCAGGCGTGCTCGACGCCGTGCCGGTGACCTTGAGCGTGGTGCCGGGGTGGATGAACTCGCCGCTGGCGACGTGGTTGAGCTTGGCCAGGCGGGTCACCGACATGTCGTGACGGGCGGCGATGCCGGTGAGGGTCTCGCCGGAGCGGACCGTGTGCGTCGTGGTGGTGCGGCCGGTGGTGGCGCGGCTTGGCGGGCTTGACGGCGGTGCCGGTGACCCGCGAGCGTGGTCGCCGGGGTGGATGAAGCCACCACCGAGGCCGTTGAGGGAGCGCAGCCGCTCGACGCTCATGTGGTGGCGGGCCGCGACACCGGTCAGCGTGTCGCCGCTGCGCACGACGTACGTGCGGGTGGCCCCCCGAGCGKGCGAGCGGCTGCGCTCCCTCAA
>NZ_ALWX01000088.1 GCF_000297495.1 Janibacter hoylei PVAS-1 | reverse complement strand
TCCTGGTCCAGCAGGCCTCGTGCAGAGCACTGTCGGCCAGGATGCCGACCTCGAGCGGGTCAAGGCACTGATGGCGTGCCGGAGCAGGAGCCCGGCGAGGCGATCGGTCCGGACTCCGGCCACGACGGGTGCCACCCGTGGCCGACCCACCCAGCCCCCGGACTCCCGCGCCGTGCGTACACGTGCCACCCCGCCACCGGCGGCACCCACAGCCCGTGTTCCTCGGCGGCGGTGACACAGGTCGGGCGCAGGCCGGCCGCGAGAGCCGCGCGCACCCCTTCGGCCGTGTCCGGCGTGACGTAGTAGCGGCCTGCCCTGATCAGCCTCCCGCTCGCGATGACCCGGGAGATCTCGCGGGCGGTGACCCGGGCGTGGACCTGACGGCTCGTGTAGATCATCTCGCCAGCACAGCCGAAGGGAGTGCCCGCCGCCCTCGGCTCGCGCGATGTGTGGACAACCTCGAGAGGCTGCATCTGGTTGTGGGTTGAAGTGGTAGCCCAGCCTGCCGGCGAGCCTCCCCCGCGTGCTGCCGGCGCTGAGGGCTACCGGTTCAACCCACAACCACGTGCCGACTCGCTCCCCTAGTTCGGGACGACGGTCACCGGCCCAGACCGAGGGCCTCGACCTCGGTGCGATAGAGCGCGGCGTCCCCGACGACGACGATCGTGCGCTCGGCGGAGACGTGCTCGCGCCAGGCCCGGTCGAGGTCGGCGGCGGTCAGCCCGCGCATCGCGGCGACGACGTCGCTCGTGAAGGTCAGCGGCAGGTTGTCGCCCGCCAGCCCGCTCGTCTCGTCGGCGATGGCGTCGGCGGTGTCGTACCGCCCCGGGGCCGTGAGGGTCATGAAGTCGACACCCGCGCGGGTCTCCTCCTCGGTCAGCCCACCGGCGACGTCGTCGAGGATCTGCGTGAGCAGTCGCAGCGAGTCGACCGTGGAGTCGGCGCGCACCGACCCGGACACCACGAAGGCCGATCCGACCTGCCGCGGCCGGAAGCCCGCCCGGATGCCGTAGGTGTACCCCTTGTCCTCGCGCAGCACCTGGTCGATGCGGGCATTGGGCGCACCGCCGACGACGTAGCCCAGCACGGGGAAGGGGGCCCACCCCGAGTCGATCCGCCGGTCCGGTCCGGGGCTGCCGAGGAGGATCTCGGACTGCACGGAGCCCGGGCGGTCGACGAGCACGACCCGCGCCGCATCCGCCGCGCGCGGGGCCGGCGCCGGGTCCACCGAGACCGTGCGGCCCCCGGTCGTCCACGCACCGATCGTCCGGGCCAGCAGCCCGTCGACGTCGACACCAGAGAGGTCCCCGGCGACGACGACCGTCGTCCCCTCGGGGTGCACGTGCGCCTCGTGGAAGGCGACGACGTCATCACGCGTGATCGCCGCGACGGACTCCGCCGTCCCCGACGCCGGGCGGCTGGCCCGGGTCGCCGGGTCGTAGTAGGTCGCGGCCCACTGCTTGAGCGCCCGGCGACCGGCCGAGGCCCGCTCCTGCTCGATCTCCGCCAGGCGGGTGCGCCGCAGCCGGGCGACCTCCCCTTCGGCCAGCTCGGGCTCGGTGAGGCACTGCGTCATCAGGTCGAGCGCCTCAGCGAGGTGACGCTGCGGCACGTCCATGTCGATGCCGAGGCTCGCCTCGCTCATGCCCGCGCCGATCGCGATGCCGCGTCGCTCGAGCAGCTCCGACAGCTCGCGCTGACCGTGCGTGCGGGTGCCTTCGTCGAGCAGCCGCGCCATGATCCACGCGACCCCCTCGACCTCGCGCGGCTCGTGCCGCAGGGCCGCCGGCACCGAGGTCCGCACGGAGATGACGTACTGCCCCGGCACGTCGTGCACGAGGGCCCGGATGCCGTTGGGCAGCACCGTCTCCCGCGGCTGAGGGAAGCTCCACTCCTCCGCGGGCCGCACCTCGGGGCGGGGCACGACCGGTGTGCTCTGCTCGACGTCGCTCATGCGACCTCCTCTTGGTCCTGGGCGACGCGGTAGACGACGGCAGCCCTGCTCTGCGGGCGCAGCCACCGGTCGGCAGCCGCCTGCACCTGCTCGGCCGTGACGGCCGCCAGGTGGTCGAGGAAGGTGTTGACGTAGCCCGGGTCGTCGTGGAGGCAGGTGTAGTGCCCGATGATGTCGGCCCGCTCGTCCTTGGCCGCGAGCGCCGACAGCCAGCCCCGCTCGGCCTGCGCGCGCACCGCCTCAATCTGCTCGGGCGTCGGCCCCGCGTCGGCGAAGGCCGTCAGCTCGGCGCAGATCCGCTCCTCCAGGGCGTCGGTGTCGACCCCGTCGGCGACGTCCGCGACGACGAGTCCGAGCGAGACCCCGTCGACGAAGCCCATGGCGCCCACGTCGACGCTGTTGGCCAGCTGCTCGTCACGCACGAGGGTCTGCTCCAGCGGCGAAAAGCTCAGCCCGCCGAGGCAGTCGAGCGCCATCGACGCGGCGAGGAACTCGTCGCGGGTGTCGCCCCCTTCGGCCGGCAGCCGGAAGGCCAGGTGGATGCGGTCGTTGGGCACCTCGTCGGCCACCTCGACCCGCACCGGCTCGCTGAGCGGCGGCAGCGGCGCCACCGGCGCCCGCCGGGGCTGCGCCCGGTGCGTGATGTGCCCGAAGTAGCGCTCGACGAGCTCGATCGCCCGCGGCACCGTCACATCGCCGACGATCGTCAGCACCGTGTTGTCCGGCGCGTAGTGCGCCGTGAAGAAGTCGTGGACGTCCTGCACGGACGCCGCGTCGAGGTCCTCCATCGACCCGATCGTCGGGTGGTGGTAGGGGTGCCCCTCGGGGAAGACCGTGGCGTAGACCGTCGCGAGCGCCTGGCCGTAGGGCTGGTTGTCGTAGCGCTGGCGCTTCTCCTCCTTGACGACGTCCCGCTGGTTGTCGAGGTTGGCCTGGTTGACCGCCGCGAGGAGGTTGGCGTGGCGGTCGGCCTCGAGCCACAGCGCCAGCTCGAGCGCCCCCGAGGGGATCGTCTCGAAGTAGTTGGTGCGGTCGAACCAGGTCGTCGCGTTGAGCCGCCCCCCGACGCCCATGAGCGCCTGGAAGTGCTCGCCGTTGGCCACGTGCGCACTGCCCTGGAACATCAGGTGCTCGAAGAGGTGCGCGAAGCCGGTGCGCCCCGGCTCCTCGTGACGTGACCCGACACCGACCCACAGGTTGACCGTGACGGTCGGTGTCGTGTCGTCGGGCTGCACGACCAGGCGCAGTCCGTTGGCGAGGGTGTGCTCCTCGAGAGCGAAGTCCAGCGTCATGCAGGCACCCTACGACGCGTCGCGCTGCTCCTCGTGGCCGCGCCGCGGCAGCTCGGGGTAGGCATTGGGACCGAGGTCCTCGAAGGCCCGCCGCGCGAAGACCTGCTGGATCGTCGTGGCTCGCTCGTTGCGGTTGTTGCCGACGAAGGTGATGATCCAGTTGAGCAGCGTGGAGATGCGGTTCTTGAAGCCGACCATCGCCATGAGGTGCACGGCGAGCCAGGCCAACCAGGCGATGAAGCCGGTGAGCTTGATCTTGCCGATGCTCGCGACGGCGGAGTACTTCGAGATCGTCGCCATCGAGCCCTTGTCCTTGTAGACGAAGGGGGCCTGCGGCTCCTTGCCCTCGAGTCGGCCGAGGATCTCCTTGGCCGCGTAGCGGCCACCCTGGATCGCCAGCTGGGCGACGCCCGGGTAGCCCTTGAGGTTGATCATGTCGCCGACCAGGAAGATCTCCGGGTGCCCCTTGACGGTCAGGTCCTCCTCGACGTGGACGCGCCCGGCGCGGTCGACCTCGGCGCCGGCCTGGTCGGCGATCATCTTGCCGAGCGGGGAGGCGGCGACGCCGGCGGCCCAGACCTTGGTCATGGCCTCGATGCGACGGACCGTGCCGTCCTTGTCCTTGACCTCGATGCCGGTGCCGTCGACCTCGGTGACCATGGCGCCGAGCTGGACCTCGACGCCGCGCTTCTCGAGGCTGGCGCGGGTCTTGCCGCCGAGGCGGTCACCGAAGGAGGGCAGCACCTGCGGCGCACCGTCGAGCAGGATGACGCGGGCGTCACGCGGGTTGATGTGGCGGAACTCGTGGGCGAGCGTCTTGTGCGACAGCTCGGCGATCTGACCGGCCATCTCGACACCCGTCGGGCCCGCGCCGACGACGACGAAGGTGAGCAGCCGCTCCCGGTCCTCGGGGTCGGTCGACGTCTCGGCGAGCTCGAAGGCACCGAAGATGCGCCCACGCAGCTCGAGCGCGTTGTCGATGTCCTTCATGCCCGGCGCGTAGCGGGCGAAGTGGTCGTTGCCGAAGTACGACTGGCCGGCGCCGGCGGCGACGATGAGGCTGTCGTAGGGCGTGACGGTCGCCTGGTTCAGCGAGTGCGAGGTGACGGTGCGGCCCTCGACGTCGATCTCGGTGACGTCGCCGAGGATGGTGCGCACGTTCTTGTCGCGGGCGAGGATGTCGCGGGTCGCCGGGGCGATGTCGCCCTCGGAGAGGATGCCCGTCGCCACCTGGTACAGCAGCGGCTGGAAGAGGTGGTGGCCGGTCCGCGAGATGAGGGTGACCTCGACGTCCTTGCCGCTCAGGGCCTTCGCGGCGAAGAGGCCACCGAAGCCGGATCCGATGATGACGACGCGGTGCTTGCCAGAGTTAGCGCTCACGTCTCCCATTGTGGCCCAGTGTGTGTCGAAGGGTGAAATCGTGTCAGTCTCGCTCGCTCGGACGTCCCCGATCTGCTACAGGACCACCGCGCCGAGCGCGCTGGCGCCGAGGACGACCGCCCAGGCGGGGACCCGCTGGGAGGCCAGCGCGGCGAGGGCGAGCAGCGCCACGACGACGCTCCACGGTCCGGTGATCCCCTGCGTGATGACCGGGTCGTAGAGCGCCGCGGCGAGCAGCCCGACGACGGCGGCGCCGGCACCGGCGAGCGCCCGTCGGGCGCGGGAGGAGGCGCGCAGCCGGTCCCACAGGGGCAGCCCGCCGAGGACGAGCAGCGCCGACGGCGCAAAGATCGCCAGGGTCGCGAGCAGCGCCCCGACGGCGGGGTGCAGGCCGGGCACGAGGGCCCCGAGGTAGGTCGCGAAGGTGAAGAGCGGCCCCGGCACGGCCTGGGCGGCGCCGTACCCGGCGAGGAAGTCGCCGTGACCGACCCAGCCCGCCGTCTCCGCCTCGAGCAGCGGCAGCACGACGTGGCCGCCGCCGAAGACGAGCGACCCGGCGCGGTAGAAGCCGTCGACGACCCCGAGCGCGGGACCGCTGACGAGGGCCGCGAGCAGCGGGAGCACCGCGAGCAGGGCCACCCAGGCCCCGAGGGCGAGTCCGGCGGTGCGCCGGCGGACGGGAGGGGTGACGGGGTCCCCCTTCGTCGTCCCGGGGCGCAGCCACAGCAGCCCGGCGAGCCCGCCGACGACGATCGCGCCGACCTGCCCGACGGCCGTCGGGAGCAGCAGCGCGATGGCCAGGGCGGCGACGACGACCAGGGCGCGGCGCAGGCCGGTGGCGAGCGTACGGGCCATGCCGACGACCGCGTGGGCGACGACGGCGACGGCGGCCGCCTTGAGCCCGAGGAGCCAGCCCTCGTCACCGGTGAGCCCGGCGGCCTGCGCGCCGAGGGCCGCGCCGAGCATGAGCAGGGCCGAAGGGAGCGTGAAGCCCACCCAGGCCGCCGCCATGCCGAGGTGGCCGGCTCGTCGCAGGCCGATGGCCATGCCGACCTGGCTCGACGCCGGGCCGGGGAGGAACTGGCAGAGGGCGACGAGGTCGGCGTAGGCCTCCTCGGTGAGCCACCGCCGCCGCACGACGAAGGCCTCGCGGAAGTACCCCAGGTGCGCGACCGGTCCCCCGAAACTCGTCAGCCCGAGCATCAGGAAGACCCTCAGGACCTCTGCCGCCCCCCGCACGCCTACGCTCCACCCGTGGACATCGCCTGGCACGACGGTTCCCTGAGGAGCTCGCCCCGCGAGCGTCTCGAAGGGACCGAGCCCGCCAGCCCCCCACTGCTCCCTGAGGAGCTCGCCCCGCGAGCGTCTCGAAGGGACCGACGCCGAGCTGCGGGCCCACCTGCACCGCTGGTCGGAGGGAGTCCCCGCCACCACCGGTCGGCACTGCCCCGCCTGCGGCTCGGACGCCACGGTCGACCGTGGGCCCGCCTGGCCGACGGGCGCACCCCGCACGTCAGCCTGTCGCGGTGCGGGGAGCACCTCGTGACGGTCGTGGCGGAGCACCCCGTGGGCATCGACGTCGAGTCGGTCGCCGCGGTCGACGCCCGGTGGGACCCGACGCTCGTGCTGCACGCCGACGAGCGCGCCGACAGCCCCCCGCGAGCGCGCGCTCGCGTGGTGCCGCAAGGAGGCGGTGCTCAAGGCGCTCGGCACCGGTCTGCGGACGCCGATGAGCCGGATCAGGGTTGCCGACTGGGCGCACGTCGACGTGACGGCACCGCAGGGGTGCGTCGCGAGTGTCGTCGTCATCCCAGGGCCCTCAGGCCGGTAGCGGCGGCAGCTCGACGGCGTCGAGCCACTGCTCGAAGAGGTCGCTGTGGTCCTGCCCGGTGACGCTCTCGACATGCTCGACGAACATCGCGGTCGTGACGTTGCGGTGCCGCTGAGCGGCGGTCCACGTCTGCAGCACCTCGAAGAAGGCCCGGTCACCGATCTCGTGCCGCAGCGCGTGCAGCAGCAGCGCCCCCCCGCTTGTAGACCCGGTCGTCGAACATCAGCTCGGAGCCCGGGTCCGCGAGGAGCAGGTCGGGGCCCTCGTCGGTGCGCACCCGTTCGTGGTGGACCTCGGCGCGCTCGCCGACGGTCATCAGCCCGATCCGCTCGGACCACAGCCACTCGGAGTAGCAGGCGAAGCCCTCGTGCAGCCAGATGTCGCGCCACGCGGTGAGGGTCACGGAGTTGCCCCACCACTGGTGGCTCAGCTCGTGGGCGACGAGCCGGATGCAGTCCCAGTCGTCGCGCATGAAGTTGCGCCCGAAGGTCGACAGCCCCTGCGACTCCAGCGGGATCTCGAGGTCGTCGTCGGTGATGACGGCCGTGTACGACGCGAAGGGGTAGTCGCCGAAGAGCTCCGCGTAGAAGCCGAGCATCTGCGGCTGCATGCCAAAGGCCGCCTCGAAGCCCTCACGGGGCCGGTCGACGGGGGCGACGACCCGCACGGGCACCGGTGCGCCCTCCTGCTCGATGACCTCGTACCGCCCGATCTGCACGGTGGCGAGGTAGGTCGCCATCGGCGCGTCCTGGCGGTAGGTCCAGGTGACGCTGCTCCCCTTCGCGCTGCGGTCGACGAGCTCGCCGGCGACGGCGACGTGGTACCCCTTCGGCGCGGTGAGGGCGATCTCGTAGGTCGCCTTGTTGTCCGGCCGGTCGTTGCATGGGAACCACGACGGGGAGCCGTGCGGCTGGGCGGCGACGAGCACGCCGTCCTCGAGCTCCTCCCAGCCGGCCTCGCCGAGCTTGCGGCTGCGGATCTGCTGGGGTGCGCCCGCGTACTTGACCGTGATCTCGACGTCCGCTCCGGCGGACAGGGTCTCCTCGAGCGTCACCGTGAGCGTGTCGAAGCGGTGCGTGTACTTGACGTTGCTCCCGTCGACCTGGACGCGCGCGACGCTCAGCCCGTGCAGGTCGAGGTCGACCTTGCTGACCTCCTCGAGCGCGCGACAGCGCAGCGTCGCCACCCCGGAGAGGCGGTTGCCCGCGACCTTGTAGTCGAGCACCAGGTCGTAGTGCTCGACGTCGTAGCGGGCGTCCCCGTGCCCGGGGACGTAGTCGTCCGTGCCCTTGCGCCTCACGCTTCCTCTTCCTCCCAGGGACCGATGGGGTTGCCGATCCACCGCGTGCGTGACGGTACGCCCTCGCCGCGCATGACGAGGGAGACGGGTCCGACCGTCGCGTCCCGGCCGAGGCTGGACGAAGGGAGGATGACGCTGCTGKGGBCGAGGGTCGCGCCCGCGCCCAGC
>NZ_ALWX01000087.1 GCF_000297495.1 Janibacter hoylei PVAS-1 | reverse complement strand
CGAGCGCCAAGAAGTCCTGAAGGGCGTCCGGCCCCTGGTCGCACCCGTTGCCGCCTTCGTTACTCGTGGGTATGGTCCGGGAAACCGCACCGAAGGAGCTGCCCGCATGGACCTGGACCCGTCGACCTTTGCGTCGATGACGCCCGAAGAGTTTGCCCAGACCGCCAAGCAGATGTCCGACAAGGAGGTCTCGGAGGTCATGAGCGGCGAGCTGCGCACGCCGATCCTCGACGCGATCTTCGAGCGTTTCCCGGAGCTCTTCCGCCCGGAGCGGGCCGCAGGCGTGAGCAGCACGATCCAGTTCCGTATCACCGGCGGGCCGGACGACCACCCGCACGACACCTACGAGATCGTCGTCGACGACGGCACGTGTGCGGTCTCGCCCGAGCCGGGTGAGCGGTACGACACCTCGCTCATGATGGCGCCGCCGGAGTTCCTCAAGATGGTCACCGGCCGAGGCAACCCGACGATGCTCGTCATGCGCGGCAAGATCAAGGTCAAGGGCGACATCGCCACGGCCGCCAAGTTCCCCACCCTCTTCGACATCCCGAAGGCCTGATACCGATGAACCCCCTGATCGTCGCCAAGACCATGGCCAAGCGCGGGATGCTCACCCCCGGGCCGCCGGCCGCCCAGGTCAAGCAGCTCACCGCCCTGAAGAAGTGGGGCTTCGGCCTCGCGGGCGAGTTGCGCCAGGCCGCCAACCGCTCGCCGAAGACCGTCGCGGTCATCGACGAGACCCGGGGCGCCACGACCTACGCCGAGCTGCTCGCCAACTCCGAGAAGATCTCGACGATCCTCACCGAGATGGGCTTCGGCCCCGGTGACCGGATCGGCCTGCTCGCCCGCAACCACGTGCAGGCCATCGAGGTCATGACGGCGACCTCCGCGATCGGGGTCGACCTCGTCCTGGGCAACACCGGGCTGGCCGGGCCGCAGTTCGCCGTCGTCGCCGAGCAGCAGGGCATCAAGCACTCATCCACGACGACGAGTTCGCCGAGGTGGTCTCGCACCTGCCGCAGGAGATGCCTCGCATCACCGAGACCGAGCTGGCTCGGCGGGTCGAGCAGGCGCCCCGCCCCCAGGCGCTGCCGGTGCCGACCAAGGGCGGCCGCACGATCATCCTCACCTCCGGCACGACCGGGACGCCGAAGGGAGCGGCCCGCAAGACTCCCGGTGGTTTCGGCCCGCTCATCTCGATCATCGACCGGATCCCCCTGCGCGCCCACGACCGGATCCTCATCTCCGCGCCGATCTTCCACACCTGGGGCTACGCGGCGATGCAGCTGTCGATGGCGCTGCGCGCGACGATCATCCTGCAGCGGCGCTTCAAGCCCGAGGCGGCGCGGGCGGCGCTCGAGGAGCTGCAGCCCGACGCCATGTTTGCCATCCCGGTCATGCTCCAGCGGATGATGGAGCTGCCGAGCGACCCCGCGGCCCGCTCCCGGCGCAGGCTGCGCGTCGTCGCGACCTCCGGGTCGGCCTACCCCTCGGGCTTCACGACGAAGTTCATGGACGAGTACGGCGACGTGCTCTACAACCTCTACGGGTCCACCGAGGCGTCCTGGGTGTGCATCGCGACGCCCGCCGACATGCGCCGCCACCCCAACACGGCGGGTACACCGCCCCTGGGGACGGTCGTGCGGATCCTCGACGAGGACGGTCGCGAGGTGCCGGCGGGGGAGAAGGGTCGGATCTTCTGCGGCAACGAGCTCGTGTTCGACGGCTACACCAACGGCAACACCAAGGACTTCATCGACGGGCTCGTCTCGACGGGGGACATGGGGCACCTCGAGGGCGACCTCTACTTCGTCGATGGTCGCGACGACGACATGATCGTCAGCGGTGGCGAAAACGTCTACCCGATCGAGGTCGAGGGGCTGCTCGCCGAGCACCCCGCGGTGCGTGAGGTCTCCGCCATCGGCGTCCCCGACGACGACTTCGGCCAGCGGCTCGCGGTCTTCGTCGCGCTCAACGACGGGCACACCCTCACCGGTGACGAGGTCAGGGAGCACGTGCGGGCCCACCGCGCCCGGCACTGCATCCCCCGCGAGGTCGTCTTCATGGACGAGCTGCCGCGCAATGCCACCGGCAAGATCCTCAACCGGGAGCTGCGCAAGCACTTCGCCTGACGCCCCCGTCGCCTGCTCGCTCTGGCCGACCCCTCCACTGCGCATTTCCCTAGGGAAATGCGCAGTCGGGGGCGGTCAGAGCCACTGGCCGAAGGCCAGGGGCTCGCGGGTGAAGCGGTAGGTGGCCCAGTTGAGGTGGGTGACGGTGCCGGAGGCATCGCGGGTGACCCGCAGCAGCTCGCCGCGCTCGCGGCCCGACACCGTGCGGTAGCGGTCGGTGGCCTCGGCCTCGAAGACCGAGGGCGGCATCTCCTTGGGCTGGCCGGCCACCCGCGCTTCGAGCCGGCCCTCGCGCACCGACAGCACGAAGTGGGTCCCCTCGGAGTACCAGTGCCCGAGCAGCGGGACGAGCTCGTCGGGCAGCTCGGTCCCGGGCTGCCAGGGCTCGGGCTGCACCGGCTCGCGCTCGATCGCGATCGTCCCGAGCTCGATGGCGGCGGCCGCAGGAGGGACGGGGGCGGAGTTGTTCATGAGGATCAGTCCCGTTGTGGCAGTGGGACGCTCGGTGAAGACGCCGGTGATCGAGCCGGGCCAGCCGCCGGTGTGCCCCACCCAGGTGCGCCCTTCGTGCCGCACGAGCTGGAAGCCCAGCCCCCACGCGGAGGTCCACCCCGTCACGTCGGCCATGACCTGCGGCTGGCACATCTCCTCCAGCGTGTCGGGGGAGAGCACCTCGTCGACCGGGTCGGCCACGAAGCCGCCCCAGCGCGCCATGTCGGTGGCGGTCGACCGCAGACCGCCGGCCGGGTCCATCGCGGCCGCGTCGAAGACCGGCTCCTCGACCGGGACGTCTGCGAAGGGCGGGACGTAGTACCCCTTCGCCCGGCGGCCGGAGGGGACGGTGCCGGTGCGGGTCATCTCGAGCGGGTCGAGGATGCGCCGCCGGATCGACTCCTCCCAGGTGCACCCGTCGAGGCGCCCGATGATCTCGCCGAGGACGGCGTAGGCGAGGTTGGAGTAGTGCCAGCGGTCGTGCGGCCGCCCGACGCGCTCGGCCTGCGACCAGCCGGCGAGCATCTCCTCGCGGGAGGGCATGACCATGGTGTCGAAGACGTCGCCGACGGGTTCGCGCTGCATGCCGGAGGTGTGCGAGAGCAGCTGGCGGATCGTCACGCGGGCGTGGGCGGAGTCCGCGAGGTGCTGCTCGACCGTGTCGTCGAGGTCGAGCCGGCCCTCGTCGCGCAGCGCCATGATCGCGACGGCCGTGAAGGTCTTGGAGTTGCTCGCCACGGGGTACTGCGTGTCCGCGTCGGGTGCCTCGCCCGGGGTCGCGAGGTCGATCGTGCCGATGCCCGTGGACCACTCCAGCCGGCCGTCACGCGCGACGCCGGCGACGAGCCCCGGGACGCGGCCGTCGGTCTGCGCGGTCAGCGCGCGGGTGGTCAGGGCTCGTGCGGTCTCGTCGCTGAAGGTCATGCGCCCGACGATAGGCCCACCGGGTGGGGACGGCCGCAGGACCGTGTCGGGGCGGTGCCATAGGGTCGACGGCGTGACGGACAGTGGGTACTTCATCGCCTTCGAAGGGGGCGACGGCGCGGGCAAGTCGACGCAGGTGCGGCACCTCGTCGCGGCCCTCGAGGCCGCGGGGCGCGAGGTCGTCGTGACCCGCCAGCCAGGCGGGACGGCGCTGGGCGCCGCCCTGCGCGACCTCGTGCTGCACGGGGAGGCGATCACGCCGCGCGCAGAGGCGCTGGTCTTCGCGGCCGACAAGGCGCAGCACGTGGCGGAGGTGGTCCTCCCTTCGCTCGCCCGCGGAGCGGTCGTCGTCACCGACCGCTACGTCGACTCGTCGGTGGCCTACCAGGGGGCCGGGCGCACGCTGGGGGTCGACGAGGTGGCGCAGCTGCAGGGCTGGGCGGTCGGTGGGCTCACCCCGGACCTCACGGTCGTCGTGGACGTCGACCCGGCCGAAGGGCGGCGCCGTCGCGGTGGCAGCCACGACCGGATGGAGTCGGAGGCCGACGCCTTCCACACGGCGGTGCGGGAGCGCTTCCTCGCGCTGGCCGATGCGGCACCAGACCGCTACCTCGTCGTCGACGGCACCGCAGCGCCGGAGGCCGTCGCGGATCAGGTGCGGGCCCGCCTCGTCGCGGACGGCCTGCTGTGACCGCGGCTCCGGCAGGCGCAGCGGCACCGATCTGGCGTGACGTGGTCGGCCAGAGCGAGACGATCGCGACGCTCACCCGGGCCGTGTCGGACCCGTCCGCGATGACGCACGCCTGGCTCTTCACCGGGCCGCCGGGGTCGGGCCGCTCGACGGCGGCGCGCGCCTTCGCCGGTGCCCTGCTCTGCCCGAGCGGTGGGTGCGGCGAGTGCCGCGAGTGCCGCACGGCGGTCGACGGCACGCACGCGGACGTCGACGTGCTCGCGACGGAGGCGCTGTCGATCGGTGTCGCGGCCACGCGCGACCTCGTCCAGCTCGCCGGTCGCTCGCCGAGCGTGGGCCGCTACCGGATCATCCTCGTCGAGGACGCCGACCGGTTGACCGAGCAGTCGGGCAATGCCCTGCTCAAGGCACTCGAGGAGCCGACGCCGCGCACGGTGTGGCTGCTGTGCGCCCCGAGCCTGGAGGACGTGCTCATCACCGTGCGCTCCCGCTCGCGGCACGTCCGGCTGCGCACCCCTCCGGTCGCCGAGGTCTCGGCCCTGCTGCAGCGTCGCGACGGCATCGACCCCGGCATGGCGACCTACGCCGCCCGCGCCGCGCAGAGCCACATCGGGCTGGCCAAGCGGCTGGCGACCGACGAGGGTGCGCGCATCCGACGTCGCGACACGATCGCCATGGCGGCGCGGATCCGGGGGGTCTCCGACGCCGTGGGCGCGGCCGCCGACCTGCTGCACATCGCCGAGGAGGAGCGTGACCGCACGCTCGACTCGCGTGCCGCGGCCGAGAAGCAGCGCCTCCTCGAGACCCTCGGGGCCGACCCGAGCGCGCGGACGCAGCCACCGCACATCCGCGCGCAGGTGACGGCGCTGGACAAGGAGCACAAGACGCGGGCGACCCGCTTCACCCGCGACATGGTCGACCGGGCGCTCGTCGACCTGCTCTCGGTCTACCGCGACGCCCTCGTCGTCCGCTCCGGCTCGCCGGTCGCCCTCGTCAACGAGGACGCGCGCCCGGTCGTCGAGGAGGTCGCGCACGCCTTCACCAGCGAAGGCCTGCTCGGGGCGATGGAGGCGATCGCCACGGCGCGTGAGCGGATCGCCGCCAACGTCGCGCCGCTGCTCGCGCTCGAGGCGATGGCGGTCTCCGTGCAGCTGCCCACCCGCAGGTAGCGTCGGGGCATGAGCTCTCGCCGGTCACGCCCCCTCCGCGTCGTCGCCGCCGTGTCGGCACTGATGCTGCCGCTGGCCGGCTGCTCCCTGCTCGACCCCGGCCCGGAGCCGAGCGGGCTGACGCCGGGGGACCGGCAGCCGCCCGCCGGTACGACGGGCCTGGAGCGGTACTACGAGCAGGACCTGCAGTGGGGCGAGTGCGAGCGTGGTGACGGCGAGTGCGCCGAGCTCGAGGTGCCGATGGACTACGACGACCCCGACGGCGAGACGATCAAGATCGCCGTCCTGCGGATCAAGGCGAAGGGGAAGGCCGCGGGCTCCCTCGTCGTCAACCCCGGTGGCCCGGGCGGCTCCGGCGTCGAGTACGCCGCCGCGGCGGACTTCGTCGTGAGCGACCAGATCCGCAAGAGCTTCGACGTCGTCGGCTTCGACCCGCGCGGCGTGGCCCGCTCCCACCCGGTCGACTGCCTCGACGACGCCGGCATGGACCGCTACCTGGCCAAGGACCCCACGCCCGACACCGACGACGAGCGGACCGCGGACGACGAGGCGCAGAAGGAGTTTGCCGACGGCTGCGAGGACAAGACCGGTGAGCTGCTCGGCCACGTCTCCACGGCCGATGCGGCCCGGGACATGGACGTGCTGCGTGCCGCGCTCGGCGACGGCAAGCTGACCTACCTCGGCAAGTCCTACGGCACCTATCTCGGGGCCACCTACGCCGAGCTCTTCCCCGACCGCTCCGGCCGGCTCGTGCTCGACGGCGTCATCCCGCCGGACGCCTCGTCCGAGGAGGTCGTCATCGGCCAGGCCAAGGGCTTCGACACCGCGACCAAGGCGTGGGCGCAGGACTGCGTCGACGACGACTGCCCGCTCGGGTCGAGCGTCGACGCCGTCGTGACGAGCGTGCAGGACCTGCTCGAAGAGCTCGACGAGCAGCCCCTACCGGCCTCGGCGGGCATCGAGCTCACCGAGGGGTGGGCGACGTGGGGCATCGCGCAGGCCCTCTACGACCAGGGCATGTGGTCGCAGCTGACCGACGCGCTCGAGGCTGCGCAGGACGGTGACGGGGGGCCCGCTCAGCGAGCTCGGCCGCACCTACGCCGGGCGCGACTCGGGCGGCGAGTACGCCTCCAACCTCCTCGAGGCGCTGCCTGCAGTTAACTGCCTCGACCGTCCCGAAAAGGACGTCGACCAGGACGCGCTCGTCGACAAGGCGGTCGAGGCCGCCCCGATCTGGGGGCGTGAGCTGTCGTCGGAGTCGCCGTGCTCGCAGTGGCCGGTCGACGCGACCAACACGCCCCACAAGGTCGACGCGAAGGGGGCCGACCCGATCCTCGTCGTCGGCACCACCCGCGACCCGGCGACGCCGTACGAGTGGGCGCAGCGCCTGCATGAGCAGCTCGCCGACTCCGCGCTCATCACCCACGAGGGCGACGGGCACACCGCCTACATGCGGCAGAACTCCTGCGTCGACACGGCGGTGGACCAGTACTGGCTCACCGGCGTGACGCCGGACGGCGACGAGCTGACCTGCGCGGAGTGACCATGCGGCCACGGATCTCGCCCCGCCAGCACGTGAAGAATGCCGTCGGCTTCGCGCTGGTGTGGCTCGTGGCCAAGGTCGCGCACCGTGTTCGCTTTCGCACGGCGGGTTCGGTGCCTCGTCGAGGGCCGGTGATCCTCGTGGCCAACCACCTGACGCTGACCGACCCGCTGGCGGTCGCCCGGGTGGCGATCGGGCACAGGCGCTTCCCGCACTTCCTCGCGATGCAGGAAGTCTTCGGCTGGCCGGTCGTCGGGGCGCTGGCCCGGGCGACCGGGCAGATCCCGGTGGCCCGCGGCTCGGCCGCGGCTGCCGGTGCGCTCGACGCGGCCTCGGAGCGCCTCGAGCAGGGTCAGCTCGTCGCGCTGTACCCGGAGGGGAAGCTGACGACCGAGCCCGACCGGATGCCGGGGCCGGCCCGTACGGGGGCGGCGCGTCTCGCCCTTCGTCATCCGCAGGCGCCGGTCATACCCGTGGGGACCTGGGGCCCGCAGCAGGGGCATCACCACATCTGGCACCGCCACACCGCCTGCCTGTCGGTCGGCGAGCCGATCGACCTGTCGGCGTGGGCCGGTCGCACGGACGATGCGGCCGCCCGCGAGGTGACCGACGTGATCATGACTGCGATCCGCACCGAGATCGGGTACGCGCAGCAGATGTGGCGCGAGCGCTGGGACGGCTGATCCTCTGGCCCGTGCGGGTCTCTGCAGCCGGACCACCCGAGGAGTCAGGCCGACCCGACGCGCTGCCAGTGACCGTCGACGTACTCGAGCAGACCCAGATCCGCGAAGCCTTGGAGCCAGGTCGTCATCGGCCACTCGCCCCACCGTCGGTGGAAGATCGCGGCGTTGCTCAGGATGGCGTCCAGGTGCCTGACCGGTGGCGACTCGACGTCCATCCAGGAAGACCAGGACGTTGGCGCCCAGCTCACGGGCTCGGACGGCACCCAGGTTGCGGGCAGCGGCCAACGGCAGCCCGTCAGGGTCGCGCCCGAGCTGCACCACGTGGCTACCGGCGCCTCGTGAGCCGGGTCGTCCATGGCGACGACGACCCGGCGATCGGGCCACTGGTGCCCTGCTGCAGGGTGCGCCCTTGGTTGAGCAGGTGTCGGCCTCGACCGTGGGCGATCGTGATCGTGGTGATACTGCTCATGCTGCACCTGCCTCCAGCAGGACTGTGACGAACCGCTCGGCGGCATGCCCGTCGCACCACCCCTGCCAGCTGTGGCCGTCGAGCCGACGCGCTCGCTCGAGCAGGGTCAGCCAGCTGTCCTGCGGCAGTGAGTGGCACACGATGGCCGGCCACCGGTCGTCGTCCAGGGCCTGCCCCATCGCCAGCTGCTCGTCGAAGGGGCGCGCCTGCGGGAGCACGATCGCGGGACGGCGCGCGGCGGCGGTCTCTGCGACCGCGTTCTGACCGCCGTGGGTGATCACCACATCGGAGTTGAGCAGGACGTCGAAGGGATCGGCCACCCACTGGTCCCCTCCGAGCACGGTCCACGTCCAGCCACGAGTCCGGCGGCGGGCCGTGGCGAGCTCGTGCTCCGGGGGGCCGTCACCACCGCGCCCCCACAAGACGGCCACGTGAGCCTCTCCGGCACGTCGCGGCCGGGGTTCGCTGGGGGCGAAGCGCGAGAGCCCACCCACGCACCGCAGACGGGCCACGAGATCCGGGGGCAGGCCGGTGTGAACCCGGGCGGTGGCGGGCCACATCGCCACGAGAGCCTCGCACACGCCGTACCCGAGCAGATGCGCCGGATCGGAACGGTCACCGGGCAGCACGACAGCGACCACCCGCACTCCGTGCAGACGGGCGAGCAGGGTGATCTCGACTGAGTGGTCGCTCACGAGCAGGCTCGGACGGGCGGCCTCCAGCCAGGACGAGATTCGGGCCATCCGGCTCGAGAGTCCGGTGTGACCCACCGGAGCCCAGTGCAGGTTCCCGTCGGCTGTGACGTCGGGGTGGCCGGCCGCGGGCGCGTCGTCGTCCAGCTGGATCCAGTCGCCGCTCCACCCCGGCGGCCGCGGCAGGGTCGACAACCCCGTCACCTCACCAGGCCACGCGGCCGCGACGGACTGGGCCCGGTGGAGGTGCCCCGAGCCGTGGTGGTGCACGTAGTAGCCGATCACGCGGCTGCAGCCTCCAGAGCCCGGCTGTAGACCCCTTCGTAGCCGTCGACCATCGCACGGTGGGACAGGCGCTCCTCGGCCTGGCGCCGGACCTGTCGCCGGTCGAGCGTCAGCGCGGCACGCACCGCGCTCGCCAGACCCGGCACGTCACCCGGGTCCGCCAGAACCCCGGTCTCGGCGGTGACCAGATCCGCGAGCCCGCCGCGGGATAACGCGGCGACCGGCGTCCCGCACGCCATGGCCTCAGCGGCCACGAGACCGAAGGGCTCGTCCCAGGCCGGAGTGACGAGGGCGACGCTCGCACCGCCGACCAGGTCAGCCAGCTCGCGGTGGGTCACGTGCCCGAGGTACTCGGCGTCCTCGCCGAGCAGGGGCGCGACCTCGCGCTCGTAGTAGGTCTGGTCGAGGACCTCGCCGGCCAGGCGCAGCGGCACCCCCGCTCGGCGCGCTGCCGCGATCGCGAGATGAGGTGCCTTCTCCGGCACGATCCGGCCCGACCAGATGGCCGGGCCCCCGCCCGGACCCAGCCGCCAGTGGTCGAGGTCGACCCCGTTGGGCACGGCGATGCTCGGGACGACGTTCGCCCAGGCCCGAGCAGTGGCGTCGCTCACCGCGACGAAGTAACAGTTCGGTCCGGCGAACTGCGCGGCGGACGTCAGCCACGGCAGGGGCGGCGTGTGGAGGGTAGTGACCACGGGCATGTCGAGGGCCCGCGACATCGCGACCGGCAGGTGGTGGAGGCTGTTGTTGTGCACGAGATCGTAACGGGCCTGGCCGGCGTGCATCAGGTCCAGCATGAGTCCCAAGTAGGCGTGGTGCTCCTCCATCCAGACCTCCGGTGGGGCGGCGATGTCCTGGCGGGCCGTGTCGTCAGGGGTGTAGACGGCCAGCGGCAGCTCGTGCACGTCCAGGTCGGGATCGGAGCCGGACCGGGCGAAGAGCGTGACGTGGTGGCCGCGACGACGCAGCTCCTTGGCCAGCGCGTGCGTGTGCGCCTCAAGACCGCCGGCGAAAGGCTCACGCACGGGGAACCGGCTGGACGCGATCAGGCAGATGCGCAGGCCGCTGCGGCAGTGACTCATGAGAGCAGCCGTCGGTAAAGGTCCTCGTGCGCGGTCGCGACCTCCAGGCGTTGACGGCGACGCTCATCGACGGTGGGTGAGGGGAGCGGACCATGTGCGTAGGCGCTGCGGACGGCCGCTGCGAGACTCTCGGGGTCGAAGCTCCCTTCGTCCATCTCGTAGGTCAGGACCGGACCCTGCTCGGCGTAGTAGCCGCACGTCGGCGCCACGACCGTCGTCCCGAGGTCCCGGCACGCCTCCAGCCACCCCGAGTGGGTGCCGAACCGGTAGGGCAGCACCGAGACGTCGAGCGAACCGAGGAGGTCCCACAGGGCCGCATCGTCGAGGTAGTCGTGCACCCGCAGGTCCACCAGGCCACGGTGCGTGGCCGTCTCGAGGTGGTCGGTCAGGGCGGCGTCGCGTCGTGCACCGTCGGGGGAGAGCACGTCGCGGTGCCCGTTGACCTGCAGCACCCCGCCCGGCAGGTCGGCGACGGTCTCCTCGAGGACGGGGAGGACGGCCAGCGGGTCCATGTTGGCCCGCAGGCTCTTGACGTGCACCCCGACGCGGAACTCACCACGAGCTTTGCGGGAGCGCGCGTCGCTGGTGCGGTGGGCCCGCATGGTCGGCAGGTCGACGACGTGCGGGTGGGGCAGGACGATGGCGTCTCGCGCCCACCGACGACGGATCTCATCGGCTGCCCCGGGAGTGAGGGTGATGACGGCGTCCGCGTGCTGCATGAGCACGTCCAGCTGGCGTGCATGCGTCGTGCTGTCCACGTGGTGTGGGTTGCGCAGGTCATGGGCGGTGTAGACGATCGGCGCTCCTCGCCGACGAGCGACGGACAGCGCCTCGTCCAGCTGGGCTGGGTCACGCGCGTCGAAGCCAAAATGCACGTGCAGCAAGTCGTAGTCGGCGTCGGCCAACCACGCAGGGTCCAGCATGACGGGTGGCCACCACTGCTGCTGCGTGGAGCGCTCAGGGGCCTGCGGATCCGGGTCCTCGAGCCGCCGCACGCCCGAGGGCTTCCCCTCGTGGGCGATGTGTCGGACGTAGACGTGCGATCCGGGGACGGAAGCCACCGTGATGGGTCGGTCGTCGCCCGCATCCGGGCGGGTGTCCGCCCCCGTTGACGCTTCCTGTGTCATCTTTCTCCTCTAGGCATGCGGGAGACCTGCTGTGGTGTGTACGGCCCCCCAGGGGGAGCACCCGCAGTGCGTCGACCCATGCCGATGGGCCTCACCGCGTGAACCTTAGGGCAATACGTGTGAAGAGAGGGACGACGAAGCCCCCGGCCACTGGGGGCCGGGGGCTTCAGGTGAGCCGCCTGTCGGAATCGAACCGACGACCTTCTCATTACGAGCACGACCGCAGTCGTCAGACGCCCGGTTGCAGCGGGTGCAGGGGCTGCGCTTGGTGCCGGGGGAGGGGCTTCGTGCGCGAAGGGGGTACCACGGGGGTACCAAACACCAGGGAGGTCCATCGCCCCGATAGCGGAGCAGAGAAGAGCTCGGCGAGGTTCGGTCAAGGTCGCCGTCCTCGAGCACTTGGATCCCGCATGTCCGGGAGGACATACCTGGACCACGTGACCAGTCCGGCCTTGACCGGTTCTCGACGAGCTCGGATCGTTGCCCGCCCGGGGTGATGGTCCGGGCTCGTCCTATGGCAGGGCGCCGTCGCCAAGGGCGTGGAGGTGGGGGTGCGCGGAGGGCGAGGAACGAGCCCGGAGCGCGGGGGTCCCTACCGGAGCGCCCGCCGGCGGCGGGCGCGCGGGCCGAAGGCCCGCTTGAGTCAGTAGGGAAAGTCATCACACGGTCCAGCGCTCTTGACCGGAGGGCGGCGAGCCGCCATTGGGATCAAGTGTTCTCCTTCCTTCCTAGCCAAGCAATTTTCCGGTACTCGTCAGGGGTTCCAAAGGTGTCCGCGGGGAGGAGGATGTGGGCTTCATGCACTGGCTTGCGCCCGGGGATTGGTTTCAGACGAAGTCCTTGTACAGCCGTGGTGGCGGGGCGGCCGCCGGCTGTTCCAACCTGGGGGCGCATCCTGCTGATCATGTCCGGAAGCCACTCGGGCTCTTCTTCGGCGAGCTCTGCGGGCCGTAGCAGTCCAGCGGGCAAGTCATGTACGAACCAGCGGACCTTGTCTGAAGGGTAGAGCGCGAGCACTGCCAGCCGCTTCGGTGGAGCGCCACCGGATGGCCACAGTCTGTTGTCGAGGCGCCGGCACGCGGCGAATACCTCGGAATAGCCGGAACGGAGCACGTCCGTCGCCTTCGACAGTCCCACGCGCCAGTCGGGGTGATCCGGCACCGCCGGAAGTTCATCGAGGAGGGCTCGCCACCAGACGATGCCTTCGTGGAAGGCCAGTGGGGCTAGTTGGAGATCCATGCCGAGTCTGTGGGTGACCTGTCCGGACTTGTCTCGTCGCG
Organism: Janibacter hoylei PVAS-1; assembly: GCF_000297495.1. GTDB lineage: Bacteria > Actinomycetota > Actinomycetes > Actinomycetales > Dermatophilaceae > Janibacter > Janibacter hoylei. The sequence continues at coordinate 746 of NZ_ALWX01000087.1, read as the reverse complement.
TACCGAAGAGCGCCCCTGCGCTTCCATGCATGACTCCGGACAGGATGCGGTAACTGTCATTGAACCGCACTGGGTCTGATGGAGGCTCGGGCTATTGGATTCCGACCAAGGGGTGGTCGGACCGTTGCGTAGCGTAGAACGCTTCCTCGAACTCTGCTGGCGGGACGTCGCCCAGGTAGCCGTGGAGGCGGTCGTGGTTGTGCCAGTGGACCCAGGACAGGGTGGCGAGCTCGACATCCTCGATGCTCTTCCAGGGCCGTCTCTGGCGTGCGGGGCCGCGGATTAGCTCGGCCTTGTAGTAGCCGTTCACGGTCTCGGCAAGGGCGTTATCGTACGAATCCCCGACGGTGCCGATCGAGGGCACCGCACCGATCTCAGCCAGTCGTTCTCCGTAGCGAATCGACGTGAATTGGCTGCCCGCGTCGCTGTGACACCGCAGCCCGTCGAGCTGGGTGCCGCGTGACCACCTGGCCATCTCGATGGCGTCGAGGACCATCGTGGTCCTCATGTGCGAGGCGACTCGCCACCCGACGATCGTGCGGGAGTAGGCGTCGATGATGAAGCAGACGTAGGCGACGCCGGCCCAGGTCGGCACGAAGGTCAGATCTGTGACCCACAACTGGTTCGGCGCGGTGGCGGTGAAGTCGCGGCCCACCAGGTCCGGGTGCCGCGGCATGCCCGGGTCTGGCGTGGTGGTGCGCACCCGCTTGGTGCGCCGCACGCCCTCGATACCCTCGGCGCGCATC
>NZ_ALWX01000086.1 GCF_000297495.1 Janibacter hoylei PVAS-1 | reverse complement strand
TCTGCGCGTCGGGTCGGGCGGTCTCGCGTCGGGTCGGGCGGTCTCGGCTCGGGTCGGGCGGTCTCGCTCGGGTCGGGCGTCTCGCTCGGGTCGGGCGTCTCGCTCGGCTCGCCGCTGGCCTCGGTGACCTCGACGGTCGCGACCGTCGACGACTCGGAGACGTTGGTGCAGTCCATCGTGATGTTGGTCTTGTAGCCGGTGCCGTCCGCGTTGGAGTAGCCGCGGATGTAGGCCTGGAAGTCGCCGGCCTCGATCGTGTAGGTGCCGGGGACCTCCGCCTTGACGGGCTCGACGGCGCCGGTCGCGGAGACGGTCAGGTCACCGGACTCGGGCACGGCGGTCACCGGGACCTCGAGCGGCATGATGCCGTCGGCCGACTCGGTGCCGTTGGTCAGGGTGAAGTCCGCCTGGTTGCGGGCATTCTTGGTGTTGAGCCCGCCGTCCTCGGCAGCGGCAGTGGCGGCGTCGGGGCCGTCGACCGCACGCACACCGAGCAGGCCGTAGAGGGCGTCGCGCTGCTCGTTCTGGATCGTCACGTCGGCGGTGACGGCGGAGTCGATCTCCTCGCCGACCTCGACGGAGGTGGGCGCGTCGACGGTCAGGTCGACGGACACGGGGGCCGCGTCGTAGGTCACGCCGACGTTGAGCACGTCGAAGGAGCAGGTGTAGTTGAGCGTCACGGTGTCCGCCTGGGCCGGCGTCGCCATGAGGCCCACCCCGAAGGCGCTCAGCCCGGTGACGACTGCGGCACCCGCGGACAGGCGGGTCTTGAGGCGCTTGGCCATGAAATTCTCCCCTTGGATCTCTGGTCGCGCCACCACGTTGAGGACGCCTTCCGCGAGCCAACCTACCGTTCGCTGAGAAGGCTCACAACCATTTCCCAGCCTTTTATTACCAGCTGGTCACCTGCGGTGGCCGGCACGAGGGGGGGGCGGCCGGCCCCCTTCGCCTCACTTGTCGACGTCGCCGACGACGAAGAACATCGAGCCGAGCACCGACACCATGTCGGCGACGAGAGCGCCGGGGAGCAGCTCGCTCAGCACCTGCACGTTGTTGAAAGAGGCCGACCGCAGCTTGAGCCGCCACGGCGTCTTGTCGCCCCGTGAGACGAGGTGGTAGCCGTTGAGACCCAACGGGTTTTCGGTCGCGGTGTAGCGCTCGCCCTCGGGCACCTTGAGCACCTTGGGCAGTCGCTGGTTGACCGGCCCCGGCGGGAGGGAGCGCATCCGCTCGACGCACGCGTCGGCGAGGTCGAGACTCACGTGGGTCTGCTCGAGCAGCACCTCGAGGCGGGCGAGCGAGTCACCCGCGGTCCGGGTCACGACCCGGCCGGGGCCGTCGGCGGCGAAGAGCTCGCCGTAGGCGAGGTAGGGCGCGTCGCGCCGCAGGTCGAGGTCGACGCCGCTGGCGCGGGCGATCGGCCCGGAGACGCCGTAGGCCTCGGCGAGCGAAGAGGGGAGCACCCCGATGCCGCGGGTGCGCGCCTCGAGGATCTCGTTGCCCACGAGCAGCGCCTCGAGCTGTGGCATCCGGGCACGGACCGCCGCGACGGCGGCGGTCACCCGGTCCAGCCACCCGGCCGGGAGGTCCTCCTTGAGCCCGCCCACGCGGTTGAACATGAAGTGCATCCGGCCGCCGGAGATCTCCTCCATGACCGCCTGGATCTCCTCCCGCTCGCGGAAGGAGTAGAAGATCGGGGTCATCGCGCCGAGCTCGAGCGGGTAGGAGCCGAGGAACATCAGGTGGTTGAGCACCCGGTTGAGCTCCGCGAGCAGGGTGCGCGCCCACGTCGCCCGCTCCGGGACCTCCATGCCGAGCATCGCCTCGACCCCGAGGACGACCCCGAGCTCGTTGCCGAAGGCCGACAGCCAGTCGTGCCGGTTGGCCAGCACGGTGATCTGGCGGTAGTCACGGACCTCGAAGAGCTTTTCCGCGCCGCGGTGCATGTAGCCGACGACCGGGTCCGCGGAGACGATCCGCTCGCCGTCGAGAGCCACCCGCAGTCGCAGGACGCCGTGGGTGGCTGGGTGCTGCGGGCCGATGTTGAGCACCATGTCGGCGCTCGCGAGCGAACCATCGCCCACCCCGACGTCAAGGGTTCGGGTACCGGCGGGGCCCGGTGCGCTCGTCATGCCCGCCAGTATGCGCCAGGCGGTGGGCCCGTGAGCCTTTGGCACGATGGTCGGGTGCGACCCAGGGGACGACGGGCGGGTGCGGGGCTGAGCGCCCTCGCGCTCGGGCTCGCCCTGCTCGCCGGCTGCACCGACACCGAGGAGGCCCCGGAGCCGACGGGCGGCGCCACCTGGGAGCGCACGGCCGTCCTCGACCCGTGGCTCGATGCCGTGAGCACCTCCGATGTCGAGGCCGCCAATGTCGTCGTCCTCGGCGACTCGGTGAGCGAGGGGTACGGCCTGAGCAACCACCTCGAGCGCCGCTGGGTCGACCGGCTCCAGGCCGGCCTGCGCCAGCGAGCCGGCGCCCCCGGTTGCCCGACGACCCCCGGTGGCTGGCACGGCACGACCTCGCTCGTGCCCGCCGACTACCGGGCCCAGAGCCTGCCGCACCCTCGCGTGGGCGGGCGGGCGGACCCCGCGCCGACCCTCGGGCCCGGGGGCCGGGGGCTCACCCTGCGCCCGGGCGCGAGCGTCACCTGGCTCGTGGACGCCCGCTCCGTCGACATCGGCTACCGCACCCGCTTCGCCGGTGGACCGCTGCGCGTCGAGATCGACGGGCAGGTGCCGGCCGACGGCATCTCCGTGCCCACCGACGCCGACCCGAGTGCGGAGCGCAAGGTGTGGTCGTCGGGCGACCTGGGGCCGGGCTCCCACCGGGTGACCGTGAGCAACCCCCAGCCGGCGACGAGCTCGCACTTCGCGACGGTCACCGACCTCACCCCCTTCCGCGGGGACCGGGGCCGCTGCGTGCACGTGCTCGACGCCTCCCGCTCAGGCGTGTCGGCGCAGACGATCGCCCAGACGCCGACCTATCTCAAGGACTCGCTGTCCCTCGACCCCGACCTGGTCCTCGTGCCGCTCGGCTTCAACGACCGCCGGGCGGGGGTGCGGCCCGCGGACTTCGGGCGCAGCCTCGACACGCTCGTGCGGCAGGCGCGCTCGCTCGGCTACGAGGGGCCGATCCTGCTCGTCGGCTGGTTCACGCCGGGCACCGACGGGCCGGACTGGTCGGGGTACCTGCGGCAGATGGCGGCCCGCACCGACCACGAGGGCGTGAGCTTCATCGACCTCTCCGCCGTGCTGCCGGCGGCACGGCCGGGCTCGCGCTACTACATCGACGGGCTGCACCCCTCCGCCGACGGGCAGCCGCTCATCGCCTCGAGCCTCGTCGAGGCGCTTGCGCCCGAGGACGAGCAGGACACCCCGGGGTCAGCCGGCACGGGGCGCGACCCGGCGCAGGGCCCAGACGAATCCACCCGGCCCCGCTCCTGAGG
>NZ_ALWX01000085.1 GCF_000297495.1 Janibacter hoylei PVAS-1 | reverse complement strand
CGCCGGAGGCGGACGACCCGGATGCGCTCGGGCGCGCAGCCTCCGCCGACGCCCACGTTGGCCACCGTCGCCACCGACGAGGAGCGCACCCGTGCGGCTCGGCGGACGACGGCGGAGTCGAGGGCGTGGTCGTAGTGGCTGTGGACGGGGATGACGGCGTCGAGCCCGTCGAGACCGGCGTCGCCGAGGGCTCGGTCGAGGGCGGCATCGATGCGCTCGGCGGACGGCGCGACCCGCCCCAGCCCGACCCGGAGCAGGCCCGGCCGGGAGAAGAAACCATCGGTCATCACCGCCGACTCGCCGTCCTGGACGAGCAAGGTCGAGACGCCCAGGAAGGTCACCGCCAGCGGACCATCCCCGGCGACCGGGACATCCAGGCGCGAGGCGTGGCGGGAGACGTCCGGACGGCCGGGCTTGAGACGCACCCGGTCAGGCTATACTCGCCCCGCAGCCGGCCCTGCAGGCCGTCATCGACCGGCTCTCCCCGGCGAGCCCGTCGCCTTCGTGCTGCACGACAGCGTCGACTTCTCGACGATCGCCGCGATCCTCGAGACCACGCCCACCGCTGCCCCCGAGCTCGCCTCCCGGGCCAGTGCGAAGGTACGGGGGACGGGGGGCGGGAGGACTCAGTCGACCAGCCAGAGCCTCGCCTCAGCGCCGCTGGCGCTCCACCAGCACCAACGCCCCGGCACCGACCAGTGCGCCCACCGCGTACCAGAGGAGGTCGTCCGGGGCGAAGGTCGTCCCGAGCACCAGTCGCAGCTGCGGCACCCGCGCCGGCAGACCCGTGAGCTGGGCCAGCTCGACGACCACGCACAGCCCGAGCGCCACGACGGCCACGACGAGCGGGCGCGGCGCCTCACGCCCCGGCCACACCACGCGGAGGGAGAGGACCGCCGCCGTCGCGTAGAGCACGCTGCCGGCGGCGTCGGTCCACACGAGATCGCGGAAGCCCTGGAGGGTCAGCCCGGTCGCCACGACCATGCACAGGACGACGAAGGTGGGGAGGCGGCGCACCGCGCCACCTCACCACCCCCGACTGGCACCCCGCTGAGAGGGCTGACGTGCGCCTCGCCCTGCACCACGGACTACTCACGGGTAGTGTCTGGCGGCCGGTGCACCAATGGCGATGCGCCACCGGTGCGCGCTACGTCGGGGAGGAACCCGCATTTCGGGGTTGCTCACCCCCCGACCAGGCCGACTCCCGGGCCGTCGAGGTCGGGGCGCACGACGTCGCGCCCCGAGATCGCGAGCAGCAGCGCGAGGGCCGGTCCGCGGACCTCGGGCCCGTCGCCGAGGGTGAGGTCCAGGTCGGTCGCCCGCAGCGTGACCCGCTCGGCGACCTCGCGTGCTCCACCGACGGAGGCGGGCGTGCGCGCCTGGTAGCGCAGCGCACCCTCGATCGCCTCGGCGGAGTAGTCGTGCCAGATGCCGAGCGGCCGGCGGATGTCCTCACCGTGGACCACCTCCTCGACGAGCCGGCTCTCGAGCGGGGCGAGCCGGGTGGGCGGCCCCGTCCGCCGACCGGCCACCTGGCGCAGGCTGCTCAGGGTCTCGCGCGGTGTCGCCCCGCGGTGCCGGTCGACGCCCTGCTGGGTCATCCGCTCGAAGTCACCCCGGGCCCGAACCATCCCCCGCACGAGGCCGAAGGGGGTGGCGAGGGCATTGGCGACGAGGTGCGCCGCGACGTCGTGGACGCTCCACCCGTCGCAGAGCGACGCGGTGCGCCACTGCTCGTCGGTGAGGCCCTCGAGGTCGGCCGCCAGTGCGGCCCGCTCGGCGTGGACGAGCTCCCAGACATCTGTCATGGGCCCACCTTGGCACGGCGGTACGACACCCCGCACGACGAAGCGAGCCCCGCCCGACGTGTCGAGATCACACCTCGACGAGCAGCTCCCGGGTGATGTCGCCGATCGAGGCTGCGCCGACCAGCCCCATCGTCAGGTCGAGCTCGGCGAGCACGTTGTCGACCACCGCGCTCACGCCGGTCGCGCCGTCGAGCGCCAGCCCGTAGACGTGCGGTCGCCCGAGCAGGCAGGCATCGGCGCCCAGCGCGAGCGCCACGAAGAGGTCCGCCCCCGACCGCACCCCGCTGTCCATGAGCACCGTCGGCTCCGGCCCGACCGCCTCGCGCACCCGCGCGAGCGCGTCGAGGGCCGCGATCGACCGATCGACCTGTCGCCCGCCGTGGTTGGAGACGACGACGGCGTCGACACCGGAGTCGAAGGCCTGCCGTGCATCGTCCTCGTGGAGGATCCCCTTGAGCACGACCGGCAGGCTCGTGCGCTCCCGCAGGGTCGCGATGTGCTCCCACGACAACGCGGGGTTGGAGTAGATGTCGAGGAAGGTCTCGACCGCCGCCCGCGGCTCCGGCGAGCGCAGGTTGTCGCGGACCCCGCCGGGGTGCTCGCGGCTCATCGAGAGCAGGGTGCCGACTCCTCCCTTCGCCGCACGGGCCGCCCGCAGCGGCTTGCGCGGGTCGATCCCGAGCGACTGCGCGGCACGCGCCGTGTCGGCGAGCTGCTCCCGGACCAGCTGCATGAAGCGGGGGTCGGAGGTGTACTGGGCGATGCCCTGGCCCCGGGCGAAGGGGAGGGAGCCCAGGTCGAGGTCCTGCGTGCGCCACCCGAGCATCGTCGTGTCGAGCGTGACGACGAGCGCCTGAGCGCCGACGGCCTCGGCCCGAGCGATCATCGAGTTGACGAGCGCCTCGTCGGTCGACCAGTAGAGCTGGTACCAGAACGGGGTCCCGGCCATCGCCTGCGCCGTCTCCTCCATCGGCGAGCAACCCTGGCAGGAGAAGACGTAGGGCACGCCGCTGGCGTGCGCCCCCTGCGCGATGAGCAGGTCGGCGTCGTCGGTGACGAGGCCGGCCGCCCCGACCGGGGCGAGCAGCAGCGGCGCGGTGAGCTCGGTCCCCAGGAGGGTCGTCGACAGGTCGCGGGTCGTCGTCGCGTGGAGCATGCGCGGGACGACCTGCCACCGGTCGAAGGCGGCCCGGTTGGCGCGCATCGTCGCGCCGCCGCCGGCACCCCCGGCGATGTAGGCCCAGGCCTTGCGGCTCATGGCCGCTCGCGCCCGGCGCTCGAGCTCCGCGACGTCCGTCGGGACCGTGGGCGCGATGCCGAGCGCACCGGGGCGGTAGATCGCGTCCTGGCGGGCGCGGCCGGGGCTGGGCTGGGGAGTCGTCATGACCGCAGGTTAGGGCCCCAAGCGGTGAGATCGGCCACAGCGACGGCCGTGGCCCGACCTCGACCTTTCGTTGACCTCATGGGCTTCTGGGGCAGTTTGGGCGCGGTTGGCTCCATTAGCCTTCGTTGCCCGTCGGGTTACTTTCCGCTCAGCCACACCCACAACACCACACCGGAAGGAAGGCATGCCGACGCCACCCCTGGGGATCGCCACCATCGTGCTGCTGCTCGTCCTCTTCTACGGCCTGACCATGGTCATGTCGATGCGGATCAGTCGCGGCGAGGAAAACGCCGACGAGTACATGACGGCCGGGCACAACATCGGCTTCGGGATCTCCGCAGCCTCGATGACCGCGACGTGGATCTGGGCCTCGTCGATGTACGCCTCGGTGACCTCCGGCTACACGTACGGCATCTCCGGTCCCATCCACTACGGGCTGTGGGGCGCCTGATGATCCTCTTCATCTACCCCTTCGGCCGTCGGATCCGGGCCGTCGCCCCGCAGGCGCACACCCTCGCCGAGGTCATGCGCGCCCGCCACGGACGATCCAGCCAGCTGATGCTCGCGATCTCCAACGTGCTCGGCAGCGTCATCTCGCTCATGTCCAACTCCATCGCCGGTGGCGCGCTCATCGCGATGCTCTCGCCGATGAGCTTCATCCAGGGCGTGCTGATGATCGCGGCCGGCGTGCTGATGTACACGATCTGGTCGGGCTTCCGCGCATCGGTGCTCACCGACTTCACCCAGGTCGTCGCCATGCTCCTCGCCGTCGTCGTCCTGGTCCCGGCCTTCTTCTTCGTGCTCGGCGGGCCCGACCTGCTGCGCGAGGGCGCCGGCAACCTCACCGCCCACCAGTCGAGCTTCTTCTCCTCCGAGGCCTTCCTCGGCCAGGGCGCGCCGTACATCGCGGCCGTCCTCGCCTACGCCATCGGCAACCAGACGATCGCCCAGCGGCTCTTCGCGGTGCGCGAGGACCTCATCAAGCCGACCTTCGTCACCGCGACCGTCGGCTACGGCGCGACGATCATCGGCGTCGGCATGATGGGTGTGCTCGCCCTCTACGCCGGCATCGACCCGGCCGGCGGCGACCCCAACAACCTGCTGCCGCAGATGGCGGCGACCCACCTCGCGACCCCGCTCATCGTCATCTTCTTCGTCATGATCATCGGCTCGCTGTCGTCGACGGCCGACTCCGACCTGGCGGCCCTGTCGTCCATCGTCATGACCGACATCTACGGCGACCGCGCCCGTCGCGCCGGCACGATCAACCCCGCGACGATGCTGCTCATCGGGCGCCTGACGATGGTCGTCGCCACGGTCGCGGCGGTCCTCTTCGCCGCGCTCGAGCTCAACATCCTCGACCTGCTCGTCTTCGTCGGTGCGATGTGGGGCTGCCTCGTCTTCCCCGTCATCGCCTCCTTCTACTGGTCGAGGGTCACCAACGCCGCCTTCACCGTCTCCGTGCTCGTCGCCTTCGCGGTCTTCCTGCCGGTGCGCTTCGGCTGGCTGCCGCAGTCCGGGGCGCTCGACCTCGTCGTCGACGTCGTCGGCATCATCGGCGCCGGCATCGTCATCGGGCTCATGGCCTTCGGCTTCTTCGGCGCCCGCGTCGGCATCTCGCTCGGTGCCGTCTTCGCGGTGGGGGTTGCCCCCTTCGCCATCGGGGTGATCTCGCAGTACCCGGCGCTGTCCGGCTCGCTGGCCGCCTACGCGATCTCGACGATCGTCTGCGTCGTCATGTCGTTCGCGTCGCGACAGCGGCCCTTCGACTTCTCGCTCATCGCCCGTCGCACCGGTGACTTCACCGACGACGAGTCGCTGACCGGCGACGACGACCTCGACCTCGAGCCCGCCCGCTCCTGACCCGGAAGGATCCCCATGTCGATCACCGCACTCACCGCCTACGTCCTCGTCTGGCCGGTCATCGTGGCCGTCATCCTGACGATCATCTGCGTCGCCTTCTACAAGGAGTGGCGCGCCGCCAAGGACGAGGGGCGCAAGATCATCTGACCTCGGCCACGGCATGACGAAGGGCGGGTCCGCACCGTAGTGCGGGCCCGCCCTTCGTCATGCCGGGTGGAGCCGGGTCAGGGGGCGACGGGGCGCCCCTGCAGGTGGCGCCACGTGTAGGCGACGGCGATCGTCATGACCGGGCCCAGCACGATGCCACCGAGGTAGCAGGTGCAGACGGTCGCGATGATCGCGACGACGCCGAGGAGGCAGAGGAGCAGGTTTTCGGCGAGGTTGTCCTTGACGAAGGTGAAGCTCGCCGAGATGGCGTCGGTCGCGCTCTTGCCGTCGAGGACCGCCGCGTTGGTGTAGTAGAGGAAGAAGGTCACGACGATCGCACCGACGCAGAAGACGATGAGGCCGGCCAGCGTGGCGACCGCGACGAGGATGCCCGCCAGGAGGGCCTGACCCCAGGGGATGCGGTTGAAGAGCTGACCGATCTCGACCCGACCGGTGTCGACGACGTCGAGCGCGCCGCGCATGATCGCCAGGCCGACGATCCAGCCGAAGAGGCTGGACAGCAGGCTGCCGACGAGCTCGAGCAGCGAGGAGCCGAGGCTGGCCTCGGGCGTCGGGGTGTCGGGGTCCCACGAGGGCGCCGAGAAGATCTCGAGACCGCCGCCCATGAGGTTGAAGAGGAACTGCACGCCAACGGTGACGACGAGCAGCAGCAGCCCCAGCACGAGGAAGACGCCCACGTGCTGGCCGAACGTGCGGAAGCCGTAGACGATCGCCTCGATCGGGCTGTACGGGGCGGCGAAGCCCCCACCGGGCGGCACCGGCGGCATCCCACCACCACCGGGCGGCATGGGCGGCATCCCGCCACCGGGGCCACCGGCGGGCGGCTGGGACCCGTAGGGCGGCTGGCTGCCGTAGGCCGGCTGCGACCCGTACGGCGGCTGGGAGCCCTGCGGCGCACCCGTGCCCGGAGCGGGCGGGGTGCCGTACGGCGGCTGGCCGCCGGTGGGCGTGCCCTGCCCCTCGGGTGGCGGCTGGTTCGACGGGTACGGCGAGGAGGGCGGATAGCTCATGGGGGTCATGCAATCGACATCTGCCGCCGACAGCAAGCGACTCGCACGGGGAGCACTCCCCCGCGCGTGCGGGCGCCGGGCGTCAGGAGACCCCGTGCCGACGCTGGTGCCGCAGGCCGAGCGCGGTGCCGACGAGGACGAGGGCGATCGACGCGACGAGCACCCCGAGGTAGCCGATCCACACGGCGGCGGTGAGGGCGAGGGCCGCCGCGACGAAGGACATCGCCAACGCGAAGGAGGTGAGCGTCGTGAAGTCGGTGCCGGCCGAGTCGGGGCGGGCGAAGTCCATGTTGATCGTGTAGACGACGACATTGGCCACCGCGTAGGCGGCCATGAAGGCGCACAGTGCGATCGTCGTCCACACGGTCGACGCCTCGCCGAGGGCGAGCGGCACCAGGCCGAGGGTGGCGACGGCGAGGAGCACGCCACCGAGGACGAGGACGCGACGACGACCCCAGCGGCTGACGAGCGCACCCGCGCCGAGCGCCGAGAGGACGGCCGGTGCCGAGGCGATCGCGCCGGAGACGACCCCGATCTTGGTCAGCGACCAGCCGGCGTCGACGAGAGCCGGCGAGACGATCGCGTAGCCCACGGCGGCCCCGATGTAGTAGAGCGGGACGACGACGAGCACCCAGCTGCGGCAGCCCTGCTGGGCGAAGACCGAGAGGAGCTCGCGCAGCCCGGCCCGGCGCACCTGCACCTCGCGGGTCGGCTCGCGGAAGCCGATGACGACGCCGAGGGCCGCGGCGGTGAGCAGAGCCAGGAGCAGGATCGCGGGCACCCAGCCCCACCGGTCGTAGACGACGACGGCCAGGCCGCCGCCGACGACGCTGCCGAGGTAGTTGCCGCCGACCTGGATCCCGTTGCCGATCCCCCGACCGGAGTCGGTGAGGAGGCGGACGGCGAGCGCGTCGGCGGCGATGTCCTGCGTGGCGGAGAAGAGGACGAAGAGCGCGCAGATCGCGAAGACCGGGCCGAGATGGTCGGCGGGGGTGGCGAAGGGGGTGAGCGCCAGCAGCGTGATGACCAGGCCGAGCTGCAGCGGGATGAGCCAGGAGCGGTAGTGGCCGACCCGCCGGCTGCCGAAGCGGTCGACGAGCGGCGCCCAGAGGAACTTCAGCGGCCAGATGAGCCCGATCGTCTGGAGCATGCCGAGCGTCGCGAGGGAGGTCCCGCCGTCCCGGAGGATCGCCACGAGCCCGATCGTGAGGAAGCCCACACCGAGGTACTGGGTGAAGTACAGGGCGGTGATGAGCCGGAACCGCTCTGCGCCAAGGGTTTTGGCGTCTTCAGTGGCCGTCGGGGCAGTGGTCGTCACGGGGTTCTTCCTCGCGCTCGTGGGCAGGTGCCCGGGTAGGGGTCATCGCGCATCGGCGGTGATGCGCAGCGTCGCGATCTCGACGAGCGAGGTCGGCGCACGGCAGTTATGTTAGGCCAGCACTACCTAAGTTAGGTATCCCTTACTTCTAGGAGCATGCTCGGTGAACCCCCACCTCCTGACGCACGAGACCGCCGACGACTACGTCCGCGGCATGGCGCGCGTGACGCAGCTCGTCGCGCGGCACCTAGCCGCGGACGCCCCGTCGACCGGGGCGACCGTCGCCGACCTCACCCCCGCCGTGGAGGGTGTCGACCTCGACCGGCCCGCCTCCGACCTCGACGCGGCGCTGGCCGAGGTGACCGACATCTACCTGCGCGACGCCATCTGGTTTCACCACCCCTCCTACGTCGCCCACCTCAACTGCCCCGTGGCCCTACCGGCCGTCCTCGCCGAGGGCATCATCTCGGCGGTCAACACCTCCGTCGACACGTGGGACCAAAGCGCCGGCGGCACGCTCGTCGAGCAGCGCCTGATCCGCTGGACCGCCGGCCGCATCGGCTTCGGCGAGGGCGCCGACGGCGTCTTCACCAGCGGCGGCACGCAGTCCAACCTCCAGGGCCTGCTCCTCGCACGCGGCGAGGCGGTCCGCCGGGTCGGGCCCGACGCCACGCTGCGGATCCTCGCGACCGAGCACAGCCACTTCAGCGTCATCAAGGCCGCCCGCATCATGGGGCTGCACCCGAGCGCCGTCATCGCGGTGCCGACCGACGCGACCGGCGGCATGTCCGTCGCCGCCCTGGCGAGCGAGCTCGACGGCATCCGCGAGCGTGGGGAGACGGCCATGGCCGTCGTCGCGACCGCGGGCACCACCGACCTCGGCGTCATCGACCCGGTCGCCGCCATCGCCGACCTCGCCGCCGCCCACGACGCGTGGCTGCACGTCGACGCCGCCTACGGGGGCGGGCTGCTCGTCTCCCTTCGTCGCCGGCACCTGCTCGCCGGCATCGAGCGGGCCGACTCGGTGACCGTCGACTTCCACAAGACCTTCTTCCAGCCGGTGAGCTCCAGCGCGATCGTCGTGCGCGACGGGGCCACCCTCGCCCACGTCACCCACCACGCCGACTACCTCAACCCGCGGACCGCGGTGACCCCCAACCAGGTCGACAAGTCGCTGCAGACGACGCGCCGCTTCGACGCGCTCAAGCTCTGGCTGACGCTGCGGGTCACCGGCGCCGACGCCGTCGGCGAGATGTTCGACGAGGTCATCGACCGCGCCCACGAGGTGTGGGAGGTGCTGCGGGAGGACGACCGCTTCGAGGTCGCCGTCGAGCCCGTGCTCAGCACGGTCCTCATGCGCTACCGGCCGAAGGGGGTGGGCGTCACCGAGGCCGACTCGCTCAACCCCCGTATCCGGCACGCCCTCCTCGACGACGGGTCGGTCATGGTCGCCGGCACGACGATCGAGGGGCGGTCGTGGCTGAAGTTCACCCTGCTCAACCCGCAGACCCCCTTGGCGCACCTGCTCGGGATCCTCGAGACGATCGCCGCCACCGGAGAGGCGCTGCTCGCCGCCCTTCGAGACGGCGCTGGCGCGCCTCCTCAGGAACCGGTCCACCTCGACGAGCTGAGCCTCGCGGAGCTGGAGGTGGCGCGATGAAGGTGCACGACTTCGTCGGCATCGGCCTGGGGCCCTTCAACCTCGGCCTGGCCGCCCTGACCCACGACCTGCCCGACCTCGACGGCGTCTTCCTCGAGGCGCGGGACGAGTTCAGCTGGCACCCCGGATGATGCTCGAGGGCGCGACCATCCAGGTGCCCTTCATGGCCGACCTCGTGACGATGGCCGACCCGACGAGCCGCTTCAGCTTCCTCAGCCACCTCAAGCAGATCGGGCGGCTCTACCCGTACTACATCCGCGAGAGCTTCTACCCGCTGCGCGCCGAGTACGACCAGTACTGCCGCTGGGTCGCCGACCAGCTCGACACCATCCGCTGGGGCCACGAGGTGACCTCCGTCGAGCGCGAGGCCGACGGCACCTACGTCGTCACCGCTCGCCTCGGCGACGGGACGGTCACCTCCCTTCGCGCTTATCATGTGGTGCTCGGCATCGGCACCGAGCCGACGCTCCCGCCCGTCGCGGAGGGCCTCGGCGGACCCGTGACCCACTCCGCGCACTACCTCGAGCACCGAGCGGCCCTGCAGGACCAGGGGTCGGTGACCGTCATCGGCAGTGGGCAGTCCGCCGCCGAGATCTACCTCGACCTGCTCGAGGGCATCACCGAGCACGGCTACCACCTGACGTGGATCACCCGCTCGCCGCGCTTCTTCCCCATGGAGTACACGAAGCTCACGCTCGAGATGACCTCGCCGGAGTACGCCCGCTACTTCCGCGAGCTGCCGATGGAGCGGCGCGACGTGCTGCTGCGCGCGCAGCGCAACCTCTACAAGGGGATCAGCGGCGACCTCGTCGACCAGGTCTACGACACCCTCTACCGGATCCGCGTCGAGACCGGCGCACCCGTCCCGACGACCCTGCTCACCAACAGCGAGGTGCGCGAGGCGAGCTGGGACGCCATCTCCGGGCGGTACACGCTCGGCGTGCACCACGAGGAGCAGGACGCCGCCGTGCGGGTGACGAGCGAGGGCCTCGTCCTCGCCACCGGCTACCGCCCCCGGACCCCCGCCTTCCTCGAGCCCGTCGCCGGACGCATCCGGCGCGATGCCCGCGACCGCTACGACACCGGGGCCGACTACAGCGTCGACCTCGACGGCAGGATCTTCGTGCAAAACGCGGAGGAGCACACCCACTCCGTCCTGGCCCCCGACCTCGGCATGGGCGCCTACCGCAACTCGGTGATCATCAACGCCATGACCGGCCGCGAGGTCTACCCCGTCGAGGAGCGGATCGCCTTCCAGCACTTCGGGGTCGGTGAGATCGACTCCCCCGTGGTGGAGCCCGTGCGCGCCGAGGCGGTGGCGCGATGACCCCCTTCGCCCTGCTCACGCCCGTCGGCCGCGTGACAATCGAGCCGGTCGTCCCCGCCGAGCACGCCGACCTGCTGCACGACTGGGTGACCCACCCCAAGTCGGCCTTCTGGGGCATGCAGGGGTACACCCCGGAGCAGACCCGGGCGGCCTTCGACGAGATCGACGCCGACCAGCACCACGACGCCTGGCTGGGTCGGGTCGACGGCATCCCGACCTTCCTGACCGAGACGTACGACCCGGCGCACTCCGTGCTCGCCGCGCACTACCGGGTCACCCCCGGTCAGCTCGGCATGCACGTGCTCGTCGCGCCGACCGACACGCCGGTGAGCGGCCTGACCTCGCAGGTCTTCCGCGCGGTCATGCACTTCTGCTTCCGCGACCCCGCGACGACCGAGGTCGTCGTCGAGCCGGACGCCCGCAACCACGCGATCCACGCCAAGAACGCCGCCGCCGGCTTCGTCGTCGACCGCCGCATCTCGTTGCCGGACAAGCAGGCCCTGCTGAGCTTCTGCACCGTCGCCGACTTCGCGGCCAGCGAGCTGGAGCGGGGCACGCAGGAGCTGCCGAGCCCCGACGTCGCCCACCTCGAGCCGGGCGTCATGGCCCGCGCCCACCGGCACGTCGCGGCCAAGGCCATCGGCGAGTTCACCCACGAGCGGCTCCTCGAGCCCGAGCCCACGGCGGACGGGCGGTGGACGATCAGCGCCGGGGCGGCCCGCTACACCTTCTCGGCCACCCGGCACGCTCTCGAGCACTGGCGGGTCGACCCGGCGAGCATCGAGCGGACCGTCGACGGGAGCCCGACCGAGGTCGACGCCCTGGTGGTCGTCTCCGACCTGCACGAGGACCTCGGCATCCCCGACCACCTCCGCTCGACCTACCTCGAGGAGCTGAGCGGGACCCTCGCGAGCCTGGCCTTCAAGTGGCACCACGGGCGCCGCACGAGCCGCGACCTCGTCGACGCCGACTTCCAGACCATCGAGTCGGCGATGACCGAAGGGCATCCCGCCTTCGTCGCCAACAACGGTCGCATCGGCTTCTCCGCCACCGACCACGAGGCCTACTCGCCGGAGGCCGGCGCCGACGTGCGCATGCAGTGGATCGCGGTGCGGCGCACCGTCGCCCACCTCTCCCTGGCCGACGGCATGACGGAGGAGGACCTCTACGCGGGCGAGCTCGACCCGGCGGACCGGGAGCGATTCTCCCTTCGTCTCGAGGCGAAGGGGGTCGACCCCGCCGACTACCTGCTCATGCCGGTCCACCCGTGGCAGTGGGACCACAAGCTCGCGGTGACCTTCGCCGCCGACATCGCCCGCCGCGACGTCGTGCACCTCGGCACCACCCACGACCGCTACCGGGCGCAGCAGTCGATCCGCACCTTCTTCAACACGAGCCGGCCCGAGCGGCACTACGTCAAGACGGCACTGGCGATCCAGAACATGGGCTTCCTGCGCGGCCTCTCGCCGACGTACATGGCGGCCACGCCGGCGATCAACGACTGGGTCGCCGGCGTCGTCGCCGCCGACCAGGAGCTCGCCGACTGCGGCTTCAAGGTGCTGCGCGAGGTCGCGGCCGTCGGCTACACCGGCGACGCCTACCACCAGCTCGGCTCGCCCAGTGCGCACACCAAGATGGTCGCCGCCCTGTGGCGCGAGTCGCCGGTGCCCAAGCTCGCTGCGGGAGAGCGCCTCCAGTCGCTCACCGGGCTGCTCCACCGCGACGCCGAGGGCACGGCGCTCATCACCGAGCTCATCGCCGCCAGCCCGATCGGTGCGACCGAGTGGGTGCGACGGATGCTGCGGGCCTACCTGCGGCCGGTCGTCCACTGCCTCGGCGTGCACGACCTCGCCTTCATGCCGCACGGCGAAAACCTCATCCTCGTCCTCGAGGACCACGTGCCCACCGGCGTCTACATGAAGGACATCGGCGAGGAGGTCGTCGTCATGTCCGACCGCGAGCTGCCGCCCGAGGTCGAGCGCATCCGGCACGTCCTCGACCCGCAGGTGCAGTCGCTGTCGGTGCTCACCGACGTGCTCGACGGGGTGCTGCGCTTCGTCGCGGAGATCCTCGCCGACGACGGGGTGCTCACCGGCAAGGACTTCTGGGGCCTCGTCGCCGAGTGCATCACCGAGCACGCGGCCGACCACCCGCGAGCGGCCCGGCTCGACCTGCTGCGGCCGACCTTCGAGCACTCCTGCCTCAACCGGCTGCAGCTGCGCAACACGCTGCAGATGGTCGACCTCAGCGATCCCGAGGGATCGCTCATCCGGGTCGGGGACCTCGACAACCCCCTCCACGCCGCGACCCTTCGAGACGGTCGCTTCGCGACCTCCTCAGGGAACGTCGGCGGCGGCAGCGTGAGCAGGGACGTGGCCGGGTGACCCGACGCTGGCGGGTGGAGCGGGATGCCCACGGCATCCCGCTCTGCTGGGGGGAGACGCTCGAGGACCTCGCCTTCGCCCAGGGTCGGTCGGCCGCTGTCGACCGGGCCTGGCAGATCGAGGTGGAGCGGCGGCGGTCCGAGGCGACCTCCGCCGCCCTCCTCGGGACCTCGGACTGGGACGACTTCGCGACCCGGGCCGACCTGCCCGGCATCGCCCGTGCAGCCGTCGCCGACCTCGACGACGACACCCGCAGCTGGCTGCACGCCTACGTCGCGGGGGTCAACGACGGCCTCGACGAAGGGGGCTCTCGCGCACCGGAGTTCGCTGCCACCGGCACCCAGCCGCAGCTCTGGGAGCCGTGGTCGCCCGCCGGGGTCTTCCTCGTGCAGCACGTGCTCATGGGCAACTTCGGCCACCTGCTGTGGCGGCGGCACGTGCGCGCCCAGCTGGGCGACGACGCCCTCGACCTGCTCAGCCACGAGGGGGTGCCGCTCGGCGGCAGCAACGCGTGGGCGCTCACCGGGTCACGCACCGCCACCGGCGCGCCGATGATCGCCGCCGACCCGCACCGAGTGCTCGAGGCGCCGGGGATCTACCAGCAGGTGCGGCTGACGACGCCGCAGCTCGACGTGCTCGGACTCGCCTTCGCCGGCGTGCCGGGCGTACCCCACTTCGGCCACACCGGATCGGTCGCGTGGGCGGTCACGCACGCCATGGCCGACTACCAGCAGATCGCCCCTGACGCGGATCCGGTGGTCCCCCACCCGATCTCGCCCGCCGGCCTCGACGGCGACATCGGACTCGCGGCGATGCGTCGGCTGCTCCTGGCCCGCACCGTCGACGACGTCGACGCCGCCCTCGACGGCTGGGTCGAGCCGGTCAACGCCGTCGTCATCGCCGGTGCCGACGGTCGGGTGCGCGAGCGCGTCGCCGGCCGCCTCGTGAAACCCGCAGTGGATGCGCATCTCCCTAGGGAAATGCGCACTCAGGTCGGCCACATGGGCACGGTGGCGGCGCCCCCGGCGCGGCGGGACCTCACCGTCGGCGAGGTCGTCGTGCACGCGAACGACCGCCGGCCCTCCGTCACCGACCTCGGCGAGGAGTTCGCCGCACCGCACCGGGCGCAGCGGATCACCGAGCTACTCGGCGAGCGCACCACGTGGGACACCGCCGGCCTCGCGGCGGTCCAGGTCGACACGCGGCTCGGCTCCTGGCCGACCTACGCTGCCCTGCTCGACGGGGTCGCGGCCACCGGACCCGCCGAGGAGCTGCGCCTGCGGCTGCTCGCCTGGGACGAGCACATGGACGCGTGCAGCCACGACGCGGCCCTCTTCGCGAGCTGGCGCACCGAGCTCGTGCTCGCCGTCGCCGCCCACCCCCGGCTCGCGCCGATCCACGAACCCGCAGGTCTCGCAGCGCTCTTCGCCCCCTGGGTCGACCCCGTGGCCCGGGTCGGCGCCGGGATCGAGCGGATCGTGCACGTCGGGCGCGACTGGGGCCTGCCCCTCGACGACCTCGCCGTCCAGGCACTCGTCCGGGTCGCCCAGGCCCCCGCCGACGACCGGACGTGGGGGGAGCGGCACGTCGCCCCCTTCGTCCGGGCCGAGCACACCGCGGCCCCCCGCCTCGGGACCGCTCGGTGGCGACGGCGACTGCGTGCTCGCCACCGCCGCCGCCCCCGGTCTGAGCGACCTGTGCTGGCGGGGCCCGGCCGCCCGGCTCGTCTGGTCCCTCGGCGGACCGAGCGGCTGGGCCGTGCCGCTCGGCGCCGCCGGCCCGGCCACCTCACCCCACGCCCACGACCAGCACGGGCTGTGGCGCGACGGTGACCTCGCCGACGTCGCCACCCCACGACCCCAGCCGCAGTCGACCGACGAGCAGGAGACCCGATGACCGACCTGACCTTCCGACCCCTGCAGCCCGAGCAGGACGCCCCGCTGATCCACGGGTGGGTGACCCACCCGCGCGGGCGCTTCTGGGGCATGGGCGACAAAAGCATCGAGGAGATCCGCGACGTCTACGCCTTCGTCGACTCGCTCGAGGCGCACTGGGCGTGGATCGGGAAGGTCGAGGGACGGCCGGTGGCGCTGCTGCAGACCTACGAGCCCGAGCACGACCCGATCGCCGAGGCCTACGACGTGCAGCCCGGTGACCTCGGCGCGCACGTCTTCGTCGCGCCGGGGGAGGACCCCCTCGCGGTGGGCGCCGGGATCTTCGCGTGGGCCTTCGCCGACCCGGCCGTGCAGCGGCTGGTCGGCGAGCCCGACGCTGCCAACCGGGCGATCCTCGAGCGGCTGCGGCAGACCGGATTCGAGCTCGGCGAGCAGGTCCGCATCGGGGACAAGGACGCCCGGATGGTCTACCTGACGCGGGAGCGCTTCGCGTCGCTGCTGCAGGTCTGACCACGCCCGACCGTGGACAGGCGTCGCGAGCCGCCGCCACACTGACCGCATGGGGACACGTACGCCCGCGCTCGTCGCGGTGATCATCACCATGGCCTTCGGCCTCGGCTTCGCCTTCTTCGACACGGTGCCGCGCTGGTACCCGGTGGGCGGCGGCATCCTCGTCGCCGCCGCCTGGGTCGCGGTCGGCATGGCGGGCAACCGACGGCGCACCTGAGCCGCGCGACCGCTCGGTAGCGTGAGGGGATGACCGAGCCCTCAGGCCACCCGACCCGGCGCAGCTTCGTCGCCGGGTCGATGGGTGCGGCCGCCCTGACGGCCACGGCCACCGGAGGCATCGGCCTCTACCGCACCCGCCACGAGGTGCCCGCGTCGTACGGGCTCACCGTCGCGATGCAGACCTCGCAGGGTCCGTGGCGGCAAACCCGCCGGCTCGTCGAGACACCCGACCTCGAGCGTCTGCTCCCCGACTCACGGGTCCTCGTCGGCCCCGAGCAGGGGCCGCTGCTGGAGGCCGAGGAGGAGTGGCTCGCCGGCCTGAGCCTGCCCGGGCACGTGGCCGGCACCCCGCGCGACCTCGCCCGCCAAGCCGCCCTCGACCTGTGGGTGCTCTCCGCGGGACTGCCCCTCGCCGTCGCCGGGTGGTCCCCGATGTGGCGTCACGCGTGGCCCCGCGACACGGCGCACGTGGCCGTCGCCCTCCACCGCCTCGGCGACGCGAAGGGGGCCACCCGCCAGCTCGCGACCCTCGCCTCCCGCGTCGGCCGGGCAGGGCGGATGCAGGCCCGCTACGCGCTCGACGGCGGCACCCCGGACGACCGGCCCCCGCAGGACGACGGCTTCGGCTGGGCGCTGTGGGCAGCCGGCTCGACGGCCGACTCGTGGCGGGGCACCTCCCACGCGTCGGCGATCGAGGGCTTCGTGCGGCACTGCGCCACCACGGCACTCGGCCGGCTCGCCTCGGACGGGCTGCCGCTCCCTTCGCCCGACTACTGGGAGCTCGACGAGGGGCAGCTGACCCTCGGGACCGCCGCCCCGGTCCTCGCCGGCCTCGAGCACGCCGCGACCCTCCTGCCGGACCGGCTCGGCGAACGCTGCGCCGCAGCGGCGCTGCACCTCGACCACCAGGTGCACGCGACCTTCGGCATGCGG
The DNA here is from genome assembly GCF_000297495.1 of Janibacter hoylei PVAS-1. Classification (GTDB taxonomy): domain Bacteria; phylum Actinomycetota; class Actinomycetes; order Actinomycetales; family Dermatophilaceae; genus Janibacter; species Janibacter hoylei. The sequence continues at coordinate 10,115 of NZ_ALWX01000085.1, read as the reverse complement.
GGCTGGCCCCGTCGGATCAGCGGCGGCGCGAGCGACACCGCGATCGCCTGGCTGCTGCCGCCCTACCGCACGGCGCCACCACGCGAGGCGGACATCCGGGCCGCGCTCGACGACGCCGCCCGCCAGATGGCCCGGCCCAACGGCGGCTACGCCCCCGGCGGCGACTGGCGCGACGACGGCGTCGCCTGGACCCCCGAGACGGCCGTGCTCGCCGGCGCCTGGGCCACGAGTCCCACGACCCGCGAGCGCGCGGTCGAGACCCTGCGCTGGCTCGCCGAGCACCGCACGTCGGCCGGGTCGCTGCCCGAAAAAGTCCTCGACGACGGCTCCCCCGCCGGCCCGTCGCCGCTCGCGTGGACCGCCGCGGTCACGCTCACCGCCGCGGCCGACGTGGCAGGCTGACAGCACACCGACGCAGGAGGCACCCGTGACCGACACCCCCACCTACCTCCGACCGCCCCACGAGGGCGTCAGCTATCTCGTCACCCAGCAGATCCCGACCGTGGTCCGCCTCGCCCAGGACGTGGCTCCCGACGGGATGCCCGCGATCTTCGACGAGACCTTCACGGCGCTCGTGCCCGCGCTCGCCGAGGCAGGCGTGCAGATCGCCGGGCCCGCGATCTCCCTGCACCACCGCATGCCGGGGGCGACGATGACCTTCGAGGCCGGCTTCCCCGTCGCCGCGCCGCTCGACGGCCAGCTCGAGGCGGGTGGCATCACCTTCCTGCCCTCGAGCATGCCGGCGACGCAGGTCGCGACGGTCTCCCACCTGGGCGGGTACGACGGTCTGGGGGACGCGTGGGGCCGATTGATGCAACAGGTGGCGGCCGACGGGCACCAGCCGGCGCTGCCCTTCTGGGAGGTCTACGTCACCGAGCCCTCCCCCGACCTGGACCCCGCGACGCTCCGCACCGACCTGGTGCTGCCCTACGAGAGCTGAGCGGCCTCAGCGACCCGCGGCGAGCACCTCGCGCAGCGGCGTCGCCGGGTGCCCGGTGAGCGCCTCGACGTCGCCGGTGACCTCGGCGTGCTCGCCGGCGGCGACCGCCGTGTAGGTCGAGATCCAGCCGGCGACCTCCCAATCAGGAGCGTCGTAGACCGCCCGTGAGGCTCGGGCCTCGTCGAGCGTCTCGTCGACGTAGGTCACCTCGCGGCCGCTCGCCTCGCCGACGATCGTCGCGATCTCGGTGAAGGACAAGGCTGCTGGCCCCGTCAGCGTGTAGGTGCGGCCGGCGTGGGCGGCCGGGTCGAGCAGCACGGCAGCAGCGGCGTCCGCGATGTCGTCCTGGGCCACGACGGCCACCCGGCCGCTGCCGCCGGGTCCGCGGATGACGCCGTCGTCACCCACGAGCCCCGGCATGAAGTCGGCGTAGAAGGAGTCGCGCAGGAAGGTCCAGGTCAGGCCCGTCCCACGGATCGCCGCCTCCGTCACCGCGTGGTCGCGGGCGAAGGTGAAGGTCGACGCCGCGCTCGCCCCCTGGAAGGAGAGGTAGACGAGGTGCCGCACCCCGGCGGCCGCGGCCGCCTCGACGAAGGTCAGGTGCTGCTGCACTCGGTCGGCCGCCTCCGACGCGGAGACCATGAAGGCCGTCTCGACCCCCGTGAGGGCCTCGCGGACGGCCTCACCGTCGGCGAAGGGGGCCACGACCGCTGTCGCACCCGGCAGATCCGGTGCCCGGTCGGGGTCGCGGACGAGGAGGCGAAGGGGGACCCCCTTCGTCGCGAGGCGGTCGGCCACGCGGCCACCGATGCGACCGGTCGCCCCGGTGAGGGCGATGGGAGCCGTGGCCACGGTCAGCGCCGGTCGGACAGGGCGTAGGACGCGGCAGCCGAGGCAGCGGCGACGCCGAGGACGGCCGGCCAGGCGCCGACCTTCTTGGCCAGCGGGTGCGAGGCGCCGAAGCCCCCCGAGGTAGATCGCCGACAGCGCCGCGGTCGTCGCCGGGTCGGTCTTGGCGAGCCAGCTGCGACCGGCGAGCAGACCGGCCGCGCCGAGGACGACTCCCCCGAGCGGACGGATGCCGCTCTCGCGGGCCGTGAGGTATCCGCCGATCAGCCCGAGGGCGGCGACGGGTGCGGTCTGGACGCTCTCTGCGCTGCGAAGTGCCATGCGGACAGGCTACGACCGCCCTTCGAGACGGTCGCGGGGCGACCTCCTCAGGGACCGGTGAGACGGTCGCGGGGCGACCGCCCACGCGGGACGTGGGACCCACTCAGGGACCGGTGAGACGGTCGCGGGGCGACCGCCCACGCGGGACGTGAGACCCACTCAGGGACCGGTGAGACGGTCGCGGGACGACCTCCTCAGGGACCGGGAGGGGCGTGGTGGGATGCTGACCTCCGAACGCACCCACCGACCACGGAGCAGCTGATGAGCACCGAGAAGATCGTCGTCGTCGACGGCGCCCGTACCCCGACCGGAAGCTTCGGCGGGATGTTCAAGGACGTGCCGGGCTTCGAGCTCGGCGCCGAGGCCAGCCGGGTGGCGCTGCAGCGCGCCGGTGTCGCGGGCGAGGACATCTCCGAGGTCGTCATGGGCTGCATCGGCCAGGTCGGCCCCGACGCCTACAACGCGCGTCGCGTCGCCGTCACGGCCGGCCTGCCGACCAACGTCCCCGCCTACACGGTCAACCGCCTGTGCGGCTCGGGCCTGCAGGCGATCTGGTCCGCCGCGATGGAGATGCGGTGGAACGACCTCGACTTCACCCTCGCCGGCGGCGACGAGTCGATGACCCGGATGCCCTTCTACGACTTCGGTGCCCGCAGCGGCTACAAGCTCGGCAACCGCCAGTTGCAGGACGGCACCGTCCTCATGCTCACCGACCCCTTCCACGGCATCCACATGGGCGTCACGGCGGAAAACGTCGCGAAGAAGTACGGCGTCTCCCGCGAGGAGCAGGACGAGTTCGCCCTCGAGTCGCAGCGCCGCGCGGCGACCCCCGAGGCGCAGGCAGCCTTCGCCGAGGAGATCCACCCCCTTCGAGGTCGGGGGCCGCAAGCCCTTCACCGCCGACAAGGACGAGCACCCCAAGCCCGACACCACTCTCGAGACCCTGGCCGGCCTCCGCCCGGCCTTCGCCAAGGACGGCTCGGTCACCGCCGGCAATGCCTCGGGCATCAACGACGGCGCTGCCTCGGTCGTCCTCGGCCGGGAGTCCGCCGTCGCCGAGCGCGGCCTCACCGGGCTCGTCAGCCTCGAGGCGGTCACCACCGCGGCGATGGAGCCGGAGCTCATGGGCTACGCACCGACCCACGCGCTGCGGGCGCTCTTCGACAAGACGGGGACCTCCCCTTCGGACATCGGGTCGATCGAGCTCAACGAGGCCTTCGCCTCGCAGGCCGTCGCCGTCATCCGCGACACCGAGCTCGACCCCGCGCGCGTCAACCCCTACGGCGGCGCGATCGCCCTGGGCCACCCGGTCGGCGCGACCGGCGCGATCCTCACCCTGCGCCTGGCCAAGGACATGGTCCGGCGCGACCTCGAGCTCGGCATCGTCACCATGTGCATCGGTGGCGGCCAGGCCCTCGCCGCGATGTTCCGGCGGATCTGATGGCCTCCGTCGAGTACACCGTCGTCGACGGCGTCGCCCACATCGAGCTCAACCGCCCGGAGGCGGCCAACACGCTCGACATGGCGCTGGGTGTCGCCCTGCGCGAGGCCGCCGAGCGGGCTGCCGAGGACGAAGGGGTGCGCGCCGTCGTCCTCAGCGGTGCCGGCAAGCGCTTCTGCGGGGGCGGCGACATCGCCTCCTTCGCCGACTCGCAGGACACCGCGGGTGACCTCTACGAGCTCGCCGTCGCCGGGGACGCCGCGGTCGCCGCGCTCGAGGCGCTCGACAAGCCGGTGGCGGTCGCCGTGCACGGTGCCGTCGCCGGCGCCGGGCTGGGCATCATGCTCGCCGGCGACGTCGTCATCGCGGCCGAGGACACGAAGTTCGTCGTCGCCTACCCCAAGATCGGGCTCAACCCCGACTGCGGCACGTCGACCCTGCTGCCGCTGGCGATGGGTCGGCAGCGGGCGCTCGCCTTCGCGCTGCGTGATCAGCCGCTGTCGGCCGACGAGGCCCGCGAGCAAGGCCTGGTCGCCGAGGTCGCCGCCGACCCGCTGGCCCGGGCCCGTGAGCTCGCGGCCACCTGGGCCGCCGGACCGGCCGGCGCCTACGGCCAGACCCGACGACTGCTGCGGGCAGGCTCCCTTCGCTCTCGTGAGGAGAGCGGTCGGGACGAGGCGGAGACGATCCGCGCCCGGGCATCGCTGCCCGAGACGCAGGCGCTCTTCGACGCCTTCCTCGGGCGCTGAGCCGGCGGCTCAGGCCGTCGTCACCGGCTCCTCGACGGCCGGGCGGCGACGGGTGATGTCGGCGCAGGCCTCGCAGGTCTCCTCGGGGATGATGCCCAGCCGCATGAGGTGACCGAAGGCCCAGCAACCGGCGCAGAAGCCGAGCGCTGCCTCGAGGGTCGCGAAGACGACGAGCACGCCGAGGACGATCCCCGCGGCGGTGTGCAGGCCGAGACCGAGGGCGAGGACCGCCGCGGTCGTCGAGAAGGCCAGACCGATGCCCTGGGCGAAGCGCTTGGGCGGCCCCGGCGTCAGCACCGGCTGCCCGAGCCGAGGAGCGACGACTCGCATCGCCAACCAGCCGAGAGGGCTGAGCCGGGGCCCGGCGAGCACCCGGCCGAGGAAGCCCAGCCCGAGCGGCACGAGCAGCCACCACCATCCGGTCACGAGCGTCAGCACGCTGATCGCGACGACACCGGTGGCGACCGTGCGCGCCGCCTTGTCGTTGACCGGGTTGGGGAAGTCAAAGAAGGCCATGCCCACAATCATAAGTCTGCGTTTGGACAGACATAACGTCGTGTGATGTGTGCGCGCTGGCAGGATGAGGCGTCATGCGTTCCGTGACCCACCTGGTGACCGTCGTCGAGCTCGACGACGGAACCAACGGCCCCCGGTCGATGTCCGTGTCCGCACTCCACCTGGCCGTCCTCGACGACGGCACCCGACGGATCCTGCTCGACGATCGGGGCTGGAGTGAGTGGGGCCCGGACGGCCTGTGGGAGCGCATGACCATCGAGGAGATCGCCGACACGGCCGTCACCGTGGTCGGCCCGGACGAGCCCCACGGCGACCTCACGCACGAGGACATGGAGCAGGATCACTGGGACTTCCTGGCGGAGCGGCTGCGGGCGCAGGGCGTGGCGGCCGATGCCGCCGAGATGCGCCGACTCCCCCACGAGGTCGAGCTGGGCCAGCGCCTGAGTGCGCGACTCGGACGGTCGTAGGCTGCCGGTCATGGACGGTGGCACCCGCGCAGCACAGGCCCTGGACGACAGCGGTATCGAGCACACGATCACCCGGCACGGCATGGTCCGCTCCCTCGAGGAGGCGGCCGCAGCCCGCGGGGTCGAGCCACACGACATCATCAAGACCCTCGTCGTGCGAAGGGGGGAGGGCGACCACCTCTTCGTCCTCGTCCCGGGCGACCGGCAGATCTCCTGGCCGAAGCTGCGCGCGCTGCTGTCGGTCAACCGGATCTCCTTGCCCGACAAGGAGATCGCCCGCGAGGTGACCGGCTACGAGCGGGGGACGATCACCCCCTTCGGCTCGCTGCAGGCACTGCCCGTCGTCGCCGACGAGACCGTCGCCGGCCGCACCGTCTCCATCGGCGCCGGCGCCCACGGCGTCGCCGCCACCCTCGACGCCGACGCCATGCTCGCTCACCTCGACGCCCAGGTCGCGGACGTCACCGACCCCGCCTGACCGGCCCTTCGAGACGGCCGCGGGCGACCTCCTCAGGGAACGGTGAGGGGCGGCGCAGGGTGGGGGTCGGCCCGACTCATGGAAAAAGTCCCGACCCTGCTACGCCCGGTGAGGCGTGTGCGACAGGAGTCGGGACTTTTCCTCAGGACCACCCCCAGCCCTGTGCTCGCGGCCCTTCGAGACGGGCGCGGGGCGCCCTCCTCAGGGAACGGGCAGACGGGCGCGGGGCGCCCTCCTCACGGAACGGGCAGACGGGCCGCGGGGCGCCCTCCTAGGAGACCGAAGCGCGAACTCAGCGAGGAGCCATGCGCAGCGAGCCGTCCATGCGGATGACCTCGCCGTTGAGGTAGTCGTGGTCGATGATCGACAGCGCGAGCTGGGCGTACTCGTCGGGGCGGGCGAGACGCTGCGGGAAGGGGACTCCCTTCGCCAGGCCCTCGCGGAACTCCTCGGAGACGGTCGCGAGCATGGGGGGTCTCGACGATGCCGGGAGCGATGGTCATGACGCGGATGCCGTACTGGGCGAGGTCGCGGGCAGCGGGCAGGGTGAGGCCGACGATGCCGCCCTTGCTCGAGGAGTAGGCGGCCTGGCCGACCTGGCCGTCGTAGGCCGCGATCGAGGCGGTGTTGATGATGATGCCGCGGGCGCCGTGCTCGAGGGCCTCGGTCTGGGAGATCTTCTCGGCGGCGAGCGTCAGCACGTTGAAGGAGCCGACGAGGTTGACCTGGACGACCTTGGCGTAGAAGGCCAGGTCGTGCGGGCCCTTCTTGCCGAGGATGCGCATCGACGGGCCGATGCCGGCGCAGTTGACGACGGTGCGCAGCGGCACGCCGGCGCCGGCGGCGGTGTCGACCGCGGCCTGGACCTGCTCGGGGTCGGTGACGTCGACGGCGACGTACTCGACGCCGTCGACCTGCGGGGCGCCCTCGATCGAGGCCGGCAGGTCGAAGGCGAAGACGCGCGCACCGCCCGCGGCGAGCGCAGCTGCGGTCGCTGCGCCGAGGCCCGAGGCTCCTCCGGTGACGATGGCGGCGGTGTCGGTGATCTGCACGGTGCTCTCCTCGAAGGGGGACGGTGTCCGGGTATCGGGCCGAGCCTAACCAGTGGCCGATCCCCGGTTACGGTGCCCGCATGAGCGAGCTCCCTGCGGAGGAATCCAAGCCCCCCTCCCCCGGCGACTTCCCTGCCGCGGTGCGCAACCCGCGCGAGGTCCTGCTCTTCGGCATCACCCCGCCCCGCGCCGAGACCGCCCCCGAGCGGATCAGCGAGATCGCCGCTCGGACCCTCGCCCGCGCCGAGGCCCTGCCCGTCGACGCCCTCGTCCTCTACGACATCACCGACGAGGCCGACCGCAACGCCGCCCCCCGACCCTTCCCCTTCGCCTCGATGCTCGACCCGGGCGACTACCTCAGCGAGCAGCTCGCCGGCTGGGACCGGCCGGCGATCGTCTACCGCGCCGTCGGCAAGTACCGCGAGGACGAGCTCGCGGACTGGCTGGCCGCGGCGCCGGACAACGTCCTGACTGTCTTCGTCGGCAGCTCGAGCAGCGATGCCGAGGTGAACACGACCCTGCCCCGCGCGCTGGAGCTGCACCGCGAGGTGCGGCCGAGCCTGCCGCTGGGTGGCGTGACGATCCCCGAGCGCCACTCCGGCCGCGGGGACGAGCACGAGCGACTGCTGCGCAAGCAGCACGCGGGCGCCGGCTTCTTCATCAGCCAGATCGTCTACGACATCGGCGCGGCCAAGAACCTCGCCTCCGACTACCGCTATGCCGTCGTCGAGGACGAGCTCGACCCGGCGCCCCTGATCTTCACCCTCTCGCTGTGCGGGTCGGATAAGACGCTGAGCTTCCTCGAGTGGCTCGGCGTGCGGGTGCCCAGCTGGGTGCGCAACGAGATCGTCCACGCCGACGACCCGCTGAAGTGGTCGCGCCAGCACGCGCTCAACGCCGCCCGCGAGCTCACCGACTTCTGCCGCTACCTCGGCATCCCCTTCGGCTTCAACATCGAGTCCGTCTCCAGCCGGCGGGTCGAGATCGAGGCCGCAGAGGAGCTGACCCACGAGGTCGCGGCCCTGCTCGACCGGGTGTAGCCGGCCCACGACGACCACCCGGGAATGGATCCCGGCCCCACGCCGTTAGGATAATTGACGATTCAATAATCCAGCAGGAAGCGCGGCAATGCAGTTCGGACTCTTCTCCGTCGGCGACGTGACGATGGACCCCACGACCGGTCGCACGCCGAGCGAGGGCGAGCGGATCCACGCGATGACGCAGATCGCCCTGAAGGCCGAGGAGGTCGGACTCGACGTCTTCGCCACGGGTGAGCACCACAACCCGCCCTTCGTCCCCTCCGCGCCGACGACCCACCTCGCCTACATCGCCGCCAAGACCGAGCGCCTCAAGCTCTCGACCGCGACGACCCTCATCACGACGACCGACCCGGTGCGCATCGCCGAGGACTACGCCTTCCTCCAGCACCTGTCGGGCGGACGCGTCGACCTGATGATGGGCCGCGGCAACACCGGCCCGGTCTACCCGTGGTTCGGCAAGGACATCCGCCAGGGCATCCCGCTGGCGATCGAGAACTACCACCTGCTCCGTCGCCTGTGGCGCGAGCAGAACGTCACGTGGAAGGGCCAGTTCCGCACGCCCCTGCAGGGCTTCACCGCCACTCCTGCGCCACTGGACGGCGTCGCCCCCTTCGTCTGGCACGGCTCGATCCGGTCCACCGAGATCGCCGAGCAGGCCGCCTTCTACGGCGACGGGTTCTTCCACAACAACATCTTCTGGAACATCGAGCACACCGCCCAGATGGTCGGCCTCTACCGCCAGCGCTTCGAGCACTACGGCCACGGCGACGCCAACCAGGCGATCGTCGGGCTCGGCGGGCAGGCCTTCATGGCCGACACCGAGGCCGAGGCCAAGCGGGTCTTCCGCCCCTACTTCGACAACGCGCCGGTCTACGGCCACGGGCCGTCGATGGAGGACTTCACCCGGCAGACGCCGCTCACCGTCGGCACGCCCGAGATGGTCATCGAGCGCACCCTCTCCTTCGCCGACCACGTCGGTGACTACCAGCGCCAGCTCTTCCTCATGGACCACGCCGGCCTGCCGCTCCAGATGGCCCTCGAGCAGGTCGAGATCCTCGGCCGCGAGGTCGTGCCGGTGCTGCGAAGGGAGTTCGAGGCACGCCGCCCCGAGGGCGTGCCGAGCGAGCCGCCGACCCACGCCTCGCTGGTGGCCGAGGGCCCCGACAGCCCGCACCGTAAGGTCGTCACCAGCCCGGTCGCCATCGCCGAGCAGGAGGCTGCGGCGCAGCGCGAGGAGGTCACCACCCGATGAGCCGGTCCGTCGTCGTCATCACCGCTGGGCTCTCGTCGCCCTCGAGCACCCGGCTGCTCGCCGACCAGCTCGCCGACGCCACGCGCGCTGCCGTGGGCGGGCGCGGCGAGTCGGTCGACGTCGAGTTCGTCGAGCTGCGCGAGCTGGCCGTCGAGATGGCCCAGACGATGGTCTCGGGCAACCGGCCGACGCCCGGCCTGGAGAGCGTCCAGGCCAAGGTCGTCGCCGCCGACGGCCTGATCGCCGTCACGCCCGTCTTCACCGCGAGCTACTCGGGCCTCTTCAAGACCTTCGTCGACCTGCTCGACAAGGACGTGCTCATCGGCAAGCCGGTGCTCATCGCGGCCACCGCCGGCACGCCCCGGCACAGCCTCGTGCTCGAGCACGCGATGCGCCCGCTCTTCGCCTACCTGCGCGCGGTCGTCGTGCCGACCGCGGTCTTCGCCGCGACCGAGGACTTCGGTGGCGACGCCGACCTCGAGCGCCGCGTGCACCGCGCGGCGGGCGAGCTCGCCGCCCTGGTCGTCGCCGAGCGCACCGGTGTCGCCGGCTTCGCGCCCACGGGTGACGAGGCGAGCGGCCCGTTGGGTCCGGTGACCGACTTCATCCAGCTGCTGCGCGGGCACGACGGGAGCTGACCCCCCTTCGCCCGGCTGGCGGCGGCGCTCAGCCTCGCAGCCGCCGCCGAAGGGAGCCCGGCAGGCCGGCGACGGCCGCCACCCCGAGCGCCGTCTTGGGCTCGTAGCCGACCCGCCACAGCCCGCCGTGTGCCGCCGCCTCGCTGAAGAGCTCCTCCGGGTGGGCGCGCTGCGGGCTCTCGCGGACGAGATCGCGCACAAGCAGGGCCGCCATGAGCGGACGCACCGTCTCGGGGGCAAAGACCTCTACCCCGAAGCGGTGCGCGCCGCCGTAGGCCGCGCCGAGCACGGGGTTCTTCGTCACCGAGCGCGTCCACGTCCGCGGCGCGACGTTGAAGGAGMMCGTCTGACCGGCGCCCTCCGCGGCGACCG
>NZ_ALWX01000084.1 GCF_000297495.1 Janibacter hoylei PVAS-1 | reverse complement strand
TCGGCGTGCTCGCGGCGAAGTCCGGCAAGGGCGGTCGGCTCGTCGTGTCTCGTCGTCGACGAGGACGACGAGGTCATGGTCGTCATGGAAAAGGGCAACATCGTCCGCTCGGCGGTGGCCGAGGTCAACCGGACGAGCCGCAACACCCAGGGCGTCAGCTTCGCCTCGCCGCGCAAGGGTGACGAGATCGTCGCAGTTGCTCGCAACGTCGACCGTGGCGAGGACGCGGAGCCGGGGGACGAGCAGGTAGCGTCGGACCCTGACGTGCAGTCCGCCGGGGAGGTCCCGGCGGAGACCGCCCAGCAGGGGGATGCCCCCGGAGGTGACCAGGAGTGAGCTCGACAGGAGAGACCACGGCCGTGCGGACGGCTGCAGGGTCGTCCCAGGCCCGGCGGACCTCGTCCGGAGGCACCGCCTCCCGACCCGCCCCCCCGGGCCGGTCGCCGCGTCAAGCTCATGGTCTCGCGGGTGGACCCCTTCTCCGTCATGAAGGTCGGCTTCCTCGTCTCCGTGGCCCTGGGCATCGCGCTCGTCGTCATGACGGCCGTCATGTGGGTGCTGCTCTCGGCGATGGGGGTCTTCGACTCCGTCAACGAGCTGGCCGGCCAGATCATCGGTGACGGCTCGGGCGAGGAGTTCGACGTCATGGACTTCCTCGGCTTCGGCCGGGTCGTCTCGCTGTCGATCGTCATCGCGGTCGTCGACGTCTTCCTGCTGACGGCCATCGCCACCCTCGGTGCCTTCCTCTACAACATCGTCGCCAGCCTCGTGGGCGGCGTGCACATGACGCTGACCGACGACTGATCCGCACCCCCGGCGCCGTTTTGGTTTCGGCGCCGGGTGTGGGGTAATCTCGGGCGTCGCGCCACGGAGACTCTCCACGGCGCACACGGGCCCATAGCTCAGGCGGTTAGAGCGCTTCGCTGATAACGAAGAGGTCGGAGGTTCAAGTCCTCCTGGGCCCACCACCACGACGACGGTGAGGAGATGTTCGTGAAGAAGGTCTTCGTCATCGTCGCGGCTGCCGGCGCGGTCTACGCCCGGCGCAAGCTCGAGCAGCAGCGGTCCGAAAAGGACCTGCACGCCGCGACGAGCCGGATGAGCAGCACCGCACCCGCCCCCGGCGGATCGGGCGGTGCGTGGGCGGCGGTCACCGACCGCCCCACCTGATCGACCAGCCCTCGGGGGCGTGGCGCAATTGGTAGCGCATCTGCTTTGCAAGCAGAGGGTTGTCGGTTCGAGTCCGATCGCCTCCACCGAGATCGAAGGGGGGGTCGTCCCGCATCAGCGGGGCGGCCCCCTTCGTCGTGCCGTCAGTCGGTAGCGGTGACCGTGTGCGGGTCCAGCGCCGCGACGAAGGCCGCGAGGTGCTCGAGGAAGCGCTCGTGCTCTGCCGCGGGCCGGCGGCGACCGCCCGGTCGTAGACGGCGAGCAGGCGGTCCATGTCGGCGAGGAAGCGCTCCCGGCCCTCGACGCTCATCCCGACGAGATAGGTCGGCGAGCCGGAGGGGCGGGAGCGCTCGACGACCCCTGACTCGAGCGCCGCGTGGACCTGCCGGTTGACGGTCGACTGCTCGAGGTCGAGCTCCTCGCCGGCGCGGTGATGGCCGCGATCCTCACCAGCCGCACGATCAGCCTGGGTGACCACGTCATCCCCGACGAGTCCGCCTTCCGGGTCTGCTTCCTCGTCGGTGCGGGGGCCGCCTTCGCCGGTGCGCTCGTCTGCCTGCTCATCCCCCGCCAGCGGCGCGAGACCCCCCGCCGAGCGCCCACCGGAGCTCGTCGGCGGCTGATCGCAGCTGCACGTCTTCGGGCAGTGCGGCCACTGGGTGCAGGTCGAGCAGGCAGCCAGCTCCACCCGGCTCGTCCGCGACTCCCTCGCCTGGGCCCGCAGACGACGAAGGGCGCCACCCCCCCGGTGTGGGGAGTGGCGCCCTTCGTCGTGGCCCTTCGAGACGGGCGCGGGGCGCCCTCCTCGGGGATCGGTGGTGAATCAGGCCGTGGTGTCGCCCTCGACGGGGAGGTCGCCACCCAGGTTGTGCGGGGTGACGTCGCTGCCCTCGGAGGTGTCCGTGACGGACGGCACCGCGGAGTTGTCGGCCCAGTCACGGGCGGAGCTCCAGGCGTCGTCGCCCTCGGCGCGGGTGTCCTCGAGCGTCTCCTCGGAGTCGATCGAGTCGGCACCCTCGTCGTCGACGTCCACGTCGGCCAGCGGCGCGGCGACGGGCGCCTCGTCGACGACCTCGGCCGCCGGGGCGACACCGGCAGCGGCAGCCGGGGCGGCCGCAGCGGTGGTGGCGGCAGCGGACGTGCCGGTGGCCAGCGAGGAGTCGCGGCCGGTGGCGGGAGCCTTGTAGGGGTCACCGGCGGGCACGGCCCACGGGTCCTTCTTGGGGCCCTGCTTCTGCTTCGCCACGAAGGCGGCGATGCCACCCGCGACGAGCGCGAGGAGGAGCAGTTTGAGCCCGCGTCGCTTCTTGCGGGGCTTCTCCCCCTTCGCCGCGGCGAGCGCCAGCTTGGGGTCCTGCTCGTCACGCAGCGCGGCGACGACCTCGGGGGCGCGGGAGGCCGCCTCGTCGGCAGCCTTGCGGCCCGCGGCGACACCCGCCGCGGCGAGGCCGGAGGCCGTCGTGGCGACCTTGGGCAGCACCTCGTCGACGAAGGTGTCGCGCAGGTCCTGGACCTCGGAGCCGGCCTTGTCGGCGTGCTTGCGGGCGCGCTTGCTCGTGGCTTTGACCTGCTTGCGGGCAGCCTTGCGGTTGCGCTTGGCGTCCTTGGCCGCCTGCTGCTTGACGTCCTCGGCCTGCTCACGCAGGTCGGCGGCGCGGGCGGCGGCGCTCACCTTGGCGGACTGGGCCTGCTCGGCGGCGGCGCCCTTGAGCTCCTGCGCGCGCTCGGCTCCCTGCTCGGAGTGCTCGGCCACCTTGTCGATGATCTCGTGCACCTTCTGCGATGCGGCCTCGGCGGTCTCGTGGGCACGGACCCGACCACCCTCGACCTTGTTGTTCTTCTGGAACACACTTCCTCCTGCGGACGTCGGGGGACTCACCCCCATCCTGCACCGGATCGGCGACGGACGAAACCGAGGGCTGCGATGAGCCCTGCCACGTTCGCCGTGTCGGGCCCCCTGACTACGATGGGGAGCATGAAGGCCATCCTGCACACGAACCTCGGCGACATCACCGTCGCCCTCCTCCCCGACCACGCCCCCAAGACGGTCGCCAACTTCGTCGGCCTCGCCACGGGCGAGGCGGAGTACAAGGACGACGCGGGCCGGACCAACCCGCAGAAGTTCTACGACGGCCTCGAGTTCCACCGGGTCATCTCCGGCTTCATGATCCAGGGCGGCTGCCCGCTGGGTCAGGGCATCGGTGGCCCCGGCTACGAGTTCGACGACGAGATCCACCCCGACCTCACCTTCTCCAAGCCCTACCTGCTCGCCATGGCCAATGCCGGCAAGCGCGGCGGCCACGGCACCAACGGCTCGCAGTTCTTCGTCACCGTCGGCGAGACCCCGTGGCTCAACGGCAAGCACACGATCTTCGGCGAGGTGGCCGACGGCCCCAGCCGTGAGGTCGTCGACAAGATCGCGGCCGTGCCGACCGGTGCGATGGACAAGCCCGTCGAGTCGGTCGTCATCGAGTCCGTCGAGATCGTCGAGGACTGATCCGCATGTCGCAGCCGCCGTCCGGCGCGCCGGACGGCGGCTCCGGCGACGTCCCCGTCTGCCCGCGTCACCCCGACCGGGTCAGCTACATCCGCTGCCAGCGGTGCCGTCGCCCTGTCTGCCCGGAGTGCCAGCGCAGCGCCGCCGTGGGCGTCCAGTGCGTGGACTGCGTCCGCGAGCAGGCGAAGGGGGAGCGCCCCCAGGTGACGATCTTCGGCGGCCGCGCCGGTGACGGTCGCCCGATGCTCACCATGGGCATCATCGCGATCTGCGCCGTCGTGTGGGTCGCCGAGCTGCTCTCCCCGCGGGTCTTCCAGGAGGTCGCCTTCGCGCCGGCCCTCGGCACCGCCGAGCCCTGGCGCCTCATCACCTCGGCCTTCGCGCACAGCCCCAACCAGCCGATGCACATCCTCTTCAACATGCTCGCGCTGTGGCTCGTCGGCGGGTACCTCGAGCGGATGCTCGGCTGGGCCCGCTATCTCGCGGTCTACCTCGTCGCCGCACTCGCGGGCAGCGTCACCTGGCTGCTCTTCCAGCCGGTGGACCCCTACGACCCGGGCGCGTACGTGCCCGTCGTCGGGGCCTCGGGCGCCGTCTTCGGTCTCTTCGCCGCCGTCATCGTGCTCAACCGGCACCTCGGCCGCGACAGCTCGTCGATGATCGCGACGATCGGCATCAACGCCGTCATCGGCTTCGTCGTCCCCAACGTCGCGTGGGAGGCCCACCTCGGCGGTCTCGTCGCGGGTGCCCTCATGGCCCTGGCGCTGGCGCTCTCCCGCAGCCGGCGTCAGCCGGCGATCGCCTGGGTCGGGATCGGGGCGACGCTGCTCGTCGTCCTCGCCCTGGCTGTGGGTAAGTACGCGATGTCCTCAGCGCCGGTGCTCACCCCCTTCGCCTGACGTGCGAAACCCCGGAAATCCGGGAGTTACACGCGTGTCATTTGTCCCCAGATGTGCACAATCCTGTGGATAACGTGGGTTGTCCACAGGATTGTGTGCACAGGGCTGGGGGTGGGGACACGCACAAGGCCGCACCGTCCGTGTGGACGGTGCGGCCTTGTGCGGAGTGGGTGACCGGCTACTTCCAGCGGGTGGTCATCGCGAAGCCGGCGAGGATGAAGGCGAACCCGGCCCCGAGGTTCCAGCGCCCCCAGGACTCGACCGGGTACTGCTCCTGGGTGATGTAGAAGGTCACGACCCACACGAGGCCGATGAGCATCAGGCCGAGCATGACGGGGACGAACCAGCCGGGGTTGCCGATCTGCTGGGCCTTGACCTTGTGGCGGGACTTCGCCTCGGCGGCCTCTTCCGCGTCCTTGACGGCCGCGCGCCTGCGCGGGTCGCCCGAGCGCTTGCTGCGCGCGGCGGACGACGTCGACGTCGTCGTACTGGGGGTCGCGTCGGCCTCGGCCTTGGCGTCCGGTGCGTCGTCGGCGGACTTCGCCACAGGGTGCTCCTCGGGATGATCGGGGTCGTGGCCTAGCGTAGAGGTCCGGGCCCGACCAACCGACCGAAGGGGGTACCCGTGACCGACGCCCAGCCCGCGGCCGACGAGCCGACCGCAGCCACCGACGACCGGGCCGCCGACGACACCCCCACCGCCCCGGCCGACGCCTCGGCCGGCCTCGGCCCGCGCGTGCGTACCTGGCTGACCCATCGGCCCAGCCGGTGGTCCTCGCTCGTGCCGGTCATCGCCATGGGTGCTGGCCTGCTCTTCGCGACCTCCAGCACGACCGCCCGCGGCACCGACCTGCGCAGCGAGGCGACGGGCCTGCCCGACGTCATCCGTGAGCGGACCCTCGACAACGAGCGGTCCGGGCAGGAGGTGCGGACCCTGCGCAGCGACGTCGACCGGCTCACCCGCGAGGCCGTGCCCGGCAGCGCGCGGATGCGCGAGATCTCGCAGGAGACGACGACCAATGGCCGCGTCGCGGGCCTGACCCCGGTCAAGGGGCCGTCGGTGACGGTCACCCTCGACGACGCCCACCTCAAGGCGAGCGAGGTGCCCGAGGGCTTCACCGTCGACGACGTCGTCGTCCACCAGCAGGACGTGCAGGGCGTGGTCAACGCCCTGTGGCGCGGCGGCGCCGAGGCCATGCAGATCATGGACCAGCGGGTCATCTCGACGAGCGCCGTGCGCTGCGTCGGCAACACGCTCATCCTCCAGGGCCGCGTCTACTCGCCGCCCTTCACGATCACGGCCGTTGGTGACCCGGACGAGCTCGAGCAGGCGCTCGACGACGACCCAGCGGTCGACATCTACCGCCAGTACGTCGACGCCGTCGGTCTCGGCTACGAGGTGAGCCGGGCAGACGAGTCGGAGCTGCCCGCCTTCGACGGTCGCACCCGGCTCGAGCACGCCCGCCCGTTGCCCGCCACCGACTGAGGGAGATACTGACCCGGTGAGCCAGATCCTCGTCGTCGACAACTACGACAGCTTCGTCTTCACGATTGTCGGCTACCTCCAGCAGCTGGGCGCTGAGACGACGGTCGTGCGCAACGACGCCATCACGCCGGCGGACGCGGCCGACTTCGACGGCGTGCTCGTCTCGCCGGGGCCCGGCACGCCCGAGGAGGCCGGCGTCTCGACGGCGATGATCGAGTCCTGTGCTGAGCGGGCCCAACCGATGCTCGGCGTCTGTCTCGGCCACCAGGCCCTCGGGGTCGTCCTCGGCGCCAGCGTCGGGCGGGCACCCGAGCTGCTCCACGGCAAGACGAGCCGGGTCCTGCACGACGGTGACGGTGTTCTCGCGGGGCTGCCGTCCCCCTTCGTCGCCACGCGCTACCACTCGCTGACGATCGACCCGGCCACCGTCCCGGACACGCTCGTGCCGACCGGGCACACCGAGTCGGGCATCATCATGGCCGCTCGCCACCGCGACCTGCCGCTGCACGGCGTGCAGTTCCACCCCGAGTCGGTGCTCACCGAAGGGGGACACCGGATCCTGGCCAACTGGCTGGAGCTGACCGGCCACGAGGGTGCGGTCGAGCGCAGCATCGGGATGTCACCGCTCGTGCGCGACGTCGAAGGCGTGGCGCGGGCCGTCACGGCCGGCTGACGGTCGGCTGTGGGCGAGCCCAGCATCGGTCCGGTCGACCGGATCCAGCGTCGTCACCCGCTCGTCGGCTTCCCCATCGCGGTCGTCTACAAGTTCTTCGACGACTTCGGCGGCTACCTGTGCGCACTGCTCACGTACTACGGGTTCCTGTCGCTCTTCCCCGCGCTGCTGCTGCTGTCGACTGCGGTCGGCTTCATCCTCCAGGGGCAGCCGCAGTGGCAGGACCGCATCCTCGACTCGGCGCTGTCGGAGTTCCCGATCGTCGGCGACGAGCTGCGGACGACCGGCACCCTCGGCGGTGGGCCGATGGGTCTGCTCATCGGTGGGCTCGCGGCGCTCTACGGCGGGCTCGGCGTCGGGCAGGCGCTGCAGTACGCGAGCAACACCGCCTGGATGATCCCGCGCAACTCCCGGCCCAACCCCTTCGCCAGCCGTGCCCGTGGCCTGCTCCTGCTGGCCGTCGCCGGCCTGACGATCGTCCTGACGACCGGTCTGACGACCTACCTGCAGCGGCTCGTCGCCGGCGGCTACGCGGGCTGGGCGATCACCATCGCCTCGATCGGGCTGAACACGCTCGTCATCGGGCTGGTCTTCATCATCTCGACGACCCGGCCGCTGCGCCTCACCGACGTGCTGCCGGGCGCCGTGCTCGCGGCGCTGGCCTGGCAGGGGATGCAGGCGGTCGGTGCCGTGTACGTCAGCACGGTCATCGAGCGGGCGAGCAACCTCAACTCCGTCTTCGCCGTCGTCCTCGGCCTGCTGGTCTTCCTCTACACGATGGCCGTCGTCATCATGCTCTGCCTCGAGGTCAACGTCGTGCTCAAGGAGCATCTGTGGCCCCGGGCTCTGCTCACGCCCTTCACCGACCAGGTCGTGCTCACCGGAGCCGACCAGCGCGCCTACGCCCGGCACGCGGAGGCCCAGCAGCTCAAGGGATTCCAGCGGATCGACGTCTTCTTCGACGACGCCCGCCGTCGCGACGACGGGGACAGGGATGGCGACGGCGACATCAGCTGACCTGCGCATCTCCCTAGGGAAATGCGCACGGAAGCCCACATCTCCCTAGGGAGATGTCAGGGCGGGGTGTCATCTCCCTAGGGAAATGCGCACGCCCTGGGCAACCCCCTGCGCATCCGCCGAGGGACATGCGAGGTGGGCAGGGTCAGGGGCTGGCGGGGGACTGCGTGGTGCTGCTGGTCGAGCGGGTGCTGCTCGGCTCCGAGGGCGTCGGGGTCAGCGGGGCCGAAGGGGAGGTCGACGTCGGGTTGGGCTCGGACGACTCCGAGTCGCTCGGCTCGTCCGAGGTCTCGCTCGAGCTCGGCGTCGTCGTCACCGTCTCGGCCGGCTTGCGGGCCACGACGAAGGTCACCGTGCGCCCCTGGCGGATCTTGCCCTCGCCGGGGGACTGCTCGAGGATCGTGCCCTCGTCCTCGTCGGACTCGCGGGTCGTCTCCTTGATCTTCAGCTTGAGGCCGAAGAGGTCGCTGCGGACGTCGTCGATCTTCTGGCCCGTGTAGTCCTGCAGGTCAACGTCACCGGAGGCGATGACGAGGTCGACCTTGCTTCCCTTCGCGACCGACTCGGCCGGCCCGGGGCTGGAGCTGATGACCCGGTTGGGGCCCTGGTCGGGGCTGTCCT
The DNA here is from genome assembly GCF_000297495.1 of Janibacter hoylei PVAS-1. Classification (GTDB taxonomy): domain Bacteria; phylum Actinomycetota; class Actinomycetes; order Actinomycetales; family Dermatophilaceae; genus Janibacter; species Janibacter hoylei. The sequence goes on along the minus strand of NZ_ALWX01000084.1, from coordinate 15,757 downwards.
CCTCGGTGATCTCACCGACCTCGAGCCCGGCGTCCTGGAGCGCCTTGGTGGCCTCGTTGCGTCCCATGCCGACGACGCTCGGCACACCGACCTCGTCCGGCCCGCCGGAGACCTGGATGACGACGGTGTCGCCCTCGGGCACGCTCGTGCCCTCGCCCGGATCCTGCGCGATGACGGTCCCGACGGCGCCGTCATCGGTCACGGTCTCGACGTCCGCCTTGAGGCCGACGCTCTCCAGCTTGGCGACGGCGGCGTCCTCGTCGCTGCCGACGACCTTGGGCACGGTGACCTGCACGACCTCCTCGCCCTGGCTGGCATCCCAGGCAAACCACCCGAGGAGGGCGATCGGGATGAGCAGGAGGGCGGCCATGAGCCACCCGAGACCCCCGCCGCGGCGCCGCTGCTGGGCCACCGGCATCGACGCGGTCTCGGGGTCGGTGCGCGGCGTCGGCTCGCCCCGCGGCGCGACCACGGGCAGCGCGGTCGTCGCCGCGTCGAGGCGCTCAGTGGCGACGGGGCTGATCGGCCTGCCGCCGCGGTAGGCCTCGAGGTCCTCGGCCATCGACTTCGCGTCGGGGTAGCGCTCGTCGCGGTCCTTGGTCAGGGCGTGGTGGACGATCGCGTCGAGCTGCGGCGGCACCTGCGGGTTGACGCTCGAAGGGAGCGGGATGTCGGCGTTGACGTGCTGGTAGGTCAGCGAGATCGGCTCGCCGGTGTAGGGCGTGCGTCCGGTCAGCAGCTCGAAGAGCAGGCAGCCGGTGGAGTAGACGTCGCTGCGCTTGTCGACGGTCTCACCGCGGGCCTGCTCGGGGGAGATGTACTGGGCGGTACCGATGACGGCCTGGGTCTGGGTCATCGTCGCCTGGGTGTCGGCGATGGCGCGGGCGATGCCGAAGTCCATGACCTTGACCGCGCCGTCGTCGGCGATCATGACGTTGCCCGGCTTGATGTCGCGGTGGACGATCCCCATGTCGTGGCTGTAGTCGAGGGCCTCGAGGACCTGCTGGACGATGCGGGCGGCTTCGGTGGGCTCGAGGGTGCCGGTCTCGGACTCGTTGAGCAGCTCGCGCAGGGTCCGGCCGTCGACGTACTCCATGACGATGTACGGGATGTCGAGGTGGGCCCCGCCCGCCTCGACGACCCGGTCCTCGCCGGAGTCGTAGACGGCGACGATCGAGCGGTGGTTGAGCCCGGCGACGGACTGGGCCTCGCGGCGGAAGCGCCCGAGGAAGGCGGCGTCGCGGGCGTGGTCGGTGCGCAGGATCTTGATCGCGACGGGTCGACCGAGGCGGGTGTCGTGGCCGAGGTGGACCTCGGCCATGCCGCCACGCCCGATGAGCTCGCCGACCTCGTACCGTCCGCCGAGCAGGCGGGGTGCCGCTGCGCTCATCGTGTCTCCCTGGCGTCGCGAGTGGGTGTGCTGCGGGGGGTGCGTGGGGTGGTCACTCCATCGCCGCCTTCATGACGGCGGCGCTGATCGGGCCGGCGACCGACCCACCGTAGGCCTCGTTGCCAGCGCGCCCGCCGTCCTCGACCACGACGGCGACGGCGACCTGGGGGTTGTCCGCGGGGGCGAAGCCGGTGAACCACGCGTGCGGCGCCTTGCCGTCCTCGTGCTCGGCGGTGCCGGTCTTGCCGGCGACGCTCGTGCCGGGCACGGCCGCCTGCTTGCCGGTGCCCTGGTCGACGACGAGCTGCATCATGCCCGTCAGCTGGTCGGCGGTCTCGGGCTGCATGGCCTCGGACAGCTGCTGCGGCTTGGTCTCGCTGATCGTCGACAGGTCGGAGCCGAGCACCGACTGGACGAGGTAGGGCCGCATGACGACGCCGTCGTTGGCGACGGCGGAGGTGACCATGGCGACCTGGAGGGGGGTGACCCGCACGTCGTACTGCCCGATGCCGACCTGCGCCTCCTGCGGCGGGCTGAGCTCCGCGGGCACCGTCGACGGTGTGACGCTCATGGGGATGTCGAGGTCCTCGCCGAAGCCGAACTTGTCGGCCTGCTCGCGCATCGCGTCGCCGCCGAGCTCCATGCCGAGCCAGCCGAAGGCGGTGTTGCACGAGTCCTGCATGGCCACGGCGAGAGTGACCTTGTCGTTCGGGCCGCACGCGCCGGGGTGCGAGTTGGGCAGGCCGACGTCGGTCTGCGGCAGGTCGAGCACCGCGGGGCCGGGGATCGACGAGTCCTTGTCCCACTGCCCGTCCTCGATGGCGGCGGCCGCGGTGACGATCTTGAAGACCGAGCCGGGCGGGTAGAGGTTGCCGGAGATCGCGCGGTTGACGAGCGGGCGGTTGGGGTCGCCGTTCAGCGAGTCCCACGCCTTCTTCTCCGTCGCGGGGCTGTGGCTGACGAGCGGCGTGGGGTCGTAGTCCGGGTGGGAGACCATCGCGAGGATCTCGCCGGTGCGCGGGTCCATGGCGACGACGGCACCGCGCTGGTCGCCGAGGGCCTGGCTCGCGGCCTTCTGCACCTTGGGGTTGATGGTCAGCTCGAGGCTGGCCCCCTTCGGCTCGCGGCCGGCGATGGTGCCGGTGAGGCGGTCGTAGAAGAGCTTGTCGTCGCGCCCGGAGAGCAGGCCGTCGGCGGCGTACTCGACGCCGCCACCGGGACCGTAGGTGAAGGAGTTCCACCCCGTGATGTGGCTGTAGAGCGTGGGGTCGCTGTACTCGCGCTGCCACTGCAGGTCGTCGTCGGAGGGCGTCGAGCTGGCGATGGGGCGGCCCGCGAGCAGGATCTGCCCGCGCTCGCGGGAGTAGCTCTCGAGCTGGGTGCGGCGGTTGCCCGGGCGGTCGTTGATGTCCTGGGAGCCGAGCACCTGGATCCACGTGCTCGACCCGAGCAGGAGGGCAAACATCAGGGCGACGAGCATCGAGAGCCGGCGGATGGGCTGGTTCATCGCGTCTTCACCACCTGGGTCGGGGCGTCCATGGAGGCGGGGTCGAACTCCGGCTCGGGCCGGCGGGCGTGGTCGCTGATGCGCAGGAGGATCGCGACGAGCGTCCAGTTGGTCAGCAGCGAGGACCCGCCGTAGGCGACGAAGGGGAGGGTCAGCCCGGTGAGCGGGATGACGCGGGTGACGCCGCCGATGACGACGAAGACCTGGATGGCCAGGACGAAGGTCAGGCCGGTCGCCAGGAGCTTGCCGAAGCCGTCGCGAAGCCCGATCGCCGAGCGCAGGCCGCGCTCGACGAGCAGCGCGTAGAGCATGATCAGCGCGAAGACGCCGATGAGGCCGAGCTCTTCACCGAGGCTGGTGAAGATGAAGTCCGACTCGGGCAGGGGGGTGAGCCACGGCCGGCCGCGGCCCAGGCCGGTGCCGGAGATGCCGCCGGCGGCCATGCCCATGATGCCGGTGCCGATCTGGCCGCACTGCTCCATGCCCTCCTCGGAGAAGGTGTCGGTCCAGCACAGCACGCGCGTCTGCACGTGCGAGGCGAACTGGTAGACGACGAGGGCGCCGGCTGCCGCGGTGAGCAGGCCGAGGACGATCCACGAGATCCGCTCGGTCGCGACGTACAGCATCGCGACGAAGAGGCCGAAGATCAGCAGGGTGGTGCCGAAGTCGTTTTCGAGCACGAGCACCAGAGCGGCGGCGAGCCAGGCGATGGCGAGCGGCCCGAGGTCGCGGGCACGGGGGAAGGTGATGCCGAGGAACTTGCGGCCTGCGAGGGCGAGCATGTCGCGGGTCTGCACGAGATAGCCGGCGAAGAAGACCGCGAGCAGGATCTTGGCGACCTCGGCGGGCTGGAAGGTGAAGGCGCCGAGCTTGATCCAGATCTTCGCGCCGTAGACGGAGTGGCCGAAGGGGGTGAGCGGCAGGGCGATGAAGACGAGGGCGGCGAGGCCGGCCGTGTAGGTGTAGCGGCGCAGGACGCGGTGGTCGCGCAGGGCGACGAGCACGACGAGGGCGATGGCGACGCCGATGCCGGTCCAGATGAGCTGTCGCAGGGCCAAACCGGAGCTGAAGTCGCGGCCGGCGGCGAGGTCGAGCCGGTGGATCATCACCAGGCCGATGCCGTTGAGCAGGGTGACGATCGGCAGGATGATCGGGTCGGCGTAGGAGGCCCGCCAGCGCAGCACGAGGTGCACGCCGAGCGCGATCGCGGCGAGGATGCCGGTGTGGCCGAGCAGGTCGGGCGGGATCTCGCCCGACTCGGCGACGGTGACGTTGACGTAGGCGAGGATGACGACGCCGATGGCGAGCGCCGTGAGCAGCAGCTCGACATTGCGCCCGCGTGCCGGGGTGATCGTCGTGATGGCCCGCCTCATCGCCCGCAGGGCTCCCCGGTGGCCCGCAGCCGGCCGCACTTCTCGGCGGCGGCGCGCAGGCTGGCGACCCGCTCGTCGGCGGCCGGGCGCGAGTCGACGGAGATCGTCGCCTCGACCTCGTCGCGGTAGAAGGAGGGCAGCTCGGCCATCTCGATGTCGGTCTCGTCGACGGCGGTGTGCAGGGTGATCGGGCCGAGGTCCTGGGCGACGCCGCGGAAGATCGTGACGTGCCCGTCACGGGCGCCGACGTAGTACTGCTGCTGGGTCCAGGCGTAGCCGCCGTAGGCGACCGCGCCGAGGAGGAGCAGTGCGACGGCCAGCCCACCGATGCGGCGCAGCCAGCGGGCGCGCCGGCTCGGGCTCTCCTCGGCGAGCTCGACGTCCTCGTCGTCGTCGCCCGCGGTGAGGGCGGCGGCCCGGGCGGCGGGCGAGGTGTCGACCCGCTTGGCGGGGCGGCGCAGGGCGGCGGAGCCGACGACCTGCGGCTGCGTCGAGGGGCCGGTGCCGGAGTCGACGACGTCGGCGACGACGACGGTGACGTTGTCGGGGGCGCCGGCCCGCAGCGCGAGGGAGACGAGGTCGTCGGCCGCCCGCCCGGGGGCGGTGCCGGCGGTGAGGATCTCCTCGATGGTGTCGAGCGCGACGAAGCCCGAGAGCCCGTCGGAGCACAGCATGTAGCGGTCGCCCGGGCGGGCCTCGCGGGCCCCGATGTCGGGCTCGTCGCCGGCGTCGCCGGTGAGCACGCGGGTGACGACGGAGCGCTGCGGGTGGGTGCTGGCCTCTTCCTCGGTGATGCGCCCCTCGTCGATGAGGGTCTGCACGAAGGAGTGGTCCTTGGTGATCTGGGCCAGGCGCCCCTCGCGCAGGAGGTAGGCGCGGGAGTCGCCGATGTGGGCGAGGATCAGCTTGTTGCGGGCGCGCATGATCGCGGTGACCGTCGTGCCCATGCCCTCGAGCTCGGGGTTGTCGGCGATGGTGTGCGCGATCTCGTCGTTGGCCGCGGTGATGGCCCGTCCCAGCTGGGTGGAGGCCTCGGCGGCGGTGAGGGAGTCGTGGTCGATCTCGACGAGCTCGGTGACGACGGTCGCGGAGGCGATGTCGCCGCCGGCGTGGCCGCCCATGCCGTCGGCGACGACGAGCAGGTGGGGGCCGGCGTAGCCGGAGTCCTGGTTGTCCTTGCGGACCAGCCCGACGTCGGAGCGGGCGGCGTAGTGGAAGGTCAGCGCCATCGCTAGTTCCTCAGCTCGATGACGGTGCGCCCAATCCGGATCGAGGTGCCGACCTCGACGGGGACGGGGTCGCCGACGCGGTACTGGCCGACGAAGGTGCCGTTGGTCGAGCCGAGGTCCTCGACGTACCAGCCGTCCTCGGCGCGCAGGATCCGCGCATGCCGCCCGGAGGCGAACTCGTCGTCGAGGACGAGTGCGCACTCGGGGTTGCGTCCGATGAGGACGCCGGCGTCGCGAAGGGGGAGGGAGGTGCCGGTGAGCGGGCCGGTCGTCAGCACGATGTGCGTCGGCGTGCGCGGGTTGCGCGCGGGGCGCGGGGGTGGCCGGGGCGGCGCTCTCGGTGCTGGCGCGGCGGGCGGCCTTCTTGGGCGGGGCGGGGCGACGGTTGACGACCCGGGTGCCGAAGAGGTCGGTGCGCAGCACGGAGGCGACCGACAGGACGAAGACCCACAGCAGCACGAGCAGGCCGAGGCGCAGCACGGTGACCGTCAACTCGCTCAACTCGGGGCTCCTGTCGGGGGGATGGTGGTCGCGTCAGCGACCGGCGTGGAAGGTGGCCTGGGTGCGACCGACGGTGATGCGGTCGCCGTCGGAGAGCTGGGCGGCGTCGGTCGGCTCGCCGTTGACGAAGGTGCCGTTGGTCGAGCGCAGGTCCCGGACGTGGGTGACGAGGCGGGGCCCGTCGTGGGTGACGCGCACCTCGCAGTGCCGGCGGGAGATGCCGGGGTCGTCGAGGACGACGTCGGCGCCCTCGTCGCGGCCGAGCACGGTCATGGCGGCGATGAGCGGGTAGCGCTCGCCGTCGACCTCGAGCCAGGGCCGGTCGTGGACCGAGCGGGGGGTGGCTGCGGGGCGGGCCGGTGCCGGGCGGTGGACGGCGGTCGGCTGGTCCTCGGCGGCCGGGCGGGGCCGCGGGACGGTCTGCTGGGGGGCAGCGGGCGGGGGTGCAGGTGCCGGCTCGTCCTCGACGTCGTCGAGGTCCCAGCCGCCGGAGTACTCGTCGTAGGCGTCGTGACGGTCGTCGGTGCGGGCCTGCTCGTCGGAGTAGGCGCGCACCTGCTCGGCGCGCTCGACACGCTGCCGGGCGGTGGCGGGGCGGACCCGGAAGACGCCGGTCTCGAGCTCGTCGTCCTGGTCGAAGAGGACTTGCAGGGGGCCGCCGGGCTGGTAGCGCTGCGACTCGCAGTGCTCCTGGGCGGCCGCGACCAGCTCGTCCTCGAGCTCTTGGTCGAACTCGGTGAGGCGCTCGTAGTCGCTCGGTGCGAGCTCGACGGTGAAGAGGTTGGGCACGATCGTGCGACCCCGGCCGAGCATGGTCGCCCGGTCGTCCATCGCGCGGCGGAGCGCGGAGGCCAGCTCGAGCGGTTGCACCTCGGCACGGAAGGCGCGGGCGAAGACGCCGTTGACGGTGCGCTCGAGCTTGCGCTCCATCCTCTCGAAGAGGCTCACGCTTCCTCCCTTCGGGCAGCGGTCGACACGGACATGGGTCCGGCCACCCTAACGGCGCTGGCTGGGCGATGCCTGCACCCGCGCCGTGGTGCGTCTGCCCGCTGCGGGAGGCCGGCGAAGGGAGGAGTTCGCGTCAGCGCTACGGCCCTACCCCACCGGGGGGTAAGGCCGTAGTCCCTTCACCCGCTCCCTGAGGAGGCCGCCCGCGGCCGTCTCCAACGCGCTCCCTGAGGAGGCCGCCCGCGGCCGTCTCCCACGCGCTCCCTGAGGAGGCCGCCCGCGGCCGTCTCCCACGCGCTCCCTGAGGAGGCCGCCCGCGGCCGTCTCGAAGGGAGACAAGCTCAGTGGGTGCGGGGCGCGCGGATGCGCCTCCTTCAGCTCCGCGGCCCAGGTGGGGGTGCCGGGGGTCGTGCGCCGGCTGCGCGAGGAGTACCCGGGGTCGACGAGACTCGCATGAGCGCCTACGCGGAAGGGGGCCTGCGTGTGGCCCGGGTCGACGTCGACTCCGTCCCCCAGGACCCCGCCGGCGCGGTGCGGCAGGTGGTCCTCGGGACCGTCCTCGTCGACCGGGTGCTCGCCCCCCTTCGCCGGCTGGCCCAGCAGCACCTCAGCGTGAGCGAGCAGGGCTGACCGGGACCCCGCGCCCCGCCGCTTTGGGGATCGGTCGGGTCATGGGGCACAATGAGACGGCTCGTGCGCCGAGAGGTGCGCGGCTCACTCTTTGCGCGAGTGGCGGAACGGCAGACGCGCTGGCTTCAGGTGCCAGTGTCCGAAAGGGCGTGGGGGTTCAAATCCCCCCTCGCGCACAGTTCACGAAGGGCGTCCCACCAGCTGGTGGGACGCCCTTCGTCGTGCCTGCATCCGGTCGGTGGCAGGCTGGCCGGCATGGCACCTGACCCGCAGACTCAGCCCGGGCGCGGCGCCGACGTGCCCGATCGTCTCGCCGAGGTCGCCCGCCGTCTGGAGGAGTGCGTCGCGGTCCTCGAGCGGGAGTCGGGTCTGCGGCCCTGGCGGGTGCCGGACCGCGACAACATCGACGGAGCCCACCCGTACTACGGCGAGGACGACGGCCGCCTCTTCGTCCGGGCTCATGAGCGGGGCAAGCTCGTCCGGGACGAGGTGCACGAGAGCGTCGACGGGGTGGTCGAGTCGCTCGTGACGGACATGGCGGCCCAGCTCGCGAGGACGTACGAGGCAAGGCATCGTCGCCCGCGAGAGGACTCTCGGCGTCAGTGGTTCCACCTGAGCGAGCTCTGGTTGAACCGGGTGGAGCTGGCGTGGGGCGATCGCCTGCACTCCGACCACGTCGCCGTGCTCCGTGAGTCGCCCTTCAACGACGATCGGGACGTCCCCTGAGTAGGGGAGCTCTGACGTCTGCCAGGTGCGCGGCACCCTCGGTCGCTAGGTTGGCCGTGTCTGCCGAGGCGAGCTCCGCTCGACGAGGGGACACCATGCGCCACCTGACCCGGACCACGATCGTCGCCGCGGCCGCGGCTCTCACGCTCATCGCCGCTCCGTCGGCCGGGGCGGTCGCCGCGCCGACGACGAGCGTCGCGGTCACCGACGGACTCGACGTCAACATCGGCGGCTGGGCGGAGGGGGCGGCGATCCTGGCCGACGGGGACCTGCTGGTCGCCAACCTCAACCAGCACAAGATCCAGCGTGTCGACGCGCAGACGCACCAGATCACCACGGTCGCAGAGGTCGCCGACCCCAGCCAGATGGTCGTCGACGGCGACACCGTCTACGTCGTCACCGGCAACACACCCGCCTCGATCTTCACCCGCAAGGGCGGCGTGTTCGCCATCGACCTGACGACCGGGGCCCGACGCACCGTCACCACCGGCATGGGTGAGGCCAACGGGATGGCCCGGTTGCCCGACGGTGACCTCGTCGTCAGCGTGACCCTGGGCGGTGACGCAGGGGTCCACCGGGTCGCCCCGCAGACCGGGGAGCGGCGCCGTCTCACCTCGTCCTTCCCCACGCCCAACGGGGTGGCCGTGGGGCCGCAGGGTCAGCTGTACGTCGGCTCGACGCTGCTCGGCGCCGTCTTCCGCGTCGACCCGTCGACCGGCGCGACGCAGCGCGTGGCCGGGGTGAGCACGAGCCTCGACGACTTCGCGGTCCGGTCCGACGGGACGATCGTCGGTGCGACGACGCTGGGCTTCGTCGACGAGCTCGACCCCGCGACGGGCCGCAGCCGCCCGCTGCTCTCCGGCTACGTCGGCGGGACCTCGGTGCGGCTGCTGTCGGACGACCGGGCCGTCATCACGACGGCGACCGGTCGGGTCGTGGTCGTCGACCTGCCCTGACGACTGCCCGCGACGCGGCGACGAAGGGGGATGCAGCGCCCGGCAGTCGGGCGGCCTCAGACCGCGACGCCCACGGCGGTGAGCAGCTCGCGCAGGGCAGCGCCGATCTCCCGCTGCTGCCCGATCTCGCGGCCGACGATCGACTGGACGCCGCCCTGGTAGGTCCCGTCGATCTTGCCCGGAGCCCCGACGTAGAGGGTGCGGCCGGCCATCAGCGACTGGCTTGCTGGATGGCCCTCGACGGCCGGACGAGAGGCGGCCAGCTCGGCGAGCTGCTGCTCGCTGAAGGGGGCGCCCGAGGCACTGCCGATCCCCGCGAGGACGTGCTTGCCGCCGTTTACCTCGAGGGTGACGTGTCCGACGGTCTTGCTCGCCTTGGCGCGGATCGCCTGCGCGGGCGCGTCGAAGAGGACGCCGCCCTGGCCGACGAGCCACACCCGGCCCGGGAGGACGCCGAGGATCGTCGGCTCGGACTTCGAGGTCATCATCCGCGGGTAGCGGTAGACGCCCATGAGGATCGGGGGCACCGGTGTCTGCTCCATGCCTCCTGCCTATCGGCTGGCGTTCCGGGAGTCCAACGAGGGCAGCGCCGAGGATGCTCGAGCGGTGACGCGCAGCTCGTCAGATGAACTCGAGCGGGTCGAACTCGTCGATCTCGATGACCCGGACGCGCGGCAGGCGGCTCTTGAAGGCCGACACGTCGTACTCGAGGTCGAAGAACTCCATGCCGTCGATCTGCTTGAGCCCGTTGGCCATGAACTCGCTGAAGCCGACGATGCCGATGCGCCGGTCCTCGTCCTCGGCGAGCGCCTCCATCTGCGGCGTGAAGTCGTTGTCGTGGCTGACGAGCATGACGTCGGCATCGCGCTCGACGAGCGCCTGCGCCGTGCGCTGGATCGCGATGTCGACGACCTTGCCCTCGCCGCGCAGCGGCACCGGCCGGTAGCCCATCGCGAGCAGCGCCTGGACGAAGGAGGCCGGCAGCTCACCGGCCACCGCGAGGAAGAAGAGCCCCTTGACCGGCTGGCCCCACGCCGCCTCGGTGTACTCGAGCAGCGTGTTCCACCGCGGCCGCTCCTGCGGCTCCGGGCGCCGCCCGAGGACGGAGACCCCGAGGGTGGCGTCGATGTTTTCCCCGTCGACGAGGAGGTAGGTGCTGCGATCGGCCATGCTGGGACCCTACTGTGAGCGGCGCCGGAGCGTGTCCGGCGCGACGACGACGAAGGGGAGTGACCGCCCGTGTGCATGCCGGTCCGGTGCCAGCAGTGCGGCAAGACGACGTGGAGCGGGTGCGGCGAGCACGTCGCGCAGGTGCGGGCCCAGGTGCCCGCCGACCAGTGGTGCGAGTGCCCGGCCAATGCCGACCCCAACGGCTGAGCGGGGCTCGTGAGCCTGCCGCCGGGACAGGGCCCTCTGGGACCGCCGCGGGCGGCCTCCGGGCCCTGAGGAGCGAGGCCGTCCACGGCCGAGCGTCTCGAAGGGCAGGGACCGGAGGTGGGGCCGGGTGGGTCAGCGCAGGGTGACGCGGACCTCCGGGGAGTCGCCCTCGGCGCCGGAGAGCTGCCAGATCCGGTCGAGGGTCGGCTGGAGCAGCCAGGTGCCCAGCTGCCGCAGCAGGACGGCGACGGCCTGCTCGGTGACCGGCACCCCGCTGCGGGTCACGCCGTGGTTGCGCAGGGTCTGGGTCTGCGCGATGGTCTCCTCGATGAGCAGGCGGGCCAGGCCGATATCGCCGGGGCCGGGCGTCACGACGACGCGGCGCAGGTAGTCGATGACCTCGGGGTTGGTCGCGAACATCCGGGCGACAGCGGCGTCACGGCCCGCCGCGATCTCCGCGGTCGTGCCCTCGAGGGGGACCGAGGCCAGGGCCTCGCGGAAGCGCTGGACGACGAAGGCGTCCACCGCCTCGCGCAGACCCTCCTTACCGCCGAAGTGGTGACCGATGAGCCCGGGGCCACGCCGGCGGAGCGGGCGACCTCGCGCAGGCTCGTCGCGGCGACTCCCCGCGCGGCGAAGAGCGCCAGTGCCGCGTCCCGGATCCGCGTGCTGGTGTCGCCGGCGGCGCCTTCTCGTGAACCCACGGGGACCTGCCTTCGGTGTGACGGTGAACAAGTCGACCCACCATTGCACACGTGTTCAACGCCTGCGTAGGGTGCGAGGCGAACCCCAGCAGTGACCCGCGAAGGAGCCGGCCCATGCCCGAGCAGCCCCAGGCGATCATCTACGACGCCGTCCGCACACCCCGAGGGAAGGGCAAGGCCTCCGGCTCCCTCCACGAGGTCAAGCCGATCGACCTGACCGTCGGCCTCCTGCAGGCGATCCGGGAGCGCAACCCCGGCCTCGACGCCGCCCAGGTCGACGACCTCGTCATGGGCATCGTCTCGCCGGTCGGCGACCAGGGCGCCGTCCTGCCGCGCATCGCCGCCCTCAAGGCGGGCTACCCCGAGCCGGTCGCGGGCGTGCAGCTCAACCGCTTCTGCGGCTCCGGCCTCGAGGCGGTCAACCAGGTCGCGGCGCGCGTGCGCTCCGGCTTCGAGGACCTGCTCATCGCCGGTGGTGTCGAGTCGATGTCGCGCGTGCCGATGGGCAGCGACGGCGGCGCGTGGGCGATGGACCCGCGCACCGCCCTCGAGACCGACTTCGTGCCCCAGGGCATCAGCGCCGACCTCATCGCGACGATCGAGGGCTACGACCGCGCCGAGGTCGACCGTTTCGCCGCGCAGTCCCACGCCCGCGCGGCTGCTGCCTGGGAGGGCGGCTACTTCGACAAGAGCGTCATCCCGGTCAAGGACGCCAGTGGCATCACGATCCTCGACCGCGACGAGACGATCCGCCCCGGGACGACCGCCGAGTCGCTCGGCGGGCTGCGTCCCTCCTTCGCCGCGATGGGCGAGCAGGGCGGCTTCGACTTCGTCGCCACCGAGAAGTACCCGCACGTCGACGCGATCAACCACGTCCACCACGCCGGCAACAGCTCGGGCATCGTCGACGGCGCCGCGCTGCTGCTCGTCGGCAACGAGCGCGTCGGCCAGGAGATGGGCCTGACCCCCCGCGCCCGCATCGTCTCCACCGCGGTCATCGGCTCCGAGCCGACGATCATGCTGACCGGCCCCGCCCCGTCGTGCCGCAAGGCCCTCGACCGGGTCGGCATGAAGGCCAGCGACATCGACCTCGTCGAGATCAACGAGGCCTTCGCCGCGGTCGCCCTCAAGCTCATGCGCGACATGGGCTGGAGCGAGGAGCAGACCAACGTCAACGGTGGCGCGATCGCCATGGGCCACCCGCTCGGCGCCACCGGCGCGATGATCCTCGGCACCCTCGTCGACGAGCTGGAGCGCCGCGACCTCGAGCGCGGCATCGCCACCCTCTGCATCGGCGGCGGCATGGGTGTCGCCACGATCGTCGAGCGCGTCTGACCCCCCTTCGTCACGGACAGGAAGCACGAGAAGCCATGAGCGAGAACATGATCCGCTACGAGCGCGACGACGAGGGCATCGTCACGCTGACGATGGACGACCCCGGTGCGGGCGCCAACACGATGAACGACACCTACGTCGCGGCGATGGGTGAGACCGTCGACCGCCTCGAGGCCGAGCGCGACGACATCACCGGTGTCGTGCTGACCTCCGCCAAGAAGACCTTCTTCGCCGGCGGCAACCTCACCGACCTTCAGTCGGTGACCGAGGAGACCGCCGGTGAGTTCTTCGCCGGCATCGAGGGCATCAAGTCGCAGCTGCGGCGCCTCGAGCAGCTCGGCAAGCCCGTCGTCGCCGCGATCAACGGTGCGGCGCTCGGCGGCGGTCTCGAGCTCGCGCTCGCGACCCACTACCGCATCGCCGTCGACGACCCCAAGGTCAAGCTCGGCCTGCCCGAGGTCACCCTCGGCCTGCTGCCCGGTGGTGGCGGCGTCACCCGCCTCGTGCGGATGCTCGGCATCCAGGAGGCCCTCATGGGCTGGCTCCTGCAGGGCCAGCAGTACGCGCCGGCGCAGGCCCACGCGAAGGGGGTCGTCGACCAGCTCGTCGCCACCCGCGAGGAGCTCGTCCCGGCCGCGAAGGCGTGGATCCGCGAGCACCAGGACGACGAGGGCGTGGCCACCAAGCCGTGGGACATCAAGGGCTTCAAGATCCCCGGCGGCAGCCCGTCGGTCCCGAAGTTCGCCGCCAACCTGCCGGCCTTCCCCGCCAACCTGCGCAAGACGCTCAAGGGTGCCCCGACGAAGTCGCCCCGCGCGATCCTCGCCGCGGCCGTCGAGGGCTCGCAGGTCGACTTCGACACCGCGAGCCGGATCGAGTCGCGCTACATCACCGAGCTCGCGGCGGGCCGCGAGTCGACCGCGATGATCCAGGCCTTCTTCTTCGACCTGCAGGCGATCAACAGCGGCAAGCTGCGCCCCGAGGGCGTCGAGCGCCGCCAGGTCGGCAAGGTCGGGGTCCTCGGCGCCGGGATGATGGGCGCCGGCATCGCCTACTCCGCCGCCATGTCAGGCATCGAGGTCGTCCTCAAGGACGTCTCGATCGAGGGCGCGCAGAAGGGCAAGGGCTACTCCGAGAAGCTGCTCGCCAAGCGCGTCGAGCGCGGCAAGATGGACCAGGCCAAGGCCGACGCCGTGCTCGCGCGGATCACCCCGACGGCCGACGTCAACGACCTGGCGGGCGTCGACGTCGTCATCGAGGCGGTCTTCGAGGACTACGACCTCAAGAAGCAGGTCTTCTCCGAGGTCGAAGCAGTCGTCGGGCCGGACACGCTTCTGTGCTCCAACACCTCGACCCTGCCGATCACCTCGCTGCAGGAGTTCTCCAGCCGGCCGGCCGACTTCATCGGCCTGCACTTCTTCTCGCCGGTGGACAAGATGCAGCTCGTCGAGATCATCCGCGGCGAGCAGACCTCCGACGAGGCGACCGCCCGCGCGATCGACATCGTCCAGCAGATCCGCAAGATCCCGGTCGTCGTCGGTGACGGGCGCGGCTTCTACACCAGCCGGGTCTTCGGCACGTTGATCCTCGAGGGCGCTGTCGCCGTCGCCGAGGGCATCGACCCGATGGTCGTCGAGCGGGCCGCGACGACGGCGGGCTTCCCCGCGCCGCCGCTGGCGATGCTCGACGAGGTCTCGCTGACCCTCACCCAGCACATCCGCGCGGAGGCCGACAAGGCCGCGGCCGCGGAGGGCAAGACCCTGCCCAAGGGCCCGGGCGAGGAGCTCATCGACACGATGGTCGCGGAGGGTCGCAAGGGCCGCGCCGCCGGCGCCGGCATGTACGACTACCCGGCCGACGGGCCCAAGGTCCTGTGGCCCGGGCTGCGCGAGCGCTTCGCGAAGGGGACGCAGGTCCCCCTTCGTGATCTGCAGGACCGCTACCTCTTCATCATGGCGCTGGAGACCGCGGGCTGCTTCGAGGACGGCGTGCTCACCGACACCGAGTCGGCCAACGTCGGCGGCATCTTCGGCATCGGCTTCCCGCCGCACACCGGTGGGCCGGCGACCTTCATGACGAACTACGAGGGCGGCCTGGCCGGTTTCGTCGCGCGCGCCGACGAGCTCGCGGACACCTACGGCGAGCGCTTCCGCCCGTCGGAGTGGCTGCGCGGCCGCGTCGCCGCCGGCACCCTCGTCGACAAGACCTGACGTGTCCGACCCCCTGACCGGCGTCCGCGTCGTCTCGATCGCCATCAACCTGCCCGGGCCGGCCGCCGTCGCGCGGCTGGCCGGGCAGGGGGCGAGCGCCGTGACGGTCCTGCCCCCGGGCGGTGACCCGATGGAGCAGTTCGCCAAGGACTACTACGACGAGCTGCACGTCGGTCAGGAGGTGCGTCGGGTCGACCTGAAGTCCGACGCCGGTCGGGCCGAGGTCGACGAGCTCCTCGCTGCCGCAGACGTCTTCGTCACCAGCTCGCGGCCGTCGGCGCTGCGCAGGCTCGGGCTCGACTTCGAGTCCGTGCACGCGCGGCACCCGCAGGTCTGCCAGGTCGACATCGTCGGCCACCCGGGCGACGAGGCGGAGACGCCCGGTCACGACCTCACCTACCAGGCAGTGACAGGTCTGCTCGGCGAAGGGAGGATGCCCGCCACCCTCGTCGTCGACCTCGCCGGGTCGGAGCGAGCGGCGGCGGAGGCTGCGGCCGCGCTCGTGGCCCGGTCCCGCACGGGTGAAGGGGTACGCCGCGAGGTGGCCCTGTCGGACGTGTCGGCGACGATCGCCGGCCCCCGACGCCACGGGCTCACCGCGCCGGGCGCGCTGCTCGGTGGCGGCCTGCCGGTCTACGCCGTCTACGACACCGCCGACCGGCCGATCGCGCTCGCCGCGCTCGAGCCGCACTTCACCGCCCGCCTGCTCGAGGTCCTCGGGATCGCGCCCGAGGAGCTCTCGCGCGAGCGGCTGGCGGAGCTCTTCGCCGGCCGTACGGCCGACGAGTGGGCCACCTGGGCTGCGGAGCACGACGTGCCGCTCGCCCCCCTTCGCCCATCCTGACCGCCCCGTCGCCCGCCCCCCGACTTC
>NZ_ALWX01000083.1 GCF_000297495.1 Janibacter hoylei PVAS-1 | reverse complement strand
CTCGACCAAGCCCTTGTGCGCATCCGAGGTGACCAGCCGGACGCCGGTCAGGCCCCGTGCGCTCAGGTCGGCGAAGAACTCATTCCACGCCGGCCCGGTCTCGGACGTGGCGACGCGCAGCCCGAGGACCTCGCGGTGCCCGTCGCCGTTGACGCCGACCGCGATCAGCGCGACGGCGTTGATCACGCGCCCGCCCTCGCGAACCTTCATCGTCAACGCGTCCGCGGACACGAACGTGAACGGGCCCGCCTCGGCCAGAGGCCGGTGGCGGAACTCCTCGACGACCTGGTCCAGGTCGGCGGCCATCCGGCTGACCTGCGACTTCGACAACGAGTCGATCCCCAAGGTCTTCACCAGTTTGTCCATGCGCCGGGTGCTGACGCCGGCGAGGTAGCAGTCGGCGACGACCGTGATCAACGCGGACTCCGCACGCTTCCTGCGTTCCAGGAGCCACTCAGGAAAGTACGTGCCCGAGCGCAGCTTCGGGATCGCCACGTCGACGGTCCCGACGCGGGTATCCAGGTCGCGGTGGCGGTACCCGTTGCGCTGCGCCGCCCGCCCAGGAGTGGCCCGGCCATACTCCGCGCCAACCACGGCATCGGCGTCCGCGGACAGCAACGCGTTGATCATGGTCTGCAACAGGCTGCGCATCATGTCCGGCGATGCTTCGGACAGGGCTTCACTCAGCAGGCCTGCAGGGTCGACAATGTGAGGTGCGGTCATCGTGATGACTCCATTCGAGGATTCTGTGGAAGGTTGACTCGAAGGATCACGCGGTGGCCGCACCCACGTCCACTACCGGGACGAGGACAGCGACCGCGCTACACCACTATCGGGGACTCAACTGGCGGTACCCGGCCGGGCACCACGACCAGCGACGCGCAGCGGTTGGCCGAGCTCGAGCGCGAGGTCCGCGAGCTGCGGCGCGCGAACCACATCTTGAAGACGGCCTCGGCTTTCTTCGCGGCGGAGCTCGACCGCCCCACCAGCAGGTAGTGGCCTACATCGAGGCCCATCGCCACGACGTGGTCGATGGGCGCGAGGTCGGGGTCGAGCCGATCTGCGCGGTGTTGAATGACGCCGGCGTGCAGGTCGCCCCGAGCAGCTACTACGCCGCCAAGACCAGGCCGCTGTCGGCACGCGCGATCCGCGACGCCGAGCTCGTCACCGATATCAAGGTCGCCCACAAGGCCAACCTCGGTGTCTACGGCGCGAGGAAGATCCACGCCGAGCTCAACCGCGAGGGCGTCAAGGTCGCCCGCTGCACCGTCGAACGGCTGATGAAGGCCGAGGGGCTGCGTGGGATCCCGCGGGAGAAGACCCGCAAAACCACCATCGGCGACGGCGCGGAGACCGAGCGCCCCGAGGACCTGGTCAAGCGGAAGTTCGTCGCGACCAGACCGAACCAGCTGTGGGTAGCCGACCTGACCTACGTCCGCACCCACGCCGGATGGACCTACGTCGCGTTCGTCCTCGACGTCTTCAGCCGCATGATCGTCGGCTGGCAGGTGTCCACCAGCCTGCGCACCGACCTCGCCCTGGACGCCCTCGACATGGGCCTGTGGAACCGGCAGCGGGCCGGGCAGGACGTCACCGGCCTGATCCACCACGCCGACCGCGGAGTCCAGTACCGAGCCATTCGCTACACCGAGCGGCTCGCCGAAGCCGAGGCCGTCGCATCCGTCGGCAGCCGTGGCGACTCCTACGACTGCGAGCATCGTGACTGCGCCACCACCTGGGGTCTGACCCTTGCTTATGACCGGCCCTGCGGGTGCCCTCGCGTTGACATGTTGGCCCCGGGTGGTGGCGTTCACCAGGCTGCTGGCCGGGTGGGCAGTGACCTGATAGGAGCCTGACTCGACCAGGGCCTCATCGCAGTCCTGTCCGCCCACTCCGGCCAGCTGAGCCATGGACAGCCCGCCCGGAAAGTGCGAGAGAGGATCCACAGCCCGATGCCCAGCATGCAGCTTCGGCGTGACGATGTCATCGTCGGCGTCGACACCCACAAGGACAACCACGTAGCGGTCGCGATCGACGGCTTTGGCGGCCGGCTCGGCGACATCGTCGTGCCCACCACCATCGCCGGGTTTGAGGAGCTCCTCGCCTTCTGTCTGGCCTTCGTCGGGTCGGCCGGTCGGCTGATCGGGTTCGGCGTCGAGGGCACCGGCTCCTACGGGGTCGGCTTGGCGCGCTACCTGCGCAACCACGGTCACGACGTCCACGAGATCGCCCGCCCAGCACGGGCCGCGGAACGTCGACTCGCAGGGAAGAACGACACCATCGATGCCGAGCACGCTGCACGCCAGCTCCTGGCTGGGCACGGGCTGTCGACACCCAAGACCGCCGACGGCGCGGTCGAAACGATCAGGCTGGTCAAGATCGCCTACGACGGTGCCGTTCAAGCGCGGACAACCGCGATGATCACGCTCAAGGCGACCCTCGCGACCGGGAGCGAGGCGTTGCGGGCGGAGCTGGAGACGCTCACCGACCACAAGCTGATCCTCGCGTGCGCGGCGCTGGAGGGTCCGACTCCACTGCCGCCCGTGCGCCGTGGCGCACCTGCCGTTGTTGTGCCGGGTGACCCGGATGTGGCGATGCGATACGTGCTGTCCTCGATGGCGAAGCGTTGGCTGGCGCTGCACGAGGAGGCCAAGGCTCACGCCGCATCACTGAAGGCACTCACTGCGGCCGCTGCGCCCCAGCTCGTCGAGGCCGTCGGCGTCGGCTACGACACTGCGGCACAGATGCTGATCACCGCCGGCGACAACGCCAACCGGATCAAGTCCGAGGCAGCGTTTGCCAAGATGTGTGGCGCGTGCCCGATCCCGGCTGGATCCGGCAAGACCAACAGCCGGCACCGTCTGTACCGCGGCGGGAACCGGCAGGCCAACGCCGCGCTGTATCGCGTGGTCATCGTGCGCATGCGCTGGCATCAGCCGACGATCGACTACGTGGCCCGTCGCACCGCCGAGGGCATGTCGAAGCGGGAGATCATCCGGTGCCTGAAGCGGTACCTCGCTCGCGAGCTCTTCCGCCTGCTGCCGGCCCCGGACGCCATCGCCAAGCCCGTTAATGGAGAGCTCGAAATCGCGGCCTGATCGACTTGACGATCTATAGGAGCATCAACGCCGCCGCCGAGGCCCTGAACAAGCTGTACAAAAAGGAACTCATCTGGCGACAAGGACCGTGGCGCGGCCTCGACGACGTCGAGATCGCAACCCTCGAATGGGTCGACTGGTACAACAAATCACGCCTTCACGGCCACTGCGGCGACGTCCCGCCCGCCGAGCTCGAGGACCGCTACTACGCTGA
>NZ_ALWX01000082.1 GCF_000297495.1 Janibacter hoylei PVAS-1 | reverse complement strand
CCAGCGGGCGCAGCCCGCTCCCGGCCGCTCGAGCGCTGGCCCGCAGTCCGCTCCTCAGGCGCCGGCCGAGCCTCCCGCTGCAGCCGAGCCCGAGCCCGCTGCCACTACGCCCGACCCGGCGGCGGGGCAGCCCGAGGCCGAGAGCGCGCCCGCTGCGTCGACCCCGGCGACCGGGGGCATCGACGTCGAGGCGCTGCGCCGCAGCTGGCCCGACGTCCTCGGGCGGATCTACCAGATGCGTCGCGCCACGTGGACCTTCCTGTCCGAGCACGCCCAGGTCATCAGCTACGACGGGCAGCGACTCGTGCTCGGGATCGCCACGGTCGGTCTGGCCAATGCCTTCCGCAACGGGTCCCACGCCGAGGTCGTGCGGCAGGCCCTCGTCGACGCCCTCGGGGTCGACGCCCGCGTCGAGGGGGTGCCCCACGACCTGGGGACGGCACCGGCAGGAGGCGGTGCACAGGCCACCTCGCAGCCGGCGAGCGCCGCACCGGCTGCGCCCCAGTCGTCGTCGGCGGGCCCCCCTCCGGAGGCCACCTCGGCTGGAGCCCCGACGGGGGGCGCCGGTGGCAGACGTGGGGGTGCCCGCACCGGCCGGTGGGCCGGCGGGCGCCGACTGGGGAAGTGCGCCGGCGAGCGCAGCCTCGGCGCCGGCCTGGGCGACGGCACCCGCTCCCGAGCCCGCCCCGGCGCCGAGCCCGCCGGCGGAGCCCGACGACTCCTCGGTGAGCGACGACGACGAGGACATCATCGACGCGGGTGCGGCCGGCCCCGCGGTCATCGAGCGCATCCTCGGCGGCACCGTCATCCGCGAGGAGTGACGGCGACCCGCATGCCGGTGCTGCCGACCGCGGCCGCCGGGGCGTAGGGTCGAGGCGTGTACGAAGGTGTGGTCCAAGACCTGATCGACGAGCTCGGGCGGCTGCCCGGGGTCGGCCCCAAGAGTGCCCAGCGGATCGCCTTCCACCTCTTGCAGGCGGACCCGCAGGACGTCCAGCGGCTCGTCCAGACGCTCAGCGAGGTCAAGGACAAGGTCGCCTTCTGCGAGACCTGCGGCAACGTCGCGGAGGGGCCCCAGTGCCGGATCTGCGCCGACCCGCGGCGCGATGCCAGTGCCATCTGCGTCGTCGAGGAGCCCAAGGACGTCGTCGCCATCGAGCGCACCCGCGAGTTCCGGGGGCGCTACCACGTGCTCGGCGGGGCCATCAGCCCCATGGACGGCGTCGGCCCGGACGACCTGCGCTTCACCGAGCTCATGGCGCGCCTGTCCGATGGGACCGTCGCCGAGGTGATCATCGCGACCGATCCCAACCTCGAGGGCGAGGCCACCGCCTCCTACACGGCGCGACTGCTGTCCCCCTTCGACATCCGGGTCACGCGACTCGCCTCCGGCCTGCCGGTCGGCGGCGACCTCGAGTACGCCGACGAGGTCACGCTCGGGCGTGCCTTCGAAGGGAGGAAGCTGCTCAATGCCTGACGAGACCACGCTGCTCGCGGACGAGTGCGCCGCCGAGGCCCGCAGCTGGCTGGCGGCCGTGGCGGAGATCGCCTCGGGTGCCGCGCCGGAGAGCGCCATCCCGCTCCTGCTGCTCACGACGAGCCAGATCCAGCTCGTCGGGGCCCGGCTCGGGGCGATCGCCGACGTCGTCCTCGACGAGCGCTTCGAGCGTGACCCCGGCCCTGACACCGAGCTCGACCCGCTGCGGGAGGGGCTGTCCCGGCTCCTCGACGGCGTCGACGAGTACGCCGACGTCGTCGACCCCGTCACCTCGGTCGAGACCACCCGCGGGTCGCTGAGCAACGACCTCGCAGTCGTCGCGGCCGCCCTCGCACACGGTCTGGCGCACCACGACGCCGGTCGCACCGTCGAGGCCCTGTGGTGGTGGCAGTACAGCTATCTCGCCGACTGGGGTGACCGCGCGGCGATGGCCGTCCGGGTCCTGCAGACCCTGCTCGCCCACCTGCGTCTCGACGCCGACCCGGAGGTCGTCGGCGAGGCGGAGTTCGACGCCCTCCACGGGTGAGCCTCGTCGCGTCCCGTGGACGTGAGTCGGTCTGGGAGGCTCGGGTCGTTATCCTCGAGGGGTCGTGCCGGCCCGTGCCCGGGCCGGACCCGCGAGACCATCACGGAGATGTCCCTTGAGCCTGGTTGTCCAGAAGTACGGCGGTTCGTCGCTCGCTGATGCCGAGAGCATCAAGCGCGTGGCGCACCGCATCGTCGAGACGAAGAAGGCGGGCCACGACGTGTGCGTCGTCGTCTCGGCCATGGGAGACACCACCGACGAGCTGCTCGACCTCGCGGAGCAGGTGAGCCCCGTCCCGCCGCCGCGCGAGATGGACATGCTGCTCACCGCGGGTGAGCGGATGTCGATGGCTCTCGTCGCCATGGCCATCGCCGACCTGGGGCACAGCGTGCGCTCCTTCACGGGGAGCCAGGCGGGTGTCATCACCGACACCGCCCACGGCAAGGCCAAGATCATCGACGTCACCCCGGGCCGCATCACCGAGGCCCTCGGCAAGAAGCACATCGTCATCGTCGCCGGCTTCCAGGGCGTGAGCCAGGGGACCAAGGAGATCACCACGCTCGGTCGTGGTGGCTCCGACACGACGGCCGTGGCCCTCGCCGCAGCGCTCGAGGCGGACGTCTGCGAGATCTACACCGATGTCGACGGCATCTTCACCGCCGACCCGCGCATCGTCAGCACCGCGCACAAGATCGACCGCATCTCCCACGACGAGATGCTCGAGCTCGCCGCGAGCGGCGCCAAGGTGCTCCATCTGCGGTGCGTCGAGTACGCGCGCCGTTCCAACATCCCCATCCACGTGCGTTCGTCCTTCTCCTCGAAGGAGGGCACGTGGGTCCTGCCCCCCGACGCTGAAGGAGCCGAGGACATGGAAGAACCGATCATCGCGGGTGTCGCCCACGACAGCAGCGAGGCCAAGATCACCGTCGTCGGGGTCCCCGACCAGCCGGGGCGCGCCGGCCAGATCTTCACGACCATCGCCGAGGCGCAGGTCAACATCGACATGATCGTGCAAAACGTGTCCGAGGCGGACACGGGCCGCACCGACATCTCCTTCACCCTGCCGATGAGCGACGGCCAGGTCGCCGTCGAGGCCCTCATGCGCACCAAGGAGGAGGTGGGCTTCGAGTCGATCCAGTACGACGACCAGATCGGCAAGCTCTCCCTCGTCGGTGCCGGCATGCGCACCAACCCCGGCGTCTCGGCGACCTTTTTCAAGGCGCTCGCCGACGCGGGCATCAACATCGAGATGATCTCGACCTCGGAGATCCGGATCTCCGTGGTGACCCGCGCCGACCAGCTCGACGACGCCCTGCGGGCGCTCCACACGGCCTTCGACCTGGACTCCGACGAGGGCGAGGCCGTCGTCTACGCGGGCACGGGTCGGTGACCGCCTCCCCGTCGCCGTCCACCGGGCCGACCCTGGCCCTGGTGGGGGCGACGGGGCGCTTCGCGGAGGCCATCGTCTCCGCACTCGCCCTGCGTGACGACCGCTGGGGCGCCATCCGCCTGCTCGCACCGGGCGTCACGACCCGGACCCTGGGCGTGCGCGGTCGGGAGCAGCAGATCGAGGTGCTCCGCGAGGACTCCTTCGAGGGCGTCGACGTCGCCCTCTTCAACCTCGCCCCCGAGATCACGCCCGAGTGGGCGGCCCGAGCCGTCGCGGCCGGAGCCGTCGTCGTCGACGCCAGCGCGGCCCACCGGGGCGACCCGGACGTCCCGCTCGTCGTGCCGGGCATCAACTCCCACCTCGTCGCCGAGCGGCCCAAGGGCATCATCGCCCTGCCGGGGCCGGTGACCTGGGGGCTCATCGACGCCGCGCACGTGCTGCACCAGGGCTGGGAGCTGCAGCACCTCGTCGTCACCGGTCTCATCGCGGCGGTGTCGAAGTCCGACGCCGGCGTGGCCCGCCTGCGCGAAGAGCTGCACACCGTCGCCGCCGAGCCGATGATCGGCCAGCACCCGGGCGACGTGCGTGCGGCGGTCTCCGACCTGCCGGTCGGCTCTCCCTTCCCCGCGCCGTTGGCGCTCAACGTCATCCCCTGGGTCGGCCAGCCCGACGAAGGGGGCTTCACCTCCGCCGAGCTGTCCGTCGGTGCGGAGGTGCGCAAGGTCCTCGGGCTGCACGAGAGCGTCCCGGTGGTCGCCACGCTCGTCCAGGTGCCGGTCGTCCTCGCGCACTCCATGGCGCTGCACGCCCGCTGCGCGCGGCCGGTGGCGATCGACAAGGTGCGTCAGGCCTGCGTCGCGGCTCCCTCTCTCGTGCACCTCGACGAGCAGACCGGCGAGGTCCCGACGCCGGTGGACAGCGTCGGCATCGACCCGCGGTTCGTCGGGCGGATCCGCCAGCCGAAGGGGGCGGGCCACCACGTCGACCTCTTCGTCAGCGCGGACACCACCCGTCGCGGGGCGAGCGCGATGCTGCTCGTCGCCGAGCTCGTGGCGGACGAGGTCCGCGCCGGCTGACCCGCCGCGCGGCCGCGGCGTCGCCGCGTCGTGACCCGCACGCAACCGACGCGTCACCCTGCGCGTCAACACTGGTGATGACGGATCGGTCTCGGTCCGGGAACGATCACGCCGTGTGACTTGTGTGACTGGTGTGGTCAGAGTGAATGTGAGCACCACGTACACTTGTGGCGGGGACAGCACGGAAGGACAGGGGTCAGCACGTGGACCAGCACTCGGACGACACTCCGGTCACCTACCGGGTCGTGGGTTTCGACGAGCTCGAGGGTGCAGCCGCCGAGCACTATCGTCGCCAGCGTCGCCGTCGCCTCCTCCTCTTCGTCACCCTGCCCGGCCTCGTCCTGGGCACGGCCACGGTCGCGACCGCCTACGGCACCGGTCTCATCGGCAGCGAGACCCCCACGTGCGCCCCGATCGTCGAGCCGGCACCCGAGCGCGACTCCTTCGACATCCAGCTGCTCAACAGCAACGACACCGACGGGCTGGGCACCGACGTCGCCCGAGAGCTGACCCTGCGCGACTTCTCGATCACCTCGGTCGGCAATGCGGACAGCTCGGTCTACGTCAAGGGCGCGGCCACGATCTACTACGGCCCCGAGGGCCGCGACAACGCGCTGCTCCTCCAGAAGCAGATCCCGGGCTCCAAGGTCTGGAACGACGCGCGCCCCGGTGACAGCGTGCAGCTCGTCCTGGGCTACGGCTTCGACAAGCTCGTCTCCGAGCCGGAGCCGCCGCTGCCCGCGCCCTCCGAGATCACCCTCAACGTCTACAACACGACGTGGCAGGAGGGCCTGGCCTCCGAGGTGGCGGGTGATCTCAAGGACCGCGGCTTCAAGGTCAAGGCCACCGGCAACGACCCGAAGATGAGCTTCCTCGAGGACGAGGTCGCGATCATCCGCTTCGGCCCGGAGGGGCAGCGCGCTGCCAAGCGCCTCGCCCAGCAGGTCGAGGGTGTCCAGCTGCAGAAGGACGACCGCACGACCAACAAGGTCGACCTCGTCCTCGGCAACAAGTGGGACGACCTCAAGCCGGCCTCGCAGGTCCCGGAGGTCAAGCCCTACGTCCGCCCGGCCGAGACGATCCAGAAGCCCTGCACGCCCGAGGGCTCGTGACGGTCCGGACCGTCGCGCTCCTCACCTCCGGGGGGCTCGCGCCGTGCCTCTCCTCGGCGGTGGGGGCACTCATCGAGGAGTACACCCGGGTCGCGCCCGACGTGCGCATCATCGGCTACCTCGACGGGTACGCAGGCCTGCTCACCGGCCGGCACGTCGAGATCACCGACGAGGTGCGGGCCGCCGCGACCCGGCTGCACGCCTTCGGTGGGTCCCCGCTCGGCAACTCCCGGGTCAAGCTGACCAATGCCGCCGACGCCGCCCGGCGCGGCCTCGTGCCGGAGGGGGCCGACCCCCTTCGGGTGGCGGCGGACCAGCTCGTGGCCGACGGAGTCGACGTGCTGCACACCATCGGTGGCGACGACACGAGCACGACGGCCGCAGACCTCGCGGCGCATGTGTCCGACGAGGGCCACGAGCTGCAGGTCATCGGTCTGCCCAAGACGATCGACAACGACATCGTGCCGATCCGGCAGAGCCTCGGCGCCTGGACTGCGGCCGAGCAGGGGGCACTCTTCGCCCGCCACGTCATCGCAGAGCACTCCTCCAGCCCGCGCATGCTCGTCGTCCACGAGATCATGGGCCGCCACAGCGGCTGGCTCACCGCGGAGACCGCGCGGCGCTACCGGGCTGACCTCGCCTCGCGTGAGTTCGTCCCGGGCATCGGCAACGACCCCCGCCGGTGGGACGTGCACGCCGTGTACGTGCCCGAGCTCGACCTCGACCTCGAGGCCGAAGGGAGGCGACTGCGGGCCGTCATGGACGAGCTCGACTGTGCCAACGTCTTCGTCGCCGAGGGTGCCGGCGTCGACGAGATCGTGGCCTCCCTCGAGGCGGATGGCGCCGACGTGCCGCGCGATGCCTTCGGGCACGTCAGCCTCGACGAGATCGATCCGGGGGAGCGGATCGCGGACGCCCTGGCCGACCGGGTCGGCGCGGACAAGTCGAAGGTGTGGAAGTCGGGCTACTTCGCCCGCTCCGCCGCGCCCAACGCCGAGGACCGTGACCTCATCGCCCGCAGCGCCGAGCTCGCCGTCCGGGCGGCCCTCGACGGTGGATCAGGCGTCGTCGGCCAGGACGAGGAGCGCGCCGACGAGCTGCGCCTCATCGAGTTCGAGCGGATCGCCGGTGGCGGTGCCTTCGACCCCGCCACCCCCTGGTTCGCCGACCTGCTGCACGACATCGGCCAGCCCCACGCCGACTGAGGTCGAGCCACGGCGGGGCGCGCCGTAGAGCGGAGGCAGGGTGGGGGTCGGCCCGACTCATGGGAAAGTCCGGACCTGCAGGCCAAGGCGACATCGCAGGCCGACCAGTCCGGACTTTTCCTTAGGGCCACCCCCAGCCCTGCCTCCGCGGAACCCGCTGCACGCGACCCCTAGCCCTCGTGCTTGCGCCGCAGCGACCACATCTGGGGCGAGCGCTCGAGCTCGACGGCGACCTCCCACGGCACGCCGCCCGGCGCGGTCTCGCGGCGGAAGCTGCGGACGAGGCGGCGGGCGAGCCCGGGGTCGGCGGCGACGCGAGAGGCGGTGTCGCGAGCGGCCTGCTCGACCTCGTCGTCCTCGTGGGCGGACCACGCGAGTCCGAGCTCGACGGCGCGCTCGCCGCGCACCTCCTCGCCGAAGAGGCCCATCGCGGCGGCGGTCTCGCGGCCGGCGGTGCGGTGCAGCAGGGACAGGTGGCCGCCGCCGGGGTGGAGGCCGATCTGGACGAAGCCCGGCAGGAGCCGGGCACTCGTCGAGACGATGCGCAGGTCGGTGGCCAGGGCGAGGTTGAGCCCTGCGCCCACGGCGGCGCCGCGCACGGCGGCGATCGTCGGCAGCTCGATGGTGCCGATCGTCGTGAAGGCCGCGTAGACGGTCTCGAGGTTGCGGTAGGCGGTGTCCTCGACGGGGTCGCGGCCGACGTCGGCGAGGACCTCGCGCACGGCACCTGCGCAGAAGTGGCGGCCGCCGGTGACGACGACCGCGCCGACCTCGGGGTCGGCCTCGGCCGTGCGCGCAGCGTCGATGAGCTCGCGGGACATCTCCACGGACAGGGCATTGCGCCGGTCAGGTGCGTCGAGCGTGATCGTCGCGATGTGCTCGGCGACGGCGTACTGGACCTCGGTCACGGGATCTCCTTCGTGTAGAACCATCGGCCGCCACGTCGGGTGAACTCGCTCCGCTCGGCGAGCTGGCCCCCTTCGTGCCGGGCGACGAAGTCGACGACGCCGGTGGAGTCGTCGGGGCCGCCGGCGACCACCTCGCGGACCTCCAGCCCCAGCCAGCGGGTGTCGTCGAGGTGCACCTCGGGGGGCCGGGTCCGGCCGTCCCAGGTGCGCCAAGGTGCTCGGCGTTGCCGTAGACGTGGGCGGTGTAGCGGCTGCGCATGAGCTGCTCGGCGGTCTCGGCCTGGCCTTCGCTCGCCAGCAGCGGGCCGCAGCACGAGGCGAAGGGGGAGCCGGTGCCGCAGGGGCAGGGGTCGGCGCTCATGCCTGCAGGCTAGTCAGTCGCGCAGCGCGGTGCTGCGGATGTGCTCGGCGAGGGCCGCCTCGAGGGCCGGGCCGTCACCGGCCTCGAGCAGGTCGACGAGGTGGTCGTGCTCGCGGGCCAGCGCGACCATGTGGCGCTGCGGGGTGGGCTGCCCGAGCCGGGCGAGCCGGACGAAGGCGCCGAGCTGGTCGAGCAGGCGCAGCAGGGTGGGCATGCCGGCGGCCTCGGCGAGCGCGCGGTGGAAGGCCTCGTCGGCCTCGAGGAAGGCGGCGACGTCGCCCCCCTTCGCCTCGCGGCGTTGGCGGCTCACGAGCCCGCGGAGCCGGTCGAGGTCGTCGTCGGTGCGGTGCTCGCAGGCCGACTCGGCGGCGGTGCACTCCAGGGCGACGCGCAGGGAGGTCACCTCGCGGCGGTGCTCGGGCGAGACGTCGACGACCCGCAGCTGGCGGCGCGGCCCGGGGACGAGCAGGCCCTCGCTCGTCAGCGCGCGCAGGGCCTCCCGCACCGGGGTGCGGGAGACCTCGTGCCCCTGCGCCGTGGCCACCTCGTCGACGGGGTCACCGGGGGCGAGGCGACCGCTCAGGATGTCGTCGCGCAGGGCGGCGAGCAGTCGGCCGGCCTTGGTCTCGGTCGACGGGGTGGTGGTCACGCGGGGACCCTACTTGGCGAAGATCTGCGACTCGTCCGCGAAGGCCTTGAACTCCATGGCGTTGCCGGCGGGTCGAGGAAGAACATCGTCCACTGCTCGCCGGACTGGCC
>NZ_ALWX01000081.1 GCF_000297495.1 Janibacter hoylei PVAS-1 | reverse complement strand
CGAGCACCGCACGAGGTTGGCGAGGCGCCTTGTCAGCCACACAAGAACATGACGACCTTCCTCATCGACAAGACCGAGGGCTTCGGCGAGACCGCCCAGGGCGTCACCGTCCCCGGCAAGATCGAGAAGATGGGCTACAAGGGCGTCGACACGACCGAGCTCGTCCTCGAGGGCCACAAGACGACGACCGGCCAGATCCTCGGCGGCGAGCCGGGCAAGGGCTTCTACCAGATGATGGACGGCGTCGAGGTCGGCCGCGTCAACGTCGCCGCCCGCGCCTGCGGCCTGGCGATGCGCGCCTTCGAGCTCGGTGTCTCCTACGCCCAGCAGCGCGAGACCTTCGGCAAGAAGATCGTCGACCACCAGGCGATCCTCTTCCGCATCGCCGACATGGCGAGCAAGGTCGAGGCCTCTCACCAGCTGATGGTCAAGGCCGCGCGCCTGAAGGACAAGGGCGAGCGCAACGACCTCGAGGCCGGCATCGCGAAGTACATGGCGGCCGAGTACTGCGCCGACGTGGTGAACCAGTCCTTCCGGATCCACGGTGGCTTCGGGTACTCCAAGGAGTACGAGATCGAGCGGATCTACCGCGAGGCCCCGATGCTGCTCATCGGTGAGGGCACCGCCGAGATCCAGAAGATGATCATCGGCAAGAGCATCCTCAAGGACTACAAGCTCAAGGGGTGACGACGGGGTCGCTCCGTCGACGGGGGCTGGCCGTCAGGGTGACGGCCAGCCCCCGTCGTCATCACGCCCGGCATTTCGGGCCGCGGCGACCGGGTGGGAGACTGGACCCATGAGCACCCAGCCCCAGATGTCCGCCTTCCTCGAAAATCAGCTCGGGCTGGACTACCCGATGTCGCTGGGCACCCATGACTCCTACGCCGAGGCGCAGCGGGCGGTCGACTTCCTCGCCGACAAGGACTTCCCGGTGCAGGACGTCATGATCGTCGGCACCGACCTCAAGCAGGTCGAGCGGGTCCGGGGACGGCTCACGACCGGCAAGGTCGTCGTCGGCGGCCTGCTCTCGGGCATCTGGATCGGTGTCTTCGTCGGGCTGATCTTCGCGATGTTCGAAGGGAGCGACGGCCTCCTCCCGCGGATGCTCTCGACGATGGCCATGGGTGCCGTCTTCGGTGCCGTGTGGGCCTGGCTCGGGTACCGCTCGACGGGCGGGCGACGTGACTTCACGTCGATCAGCCAGGTCGTCGCCAGCCGCTACGAGGTGCTGTGCGAGCACAAGCACGTGCAGCGGGGGGCGCGAGCTCATGGCCGAGCTCGACCCGATGCGTGCGGCGCAGGAGCAGCTGCGACGCAACCAGGAGCAGGCGCGGGCGCAGTACGAGCGCGAGCAGCGTGGCGGTCCCAGCTCGGCCCAGTGACCCACTAGCGTCGTCGGTGTGAGCACCGAGCCCGCCCTGGCCGCCCTCGACGAGACCACCTTCGACTCCGTGCTGTGCGTCGTCGCCCACCCCGACGACATCGAGTACGGCACCGCAGCCGCCATCGCCAAGTGGACCGCCGCGGGCAAACGCGTGCGCTACTTCTTGCTGACCCGTGGTGAGGCGGGCATCGACACGATGGACCCGGTCGACGCCGCGCCCGCCCGCGCCGACGAGGAGCGCGCGAGCGCGGCCGTCGTCGGTGTCGAGGAGGTCGAGTTCGGCGACCACTCCGACGGGACCATCGAGTACGGCCTGACCCTGCGGCGCGACATCGCCTCGGCGATCCGTCGGGCCCGCCCCGACCTCGTGATCGGCACGACCTTCGACGTCACCTTCCCCGGCGGGGTCCTCAACCAGGCCGACCACCGGGCCGTGGGTCTGGCGACGGCCGACGCGTGCGCCGACGCCGGCAACCGCTGGATCTTCCCCGAGCTCGTCGACGACGGCCTCGAGCCCTGGCACGTCCGGCTGCTCGCGGTCGGCGGCAGTCAGCGGCCCACGCACTTCGTCGACGTGACCGGCCACCTCGACGACGCGATCGAGTCGCTCGAGGAGCACCGGCTCTACAACGCCGCGCTGCCCGAGGACTTCCCGAAGCCGGCCGAGCTGCTCGGCAACATCCTCGGGGGTGGCGGTGAGGCCGTCGCGGACCCGGCCGTCGAGCACGCCCTGCTGCTCGAGGTCTTCCAGCGCTGAGGGCCGAAGCCACGCGCCCTTCGCGCTGGCCCGGACGCACGTATCGACTCCGGACGCGGGTATTGCTGCGTCCGGAGTCGATGTGTACGTCCTGATCGTGGCGAGCCCGCCCGCCTGTGGATATCTGGCCGGGCGTCGACGGCGTCTGCGCGACGATCGCACGGTGGACCACGAGCTCAGGGAACGCGCGATGCGGCAGGGCGGTGTCTTCACCTGGCAGGACGTGCGGGCCTGTCTGCTGGGGGAGTCCGCGGTCAGGGCGGCGATCCGGCGAGGGCAGGTCGTCAGGGTGCGGCGCGATGCCTACGTCCTGGCCGACCTGTGGTACGGGGCCCGCCCATCCGAGCGGCTCGCCCTGCGCACTCGGGCCGTGCTGCGGGCCCGACCGGGGGATGTCGCCAGCCACCAGAGCGCCCTGGCCCTGCACGGCCTGCCGATCTGGGGCGTGCCGCGGGACATCGTCGACGTCATGGCGGACGTGTCCCGCACCCGGACTGTGTCGGGACTGCGCGTGCACGCCGCTCCCGAGGGACTCGAGCCGGTGAACATCGGGGGGTGCCGGGCGGTGGGTATCGGCGAGGCAGTGGCCCAGGTCGCCGCCCGGCACGGTCCGGTGGCAGCACTCGTCCCGCTCGACCACGCGCTGCACGAGCGGATGTGCACGGTGCCGGGGGTCCGTGCCGCGGGTGACGCGCTGGCGCCCGGTGGCCTGGGTCGGGCCCGGTTCGACGCGGTGCTCGCCAGAGCCGACAGGGCGAGTGAGTCCGTGGGCGAGACCCGTACGCGGGTGATCCTCGAGGATCTCGGCTACGCACCGGCCAGCCAGGTGCGGCTGCACGATGCCGAGGGGTTCATCGGTCGGGTGGACTTCCTCATCGACGATGCCGTGGTCGTGGAGTTCGACGGGATGGTCAAGTACGAGGGCGCGGACGGGCGCGAGGCGTTGGCCCAGGAGAAGCGCCGCGAGGAGCGGCTCACGGCCGCCGGGTGCGTCGTCATCCGGCTCGTGTGGTCGGACCTGGACCACCCGGAGCGGATCCGCGCGTTGGTCGAGTCGGCCCGACAGCGCGTTGCTCGGCGACGCTGACGCAGCAATCGACTCCGGACGCGGGTATTGCTGCGTCCGGAGTCGATATCTGCGTCCTCACAGCGGCCAGGGGGCGAAGGGGAGGCCCCGCACGTCGGGAGGTGGTGCCCCCCTTCGCTCAGCGGGGGATGAGCACCGTGTAGTCGAGGTCGAGGACGACCTCGGGCAGGTACTTGCCGTCCTCGCCCTTGTAGGGGAAGTCCGAGCACGGGGTGTCCTTCGTCGCGACCGTGCGCAGGCGCAGCGCGCCGACGTCGGTGCGGCCGGGCAGCTCGATGCGCTCGAGGACCTCCGACCAGGCGTAGATCGTGTCGCCGGCGAAGGTCGGGTTGGCGTGCGCGCCGGCGTTGATCGCCGCGATGAGCTGGCCGTTGGCCAGGCCGTTGAAGGACAGGGCTCGCGCGAGGCTGATGATGTGGCCGCCGTAGATGAGGCGGCGCCCGATCTTCGCCTGCGACTGGGCGTGCTGGTTGAAGTGGACCTTCGCCGTGTTCTGGTAGAGCCGCGTGGCCAGCATGTGGTCCGACTCCTCGATCGTCATGCCGTCGACGTGGTCGATCCGCTCGCCGACCTCGTAGTCACCCCAGAGGAAGGGGGAGCCCGCGAGCTCGACGTCGTAGTCGCGGCCGGTGAGGTCGAAGGGGACGAGGAGGTCCTCTGCCGCAACGGCACCCGGCAGGTCGGGGATGACCGTCTCGGGGGCGGGGGAGGCCGCGTCCTGCTTGTTGACCATGACCCAGCGGACGTAGTCGACGACCATCTCGCCGCGCTGGTTGACGCCCACGGAGTTGACGTAGACGACGCCGGTGCGGCCGTTGGAGTTCTCCTTCAGGCCGATGACGGTCGAGGTCGTCGTCACCGTGTCGCCGACGTGCAGCGGCGCCCCGAAGCGACCGCCCGCGTAGCCGAGGTTGGCCACGGCGTTGAGGCTGATGTCGGGCACCGACTTGCCGAAGACGAGGTGGAAGGCGAGCAGGCTGTCGACCGGCATCCGCTCGAAGCCCATCGCCTCGGCGAAGGTCGCTGCGCTCGTCGCCGCGAAGCGCGAGCCGTAGAGGCCGGTGTAGAGCGCGATGTCGCCCTCGGTCACCGTGCGCGGCGTCGCGTGCCGGATCTCCTGACCGATCGAGAAGTCCTCGAAGTAGTTGCCGGGGACCGTCTTGGTCGACATGTGCGCGGGCCTTTCGGTGGGCGAAGGGGGTCGGGGCCATCTTCCCCCTTCGCCCCGGTGGTGGTCTGCCCGTCCGGCTGTTGACCCCGCCACACCTCCCGCTCCCCGCCCCTCGAGACGGCGCTGGCGCGCCTCCTCGGGACCCGGAGGTCGCCCCGCGGCATCTCCCCGCTCCCTGAGGAGGTCGCCCCGCGACCGTCTCGAAGGGAGACCCGACACCGGCCGGCCATCTCAGGATCTCCCGGCCATCAGGACTAGGACCGGGGCCAGCTGGCTCAGCGGCTCTGGACGTCCGCGATCCAGGCCTCGACCTCGTCGGCGGTGTGCGGCCAGTCGCCGGAGAGGTTGCGGCAGCCGTCCTCGGTGACGACGACGTCGTCCTCGAGACGCACACCGATGCCGCGGAAGCGCTCGGGGACCTTGAGGTCGTCGGCCTTGAAGTACAGACCGGGCTCGACCGTGAGGACCATGCCCGGCTGCAGCTCGGCGTCCATGTACTCCTCACGGGTCGCGAGCGCGCAGTCGTGGACGTCGATACCGAGGTGGTGGCTCGTGCCGTGGACCATCCAGCGGCGGTGGTACTGGCCGTGGTCGGTGTCGAGGGTGTCCTCGACGGAGACACCTTCGGGCAGCAGCCCCCAGCCGTGGAGGTGCTCGGCGATGACGCGGATCGCGGCAGCGTGCACGTCGGAAAACTTGTTGCCCGGCTTGACCGCGGCGATGCCGGCGGCCTGCGCGGCGGCGACGGCCTCGTGGACCTCGCGCTGGGTGGGCGAGAAGGTGCCGCTCACCGGCAGCGTGCGGGTGATGTCGGCGGTGAAGAGGGAGTCGAGCTCCACCCCGGCATCGAGGAGGATGAGGTCCCCGTCCTTGACGTCACCGTCGTTCTTGATCCAGTGCAGCGTGTTGGCGTGGTCGCCGGAGGCGCAGATCGAGTCGTAGCCGACGCCGTTGCCCTGGTGGCGGGCGTGCAGGCCGAAGGTGCCCTCGACCCAGCGCTCGCCGCGGCCGCGGTCGGGCAGCGTGGGCAGCTCGCGGATGACGGCCTCGAAGCCGACGCGCGTGGCGTCGACGGCCTGCTGCATCTGCTGCACCTCCCACGCGTCCTTGACCATCCGCAGGTGGGACAGGTCGTGGGCCAGCGCGGCATCGCCCTCGGCGAGCGTGTCGGTGTCGGCGCCGGCCTGGGCGCGCACCGTGTCCAGGCGGGCGGTGAGGTCGCGGTCGGCGTCGCGCACCAGGCGCACGGTGACCTGACCCGCGTCCTTGCCGACGGCGTCTTCGAGCTGGTCGACGTGCCGGCCGGTCAGTCCGAGCTCGGACTCGACGTCCTCGATCGAGGGGCGCGCACCGACCCAGAACTCGCCGTACCGGGCGTCGCCGAAGAACTCCTCGGAGTCGCGCGGGGCGAGCGGGCGGAAGTACAGGACGGCTTCGTGCCCGGCCTGCTCGCCCGGCGCGCCGAGCGGCTCCATGACGAGGACGGCGTCGGGTTCGCGGTCGGCGCCCAGCCCGGTGAGGTGGGCGAAGGCCGAGTGCGGGCGGAAGACGTAGTCGCAGTCGTTGCTGCGGACCTTGAGACCACCGGCGGGGACGACGAGGCGCTCGCCGTCGTGGGTGGCGGAGACCGCGGCGCGACGCTCGGCCGCGCGCTCGGCGGCCTCGGTGAGGGCGGGGCGATCGTCGGACCGGGGCGCCCAGTCCTCGGCGACGAAGGCGCGGAACTCGTCGGTCGTCGGTCGCTTGCGGTTGTCTGCCTGCTGCTGCTCCTCGCTCATCCGGCCATCGTCTCATCCCGGTGGTGACCGTCCTCACGTGCGCTTGAATGGCTCCATGATCGAGACTCCGCTCATCCGCATCGACCGTCACGACTCCGGCGTCGTCGAGGTCGTCCTCGACCGGCCCGAGGCGATGAATGCCGTCTCCACGCAGATGGCGACGGCGCTCACCGCGGCCGGTGCCGCGCTCGCGGACGACACCTCCGTGCGCGCGGTGGTGCTCACGTCGAGCCACGACAAGGCCTTCTGCGTCGGGGCGGACCTCAAGGAGCGCAATGGCCTGACCGACGAGCAGCTGCGAGCCCAGCGGCCGGGCAACCGGCTGGCCTACCGCGCGCTGCTCGACCTGCCGGTGCCGACGATCGCCGCGGTTGACGGCTACGCGATGGGCGGCGGCTGCGAGCTGGCCCTGGCGTGCGATCTCATCGTCGCCGGCCCGCGGGCGCTCTTCGCACTGCCCGAGGTCTCCGTGGGCGTCATCCCCGGTGGTGGCGGCACCCAGCTGATGACCCGCCGCATCGGGTGGTCGCGGGCGGCGGACCTGATCTTCACCGCGCGTCGGATCGGTGGCGAGGAGGCCCTGCGGCTCGGCCTGGTCGACCGTTTCGTCGACGACGCGAAGGGGGAGTCCCTCGCCCTGGCGAGCACGATCGCCGAGCACTCGCCGGTCGGGGTGCGCAATGCCAAGGCCGCGATGCGCGGCGGGATCGAGGTGGGCCTGGACGAGGGGCTCGACATCGAGGACGCCCGCTGGCACGACACCGCCTTCAGCCCCGACCGGGCCGAGGGCGTGCGCGCCTTCGCCGAGAAGCGCAGGCCCGTCTGGCCCGGCCTGGGCTGACCCCCTTCGCTGTCATTTCCCTAGGGAAATTCGCACGGGGGCCGCATCTCCCTAGGGAAATACGCACGGGGGCCGCATTTCCCTAGGGAAATACGCACGGAGGCCGCATTTCCCTAGGGAAATACGCGGAGGCCGGGCGTGGCGGGAGGAAGGTCACCCGGCAGGCGGGCGGACGGGCCTAAGGTGGTCATGTGATCGACCTGCACACCCACAGTTCCCGCAGCGACGGCACCGATGCGCCGGCCGAGCTGCTCCGGCAGGCGGTCGAAGGGGGCCTGACGACGCTGGCGATCACCGACCACGACACGACGGCCGGCTGGGAGGAAGCCGCCGAGGCGGCGGCCCACTACGGCGTGGCGCTCGTGCGTGGCGCCGAGCTGTCGACCCGGCACCGGGGCCGTTCGGTGCACCTGCTCGCCTACCTCTTCGACCCCGCTGACCAGACCCTCGCCGAGGAGATGCGGCGGATGCGCGAGGACCGGGTCCCCCGCCTTCGTCGCATCGTCGAGCACATGGCCGAGGACGGCTTCGCCGTGACCTGGGAGGACGTGCTCGCCCAGGTCGAGGAGGGGGGCCGCCCTCGGCCGCCCCCACCTGGCCGACGCCCTCGTCGCCAACGGTCTCGCGGTCGACCGCAACGAGGTCTTTTCCCGCTGGCTGCACAACGGGTCGGCCTACTACGAGCCGCACTACGCGGTCGACACGACCGAGGCGGTGCGCCTCGTGCGGGCCGCCGGCGGGGTGCCGGTCGTGGCCCACCCCTTCGCGACGCAGCGCCAGCGTGCCCTCGACGCCGACGACGTCGCCCAGCTCGTCGACGCCGGGCTCGTCGGCATCGAGGTCGACCACCGCGACCACGACGACGACGGACGGGCCTTCGCCCGGAAGCTGGCGGCCCGGCACGACCTCGTGCCGACGGGCAGCAGCGACTTCCACGGCGACGGCAAGACCAACCGGCTCGGAGAAAACACGACGTCACCGGAGTCCCTCGAGCGCATCGAGGCCGTCGCCGCGGGCATCACACCCGTCCTGCGCTGAGCCGACGCCGCATCGACGCCCGCGGAGTGCGAGGATGACCGCAGCATCCAGCAGCGGCACGGGAGGGCGCACGGTGGCACGAGCGAAGAAGGCGGCGATCATCGCCGTCGCAAACCAGAAGGGTGGCGTCGCCAAGACGACGTCGGTGGCCTCGATCGGTGCCGCGATGGCCGAGCTCGGCAAGCGCGTGCTCCTCGTCGACCTCGACCCGCAGGCGAGTCTGACCTTCAGTCTCGGGATCGATCCCGACCTCGTCGAGCTGTCGGTGCACGAGGTCGTCCTCGGCCAGGCGGAGATCGCCGACGCGATCCTCGAGGCGAGCGACGGGGTCGACCTGCTGCCCTCGACGATCGAGCTCGCCGGCGCCGAGGCCCAGCTGCTCACCCGCCCCGGGCGCGAGTTCGTCCTCCAGTCGGCCCTCGACGAGATCCGCGAGGACTACGACGTCATCCTCCTCGACTGCAGCCCGAGCCTCGGCGTGCTCACCCTCGGTGCCCTCACGGCCGCGACCGGCCTGATCATCCCGATGCAGGCCGAGATGCTCAGCCACCGCGGCGTCGGTCAGCTGCTCGACACGGTCCGGGACGTCAAGAAGCTGCTCAACAAGAAGCTCAAGACCATCGGCATCCTGCCGACGATGTACGACGGCCGCTCCAACCACGCGCGCGAGGTCCTCGACGACCTCGGCACCCGCTACAAGCTGCCGGTGCTCTCGCCGCCGATCCCGCGGACGGTGCGCTTCGCGGAGGCGCCCGCCGCCGGACGCTCGATCCTCGACACCGCCCGCTCCAGCAAGGGCGCCCAGGCCTACCGCGAGGTCACCGAGGCGATCCTCGCCGCGATCTGAGGGGTCCCCCCTCGCGCGGACCGAAGGGGGGAGAGCCTCAGCTCTCGCCGCCGCCCTGGGTCTGCGACTGGCCACCGCGGGTGCGACGACGGTTGCGGTTGCGGCGACGGGGCCGGTCACCGTCCCCCTTCGCCTCGCCCTGACCGCCGGCGCGCTCGCCGCCACGGCCACCGCCGGCGCCACCGCCGCCACGGCCACCGCCGGCGCCACCGCCGCCACCGTTGCCGCCGCGCCCACCACCGGAGCGCCGGCCACCGGACTTGCCGGTCTCGCCGAGGTCCTCGATGCGCTCGGCGTCCAGGCCCTCGCGGGTGCGCTGCGCGCGGGGGAGGCGCCCCTTGGTGCCCTCGGGGATGTCGAGGTCGGTGTAGAGGTGCGGGCTGGAGGAGTAGGTCTCGACCGCCTCGGGGATGCCGAGGTCGAGCTGACGGTTGATGACCGCCCACTTCGTCTCGTCGTCCCAGTCGACGAAGGTCACGGCGACACCCGTGTTGCCCGCGCGGCCGGTGCGGCCGATGCGGTGGACGTAGGTCTTCTCGTCGTCGGGGCACTGGTAGTTGACGACGTGGGTCACGTTGGTGACGTCGATGCCGCGGGCGGCGACGTCGGTGGCGACGAGGACGTCGACCTTGCCGTTGCGGAAGGCGCGCAGCGCCTGCTCGCGGGCACCCTGCCCGAGGTCACCGTGGATCGACGCGGCGGCGAAGCCGCGCTCGGTGAGCTCGTCGGCGACCTTGGCCGCGGTGCGCTTGGTGCGGGAGAAGATGATCGTCAGGCCGCGGTCCTTGGCCTGGAGGATCCGCGAGAGCATCTCGACCTTGTCCATCGCGTGCGCGCGGTAGACGAACTGCTCGATCGCCTTGACGGTGTGGCTGTCACCCTCGCCGTCCTCGCTCATCGCGCGGATGTGGGTCGGCTGCGTCATGTAGCGGCGGGCCAGGGCGACGATCGCGCCGGGCATGGTCGCGGAGAAGAGCATCGTGTGGCGGGCCGGGGCGGTCATCGCCATGATCTTCTCGACGTCGGGCAGGAAGCCGAGGTCGAGCATCTCGTCGGCCTCGTCGAGGACGACGGTCTTGGTCGCCGACAGGTCGAGGTGGCCCTGCTGCGCCAGGTCGATGAGTCGACCGGGGGTGCCGACGACGACGTGGACGCCCTGCTTGAGCGCCTCGATCTGCGGCTCGTAGGCTCGGCCGCCGTAGACGGTGAGCACCTTGATCCCCAGGCGCTTGCCGGCGCGCTCGAGATCGGCGGCGACCTGGCTCGCGAGCTCGCGGGTCGGGGCGACGGCGAGGGCCTGGGGGCGGGGGTCGTCGGACTCGAGGTCGATCCGGTTGAGCATCGGGACGCCGAAGCCGAGCGTCTTGCCCGTGCCCGTCTTGGCCTGGCCGATGATGTCGTGCCCACCGAGCGCGACCGGCAGCGTCATCGCCTGGATGGGGAAGGGGTGGATGATGCCGGCGTCGGCCAGGGCGGCGACGATCTCGGGGTGGACGTCGAAGTCGCCGAAGGTCTGCTCCGCGGCCTCGGGCGCGGTGCCCTCGATGTCGGGCGTGGCCTGGACGGCCTCGCGCTCGGCGGCGTCGAGCGGGCTCGTGGGCGTGGTGGTCTCGGACATGCAGTCTCTCGATCAGCGTGGGACGGCGTGGTCGCCGTGGGTGGCACGGGCCGATCGGAGGTCTGCAGTGCGGTCCGCCACGAAGGGGGGCGACCGCGGCCGGACGTCTCGTCCGGTCATGGAGTGGATGCCGACCGGGCACCGCTGGTCGTCGTCATGCTACCCGCCACCCCGTGCCCCGGCCGAAACGACGACGGTCGGCACTAGGCTGGCGCGCATGAGCGAGCAGGCACCCCCTTCGTCCCCCGACGGTCTCGGCGAGCGTGAGCGAGAGGGCACGGTCGAGCTCCTCGGCGCCATCGCCTACGGGACGATCTCCGGCTTCACCCGGATGGCGGCCGACTCCGAGATGGCACGCGACCTGCGCCTGAAGCGGGCGCTCGCGGGGATGGCCGTCAAGGAGTTCACCAACCACGAGCTCATCAGCGAGCGGATCGTGCAGCTCGGCGAGGACCCGGTGGCCGCGATGGCGCCCTTCGAGGACGCCTTCGAGTCGTACCACGCCCGCACCCGGCCACGGAACCTGCTCGAGGGCATGGTCAAGGCCTACATCGGGGACGGGATCGCCAACGACTTCTTCGTCGAGATCGCCCGCTACGTCGACCCCGCCTCGCGCGAGGTGGTCCAGCGAGCGAGCAGCGACGGCAAGGCGGTGGACACGATCGTCTCGGCGGTGCGCGCCGGCATCCGCGAGGACCCCCGTCGCGGCGGCCCGCTGGCCCTGTGGGGCCGCCGTCTCATGGGTGAGGCACTGACCCAGGGGCAGGTCGTCGCGGCGCAGCGCGAGGCGCTCAGCGAGCTCGTCCTCGGCCTGAGCCACGACCGCCCCGGCGCCACCCTCGAGGAGGTCGGCCAGCTCATGCAGCGGCTGACCGACCGCCACGAGCTGCGGATGGCCAGGCTGGGCCTGGCGGCCTGACCAACCCGTGCACGACGAAGGGGGCCCCGCCGGCTGGCGGGCCCCTTCGTCGAGGTGTGAGATCAGACCTGCTTGCGGCCCATGATCATGCCGTAGAGCACGATGAGGACGGCCGCGGCGATCACACCGACGATCACGGCGACGAAGCTGAAGTCGGTCTTCGTGCCGTTGACGATGATCGAGCCGGCCAGTGCACCCAGGACACCCAGGACGACGGTGACCAGTGTCGAGATGTTCTGCTTGCCTGGCAGGACCAAGCGGGCCAGGGCGCCGATGATGGCGCCGACGATGACGGTGACGATGATGGTCCACACAGTCGTTCACTCCTTCTGCGTCCGACAGGGGTGAGCGGACGCGCTCTGGTTAGCCCGTGCGGGCTCCGTGCCCAACATATACTCATGTGGCCCGTGTGACGACTCTCAGGACGTCACGATCTGACGACTGCCATTGTCACGTCGTGACGGCGACCGGGGATCAGGCGCCGAAGCCGACACGACCGCGAGACGGCTCGCCCACCTCGACGTAGCCGAGGGCGCCGGCGGGGACCATGACGCGACGACCCTTGTCGTCGGTGAGCACCAGCGGCCCGCCGTCGAGGGCCGACCGCACGGCCGCCTCGATGTCGGCCTCGGAGCCGGTCGCCTCGATGACGACCTCGCGGGCCACGTTCTGGATACCGATCTTGACCTCCACGGTCACTCCTTCGCTGTCGGTGCGTGCAGTCGCTCTCATCGTGTCAGCCAGCCTGCGGGCTGTCGGTGCCGGGGTCGACGGGCGCGCCCATGCGGTTGACGGGGAAGGAGCCGAGCCCGCGCCACGCGAGGTGGCCGGCGGCCTGCGCCGCGACCTCCTTGGGGAAGTGGGCGCCGTGCGCGAGCCAGGTGCGGGCCATGACCTGGGCCGCACCGGCCATCGCGAGGCCGAGCATCTCGGCCAGCTCCATGGGCAGCGGCGTGTCCTGGATGATCCGCTGCGCCATCGCCTCGCCGAGCTGGGCCTCGAGCGCGTCGATGCGGTGCCTCACCTGCGGCTCGTTGGTCAGGTCCGACTCGTAGATGAGGCGGAAGGCCCCACCCTCGTCCGCGACGAACTCGAAGAAGGCGAGCACGGTCGCGTAGACCCGCTCCTCGTGGTCGTCGCTCGAGTTGAGCGCCTCGAGCACGAGCCCCTCGAGGTGGTCGCACTGGTTGTCGAGGAGCGCGAGGTAGAGCTCGAGCTTGCCCGGGAAGTGCTGGTACAGCACCGGCTTGGAGACCCCTGCCTCCTCGGCGATGTCCTCCATCGCGGCCGAGTGGTAGCCCTTGGAGACGAAGATGGTCAGCGCCGCCTCGAGCAGCTGGGCGCGTCGTTGGGCACGCGGCATCCGCTGGACGCGGGTACCGGACGTGGTCGAGCTCATGCAGTCCTCCGGGAGTCGTCCCACCGTGTGGTGGGTCACACGATCCTACCTGTGGGTAGCGACAGCCGGGCGACGGTCCGGGTGGTGGGGCCGGCTGTCGGGGTCGGGTGGTGGGATGGGGACGTGACCGACCACCTGCCCCGAGTGCTCCTGCGCCCCTCGACCCTGCCGGGGTCGCAGGCGCCCGACCTCGACGCCGACCAGGCGGCCGCGGTCGCCGCCCGCGCAGACGTCGTGCGCGTGCTCGGCGGGCCGGGCACGGGCAAGACGACGGTGGCCGTGGCCGCGGTGCTCGACCGGGTCGCGCAGGGCGCGGGCGGGCCGGGGGAGGTGCTGCTCGTCGCCGCGACGCGGCTCTCGGCAGCCGCGGCCCGCGACGCCGTCACCGCGGGGCTGACCGGCGCGACGACCGAGCCGATGGCCCGCACGATGCAGTCGCTCGGCTTCGCGGTGCTGCGGCAGCACGCGGCGCTCCAGGGCCTGCCCGCCCCGCGCCTGCTCTCCGGCGCGGAGCAGGACCTCGTGCTCGGCGAGCTGCTCGCCGGGCACCGCGAGAGCGGCTCCGGTCCGCGGTGGCCCGACGACCTCGCCGACGCGCTGACGACGCGCGGTTTCCGCGAAGAGCTGCGCGACCTGCTCATGCGCGCCATCGAGCACGGCGTCTCGCCGGACGACCTCGAGGCGCTCGGTCGCGAGCACGGCCGACCCGAGTGGGTCGCGGCGGCGCAGGTCGCCCGCGAGTACGACGAGGTGACCGCCCTCTCGCGCCCGGGAGCCTTCGACCCGGCCTGGGTGCTCACCGCGGCCGCCGAGCTGCTCGAGGACGATCCCGACGCCCGGGAGCGCGTGCGCGCCGGGCTGCGGGCGGTCGTCGTCGACGACGCCCACGAGCTGACCGCCCCCCGGCGCGCGGCTGCTGCGCGCGCTCACCGGTCAGGGGCTCGACCTCGTGCTCGTCGGTGACCCCGACGCGACGGTCCAGGGCTTCCGCGGGGCCGACCCGCACCACCTCGTCGACGACTGGCCCGGACGCGCGACGACCACCCACGTGCTCGGTCAGGGCCACCGCCTGCCCGAGCGGGTCCACGCTGCCGCAGCGCGCGTGGTCCCCAAGATCGCTGCGCTCGGCGGCGGGCGCCAGCGCGGGGCGAGCCCGGCGGCGCCCGGGGGAGAGGTCGAGGCCCACGTGCTCCACTCGAGCGCGCAGGAGGCGGCCTTCATCGCGCACCGGCTGCGGGAGGCGCACCTGCTGCGCGGGGTCCCGTGGCACCGGATGGCCGTCGTCGTGCGGGGCGCCGCGCGGCAGTCCACGCTGCGCCGGGTGCTCGCGGCCCGGGGTGTGCCGGTGCTCGGCGACGCCCACCGCGTGCCGGTGCGCGACGAGCCGAGCGCGCGCCCGCTGCTCCACCTGCTCGGGCTCTGCGTCGAGCTCGCCCGGGGGCAGCTGGAGTCGGTGCCCGCGGCCGACGTGGTCGACCTGCTCGCGAGCCCGCTCGTCGCGGCCGACACGGTCGCCGTGCGCCGGCTGCGCCGCACGCTGCGGCAGGAGGAGCTGGCCGCAGGTGGCTCGCGGACGAGCGATGACCTGCTCGGTGAGCTCGTCCTCGACCCCGACCGCCTCGCCCACCTCGGCGACGACGCGGAGCCTCTGCACCGCCTCGCCCGTGTCCTCGCGGCGGGGCGCGCGGCCGCGGTCACCTCGGACGACGGACCCGGATGGGCGAAGGGGGTGAGCGCCGAGCTCGTCCTGTGGGAGCTCTGGCAGGCCGCCGGCGTCGCCGATGCCTGGCGAGCCACCGCGCTCGCCGGTGGTGCGGCCGGTGCCCGCGCCGACCGGGCGCTCGACGCCGTCGTCGCGCTCTTCGATGCTGCGGCGGCGCACCAGGACGCGCTCCCCGGGTCGGGCCCCGACGCCTTCCTCGACGCCGTCGCCGGCCAAGCCGTCGCAGCCGACTCGCTCGCGGCCCGCAGCCCCGACCCCGACGCCGTCGCGCTCGTCACTCCGCAGACCGCGGCCGGCAACGAGTGGCACACGGTCGTCGTCGCCGGGGTGCAGGAGGGGGTGTGGCCCGACCTGCGGCTGCGCGGGTCCCTGCTCGGCTCGGAGCGCCTCGTCGACGTCGTCACCGGGCGTGACCGCACCGGCGCGGGCGCCGCGGCGGCGGTCCGGCACGACGAGACCCGCCTCTTCCACGTCGCGCTGACGCGGGCGAGCCACCACGTGGTCGTCACCGCGGTGGCCGCGGAGGACGAGCAGCCCTCCGTCTACCTGGACCTCGTCGACCCGCCGGACGAGGAGGGCGTGCGCCGTGAGCCGACCGACGTGCCCGCTCCCCTCGACCTCACCGGCCTCGTCGCGGTGCTGCGGCAGCGACTGGCCCACAAGGAGCCCGAGATCGTCGCCCGCGCCGTCGCGCGGCTGTCCCACCTGGCGGCAGCCGGGGTGCCGGGGGCCTCGCCGGCGACCTGGTGGGCGCTGCGCGACCTCAGTGACACCCGCGCGCTGCGCGGACCCGAGGACCCGGTGCGGGTCAGCCCCTCCAAGGTCGCGCAGTTCGGCGAGTGCTCGCTGCGCTGGCTGCTGCAGTCCGCCGGCGGTGACGGGCCGAGCAGCGTCTCGCAGGAGGTTGGCTCCCTCGTCCACGACATCGCCCACGAGCTCGGCGACGCCGGCGAGGAGGCTTTCGTCGAGGAGCTGCAGCGGCGCTGGCCCGAGCTCGGCATGGCACCCGGCTGGGTGACGGACCAGAAGCTCGAGCGGGCGCGCGCGATGGTGCACTGGCTCGACGAGTACCACCGGAGGGCGAGCGTCGAGGGCTGGCGGCCCGTCGCCACGGAGACACGCTTCAGGGTCGAGCTCGGGCGGGCGGTGCTCAGCGGCAGCGTCGACCGGCTCGAGGCCGACGCCGAGGGTCGGCTGCGGGTCATCGACTACAAGACCGGGGCTTCGGCGCCCACGGCCGCCGACCTGCTGGAGCACCCCCAGCTGGGGTCGTACCAGGTGGCGATCGCGGAGGGCGGCTTCGCCGAGCACGGCCGCAACGGCGCCGGCGCGGCACTCGTCCACCTCGGCCGGGCCCGCACGGGGCGCAATGCCGTGCAGGAGCAGCCCCCGATCGGCGAAGGGGACGACCCCCGCCACTTCCACGACCTCATCACCGACACGGCCGAGGGGATGGCCGCGGCGACCTTCGTCGCCTCGCCCGAGGACAACCGGTGCCGCGTCTGCCCGGTCCGCTCGTCCTGCCCCGCCCACGAGGAAGGAGGGCGGCTGCGATGACCACCCCGCCCCGCATCAGTGCCGTCGAGCTCTCTCGCGCCCTCGGCCAGGAGCACCCGCCGACCGACGAGCAGCGCGAGATCATCGAAGCTCCGCTGGAGCCGCTGCTCGTCGTCGCCGGGGCCGGCTCGGGCAAGACCGAGACGATGACCGCGCGGGTCGTCTGGCTCGTCGCCAACCATCTCGTCGCCCCCGAGCAGGTGCTCGGCCTGACCTTCACCCGCAAGGCGGCGGGCGAGCTCGCCGAGCGCGTCGGCCGCCGCCTGGCGACGCTCGAGTCGGCCGGGCTGTGGTCGCCTCCGCAGGAGAGTGAGGCCGACGGCCTCGGGGGTGCCCCGACGATCTCGACCTACCATGCCTACGCCGGGCGGCTCGTCCGCGAGGGCGCGCTGCGGCTGGGCTACGAAAAGGACTCCCGGTTGCTCTCGGAGGCTGCGACCTGGCAGCTCGCGCACGAGGTCGTCGTCGCGTGGGACGGTCCGATGGCCGACATCGACAAGACCGAGTCGACGGTGACCAATGCCGTGGTGTCGCTCGCCGGTGAGCTCGCGGAGCACCTGCTGACCCCGGCGGACGTCGACGACTTCGCCGGCCGCACGCTCGGGCACCTCGCGACGGTCGGCGCGACGGGCAAGGGCTTCACCAAGG
This sequence comes from Janibacter hoylei PVAS-1, assembly GCF_000297495.1. GTDB lineage: Bacteria > Actinomycetota > Actinomycetes > Actinomycetales > Dermatophilaceae > Janibacter > Janibacter hoylei. Next base: position 2,642 of record NZ_ALWX01000081.1, on the reverse strand, counting down.
ACTTCACCGGCAAGGTCATCACGCCGATGGAGCAGCAGCGGCTCGTCCTGCCGATCGTCGAGCGCTACCGCGAGATCAAGCGGGAGCGCTCGGTCATGGACTTCTCCGACCAGATGGCCCTGGCGGCAGCGCTGGCCACCCGCTTCCCCGACATCGGGAGCGCCGAGCGCGAGCGCTTCCGCGTCGTGCTCCTCGACGAGTTCCAGGACACTTCCGAGGCCCAGCTCGTGCTCATGCGCGAGCTCTTCGCCCCGCAGGGGCAGGCCCCCGCTGCCGTCACCGCCGTCGGCGACCCGCACCAGTCGATCTACGCCTGGCGGGGTGCCAGCTCGACGACCCTGGCGACCTTCCCGCAGGCCTTCGCCACCGAAGGGGAGGCCGCTCCCGTCAAGCACCTGTCGACGAGCTGGCGCAACGACGAGTCGATCCTCGCCGTCGCCAATGCCGTCGCCGGGCCCCTCGGGGCGGTGACGGGGGTGCCGGTGACCCCCCTTCGTGCTCGGCCGGGGGCCGGCCGCGGGCAGGTGCAGGCGCTGCGGGTCGAGACCGCGCACGACGAGGCGGCGCACATCGCCGACTGGATCGCCGCACGACGTGGCGACGGGCGGCGCACGGCGGCGGTGCTGTGTCGCAAGCGCAGCCAGTTCACCCTCGTCGCGGAGGCGCTCGCCGCCCGCAACATCCCGCACGAGGTCGTCGGTCTGGGTGGGCTGCTCCTCACGCCGGAGGTCGCCGATGTCATCTCGCTGCTCACCGTCGTGCAGGACCCCGCTCGCGGCGACCGGCTCATGCGGCTGCTCACCGGCCCGCCCGGTCTGCTCGGGCCGGCGGACCTCGACGGGCTCGGGGCCTGGGCGCGTCACCTCGCGCGGCAGGCGCGAGCCGAGCTCGGCGACGACGCCGCCCCGCCGGGGCCCGACGACGCGGTGACGATCATCGACGCCCTCGACCGGCTGCCCGAGCCGGGGTGGCGCGGTGATGACGGCCAGAGCATCTCCGAGACGGCGCTGCGGCGGCTGCAGCACATCGCGGGCATGGTCGCCCGCCTGCGTCGGCAGGCGGGGATGCCGCTGCCCGACCTCGTCGGCGAGGCCGAGCGCGAGCTCGGGGTCGACATCGAGGTCCTCGCACGACCGGACTGGTCACCGGGGGCGGCGCGGGCGCACCTCGACGCCTTCGCGGACGTGGCGGCGCAGTTCGCCGCGAGCGCCGACCGACCGACGCTCGGTGGCTTCATCGACTGGATCGAGGCGGCGGTGCAGCAGGAGCGCGGGCTGGAGAAGCCGGTCGTCGAGCCGACCAAGGCGGCCGTCCAGATCCTCACCTGCCACGCGGCGAAGGGGCTCGAGTGGGACGTCGTCGCCGTGCCGGGGCTCTCCGAGGGCGTCTTCCCCACGCACCTGTCGCGCTCGACCTTCAAGGACGGGCGGTGGAGCGTCGGTCAGGTCAACGACTCGGGCTGGATCACCGGGCTCGACGGGGTGCCCTTCCCGCTCCGCGGGGACCGCGCGGGTCTGCCGCAGCTCGACCTCTCGCTCGGGGAGGTCAAGCCGCTGCAGGACGAGCTCAAGCGGTACCGGGCGGCCAACGGCGACCACGGCCTGCTCGAGGAGCGCCGGCTGGCCTACGTCGCCTTCACCCGGGCCCGCAGCCAGCTGCTGCTCGGCTCGTGGGTGTGGGGGGCGGACGGGGCAGCAGCCGCGTGTGCCCTCACGCTTCCTCGACGAGGCGCGGGAGGCCGGGCCCGTCGAAGTGCTCGGCTGGGCCGACATGCCCGAGACCGCCGAGGCGACCAACCCGGCGCTGGCCGTCGAGCGCCAGGTCGTGTGGCCCGCTGGTGACCCTGCACCCGAGCGGCCGGGGCTCGAGGCCGCAGCGGCGAGGATGGAGCTGAGTGGCGCGGGTGACCTCGAGGTGGACGAGCCCGGGCAGGACGAGCTCGACGACACGATGCGGGTGCTGCTCGCCGAGCGAGAGGCCCGGCGCCGGGCACGTGAGGCCGACGTGGGCGTCGAGCTGCCGGCGCACCTGTCGACCTCGCAGCTGGTCTCGCTGGCCCGTGACGCGTCGGCCTTCGCCCTCGACCTGCGCCGCCCCATGCCGCAGCCGCCGCAGGTCGCCGGACGCCGGGGCACGACCTTCCACGCGTGGGTCGAGGAGCACTACGCCCGCGCCGGCCTCGTCGACATCCTCGAGCTGCCCGGCAGCGCCGACGAGTCGCTCGGGGACGCCGACCTGACCGCGATGCAGGAGCACTTCCTCGCGAGCGAGTGGGCTGACCGGGTGCCGGTCGAGGTCGAGCTCTCGCTCGAGATCGTGCTCGGCGGCCACGCGGTCCGCGGTCGGGTCGACGCGGTCTTCGCCGATGACGACGGCGGGGTGACGGTCGTCGACTGGAAGACCGGGCGTCCGCCCCGCGGGGGAGAGGGCGCCGTGCGGACCGTGCAGCTGTCCGCCTACCGCATCGCCTACGCCCGGTGGCGGGGGATCGACCCGCAGCGGGTGCGAGGAGCCTTTTTCCACGCCGCGACCGGCGAGACCATCCGCCCGCGCCTGCTCGACGAGCACGAACTCGTGACGCTGCTCGGGGAGGTCGTCGCCTGACGCGCCGGCCGCGCCGGCCGCGCCGGCGGGGGCCGACC
>NZ_ALWX01000080.1 GCF_000297495.1 Janibacter hoylei PVAS-1 | reverse complement strand
CAGCCGACGCCCACCGGCACCGCCACGGCCACCGAGCCCTACCGCGCCCGGCGCCTCGAGCTGACCGGGGTGGGCACCGGCCCGGCCGGTCGCCGCTCGCCCGCCCTCACCCCGCGTGGCCGGGTCGTCGGCACCCACCCAGCGGGCCACGAGCCCGCCGGGTCGCCGGTGCACCTGACCGCCACCCTCCGGGCCTCGGCCGCGCGGCGCGCTGCGGGCACCGGCCCGACCCGGGTCACCGGCGACGACCTGCGCCACGCGATCACCCGCGGGCGCGAGGCCAACCTCGTGCTGCTCGCCGTCGACGCCTCCGGGTCGATGGCCGCCCGCAAGCGGATGGGCGAGGTCAAGACGGCGGTCCTCTCGCTCCTGCTCGACGCCTACCAGCGCCGCGACCGGGTGGGTCTGGTGACCTTCCGCGGGCACGAGGCCGAGCTGCTGCTGCCCCCGACCTCGTCGGTCGAGGCGGGCGCCGCGCGACTGGCCCAGATGCCGCACGGAGGCCGCACCCCGCTCGCCGAGGGACTGACCGAGATCGCGAAGGTCGTGGCCCGAGAGCGCATCCGCGACCGTCACCAGCGCGCCCTCGTCGTCCTCGTCACCGACGGGCGCGCCACCGCCGGGCCCGACGCCCTCGCCCGCGCCCAGCACATCGCCGACGCCTGGGGCGGCACCGCGGAGACGGTCGTCGTCGACTGCGAGACCGGCCGATTTCGGATGGGTCTGGCCGCCGACCTCGCCAGGCGGATGGGCGCCGAGCACATCCCCCTCGAGCAGGTCGCCGCGAGCGGCCTCGTCGAGATCGTCACCGACCGCACCACCCGAAGGAGCGCCGCCTGATGGCCCAGGGACAGACCCCCGTCACGCCGAAGGACGGGCTGACCACGCGGCAGCGCCGCAACCGGCCGCTCGTCGTCGTCCACGGTGGCGTCGGCAAGGGCAAGTCGACGGCGGCCTTCGGCCTCGGCCTGCGCGGGTGGAACCAGGGCTGGTCGATCGGCGTCTTCCAGTTCGTCAAGTCCGCGAAGTGGCGCATCGGCGAGGAGGAGGTCTACAGGACCCTCGGCCGCGTCCACGAGGAGACCGGCGAAGGGGGTCCCGTCGAGTGGCACAAGATGGGCTCGGGCTGGTCGTGGTCGCGCAAGGCCGGGTCCGAGGAGGACCACGCCGCCGACGCCCGTGAGGGCTGGGAGGAGATCAAGAGGCGGCTGGCCGCCGAGACGCACACCGTCTACATCCTCGACGAGTTCACCTACGTCATGAAGTGGGGCTGGGTCGAGCTCGACGACGTCATCGACACGCTGACCCACCGCCCCGGCTACCAGCACGTCGTCATCACCGGCCGCGACCCGCACCCGCGGCTGCTCGAGATCGCCGACGTCGCGACGGAGATGACCAAGGTCAAGCACCCCTTCGACCAGGGTCAGAAGGGCCAGAAGGGCATCGAGTGGTGACCCTCCCCCGGGTGCTCGTCGCGGCACCCGCCTCTGGTCACGGCAAGACGACGATCGCCGTGGGGATCATGGCCGCCCTCGCCCGCCGTGGACTGACCGTGGCCCCGGCCAAGGTCGGCCCGGACTACATCGACCCCGGCTACCACGCGCTCGCCACCGGCCGGCCGAGCCGCACCCTCGACCCGTGGCTCGTCGGCGAGGACCTCGTCCAGCCGCTGCTCGCCCGGGGGGCCACCCACCCGACCCCCGCGGACGTCGCGGTGCTCGAGGGCGTCATGGGCCTCATGGACGGGCGACTCGGCACCGACGGTTTCGCCTCGAGCGCCCACGTCGCCACGCTGACCCGCACCCCCGTCCTGGTCGTCGTCGACATCAGCTCGACCTCCCGGACCGTGGCCGCGACCGTCCACGGGCTCGCGACCATCGACCCCGACCTCGACGTCGTCGGCGTGGTGCTCAACAAGGCGGGCACCTCCCGCCACGGCGACGAGGCCCGCCGAGCCGTCGAGGCCGTCGGCGTGCCCGTGTGGGGCGTGCTCCCCCGCGACGCCGCCATGCACGTGCCCTCCCGCCACCTCGGCCTCGTCCCCGCCGCCGAGCGCGGGCAGGCCGCCGCGACCCTCGACCACATCGCCGCCGTCGCCGAGGAGCACCTCGACCTCGACGCCCTGCTCGCCGCAGCGCGCACGGCGCCCGACCTCGACGTCACGCCCTGGGACCCAGCGCTCCCCTCCTCGCACCCTGAGGAGGCGCCCCGCGCCCGTCTCGACGGGAGACCCCGGTGGTCGCCGTCGCGGGCGGTCGGGCCTTCACCTTCCGCTACCCCGAGACCGTCGAGCTGCTCGAAGCGGCGGGTGCTCGGGTCGTCGAGCTCGACCCGGCACGCGACGTCGCCCTCCCCGAGGGGACCAGCGGCCTCTACCTCGGGGGCGGCTTCCCCGAGGTGCACGCGCGCACCCTCGCGACGAATCGCCCTCTCGTGCAGCAGATCCGCGACGCCATCGCCGCCGGGATGCCCACCGTCGCCGAGTGTGCCGGCATGCTCTACCTCGCCGAGGCCCTCGACGACCACCCGATGGTCGGCGCCCTGCCCGCCCGGGCCGCGATGGGTCGGCGCCTCACCCTCGGCTACCGCGAGGCGACGAGCGTCGTCGACTCCGTCCTCGGCCCCGCCGGAACCCGGGTGACGGGCCACGAGTTCCACCGCACGGTGACGGACCCCCCCTTCGGCACCACCGCAGCCTGGGACCTCGGCGACCGCACCGAGGGCTTCGCCCTCGACCCCGCCGCCACCGGCCGAGCCACCCTCGTCGCCTCCTACCTCCACACCCACTGGGCCGGCTCGCCCTCCGTCGCCCGTTCCTTCGTCGACGCCGCCTGTGGCTGGGGCACTGCCCGCGTGGTGGCGTCACAAGCCCGCGCGGTGGCGTCTGGCGCGGGCCCTCGGGGCGTCCGTGGATCGGGTGGGGTGGCGCTGGGGGGGTTCGCACGTGCACCACGAGTTCTCGGAGCTCTCACCTGACTCATCGCAACCGGCTCAGCCCTTGAGTCGCGCCACCCCAGCCCGATCCACGTCCTTGCCGGACCGCACGCCCCCGGTCGCCTTCGAGGGATCGGTGCCCGATCCTCTGCGGCATCATGGCGACGCCGAGGTGTCGGACGACCTGGTGGACCTGGCGGTCAACGTGCGGCTGACGCAGCCTCCGGAGTGGCTCGCACGGGCACTCGTCGAGGAGCTCGGGTCCGTGGCGTCCTACCCGGACGCGACCCGGGCGGTGGACGCGCTGGCGGCGCGACACGGTGTGGCGCGGGAGCAGGTGCTGCCGACGAGCGGTGGGGCCGAGGCCTTCACGCTGGTCGCGCGAGCGCTGACGCCGACCGACGCGGTGGTCGTGCACCCCCAGTTCACCGAGCCGGAGGCCGCGCTGCGGGCTGCCGGGCACGAGGTGCGGCACGTGCTGCTGCGGGCGGAGGAGGGCTTCGCGCTCACGCCCGAGGCGCTCGGGCAGATCGGGGACGCCGACCTCGTCGTCATCGGCAACCCGACCAACCCGACGGGCGTGCTGCACCCGGCCGACGCGATCCGCACGCTCGTGCGCCCGGGGCGGGTCGTGCTCGTCGACGAGGCCTTCGTCGACGCGGTGCCCGGCGAGCGCGAGAGCCTGCTCGACGGTGACCTCGCCGGCCTGCTCGTCGTCCGCTCCCTGACGAAGACCTGGGCCGTCGCCGGCATCCGCGCCGGCTACGTCGTCGGTGACGCCGAGCTCGTCACCGCCCTCGCTGCGCACCAGCCGCACTGGTCCGTGGGCTCGCTGGCACTGCGGCTCATGACCGAGACCGCCACCCCGGCCGCGCTCGCCGAGGCGGCCCGTGCCGCCGACGAGTTCACGATCTGGCGCGCTCACCTGACCCGCGGGCTGCACGCCCTGGGCGTCCCGACCGGGGGCGAGGCCGCCCCCTTCGTCCTCGCCCGGGTGGGCGCGGGTGTCCACGGGGCGCTGCGCGATGCCGGCTGGGCGGTGCGTCGGGGCGATACTTTCCCGGGGCTCGACCCCACCTGGGTGCGGATCGCCGTCCGTGACCCGCACACCATCGACGGGCTCCTGCGCGAGCTCGGCCACATCCTGCACCGGAGGACCGCATGACCGACGCCACCACCGCACCCGCCACCGGTCGGGTCCTGCTCGTCGGCGGCGGACCCGGGGACCCCGCCCTGCTCACCGTGGCCGGACGCGACGCGCTCGCCGCCGCGGACGTCGTCGTCACCGACCGGCTCGGCCCGGTGTCAGCCCTCGACGAGATCGCACCCCAGGCCGAGATCGTGCACGTCGGCAAGATCCCGCGCGGGGACTTCACCCCGCAGGAGCGCATCAACGAGCTGCTCGTCGAGCACGCCCGGGCCGGGCGGACCGTCGTGCGGCTCAAGGGGGGCGACGGGTACCTCTTCGGTCGTGGCGGTGAGGAGTGGAACCACTGCGTCGCCGCCGGTGTCCCCGTCGAGGCCGTTCCGGGGGTCTCTTCTGCCTTCTCCGTTCCGGCCCTCGCCGGCATCCCCGTGACCCACCGCGGGCTCTCCCAGGGAGTGGCCGTCGTGTCGGGCCACGTCGGCCCCGACGACCCGCGCAGCGAGGTCGACTGGGCCGCCCTCGCCACCTCGCGACTGACGATCGTCGTCCTCATGGGCGTCGCGACCCTCAGCTCGATCGCCGAGGCACTCGTCGCCGCCGGCCTGTCTCCGGAGACGCCTGCCGCCTGCATCGCCGACGGCGCTACCCCCCTGCAGCGCTCGGTGCGCGCACCGCTGTCGCAGATCGCCGCCGTCGCCGACGCGGAGGGCATCGCACCCCCGGCCATCACCGTCATCGGCGACGTCGTCGACTCCCTGCAGGACCCGGCCTCGTCGTGAGCCTGGGCGAAGGGATGCGGTTGGCGGTCGGGACCTTCACCCGGTCGCCGAGCGGTCGGGTCACGATCACCCCCGACACCGCGCGCACGGCCCTGCTTTTCGCCCCCTTCGCCGTGCTTCCACTCGCTCTCCCGGTCGTCCTCGTCGGGCTGACCGTCCCGCTCGGGGTGCCAGCGCTCGTCGCCGCGGGCCTCGCGGTCGGCGTGCTCGCGTACGGCTCGCGCGGGATGCACCTCGACGGGCTCGCCGACACGGTCGACGGCCTCGGCGCCGGCTGGGACCGGGACCGCGCGCTCGAGGTCATGCGTCGCGGTGACGTCGGCCCCATGGGAGCGATCGCTCTCGTCGTCCTCCTGCTGGTGCAGGCCGCTGCGATGGCCGCCCTCTTCGGTGCCGGGTGGCGGGGTGCCCTCGTCGTCGGTGCCGCCGTCATCGCCTCCCGGGTCGCGCCGGCCGCCGTCTGCACCCGGGGACAGCGGGCCTCGCAGGGCTCGAGCCTCGGCGCAGCCTTCGTGGGCACCGTGCCCGTCGTGGGCGCGCTGCTCGCGACCCTCGCCGTCAGCGCCCTCCTCGTGGCCTCGGTGCTGCCCGTCGCCCTGCAGCCCGGCGGCCTGGACTCCAGCACCTCCCTCTGGGTCACCGTCCGGGCGCTCCTCATCGGCGCCCTGGCGGCACCAGCGGCCGTCTGGGCCGCGATCTCCCTGCGGGACAGGGCTGCTCGCACCTTCGGTGGAGTGGGCGGTGATGTCATCGGCGCCGGGGTCGAGGTGGCCCTCACCGTCCTGCTCGTCCTGCTCACGGTGGCGTGGTGACGATGCGCGTCCTCGTCACCGGCGGCATCCGGTCCGGCAAGTCCCGGCACGCAGAGTCCCTGCTCCTGCCGGGCTCTCCCCTCGAGACGATCGAGGACGGCCGCCCCCGCGGGACATGGGACCCACGCGTGGACCCGGTCACCTACCTGGCAGCCGGGCCCCAGCGCGACGACGCCGACTGGGCCGCGCGCGTGGCCGCCCACCGAGCGCGGCGACCCGACACCTGGCTGACGCTCGAGAGCACCGACGCCGCCGCCGGTATGCGGGCGGCGTCGGGCCCGGTGCTCCTCGACTGCCTCGGCACCTGGCTGACCGCGCAGCTCGACGAGATCGGTGCGTGGGCGGCCCCCGAGACCGACTGGGCACCGGATCTCGAGCAGCGGGTCTCCGCTCTCGAGGAGGCCTGGCGCGCAACCCCCTTCATCGTCGGGGTGACCAACGAGGTCGGCTGGGGACTGGTGTCGGAGCACCGGTCCGGGAGGATCTTCGCCGACCGGCTCGGCTGGCTCAACCAACGCATCGCGAGCGCCTCCGACCGGGTCGACCTCGTCGTCTCCGGGCAGGTGCTGACGATCAAGGAGCCGGCATGACCCACGCTTCCCGCGTCGACGCCGTCAGCCTCGGGCTGGCCTTCGGCTGGGTGGCCGACCTTGCGCTCGGCGACCCTCGCCGCGGGCATCCGGTCGCCCTCTTTGGCACGTGGGCCGGGTGGGTCGAGGCCCGCACCCACCGCGACAGCCGGGCCGCGGGCATCGCCACCGAGGCCCTCGCCCTCGCCCCCCGTCGTGGCCCTCGGGGTGGCTGCGGGCCGGCTCACCGGCCCCTCGTCCACCCTCGCCACCGCGACACTCACCTGGACAGCCTTGGGCGGCACGAGCCTCGGGCGCGAAGGCCGCGCCGTCCACGACCTGCTCGCCGCCGACGACCTGACCGGCGCCCGGACCCGGGTGCGGCACCTCGTCGGTCGCGTCACCGACGACCTCGAGGCCGACGAGGTGGCCCGGGCCGCCGTCGAGTCGATCGCCGAAAACACCTCCGACGCCGTCGTCGGCACACTCGTGTGGGGCGCCGCCCTCGGCCCGCTCGGGATCGTGCTGCACCGCGCGGCCAACACCCTCGATGCGATGCACGGGCACCGCACCTCGCGCTATGCCCGATTTGGTTGGGCCGCAGCGCGACTCGACGACCTCTTGGGCTGGGTGCCCGCACGGGCGACCGTGCTGGCGACCGCGGCGGCGGTCCCCCTCCGTGCCGTTGAGGTGCTGCGCACCGCCGCCCGCGACGGCCGGGCCCACCCCAGCCCCAACGCGGGACCGGTCGAGGCAGGCTTCGCCGCCGCCCTGGGTATCCGCCTCGGCGGTCGGACGGTCTACGCGAGCGGTGCCGAGGACCGGGTCGTCATGGGGTCGGGACCAGCACCCACGGTCCCCGACCTCCCACGTGCTATCACCCTGGCCCGTCGGGTCGGGACCGTCGCGCTCGCCGGCGCCCTCGCCGGTCGCCTGGTCGCCCGCGCGCTCCGCCCCTGAGCGCGTCTGGGGCGCGCGTCAGGGGCGGAGCGAGCCGAGCGACTCCACCCAGGTCGCCGCTGCTGCGGCATCCGCCGCCTCGGCGACGCCCGGAGCACGCGTGGGTCGGGCCACGACGACGACGGGGACGCCGAGCGTGCGCGCGGCGTCGAGCTTGGCCTCGGTGTAGCGCCCGCCGGAGTCCTTGGTCAGCAGCACGGAGACGTCGTGGGTGCGCATGATCGCCTCCTCGTCGGCGACGGCGAAGGGCCCGCGCGAGCGCAGCACCGTCCACGCCGCCGGCAGCGGCGACTCGGGCGGCTCCACGAGCCGGACGAGCACCGGCCGCTCACGCCAGGCGTCGACGTGGTGGTGCAACGTCTGCCGACCCGTCGTGACGAAGGGGGTCCCCCCCCACCTCGTCCGCGGCCGCCCGTGCCGCCTCGTGCGAGTCCACCCAGGTCCACGACCCGGCATCCGGGTGCCGACGCCAGCCCGGTCGCGCGAGCCGGAGCAGAGGCAGGCCGAGTGACGAGCAGGCCTGTGCCGCATGGTCGCCCATCGTCGTCGCGAAAGGGTGGGTGGCGTCGACCACCGCCGTCACGTCGTGCTCCTGCAGCCACGACCGGAGTCCTCCGACGCCCCCGAAGCCGCCGATGCGGACCTGTCCGACGGGCAGTCGGGGGCGGGAGACACGGCCCGCGAGCGAGGATGTGAGAGGGACTCCCTTCGCCTCGAGGTGGGCGGCCAGATCCCTGGCCTCGGCGGTCCCACCGAGGATCAGCACGTGCGTCATGCGCTCACCCTCCCACGCACAGGTTGCGCACCTAGCGTCTCCCCCGTGCAGCAGCTCATCGACCGACTCTCCCCCGCGGGTCCCGCCCCCGACCTCGAGGCTGGGTGCTCGTCGCCGTCCTCGCGGTGGGCTGCATCGCCGCGACCTGGTGGCCGGCCTGGCGCACCCTGCGCCTGGGCGTCACGCTCGTCCACGAGCTCGGGCACGCCCTCGTGGGCATGGCGTGCGGGCGACGCTTCACGGGCTTCGTCCTGCGCTCCGACATGTCCGGCCACGCGGTGACCGTCGGCCCGGCCCGGGGCGCCGGTGTGGTCGCCACGACCTGGGCGGGCTACCCCGCACCCGGGGTCGTCGGTGCGGCAGTGGTCCTGCTCGCCACCGTCGGGTGGTCCGCCCCTGCACTCTCCGTCGTGCTCGCCGGGCTGCTGGCTGCCCTGACGCGGGTGCGATCGGCCCTCACCGGCCTCGTGGTCCTCACGGTGACGGCGGCGACGGGCGCCCTGTGGTGGTGGCGCGACGACGCGCTGCAGCAGCAGGTCCTCGTCGGGGTCGGGGTCCTCCTGCTCATCGGCGCCTGGCGCCACCTGGCGACGCTGCTGCCCCGGCCCGAGCCGGCCAGCGACCCGGGCGCGCTCGCCCGGGTCACGGGTGTGCCGGCCCTGCTGTGGGTGGCAAGCTTCGCCCTCGTGCTCGCCGGCGCGACCTGGCTCGTCGTCAGCCGCCTCGCCTAGAGCCAGGCGTCGACGATGTCGAGCACGTCGAGCAGCTCGTGCGCGACGCCGTCGGGCTCGACGTCGACGGTCACCTGCTGGTCGGCCGGGATGTCGCTGTGCGGCACCCAGACCGCCCGCATGCCGACCTCCTGCGACCCGAGCACGTCCTCGAAGAGCCGGTCGCCGACGTAGACGGCGTGGGAGACGGGCACACCGACGGCCGCGGCCGCCGCCTCGAAGGCCTCCCGGTGCGGCTTGACGACCTTGATCTCCGACGAGTACACGTCCCCGTCGACGAGGTCGAGCACTCCGTCACGCGCGAAGATCTCGCGGTGGTACTCACCGCTCCAGATGGTGTTGGACAGCACCCCGACCTTGAGGCCCCTCGCGCGCAACCCCTCCCAGAGCGGCCGCACCTGCGGGTCGGTGTGGGTGTGCGGCTCCCAGAAGCGGCGATAGGCCGCGAGCGCGACGTGGTGCCGGTCCTCGCGCGGGTCGATGCCGGCCTCGGCGAGGATGTCGTCCAGATGGGCGCCGCGCTGCTCGTCGCGGACCTGGCGCCACGCATGGGCCTCGACGGCGTGGATCCGCTCGGCGAGCTCCTGCGCGCGGTCCAGGTCCGCCTGCGGCACCTCGTCGGACTCGATCGGGATGCCGTGGACCTCCCGGGCGAAGACCCGCCACTGCTGGCCGAGATCGATCGTGTGCCACGGGGTGAGCGTGCCGCCCCAGTCGAAGATCACCGCCTCGACCGGGCCCGCGGCCGGCCGCTCGTGGACCGTCAGCGGGTGGCGCATCTCGTCGACGCTCACGAGGCCGTGCCCCTCACCTCTGCGAGCACGGCCGCGACGGCCTCAGCCACGGGCACCTCGCGACGATCACCGCTGCGGCGGTCCTTGATCTCGACGACCCCGTCGGCCAGGCCCTTGCCGACGACGAGGATCGTCGGGACGCCGACGAGCTCGGCGTCCTTGAACTTCACGCCCGGGCTCACCTTGCCGGTGCGGTCGTCGTAGAGCACGGTGACACCCTGCGCCTCGAGCTGGGCCGACAGGTCACCGGCCGCCGTGAAGATCTCGTCACTCTTGCCCGCGGCCACGACGTGCACGTCGAAGGGAGCGAGCTCGCGGGGCCACACCAGGCCCAGCTCGTCGTGGTTGTCCTCGGCGACGACACCGACCGCACGGGTCACGCCGACGCCGTAGGAGCCCATCGTCACGGTGACGAGCTTGCCGTTCTCGTCGAGGACCTTCAGGCCCAGCGCCTCGGCGTACTTGGTGCCGAGCTGGAAGATGTGGCCCATCTCGACGCCGCGCGCGAGGGTCAGGGTGCCGGAGCCGGTCGGGCTCGGGTCGCCCTCACGGATCTCGGCGGCCTGGATCGTGCCGTCGGCGGTGAAGTCCCGGCCGTGGACGAGGTCGATGACGTGCTTGCCGTGCTCGTCGGCGCCGGTGACCCACGCGCTGCCCTCGGCGATGCTCGGGTCGAGCAGGTACCTGATGCCGCTCGAGCGCTCGGAGCCGAGGACACCCGGGCCGATGTAGCCCTTGGCGAGCATCGGATGGGCGGCGAAGTCGGCCTCGCCGAAGTCCTCGACCTCCGCGGGCGAGACCTGCGCCTCGAGGCGCTTGGCGTCGACCTCGCGGTCGCCGGGCACACCGATGGCCAGGGGCTCGCGCCACGGCTCGTCGTGCTCCTCGTCGGCGGGGTGGACAAGGGTGACGAGGACGTTCTTCAGCGTGTCGGCACCGGTCCACTCCCGCCCGTCGGTGCGCGGGTGGTGGGCGTTGAGGGCCGCGACGAGGGTCTCGATCGTCGGGGTGTCGGGGGTGTCCTCGACGTGCGCGGGTCCGGCGGTCACCTCGACCGCCGGGGCCTGCGGCAGCTCGACGGCCTCGACGTTGGCCGCGTAGCCGGAGGCGTCGCGCACGAAGGTGTCCTCGCCGTTGGGGCTGACGGCGAGGAACTCCTCGCTCGCGCTGCCGCCCATCGCGCCGGAGTCGGCGTGGACGATGACGTACTCGAAGCCGAGCCGGTCGAAGATCTTGATGTAGGCGTCACGGTGCGCGTCGTAGGCCTTCTGCAGGCCGGCCTCGTCGATGTCGAAGGAGTAGGAGTCCTTCATGACGAACTCACGACCGCGCAGCACACCAGCGCGCGGGCGGGCCTCGTCGCGGTACTTGGTCTGGATCTGGAAGAGGGTGAGCGGCAGGTCCTTGTACGACGTGTACATGTCCTTGACCGCGAGGCAGAACATCTCCTCGTGCGTCGGCCCGAGGAGCATCTGCGCGTCCTTGCGGTCGGTGAGGCGGAAGAGGTTGTCGCCGTACTCGGTCCACCGGTTGGTCGCCTCGTAGGGCTCCTTGGGCAGCAGCGCGGGGAAGGACAGCTCCTGGCCGCCGATCGCCTCCATCTCCTCGCGGACGATCGCCTCGACCTTGCGCAGCACCTTCAGCCCGAGCGGCAGCCACGTGTAGACGCCGGGGGGCGGCGCGGCGGACGTAGCCCGCCCGCACGAGGAGCTTGTGGCCCGGCAGCTCCGCGTCCGCGGGGTCCTCGCGGAGGGTGCGGAGGAAGAAGGACGACATGCGAGTGACCACGGACGGTGCTCCTGGTGAGGCGGAAGGGGGTGTGCCCGCTCAGGGTATCCGCTCGCCCGTGAGGGCCGCCCCGGCAGCGCGCAGGCGTGCGGTGACCAGGCGGACCGCGACCCGCTCGGCACGGTCGGGTCGTGAGAGCGCGACGATCCACCGTGCCGCGGGCACGTCGACGAGCGGGACGAGCGCGAACTCGTCTGCCGTGCGGGTCGTGTAGCGCGGCAGCAGGGCCAGGCCCTCGCCGGTCGCGACGAGGGCGGCGACGAGCTGGTTGTCCCGCACGCGCAGGCGCCGCCGCAGGGCTCGACCGCACTCGGCCTCGATGCGCTGCAGCACCGTGTCGAAGGGGTAGCCCTCCGGCACACTGATCCACGCCTCGTCGACGACGTCGCCGGGGTGCAGCGACGAGCGCCGGGCGAGGGGGTGGTCGGGCGGGACGGCGACGTCGAGCGGCTCGCGGACGAGGACGGTGCTGCTCAGCCGCTCACCTCCGACGGGCACCTCGCTCGTCAGGGAGTGCGCGATGACGATGTCGGCATCGGCCGCGGCCCGGGCGTAGTCGGTCTCCGCGAGGTCGAGGTCGTCGATCTCCACCGACACACGGCTGCCGGCGAGCGACGTCAGCGCACCGGGCAGCAGCGCCGTCAGGCCGCTCGGCAGGCCGGCGACCCGGACCGTGCCCACCGGGTCACCCCGGTGCTCCTCGAGGCGGGCCGCGACCCGGGTCAGCGCGGCGCCGACCTCGTCCGCGCCGTCG
>NZ_ALWX01000079.1 GCF_000297495.1 Janibacter hoylei PVAS-1 | reverse complement strand
AGGCATGATCATGCATCACCAGCAGGCCGTGGAGATGTCCGACATCATCCTCGACAAGTCCGGGGTCAACCCCGACGTGGTGGAGATGGCCAAGCAGATCAAGAAGGCCCAAGGGCCAGAGATCAAGGAGATGCAGACCTGGCTCAAGGACTGGGGTCAGGACGACTCCGGCCACAAGGGCCACGGTGGTGACTCCGGCTCCGGAGACGAGATGAGCCATGACGGCATGGTCAGCCCCGAGGACATCAAGAAGCTCAAGGCGGCCGACGGCGAACAAGCCTCCACGCTGTTCCTCGACCAGATGATCGAGCACCACCAAGGCGCCGTGAAGATGGCCAAGGACCACCGCCGGGACGGGGAGAACCCCGACGCGGTGGAGCTGTCCAAGAACGTCATCAGCGACCAGAACGCTGAGATCAAGGAGATGCGCACCATGCGCGACTCGCTCTGACTGCTCCCAACGGGCCCGGCCGGCTGTGCGCCGGCCGGGCCCCCCCACACATCGAAGGTCCTGATCCAATGTTCACCAGTTCACGCACCCCCCAACAGATCAGCCGGCGCACCCTCCTCCTGGCCAGCATCGGGTCGGCGTCCTTGCTGACCGCCTGCGCGGACGAGGGCCCGGCGCCCACCGCGAAAGAGACGTCGATGCCCGCGAAGGTCGCCGACTACGGAGTCGACCCGGAACAACTGGTGATGACTGTGTACAAGGATGCCTCCTGCGGGTGCTGCGGCGGATGGGTCGCCCACGCCGAAGACAACGGGTTCACCATCACCACCGAGCACCCCGAAGCCCTCCACGAGGTCTGGGAACGCCATGACATCGCCTTGGACATGCAGTCCTGCCACCTGTCGCTCACCTCCGACGGAGACGTCTTCGTCGGACACGTCCCGGCACGATTCGTCCTGAAGTACCTAGCCGACCCACCGAAGGGCGCACGCGGCCTGAGCGTGCCAGCCATGCCTGTCGGGACGCCCGGCATGGAGCAGGAAGCCGAGTTCGACCCCTACAAGGTCATGCTGCTCACCGACGGCGAACCAAAGGTCTTCGCCGATGTGAGGAAGGCATCACAACAGCGGGTCTGACTTCCGACCGAAGGTGGCTCAGGAGGAAACAGTCAACGTCCCGCAACCACTCCTAGGTCGGGGTGGGCATGCCCACCAGGCAACCGTGATGGAGCCGAACGGCCGACGAAGTTGGGCAGGGCTGCGGAGGCCTACTTTGCACAGCCGTGCCATCAGGGGCGGTCTGTCCAAAGCGGGACGCGTGTCGTGGGCAATCTGCGCTGCTTCTCGACATCTAGTGTCGAAATGCAGCGAAGACTGCAGAGAGGGCCTTCGTTTGCAGCAAGAACCCAATGTTATGAGTTTGCATAATCTTCGCTTATGACTTCGGGTACGGAGCCCTGAATCGTGATGCCTCCGGGTTACCCCTCGCGGCATCAGCGAGCGAGGTATCCCGGCTCTTCCCCAGATGACGGTGTAGGTCGGCCGGGCGCGTCGGTCCGCAGATAGACGTCGAGATCTCCCGGCGAGGGAGGTTCCGACGCCATCCATCCGAAAGACCTCGACGTGACCGACGCTACCCCGCCGGCCGGCTTCGGCGGCCCTGACCTGACCGCCTTCGCGTCTTATCCCAATCGACTCTGATCGGGTCTGCTGATCCTCTCGACGAGAACGCAGCGACACCACAGCCACCCAACCCCGACCGTCCGGGAAGCCGGGACACGTCACACGGCCTGTGCGGCGGGCGTGTCGAGTGGGTCGTCCAGGGGCGACGCAGGAGCGTTGACGCGACGTGCTGAGAGGTGGTTCCAGTCGAGCACTAGCACACCGGCTACAGGCATGGCGAGAGGTCAGGAACGCCGTCGCTCCCTACGCAGGAGGGAGCGCAGAGTCTCGGCGTTCGCGTAGCCGACTCGTAGCGCGATCTCGGCGGAGGTGAGGTCCGTGGTTGCTGAGAGGTGCCGAGCTCGTTCGATGCGAAGCCGTTGGACGAAGCCGAGCGGAGTGAGGTTGAGCGCCGCACGGACTCGTCGTTCGAGGGTGCGCCGGCTGGTGCCAAGTGACTGCGCGACGAAGGCGACGTTGAACGGTTCGTCCAGGCGGGCGCGCACGAAGCGTTCGAACTCGACGACGATCGGGTCCTCGTGCCGGAGATGTTCGTAGGCGACGAAGGCCGCCTGCGACGGGCGCTCGTCGATGATGAGGAGCTTGGCGACATGTTGGGCCAGGTCGGGGCTGATCGATCGCACGAGTGAGAGCACGAGGTCGATGTGGGCGAACGCGGCGCCGGCGGTGACGAGGTTCCCGTCGGCCACGACCATGGTGTCGAGATCGAGGGCGACGGTTGGATAGCGCTTCAGGAACTCCGGCCCCAGGAACCAGCTGGTCGTCGCCCGCCGATGATGCATCCGTCCGGTCTCGGCGACAGCGAACACGCCGGTGCACGCCGCGGCGATCCGGGTGGTCGCCTCGTCGAGGCGCCCGAGCGAGGCGATGACCGAACGAGCATCTCGGCTCTGGAGGGCGTCGTTAGTAGCGGCGCCCGTAAGGGTTCCAAGCGCAGGGACGACGACCACGTCGAACTCTCCGGACTCCGACAGCGGGTGGTCCACCGACAGGGTCATCGATGCCGTCGTGGTCACTCGCCGTTTCGGTCCGAGGATGGCGAGTTCAATCGGGTCGATCCGCGGGTCGACATCGCCGCGGGCTCCGTCGGCCACCCGCACGATGTCGATGATCGACGCGATAGCCGAACCGAAGCAGCCGTCGATCGCGATCAGTCCGATACGCATGACGTAAACAATAGCAATACTGCCGTATACGCCACTCCCCACCGGCCCTCGCTCGTCATACGCTGAACTCGTCCCACGAAGAACCCCGATTTCAAGGAGAGTCCCTCATGTCCACACCCGCATCACTTCCGTATGCCTTCGTCGCCAAGATCGTCGCGGCCGATGGACAGCACGACGCGCTCGCCGATCTGCTCGCCGGCGCTGTCGCACTCGCCAACGAAGAAGTAGGAACGATTGTCTGGTTCGCGGTCAGGACCGACGCCGACACCTTCTGGATCTTCGATGCATTCCCCGACGAGGCCGCTCGCGACGCCCACGCCAACGGCGACATCGTCGCAGCCCTGATGGCCAACCAGCACCTCCTCGGCGCAGCACCCGAGATCCTGGCGGCCGACGTCCTCGCGTCCAAGCTCCCGTAGTCCGCCAACGCACGAGACGATCGCGCCCCGCCGAGCCGTCGCCAGGTCGCGACGCAACGCCATGCTGCGTAGCCGAGCGGTGCGAGGCCTATCGGCACACGGACAGGATGCCGGCCGCGAGCGTTCGGCCGGCGAGGGGTCCGTCGCAGAGGAGAGCGACGTCGGTGTCGGGCAGAGCCGTGAGGCCAGCGCATCGCGCGACCACCAGAACCGAACAGCCCCTGACCTGCATTTCCGCAGGTCAGGGGCTGTTCGCCGTGGCCGAACTATGCGATCTCGGCGACCACGACGACGGCGAGCACCATCGCGACCGCGGGGGCATGACGTGCCGCCGCCGCGGACAATCCAGATCATGTCGGGTTCGGTGACACGCGCTTGACTCGGCCGTGACGCACTGTGAGTGTGAAGGAGTCAGAAGTTCACCACGCACCACAATTGGAGACTCGCCATGAAGGCTGTTGTCTATCAGGGGCCCAGAGATGTCGCGGTCACGGATGTTCCGGACGCGAAGATCGAGCGCCCCACCGATGTGCTGGTCAGGATGACAACGACCAATATCTGCGGCTCGGACCTGCACATGTACGAGGGACGGACCTCCTTCGAGGAGGGCCGCACCTTCGGCCACGAAAACATGGGGGAGGTGGTAGAGATCGGTAAGGGCGTCGAGAAGGTCCAGGTCGGCGACCGGGTCGTGCTGCCCTTCAACATCTCGTGCGGATTCTGCAAGAACTGCGAGCGCGGGCTCACGAACTACTGCCTCACCACCCAGCCTGACCCGTCTGCCGCCGGTGCGGCCTACGGTTTTGCAGAGATGGGCCCGTACGGCGGCGGCCAGGCCGAGCTGCTCCGGGTGCCCTTCGGCGACCACAACGCACTGCGCCTGGGCGAGGACGCGGAGGAGAAGGAGAATGACTACGTCATGCTCTCCGACATCTTCCCCACCGGTTACCACGCCACCGAGATGGCTGGCGTGATCCCGGGCGACAGTGTCGTGATCGCTGGAGCCGGTCCGGTGGGTCTGATGGCTGCGCTGTCCGCGACGATCAAGGGCGCCGCGAAGGTCATGGTGGTCGATCGCCACCCCGACCGGCTCGCGCTGGCCGAGCAGATCGGAGCGATCGCCATCGACGACTCCAAGACCGACCCCGTGCAGGCTGTGCTGGACGAGACCATGGGGCTCGGAGCCGACCGTGGCTGCGAGTGCGTGGGCTACCAGGCCCACGACCCGCAGGGGAACGAAGACCCGGCTGCCACCTTGAACATGCTCATCAACTCGGTGCGTTTTACCGGCGGGATCGGCACCGTCGGCGTGTTCGTCCCCGAGGACCCGGGGGCCAAGGGCGAATTGGCCAAGCAGGGCAAGGCGGCCATCGACTTCGGCACCCACTGGTTCAAGGGACAGACCATGGGCAACGGTCAGTGCCCGGTCAAGAGGTACAACCGCCGGCTGCGTGACCTGATCGCGGCTGACAAGGCGAAGCCGTCCTGGATCGTCTCCCACGAGATCTCGCTGGACCAGGCCGCCGACGCCTACAGGAACTTCGACTCCAGGTCCGAGGGCTGGACCAAGGTCGTCATCAAGCCGGGTATGTCCGACGGAAAGAAGGCAAACTGACATGGCAGCAAATCTGCAGGGCAAGAGAGTCGCGATCCTCGCCGCGGACGGGGTCGAGCGCGTCGAACTCGAGCAACCCCGCGAGGTTCTGGACAAGGCCGGCGCTCGGACCGAGGTCCTCTCGCTCGATGAGGGCGAGATCCAGGCCCGCGAAAACGACCTGGACCCGGCGGGGACGTTCGGCGTCGACGGGCTGGTGGCTGAGGCCTCGGTGGCCGACTACGACGCCTTGGTGCTTCCGGGCGGCACGGTGAACCCCGACCAGCTCCGGGTCGACAAGGACGCTGTCGCCTTCGTCCGGGACTTCGTCGAGAGCGGCAAGCCGGTGGCGGCGATCTGTCACGGACCGTGGACGTTGATCGAGGCGGGCGTGGCCACCGGTCGCACCCTGACGTCCTTCCCGAGCATCCGCACGGATCTGCGCAATGCCGGCGCGAACGTCGTTGACGAAGAGGTCGTGGTCGACAAGAACCTCATCACCAGCCGCTCGCCTGAGGACCTGCCGGCGTTCTCCGCGGCGATCGTGTCCCAGCTCGAGGGCACCACGACGAAGGAAGAGTAGCAGTCATGAGTGTGACCAAGGGACTGCTGGTCAGGTTCGACGCGCTGCCCGGCAAGGAGGACGACGTGAAGGAGTTCCTTGACAGCGGCCGTGCGCTTGTTGGGGAAGAGCCGGCGACCACTGCGTGGTTCGCGATCCGCCTCGGGCCCTCCTCCTTCGGGATCTTCGACGTGTTCCCCGACGACGCCGGACGTGACGCTCACCTGTCCGGTGCTGTTGCGGCAGCTCTCGGCGAAAACACCGGCACGTTGTTCTCCGAACCGACGATCGAGAAGCTCGACGTGTTGGGCTTCAAGCTTCCCGCCTGACACGACAAACCGGGATTACTGACCCCGACATGAGGGGCCGCTGCGCGCGGTGACTTCGGGCTGACACAGTCCGTTGACGTCGTGGCAGCGGCCCCTTCTCATGCGGCCTATCGCACATCCCTAACAGATCGAGGAACCGCGATGACAGGAACTGACAACGACGTTGCCACGACGCGTTCACCCGAGGTAGCAGTGATCGGGGGCGGGATCGTCGGTCTGTCGACGGCGTACGCGCTGCGGGAGCAGGGCGTTCCGGTCCGCTTGTACGAGGCCGGTGTGCCCGGCACGGGTCAGTCCGCAGGCGAGTCGCGGATCTTCCGGCACGCCCACGACGACCCGCGACTCGTCGCTCTCGCGCGCGAAAGCCGCGGCGTATGGGATGAGTGGGCCGAACACTTCGACGTCGAGCTGGTCTCATCAGATGGTGTCGTGGCGATCGGCGACAGCGCCCTGGCGCGGCTGCGGGTGCTCGACCAGGTCGGCGGCGTGGAAGCGCACGAGATCGATGCCGCCGAGCTCGCCCAGCGAATGCCGCTGCTCGCTGGGTACTCGGGGCCAGCGGTGCTCGACGAGTCGGGCGGCGCGATCCGCACCCGCACCGCGATCACGGCACTCGCGGGTGGCCTCGCAGATGCCGTCACCACCTCAGAGGTCATCTCCATCGATCCCCGTGCCGATGGGACGGTCGAGGTGCGCAGCGTCACCGACCGGGCTGTCTACTCCAAGGTCGTCGTGTGCGCCGGCCGCGAAACCGCCCGCCTGGCCCGCAGCGTCGGCCTGTCGCTGCCGGTTCGCCTTGCCGCACACGTCCGGCTGACCTTCGACGTGAAAGCCGCCGCCCCGGCACGAGTCGCGTGCCTGCAGGACAGCAGCGGCGTCTTCGGCGAAGTCGGCGTGTACGCGACCCCGCTACCGGGTAACAGCAGTTATTCGGTCGGACTCAGCGAAACCGTCGGCGTCCGCGACGACGGAACGTTCATCGACCCTGCGGCGATTCGATCGCTGGACGAGCGCGCACGCGAATACGTGACACGGGCGCTGCCCGGTCTCCACCCAGAGCCGCGCGATTTCCTTCACTGCTGGGTGACCGACCTCCCGTGGAGCGAGGACGGCGTGGCCGTGTGGGAGGCAGGCTCTGTCTTTTTTGTGGCCGGTCACAATCTGTTCAAGCAGGCACCTGCGCTGGGTCGCGCTCTTGCCCGGGCTGCGACCGGCGGCGGTCTCAGGGGCGAGCTCACGCCCGACGCGCGCCTCGGCGAAGCCCAGGACTAGTGGCCGTTGACCCACGGATGCGACGCCAGCGCTAGCTGGGGCGAGGTGGTGGAGTTGGTCCGCGGGCAGGGGCAAGGCCACCATCGCCCACGAGCTGATGATCAGCCTCAAGACCGTGCGCAACCACGTCTCCAACATCTTCGCCGAGCTCCACGTCTCCGACCGCTCCGCCGCCATCGGTTAACTGCCCGAAACGAGGGGGGTGCCATGATGCGTGGATGCCTGACCCACGGACACTTCTCGACGCAGAGCGAAGGGAGACCCTCGCTCGTCTCGCGACCCTCACCGGTGACTTCGATGCGCTCGTCGAGGCCAGCGAGGGGAGCAACGCCGACGACGAGCACGACCCGGAGGGGGCGACGATCGCCTTCGAGCGCTCGCAGGTCGATGCGCTCGCTCGGCAGGCGCGCGAGCACCTCCGCGAGATCGACGCTGCTCTGGCCCGCCTCGACGCAGGCGACTACGGCACCTGCGAGCGGTGCGGTCGCCCCATCTCGGCGGGTCGGCTCGAGGCGCGACCCACGGCGCGGACCTGCATCGATTGCGCTGCCCGCTGATCGCAGGTGGTGCGGATCAAGGACATCCCGTGCGCGAGCACGCGGGATGTCTGTGTCTTGGGCCAAGCGTCCCATCATGCCTCCGGGATCTCCCGGCCAAAGCTCTCCAGCGTGATGTCCTCCGGCTCGGGGCCACCGCGCTTGCCGGTGTCGAGGCCGTCGATGGCGGCCAGCTCGGTCTCGGAGAGCTCGATGTCGAAGACGTCGAAGTTCTCGGCGATCCGCGCGGGGGTCACGGACTTCGGGATGACCTGGCGGCCCTGCTGCAGGTGCCAGCCGAGCATGACCTGCGCGGGCGTCCTGCCGTGTGCGTCCGCGATCGAGCGGATCGTCTCGTTCTCGAGTGTGCTCGTGTGGCCGGAGTCGCGGTAGAAGGTGATGCCGCCGATCGGGGACCACGCCTGGCTGACGATCCCGAGCTCGTTGTTGCGGTCGAGCAGCGCCGACTGGCGGAAGTACGGGTGCACCTCGATCTGGTTGACGGCCGGCACGACCTCGGTCTCCGCGAGGAGCCGGTCGATGTGCTCGTGCATGAAGTTCGAGACGCCGATGGCGCGCACCCTGACGTCGGCGAGCAGCCGCTCCAGCGCTCGGTAGGCGCCGATCGTCGTGTCGAACTCGCCCGGCAGAGCCTGGTGCAGGACCAGCAGGTCGATCTGCTCGACGCCGAGCTTGCCGGCGCTCTTGTCGAAGGAGTGCAGCGTCTCGTCGTAGCCGTAGTCGCTGATCCAGATCTTCGTCTCGACGAAGACCTCGTCGCGGGCGAGACCGAAGCGGCGGATCGCCTCGCCGACCTCGCGCTCGTTGCCGTAGGCGGCGGCTCGGGCTGGCCACGGGTGTGGCGCTCAGCCGCGCAGCTTCGCCGCGCTCCGCTCAGCCGCGCAGCTTCGCCGCGCTCCGCTCGGGTGCCAGGTCCAGCCGCCGCAGCAGTTGCGCGTTGAGCGCGACGACGATCGTCGAGAGCGACATCAGGATCGCGCCGACGCTCATCGGCAGGACGAAGCCGATCGGGGCGAGCACGCCGGCGGCCAGCGGCACGGACAGCAGGTTGTAGCCGGCAGCCCACCAGAGGTTCTGCTTCATCTTGCGATAGGTCTCGCGCGAGAGGTCGATGACCGACAGGACCGAGCGCGGGTCGGAGCTGGCGAGCACGACTCCGGCAGAGCCGATCGCGACGTCGGTGCCCGCGCCGATCGCGAGGCCGACGTCGGCCTGCGCGAGGGCTGGGGCGTCGTTGACGCCGTCGCCGACCATGGCGACCTTCCTCCCTTCGTCCTGCAGCTGCGCGACCTGGGCCGCCTTGTCCTGCGGACGCACGCCGGCGAGGACGCGGTCGATGCCGAGCTCGGCGCCGACGGACTCGGCGACCGCCTGCGCGTCGCCGGTGATCATGACGACCTGGGCGCCGACGGCGTGCAGGGCGTCGACGGCTTCGCGGGACTCGGGGCGGATCTCGTCGGCGAGGCGCAGCGCCCCGATCACGTCGCCGTCGGCGAGGACGTGGAGGATGATCGAGCCCTCCTCCCGCCAGGCGTCGGCGACGGGCAACTCACCGAGAGAGTGCTGCTCGAGCAGGTAGGGGCCGCCGACCTCGACGGTCTCGCCGCCGACCTCGGCCCTGACCCCGACCGCCGGCGACGAGGTGAAGCCGCTCGCGGACGGCACCGTCAGCCCGCGGCGCTCGGCCGCGCCGACGATGGCCCGGGCGAGCGGGTGCTCGCTGTCGGCCTCGGCGGCCGCTG
This sequence comes from Janibacter hoylei PVAS-1, assembly GCF_000297495.1. Taxonomy (GTDB): domain Bacteria; phylum Actinomycetota; class Actinomycetes; order Actinomycetales; family Dermatophilaceae; genus Janibacter; species Janibacter hoylei. The sequence continues at coordinate 16,431 of NZ_ALWX01000079.1, read as the reverse complement.
CCAGCGTGAGGACCTCCCCTTCGTCACGCCCGTGGGCCTCGATGCCGGTGACCGTGGGCTCGCCGCGCGTCAGCGTGCCGGTCTTGTCGAAGAGCACCGTGTCGACCGTGCGCATCGACTCCAGCGCGAGCCGGTCCTTGACGAGCACGCCTGCGCGAGCGGCGCGCTCGGTCGCGATCGAGACAACGAGCGGGATCGCCAGGCCGAGTGCGTGGGGGCAGGCGATGACGAGGACGGTGATCGTGCGCACGACCGCGTCGTCGGGCAGGCCGATGAGTGTCCAGACGAGTGCGGTGATGATCGCCGCGCCGAGGGCGAACCAAAAGAGCCAACCGGCCGCGGTGTCTGCGAGGCGCTGGGCCCGTGACGATGAGGACTGGGCGTCGGCGACGAGACTCTGGATGCCGGCGAGCATGGTCTCGTCGCCGGTCGCGCTCACCTCGACCCGCAGGCCGGAGTCGGTGGCGACGGTGCCCGCGACGACGGTGTCGCCGACCTCGCGCCGCACCGTGCGCGACTCGCCGGTGACCATCGACTCGTCGATGCTCGCCGATCCCTCGACGACCCGCCCATCGGCGGGGACGGACGCGCCGGGCCGGACCACGACGACGTCACCGACCGCGAGGGACGAAGGGGGGACCGTCACGATCTCGTCGCCCTCCACGCGCTCCGCCTCGTCGGGCAGCAGTGCGGCGAGCGAGTCGAGGGCGGAGGTCGTCTGGGCCAGGGAGCGCATCTCGATCCAGTGGCCCAGCAGCATGATGACGACGAGGAGCGCCAGCTCCCACCAGAAGCTCAGCTCGTGGTGCAGCAACTCGAGGCTCGCGCCCCACGACGAGACGAAGGCGACGGTGATCGCCAGCGCGATGAGCAGCATCATCCCGGGCCTGCGAGAGCGGATCTCGTCGACGGCGCCGGTGAGGAAGGGGCGTCCGCCCCACGCGTACATCACGGTGCCCACGAACGGTGCGATCCACGTCGTCCAGCCGTGGTGCGGCAGGTCGTAGCCGACGAGGTCGGCAAACATCGGGTCGAAGCCGACGACCGGGACGGCCAGCACGAGCATGATCCAGAAGAGTCGGCGGAACTGCGCGACGTGGTCGCCGTGCCCCGCGTGCCCACCGTGGTCGCCGTGCCCACCGTGCCCGGCATGGGTGTCGTGCTCGGCGTGCTCGTGGTGCAGGTCCTCGTGCACGTCATGGTCCGGTTGGTCGGTGCTCATGCCCAATGAGGATACCCCATGTGGGTATAGTCTCAGCTGGCGGTTGTCCACAGCCGGTGGTCGTCGTCGGGCAGTGACGGGGGAGCGGCCTACGGTGGGGACATGCCGATCCTCCCTTCGCCCTCGCAACGGGGCTGACCTGTGGTCTGGGACGTCGAGGACGCCGCGTGGGTGCGCGGGCTGAGCGATGTCGCCATCGTCGAGGCGACCGACCCGGGGTCCTTCGAGCGGGGCGTCGACTACGCCGAGAGCGGCATGGTGCAGCAGGTCGCCACGCTCAACCGTGGCCGCGTCCTCGTGGCCCGGGTGTCCGGCTCGGGGCGCGAGGCCTACCAGACGATCGTCTCCCTGCGCGGGGACCCGGCCGACGCCGTCGTCGAGTGGGGCGCGCGCTGCAGCTGCCCCGTGGCGCAAGACTGCAAGCACGCGGTGGCCGTCGTGCTCAGCGTCCGCGACGCTCTCGGGGGCATCCAGCAGGTCGAGCCGAGCCGACCGTGGGAGGACGCGCTGGCCTCCCTCACCACCGAGCCGCCACCGGAATCGCTGGACCAGGGGTCTCCCGTCGCGCTCGTCGTCGAGCGGGTCCAGTCACCGGTGCACACGTGGGGGCATGAGCGCGCACCACGCGTGCGGGTGCGTCCGACCCGCCGCACCAAGGCGGGCCACTGGGCGAAGAAGTACTCGTGGAGCGAGCTCCTCCAGCCCAACTACTTCAACGCGGCGGCGGTCCGCGAGGACCACCGCAGTGCTCTCACCTCCCTCTTCACCCTCCACGAGGCGCGCACCGGCGCCCGCCGCTACTCCTACGGGTCGGGCGGCGACGTCCACCTCGACGTGCTCGGGCCCGATGTCTGGACGGCACTGCGGCGGGTGCGCGACGCGGGCGTCGCGCTCATCGCGAGCGAGGCTGGCGATGAGGTCGAGCTGCTCGACGAGGCGGTCGACGTGGTCCTCGACGTGACGGCCGTCGACGAGGGGCTCCTGCTGCGCCCTTCGATCGACGGTGCCGGCCCGGACGCCGGTGATCTCCAGCTCGTCGGCGAGCCGGCGCACGGAGTCGTCTGGACCGAGGCGGGCGACGACGGCGAGCGGGTGCGGCTGGCGCCCTTCGGTGCGGATCTGACACCCGAGCTGGGTGAGCTGGTCGCCGGCCGTGACATCCTCGTGCCCGAGGCAGATGTCGAGCGCTTCGTCGCCCTCTTCCTCCCCCGGCTGCGGGAGCGGGTCACGGTGATCTCCTCCGACGACAGCGTCGACCTGCCGCAGCCCGAGCCGCCGCAGCTGTACGTCCACGTGCGTCGTGACGGCCACGGCGTGCTGCTCGACCTGGGCATCGCCTACACGGCGGGAGAGCACACCCATGTCGTCGGTGCCGACAAGCAGGGGTCGCTCCTTCGCGATCGGCGGGCCGAGCGCGCCCTGCTGGAGGGCCTCGAGGCGCTCGCCGACCTGCCGGGCGCGAGGATCCGGTCTCAGCACGGCTGGCGACTGCGCTCGCCGATGCGGCTCCACGGGCCCGCGGCGGTTCTCGCCCTCACCGAGGTCGTGCCGCGGCTCGACGACGACCCGCGCTGCATCGTGGTCGTCGACGACGACGTGTCGAGCTTCGAGGAGCTGGACGCCGAGCCCGATGTGTCCCTCCACCCGGCGAGTGACGACGGCGGCTCCGACTGGCTCGACCTGCACGTGCGCGTCACCGTCGGCGACGTCGAGGTCCCCTTCGAGCCGCTCTTCGCCGCGCTCGTCGCCGGCGACGAGATCATGCAGCTCGAGACCGGTGAGTGGTTCCGGCTCGGCCACCCGGTCCTCGACGACCTGCGGGCGCTCATCGAGGAGGCGCGGGCACTCGTCGAGCCGGAGGCGGGCGAGGTGCGGCTGAGCCGCTACCAGGTCGACCTCTTCGACGAGCTCGCGGCGATCGCCGACGTCGAGGTCGAGCGCGAGCACGTCTGGCGCTCAGGTGTCGAGACCCTCCGCGAGATCGACAGCCGCCCGGTGCCCGAAGCGCCGGCCTCCCTGCAGGCGACCCTGCGGCCCTACCAGCTCGAGGGCTATCACTGGCTGACCACGCTCTGGGACGCCGGTCTCGGGGGCGTCCTCGCCGACGACATGGGCCTGGGCAAGACCGTGCAGACCCTGGCACTGCTCGCCCGCGCCCACGAGGCGGGCGAGCTCGACCGGCCGGTGCTCGTCGTCGCCCCCACGAGCGTCGTCGGCACGTGGGCCAGCGAGGCCGCGAAGTTCGTCCCCGACCTCGTCGTGCGCACCCTGCCGCACACCCACCGCCGCCGCGACGAGTCCGTCGCCGAGGCGGTCGACGGCGCCCACCTCGTCGTCACCTCCTATGCGGTGCTGCGCATCGACTCCGCGGAGTTCGCCGAGGTCGGCTGGCGTGGCGTGATCCTCGACGAGGCGCAGTTCGTCAAGAACGACCGCTCCAAGACCCATCAGGCCCTGAGGAGGCTGTCCACCCCCTTCGTCCTCGCGGTGACCGGCACCCCGCTCGAGAACTCGCTCATGGACTTGTGGTCCCTCTTCGCGCTCGCCGCGCCCGGGCTCTACCCGCGGCGGGACCGCTTCGGCGACCTCTACCGCAAGCCCATCGAGTCCGGCGAGCAGCCCGAGCTCCTCGACCGGCTGCGCCGCCGGATCCGCCCGCTCATGCTGCGTCGGACCAAGGAGGAGGTGGCGATCGACCTGCCGCCCAAGCAGATTCAGGTTCTCCCGGTGGAGCTCTCCTCGACCCACCGGCGCATCTACGACCGACACCTGCAGCGCGAGCGCAAGCGGGTGCTCGGGCTGCTCGACGACCCCGACGCCAACCGCGTGGCGATCCTTGCCTCGCTGACTCGGCTGCGGCAGCTGAGCCTCGACCCCGGTCTCGTCGACGGCGAGCACCGCGGCCAGGGCATCTCGGCCAAGCTCGACGTGCTCGTCGAGCACCTGGGCGAGCTGGCTGTGGAGGGCCACCGTGCACTCGTCTTCAGCCAGTTCACGAGCTTCCTCGCGATCGTGCGCGAGCGGCTCGAGGGCGAGGGCATCACGACGAGCTATCTCGACGGGGCGACGACCGACCGCGCGAGCGTCATCGACGCATTCAAGCAGGGTGAGCAGACCGCCTTCCTCATCAGCCTCAAGGCCGGCGGTGTCGGCCTGACCCTCACCGAGGCCGACTACGTCTTCGTCCTCGACCCGTGGTGGAACCCCGCCGCCGAGGCGCAGGCCATCGACCGGGCCCACCGCATCGGGCAGGACAAGCCGGTCATGGTCTACCGCCTCGTGTCGACCGGCACGATCGAGGACAAGGTCGTCGAGCTGCAGGAGCGCAAGCGAGATCTCTTCCAGCGGGTCGTCGACGACGGCGGCGAGCTGTCCGGGGCGATCACCGCTGCCGACATCCGCGCCCTCCTCGAGCCCGACGGGTGAGCCACCCCCCTGCAGGGGCTCACCTGTCGGTGGGGGCACGAGATCGCCTCCGACGTCGGGGACCCACCAGTCCGTATTGTCCTCGGCAAATGCGCGCGGGGTCCGTATTTCCCTAGGGAAATACGGGGCAGGGTCAGGCGCGCAGCACCTTGTCCATCGCCTTGCCCTTGGCCAGCTCGTCGACGAGCTTGTCGAGGTAGCGGATCCGGCGCATCAGCGGGTCCTCGACCTCCTGCACCTTCACCCCGCACACCGATCCGGTGATGAGCTCGGAGGCCGGGTTGAGCTGCGCCTGGTCGAAGAAGTCCTCGAAGGTAGTCCCCTCGGCCAGGTGCCGCTCGAGCGCCGCCTGGTCATAGCCGGTGAGCCAGCAGATCACCTCGTCCAGCTCGTCGCGGGACCGCCCTTTGCGCTCGACCTTGGTCACGTAGTGCGGGTAGACGTCGGCGACGGCGGTCGTGAAGATCCGGTGCATGTGGCCAGCCTAGGTCGGGATCCGCAGGGCAGCGGTGGTGCCGACCGGGTGGCGCGGTCGGCGTGAGGGCGCCACGCGCAGCCCGTCTGCAGCTGGCAAGGCCGGGCGTCGGGGCACGGTGAGTCGATCCGCTGGGGCCGGGCGGAGAGCCCCTCGGCCGCACCGCGGTCGAGCTCCCCGGTGGCCACGTCGAGTCGCTGGGTCAGCCCGTCGAAGGTCACCTCGACCTCGAGCTCGTGGTCCTCGTCGGCGGCGACGAGCACCGGGGTGGCGTTTCCCCCCTTCGATCCTGTACACATGTACATGTACGGATGTACAACAACGAAGGGAGGGGCCGTGGGCTCCACGCAGGACCGGCCGGCACCCGGGCGGCGCGACCCCGAGGGGCGGCGCCGCGCGATCATCGATGCGGCCGCAGAGCTGATCGTCGAGGGCGGCGCCTCCTCGCTCACCCACCGCGCCGTCGCGGCCCGCGCCGGGGTCTCGCTCGGCTCGACGACGCAGTACTTCTCCTCCCTCGACGAGCTGCGCGAGCTGGCCCTGCAGTCGCTCTCCGACCTCATCGACGCGGGCCTGGCCGAGGTCGAGGCGCAGCTGCTGCCGCTCGACGACGCCCCCGAGCGACTGGCGCAGGAGATGCACGCCTTCCTCAGCGACGAGCGGGCGGTGCGCGCCGACCTCGAGCTCGTCCACTCCGGGCTCGGCGACGACCCGAGACTGCGCGAGCTCGCGCTGCGCTGGACCGACCGGCTCGTCGAGATCCTCGCCCGTCACCTCGACCCCTACGTCGCCGAGGCGATCGGCCTCTACCTCGACGGCGCCACCCTCCACGCCGGGCTGCACGACGAGCCCGTCTCCGCCGAGACCCTCGCCCGGGTCTTCCGCGCCCTCATGTCCGCCCCCACCACAACCACCACCACGACCGAAGGGAGTGACCCCCGATGACCACGACCCCCACCTCGACCGACACCTCCACCCAGGTGTCGACCCGCCGCGCCTGGGCGGCGGTCGCCGTCCTCAGCGCGAGCCTGCTCGTCATCACGATGGACATGACGATCCTCAACATCGCGCTGCCGGACATGGCGGCCGAGCTGCGACCCACGGCCAACCAGCAGCTGTGGATCGTCGACGTCTACTCCCTCGTCCTCGCCGGGCTCCTCGTCCCGTGGGCGGCGGTCGCCGACCGATGGGGCCGGCGGCGCATGCTGCTGCTCGGCTACGCGATCTTCCTCGTCAGCTCGCTGCTCGTCCTCGTCGCCGACACGGCCGAGGCGGTCATCGTCCTGCGCGCCCTGCTCGGCATCGGCGGCGCGATGATCATGCCCAACACGCTCTCGCTCATCCGGGTGATCTTCACCGACGCCGCCCAGCGAGCCACGGCGCTGAGCATCTGGGCGGCGGTCTCCGGTCTCGGGGCGGCGGTCGGGCCGCTGGTCGGTGGATTCCTCCTCGAGCACTTCTCCTGGCACGCGGCCTTCCTCGTCAACGTGCCGCTGATGGTGGCGGCGATCATCGCCGGCCTGGTCGTGCTGCCCGAGTCCCGGGTCGAGGGAGCCGGACGGTGGGACGTCACGGCCGCCGTGCTCGCCCTCGTCGGCATGGTCGCCTTCGTCTGGTCGGTGAAGTCCTTCGGCAAGGAGGCGAGCTTCACCCACCCGCCGGCCCTGCTGGCCCTGGCGATCGGCGTCGGCGCGCTCACCGTCTTCGTCCGCCGCTGCCTGCGCAGCGACTCCCCGCTGCTCGACGTCGGTCTCTTCCGCAGCCGGCCCTTCTCCGCCGGCATCATCGCGGCGCTCGGCACCACCTTCGCCATGCTCGCCGCCATGCTCCTGCTCACCCAGTGGTTGCAGCTCGTCGAGGGCGCCAGCCCCATCGAGTCCGGCATCAAGCTCATCCCCGTCGCGCTCGCCGGTGCGGTCGCCTCGCTCGCCGCGCCGCCGCTGGCGCGGGTCGTCGGGGCCCGGACCGTGCTCGCCTCGGGACTGGGGCTGGCCGGGATCGGTCTGCTCGCCGTCGGGCTGGGGCCCGACGAGGTGACCTACCCGCTCGTGCTCACCGCCATGCTGCTCGTCGGTGCCGGTACCGGGTCGCTCGCCATCGCCTCGGCGATGGTCATGATGGGCTCGCCCGAGGACAAGGCCGGCAACGCCGGCGCCCTCGAGGAGACCTCCTACGAGCTCGGCGGCACCCTCGGCGTCGCGGTCCTCGGCAGCGTCTCGGCGCTCGTCTACCGCACGCACCTGCAGGGCTCCGCGGCGCTCCAGCAGGCTGGGCCCGAGGCCGCCCGGCACGCCGAGGACTCCCTCGGCGCGGCCGTGGCGACCGCCGACGAGCTCGGTCTGCCCCGCCTGGCCGCCGACGCGGGCGAGGCCTTCACCGCCTCGCTCCAGGTCGCCGGCGTCGCCGGGGGCCTGCTCATGCTCGCCGTCGCCGCCACGGTCTTCGTCCTCACCCCGCGGGGGACCGACATCACCGGCGCCGCCCACTGAGCGGGGTCGGAGCCTACTTCGACGCCTCGAGCAGCCGCTCGAGCTCCTCCGGGGTCATCCCCTCGACGAACTCCGCGCCCTCCTCACGAGCGTCGACCTCGACGGGCTGCTCGAAGTACCGGTCGTACTGCTCCTGCGCCGCCTCCGGGTCCTCCTCCCAGTCCTCCTCGCTCGGGGCGGACTCGTAGTCGTCGAAGTTGTCCTCCCACTCCTGGACCTCCTCCGGCGTCATCCCGTGGTGGTACTCCGGGTCCTCCCACCACCAGAAGGTGTCGGCGTCGTCGATCGCCTGGTGCTGGGCCGCGTGCCGCATCTCGTGGTAGACGGTGTGCAGGATCATCGGGTCGTCGAGGATGTTGGGGTTGATGTAGACCTCGTTGGCAAACCACCAGTCCTCGAGCCAGGCGCCGTTGCCGCTCATGTCCTCGTCCCAGTTGATGTCCGGCATCCCCGTGCCGTAGTGCTCGGCGCGCTCCTTGATGATCTGCTCGACGATCGCGCGCCGCTCGTCCTCGCTGTAGCCCTCCCAGGCCTCGCGGACCTCGGGCGGCAGGTCGCCATACTCCTCGGGGTCGCGCGACTGCCCCTCGTCGGCTGCGCCTCCGGTGCCCGAGCCTCGGGGCGGTGGGCCCGCGGGAACGCCGCTGCCGCCGCCGGTCCCTGCGCTGCCGTCCTCCTGCTCGCCCGCATTGCGCTCGGCGGTCGAGGAGACCTCTTCGAGCGTGCGGGCGGCCCGCTCCAGCCCCTGGGCCGCCGCGGGCCAGTCCGACCCGATGAAGTGCTCGCAGTCGGGGCCGGACCACACCTCGGCGAGGACCCGGGATAAGGCGTGCCCGGACGTCACCAGCCCGTCGAGGTCGCTGCTCGACCGCTGCAGCGACCGGGCGATCTCGTGCAGGCGTGCGGCGTCGGCGCCGTGGCTGACGGGGCTCATCTGGCGCCCGCCGGGTCGAGGACGAACCACGTGACCTGCCCGTCGGGGCTCTCGTGGCGGTCGAGGACGCGCCCCTCCTCACGACGGGTCGACTGGCTGCCGACGCGGACCTTGCGGGTGCGCAGGATGTCGTACTCGTCGGCGACCCGCAGGACCGACCACGGGCGCTCGTGGGAGCCGTCGCCGGTGGCGAGCACGCTCGACACCGACAGCCGCGACATCCGGGCCTCGCGCTCGGAGGCGGCGTGCTCGCCGAGCGCCGCGAGCGCGAAGGACAGCAGCCGGTGCGCCGACGGGTTGAGCGCCGCACCGGGCATCTGCTCGGTGATGCCCGTGACGACGGCCACGTGGTCCCCGCGGCGCAGCAGCGGCGCCATCGCCGAGTGCAGCTCGAGGTCCGGGTCGAAGCTGCTCGAGCGGGTGACCGCCTTGCGCAGCGCGTGCAGTCGCTCCTCGTCAGGGTGTCGTACGTAGTCCCTGACGAGGTCGCCGAAGGTCTGCGCCCCGGCCTCGGTGTCGTGGTCCATGGTGTCTCCCGGTGGTCGTCGTCGCGTCCCAAACTAGGGCGCGCCGACCCCGCCTGCCCAGGGGAGCACTCCCCGCTGCGGCGGACCGGAGCGTCGGCGAAGATGGTCGTGCCCACCCCGCCGACAGGAGGCTCCCGTCATGTCTCGCACTCCCTTCGCCCTGGTCGCCGTCATGCTGCTGCTCGCCCTCACCGCGTGCGGCGGCGCCGAGCCGGACGAGGGCGGGACGAGCGGGTACCCCTTCCGCCTGCGCATCGAGCCCGGCGCCGGCGGCGACCCGGTCAAGCTCCTCGCCGTGGAGGGCCAGAGCGTGGACCTCGGCGCAGGTGACGAGCCGCACACCCTCACCGTCGAGACCGTCGAGGGGGACACGGCGACCGTCACGACGAGCGAGCCGGTGACCTCCGACGGTGCCGAGGTCTCCCACGTCACCGTGACGAAGGGAGAGCCCGTCACCTTCACCGCCGGTGACGAGCAGTGGACGGTGACGTACGAGGAGATGTCGGTCGAGTAGCGCCGAGCCGGTAGCGTCGGTCGACGTGAGCGGCACTCCCTTCGACCAGGCCCTGCAGGCGGCGCGGCACGACGACCCCTCGGTGCGGCAGCGCGCCGCGCTGTGGCTCGGCACCCACGCCGACGAGACGGTGGCCGCCGACCTCGTGCGACTGCTCGTCACCGAGCCGGACTTCTACGTCCGCGAGACCCTGACCTGGGCCGTCGTCACCCGGCACACCTCCACCTACCCGTTGCTCGTCCAGGCGCTGCGCGACGACTCCCTCGCCGAGGGGCCCGGCCGGGTCCAGGTGCTCCACGCCCTGAGCAAGATCCGCCGGCCCGAGTCGGTCGCCGAGATCCTCCCCCTGGCCGACGACGAGGACGACGCGGTCGCGGCCAAGGCGTGGTGGGCGCTGGGCCGCATCGGCACCCCGGGCGCCGTCACCGCACTCGTCGACGCCCTGGGGGTGGAGGAGGAGTTCCGTCGCCGCGAGCTGACCCGCGCCCTCGAGCAGGCCGGAGAGGCCGCGGTCGAGGGCCTCGCCGGCCGCCTGTCCGACCCCGACAGCTCCGTGCGCCGGCACGCCGCCGAGGCGCTCCTGGGTATCGGTGACCCCGCGGCCCGCCCGGCCGCCCCGGAGCTCTTCCACGTCGTGGCGACGGACGACAAGGAGGTCGTGCTGCCCGCCGTCGAGGCCCTCGCCGCCCTCGATCTGCCCGAGGTCGACGACGTGCTGCGTCGGCTGCGCGACGGCGACGACGCCTGGCTGTCGATCACCGCTGGATGGTTGCTCACGGACCGGTCCGGGACCGCCTGAGCCGCCTGGGCTCACGCTTCAATGGGGCGCATGCGCTCCCGGACCCGACTCCTCCAAGCCTTGATCGGCCTGCAGGCCCTGCTCGTGGCCTCGCCGATCGCGACGATCGACAACCTGCTCACCTCGCCGCGGGCCGTCGGGGCCCAGGGCCGGCGCGCAGACCTGCCGGCGACGATCGCGTCGGGCCTCCCCTTCGTCGTGGCGCTGCTGCCCGTCGCCATGGTGGCGGTGGCCGTCGCCCTGCACCGGCGCACCACCGGCTCCCGCCGGGCCGCCGCCGTCCTCTCGGTCGTCGCCCTCGTCGTGGCCCTCGCGCCCGGCCAGCGCGGCATGACCACGGCGGCCCCGATCGTCCACGGCATCCCGCTCGCGGTCGTCGCCGCGGCGACCCTCCTCGTGCTCTGGCGTTCGCGCGCCGAGAGGACCCGCGAGCTCGGCCGCTCCCGCGCCGGTCGGGTCACCGTCGTCCTGCTCACCGTCTGGGTCCTCGTGCTCGCCGCGCTCGGGGCGAGCAGTCGCGCGATCCCCGTGGGGCCGCTGTCGAGCGCCCTGAGCACCGAGCTCGACGTCGATCGGGTCACCCCGCAGGGCGAGCTCGCGGGCGAGCCCGCCGAGCAGTCACCGCAGCTCGCGCCCAACCCCGACAGCAACATCCACGGCGACGCCGCGATGACCGACACCTACACCGACCGCGACGTCCTCGACCCGCGGCAGGCCCGGGTCATCCGACGTCACCTCGGCGGGGTGTGCGCCTCGGTCCTGCGCGACGAGCACGAGCGCCTCGTCGCGGTCTGTGTCAACGCCACCCGCGTGACGCTCAACGTGCTCGACCCCGACACCCTCGACGTGCTGGCCCGCGAGCACGTGGCCGACCGCCCCTTCCGGGCCGACTTCGCGACGAACTTCGCGGGCGGCGGCTACGCCGTCCTCGACGCCGACCAGCGCGTCGTCCTGCCGACCTCCGACGGTCGGATCACTCGGTGGCGGGTCGCCGACGACGCGGGCGACCCGCAGATCGCGCCCGTGGACGAGTTCGACATCAGCGACGGTCTCGCCGACGGCGAGGGCATCAACTCCGCCGTGCCCGGCACCGACGGACGGATCTGGGTCGTCGGGCAGCTCGGCTCGGTCGGTCTCCTCGACCCCGAGACCGGGCGCGCCGGGTGGACCCGGTTCGAGGCGGCGGACATCGAAAACTCCTTCGCCGTCGGCGCCGACGGCCGGGCCTGGGTCGTCACCTCCCGCGAGCTCGTCGCCCTGAGCGGGGAGACCGGCACACCGCGCGTCGTCTGGGAGCAGACCTACGACGCGGGGTCGCGGCGCAAGCCGGGGCAGACGAGCCGGGCCTCGGGCACGACTCCCACGCTCATGGCCGGTGAGCGGCACGTGGCCATCACCGACAACGCCGACCCGCGCATGCACGTCGTCGTCTACGACACCTCCGCCGGGGCAGGGGACAAGGAGGTCTGCCGCGTGCCGGTCTTCGCGCCGGACCGCAGCGCCGGTGACAACTCGCTCATCGCCATCGGCCGGTCCCTCTTCGTCGAGAGCAACTACGGGTACAACCTCTTCGACGCGACCTTCGGCCGGTCGACCCAGCCGGGCCTGACGCGCATCGACGTCACCGACGACGGCTGCGAGGTCGTGTGGGCCAACGACGAGATCCGCATCCCGTCGACGGTCTCCAAGGGGACCTCGTCCGGAGTCATCGCGACGTACACCAAGGAGGAGTCGGCCGCCGGCATCGACGCCTGGTACTTCACCGCGGTCGACGCGACGACCGGCGAGATCATGTGGCGTCGCCTGGCGGGCACCGGCTCGATGGTCAACAACCACTACGCCGCGACGTACGTCGGCCCGGACGGCTCGATGCTCGTGGGCGTGACCGGTGGGCTCGTCGCCCTCGTGCCCGAGCAGCCCTAGGCTGGCGAGCGTGGCCGACGTGCAGATCACCCACCGCCCCGACGAGACCCGTTTCGTCGCCGAGGTCGACGGTGCCCCTGCAGGCTTCGCCGAGTACCAGCTGACCGACGACCTCTACGTCTTCACCCACACCGAGGTCGACCGAGCCCACGAGGGCCTGGGGGTTGGTGGGGCGCTCGCGCGCGCTGCCCTCGACCACGTGCGGGCCGAGGGTCGCCGACGCGTGCTGCCGGTCTGCCCCTTCATCGAGGGGTGGATGGCGCGCCACCCCGACTACGCCGACCTCCACTTCAGGTCCCGCTCGACTGCCACCGACTGACGGTCAGGGGCGGCGCAGCCCCACGGGGAGAGCCTCGAGCAGGCGGAGCCAGATCTCACTCGCATCGGGGAAGCTCGGCACCGCGTGCCGCAGCACGTGCACGGGCACGGCGCCGGTGATGGCGATGGTCGCGGCGTGCAGCAGCTGGCCGGCGTCCGTCCCGACGAAGGTCGCTCCGAGGACCAGCCCGGTCTCCCGGTCGACGACGAGCTTGGCCCGTCCGGGCGCGTCGTCGCGCAGCAGCGCCGCGCCGCCGACCTGGGCGAAGGGGACGTCGCTCACCTCGACGTCGTGGTCGGCCTCGCGGGCCTCGGCCTCGGTCATCCCGACCCGGGCCACCTGGGGATCGGTGAAGACGACCTGCGGCACGGGCGCGTGCGCGGGCGCGGGTAGGGGGTCACGGCCGGTCGCGGCGGCGGCGATCGCGTCCCCCAGGACGCGAGCCCGGTACTTGCCCCAGTGGGTCAGCGGTGGCTCGCCGCTGGCATCACCGACGACGTGCAGCCACGGCGGCAGGTGCCCTGCGAGCACATCGTCCGCCGTGAGCCCGACGGCGTCGAGCCCCACGTCGTCGAGCCGGGGGCGGCGTCCGGTCGCGACGAGCACCTCGTCGGCCTCGACCGAGCCGCTGTCGGTGGCGACGGTGACCGGGCCACCGTGGATGCGTCCGACACCGGTGTCCTTCGCCGCCTCGCGGTGACAGGCGGTGACCGACGTGGAGAGGCGCACGTCCACCCCCTTCGCCTGCAGGGCCCGGCCGACCGCGGTGCCGGCGACGTCCTCCTGCCCGGCGAGCAGGCGCTCCCCGCGCACGAGCATCGTCACCCGGCTGCCGAGCGCCGCCATCCAGGTTGCGGCCTCGACCGCGACGACCCCGCCGCCGACAACGACGAGGCGGTCGGGTACCTCGGTCACGGCGGTCGCGTCGCGTGATCCCCACGGGTGCACGTCGGCGAAGGGAGCGGGCACGACCGGCACGCTGCCGGTCGCGAGCACCACCGCGTGCCGCGCCCGCACCCGGACCGGCCCGTCGGCGCCGGTGACCTCGACCTCGCGCTCACCCACGAGTCGTCCGTGCCCGCGGACCGGTTCGATGCCCAGCCCCTCGGCCCAGTGCACCTGCCCGGAATCGTCGAAGCCGCCGACCCACTCGTCGCGGCGGGCGAGCAGCCCGGCCCGGTCGACCTCGGCGGTCGTCACGCCGGCCAGGTGCGCCGTCGTGTCGGCGACGGCCACGGGGCGCAGGAGCGCCTTGCTCGGGATGCACGCCCAGTAGGAGCACTCACCGCCGTAGAGCTCGCCCTCGACGAGGGCCGCGGTCAGGTCGGTGCCCTCGATGGCGTACTGGGCGATGTTTTCGCCGACGGGGCCGGCGCCGATGACGACGACGTCGTACTCGCGGATCTGCGTCATGGGTCTCTCCCGGGGGCGTGGGGCAGGTGGTGCCGGTGTCGTCTCAGCGGTCGGGGAGCAGGTCGGTGCGACCGAAGGCCTCGGCCGTCGCCCGCGCCGAGGGCGCTCCGGCGTCGAGGTCGGCGCCGCGCTCGAGCAGTGCGGCCACGACCTCGGCCTCACCCTTGAAGACCGCGCCGGCGAGGGGCGACTGACCGCGCGCGTTGAGGGCGTCGACGTCGGCGCCGCGACGGGCGAGCTCGCCCACCAGGCTCGCCTGCCCGTGGTACGCGGCGAGCATGAGCAGGGTGTTGCCCGCCTCGTCGGCCAGGTCGACCGGGGCACCGGCGTCGAGGTAGGGCACGAGGCCGTCCACGTCGCCGGTCCGCGCGAGGTCGAGCAGGCGGTGGGCGAGCGCGACCGCCTCGTCCTGCGGCTGGTCGGCCCCTGTGGCCCGGGCGTAGGCGTCGTCGACGTCGCTCATGCGCCCAGTCTGCCCGGCGTCACCCCTGCGAGGGCGGCTGACCGCCCGACGGCGGCTGACCGCCCTGGCCACCCGAGGGCGGCTGGCCGCCGCCACCGCCCATGCCGCCACCCACGCTGGGCTCGGTCGTCGTGTCGACGTGGACCGCCAGGCTGGCGGTGTACCCCTTCGAGACGCTCCCGGTGATCGTGGCCAGCTGCTGGTCGAGGCTGTCGGCGAAGATCCCGTCGTCCTCGACCGAGCCGACGCCCTCGAGGTTGCGGGTCGACCCGTCGTACTCGTCGCGGGCGTAGACCTGGGTGAGCATGTCCTGCGGGAAGGCGACCTGCGAGGTCGCGATGACGTTGTCGACGTCGGTCGCGGAGTCGACGTCGGGGTAGACCTCGAGGTGGATGTGCGGCCACCGACCGGAGTAGCAGCCCGGCACGATGGTCGTGAAGCTCACCCGGCCGTCGTCGTCGGCGACCTGCACCCCGCGCAGCCAGGTCTGGTCCTCGACGCCCTGGGTGTACATCGAGTAGCGGCCCTGCGCGTCGCAGTGCCAGATGTAGACGGCCGCCCCGGCGAAGGGAGCCCCCTGCGCCATGTCGGTGACGGTGAAGTCCATCGTCAGCGGGACGCCAACGACGCGGTCACCGCCGTCGAGGCTCGTCGTGATGTCCTGCCGGACGATGCCCGACTCGGAGAGGACGTTGACGTCGTCGACGGTGCCGTCGGCGGGGTAGGGGCCGTTGGTCTCCTCGGGGATCTCCGTCGACGAGCCGGCGCTGCTCGTCGCGGACCCCGAGGTGGCGCTGCTCGTCGACGAGCCCGATCCGTCGGCACCGCACGCGGCGAGCGCCGCCGAGCCGAGCCCGAGCCCGAGGACGCCGAGCGCCCGACGGCGCGTGAGCAGGGTCGCGACGTCAAATCCGGCGCCCTGGTCGACGAGCTCGTCGTCGGGGCGGGGGAGGGCCCGGCCCTCGTAGGTGGGGCGGGTGCGCTGCTGGCGGGTCATGGTCGGCTCCTGACGTGGTGGTCGCTGCACGAGCAACACTCGCGGCTCGCACCGTGGCGGTGCTGTGGGCTCCCTGTGGCCCTCCTGTGGCGGGTCGGGAGCCGATCAGGGCAGGGGCTCGCCCTTCATGAGGCGGGACGAGTAGACGTTGGTGATCCGCACCCCGTCGAGCATGGCGGTGAGCCGCGCCGCCTCGGCGGCGAGGGCGGACCTCCCTTCGCCGGAGAGGTCGGTGCCCGGGCACTCGACAACCGAGACGACCCCGTCGTCGTCCTGGACCCAGGCGCCGACGATCCGCCCCTGCCACCACGCGGTCGTGCCGCCGTTGCCATTGCTGTCGAAGAGCAGGTCGCGGTGGGCGGGGTCGAGGTACCAGTCGCGGTGCTTCCACCCCATCGTCGTCGGGTCGAGGGTCGGCAGCAGCGCGGCCCACGGCCCGACCTCGTCGACCGGGTCGAGGTCGTCCGGCAGGAGCCACCCGGTGCGGCCGCCCTCGAGGTCGACCTCGACCGCGCCGACGTCCTCGAGGGCGGTGCGGGTCGCTCCCTTCGTCGCGCCGAGCCACCACTGGACATCGTCGAGCGTGCCCGGGCCGTACTGCTCCAGCCACCGCCGGACGAGCTCGGCGTAGCCGGCCGCGAGGTCGGGGACGCTGGGCTCCTCCCCGAGCCACGGGGCCATGAGGGTCCACGCGGGCTTCGACAGGCGCCAGTGGCCGGCATTGGGCCCGCGGGTGATCCGCCCTTCGGCGCCGAGCCAGGTGAGCACGCGGGGTGCGAGGTTGAAGGTGCCGCCGTAGCGCTTGCCCTCGTCGACCGTGATGGCGCCGGTGAGCTCGGGCAGCTCGGCGCGCAGCGTGGCGGCCGTGAGCGCCTCGCCGCCGGCCAACCGCCGCTCGACCGCCGCGCCCGCGGTCGCGAGCCAGGCCTC
>NZ_ALWX01000078.1 GCF_000297495.1 Janibacter hoylei PVAS-1 | reverse complement strand
GTCGTCGGAGTAGGTTGTGCGACCGGCGAAGGTGTTGCGCTGGGTGGCCGTGGGCTTGGTGGTCGCGGGCTTGCTCGACGCAGGCGTGCTCGACGCCGTGCCGGTGACCTTGAGCGTGGTGCCGGGGTGGATGAACTCGCCGCTGGCGACGTGGTTGAGCTTGGCCAGGCGGGTCACCGACATGTCGTGACGGGCGGCGATGCCGGTGAGGGTCTCGCCGGAGCGGACCGTGTGCGTCGTGGTGGTGCGGCCGGTGGTGGCGCGCTTGGCGGGCTTGACGGCGGTGCCGGTGACCCGCAGCGTGTCGCCGGGGTGGATGAAGCCACCACCGAGGCCGTTGAGGGAGCGCAGCCGCTCGACGCTCATGTGGTGGCGGGCCGCGACACCGGTCAGCGTGTCGCCGCTGCGCACGACGTACGTGCGGGTGGCCCCCGAGCGGGCCGGCTTGGCCGACGAAGGGGAGGACCCGCCGGAGCGAGCCGGCACCGTCAGGCGCTGGCCGGGGTGGATGAAGTCGCCGGAGGAGAGGTGGTTGCGCGAGAGGAGGGCGGCCGGGGGAGACGCGGTAGCGGGCGGCGATGTCGTAGATCGTCTCGCCGTCGCGGACGGTGTGGTGGCGCGTGCCCTGGGAGGCGGTGGCCTGCGTGATCGTCTCGGTGGTCAGGTCGAGGGCCGGGACCACGGGAGTGGCCGGGACGGGGACGATGAGCGGAAGGACCATGTGGGGGACTCCGATGTCGGGGGCGCAGGGGACGCCCTGGCTGCGGGAGGTCGGCACCGCCTGTGGTGCCTGTGACGCGTGTGACGTATGTGGTTTCGCCGTCGACCGTACCGAAGGTGAGAGCGCCGCGCGCGCTCTGCCACACTGACCGGCGTGACCAACACCCCTGATCTCGCCCTCTGGCTGCCCCTCCCCGACGTCGCCGAGCGCCTCGGCGTGCGTCTGTCCGACGTGCGGAGGATGGTCGACGAGCGGCAGCTGATCGCCCTGCGTCGCGGGGAGCGCAAGGTGCTGTCGGTGCCCGCAGCCTTCCTCGGCGAGAGCGAGCCCTTGCCGGAGCTCGCGGGGACCTTCACGGTCCTGGCGGATGCCGCCTTCTCCGACGAGGAGATCGTCGAGTGGATGTTTGCCCGCGACGAGAGCCTGCCCGGTGGCCCGACGCCGATCGAGGCGATCCGCGCGGGGTTCAAGACCGAGGTGCGGCGCCGCGCGATGGAGGAGGCCTGAGGCCCGTGGCGCGGCGCACCGTGCGTCGCGCAACCGGGCCGGCGCGGCTCAGGTGCTGCGGGCCGTCGTCAGGTCGATGAGCTCGTCGAGCACCCGTCGGGCGGGCTCGGCGACGCCCGTCGCCTCAGCGAGCGCGGCCCGAGCGGTCTCGGCCCCGTGGCTGATGTCGGCCTCGACGCCCTCGAGCGCGCCGGTGTCGACGATGAGCGCGCGGAAGGAGTCGACCTCGCTGCTCGTCAGGTCGGGCGCGCCGAGCCACTGGTCGACCCGCGTCGTCGACACGTCGTCGGCGCCGGCGAGGGTGCGGGCGATGAGCACGGTGCGCTTGCCCTCGCGCAGGTCGTCGCCGGCCGGCTTGCCCGTGACGTCCGGGTCGCCGAAGACGCCGAGCACGTCGTCGCGCAGCTGGAAGGCCACGCCGAGCGCCACCCCGTAGCGGGAGAGCGCCGCGAGGTCGCTCGGGCCGAGCCCGCCGGCCGTGGCGCCGATGAGGAGGGGGTGCTCGATCGAGTACTTGGCGCTCTTGTAGGTGATGACGTGGCGGGCCTGGTCGACCCGTGCGTCGTCGGCGAGCTGGTGCCAGGGGCGCATCGAGGTGACGATGTCGAGGAACTGACCGGCCATGAGCTGGCCGCGCATCCGCTCGAAGGCGGGGCGTGCGGCGGCGAGTGCCTCGGGCGGCAGCCCCGAGCCGGCGTAGAGGTCGTCGCACCAGCCGAGGCAGAGGTTGCCGGCGAGGATCGCCCCGGCGACGCCGAAGTGGTCGGGGTCGCCGTGCCAGGCGCGCTCGGCGTGGGCGCGGGAGAGGGCCCGGTGCGTCGCGGGCTGGCCGCGGCGGGTCTCGCTGTCGTCCATGACGTCGTCGTGGATGAGTGCAGCGGCCTGGAAGAGCTCCATGGAGGCGGCGAGCGAGATCGCGCCCTCGTGGTCGTCGCGGCCGGCGGCGCGCCAGCCCCAGTAGGCGAAGCCGGCCCGCAGGCGCTTGCCGCCCCGCAGGAGGGTGCGCACAGGAGTGGTCAGGTCGGCGACCTCGGGGCCGACCTCGGCGAGCTCGACCTCCCAGCGGTCCAGCTCGGCGTCGATGCGGTCCTGGACCCGCGAGCGCAGGTCGTCCAGGTCCAGCGGGTGCGGCACGTCGGCTCCAGGTGGCGAAGGGGGTGTCGGTGTCCCGTGCTCGGATCACGGGATCGCGACCAGCCTACGTCGACCGGGGTTGACGCGATGTCCGCCCCCCGGGCTACTGTGTTCGAACAGGTGTTCGAGTGGAGGGAGCGGTCATGGTCAGGGTCGTCGAGGAGCCCATCGAGGTGCGCGTGGGGGGTGCATCGCCGGAGCAGTTCCTGTGGCGGGGGGCGGCTCTACCGGGTGATGGAGGTCGTCGACCACTGGGAGGAGCGGTGCGCGTGGTGGCGCGGGGCCGACCGGCCGCTCGCCCAGGTCCCGCTGACCCGGCAGGTCTGGCGGGTCAGTGCCCAGCGCGGCCGCAGCAGCACCCCGGGGGTCTACGACCTGGGCGTCGACGCGTCGGACGAGGCCACCCCGGGTGGGGGCGCCCCCGGCTGGCTGCTCCTGCGGACCCAGGACTGAGGTGGCGATGATGGGTGCTCTGCCCGTGCTCGACCCCGATCGTCTCGATGCCGCGCTCGACCTGCTCGCCGCAGCCGGCGAGAGCCTGGCCGCGGCCCACATGGCCGCCTCCGTGGCCGGTCGCAGCGCCGGTACCAAGCTGGCCGTCCTGCGGGCGGCGGCTGCGGTGCTCTCGGTGCGCGGTCGTTCGCCGGGGGCCGCCCGGGGACACGGTCCGGTCGACGTGTGGCACCTGCTGCCGCGGGTCGCGCCCGAGCTGACCGAGTGGGCGGACTTCTTCGCGACCGTCCTGCCCGAAGGGGGCTCCCGCCCCGGCCACGGGGCGTCCGGGCCGATGTCGGTCCGGGAGGTCGACGACCTGCTCCGCCAAGGGGAGGACTTCGTGCGGATCGTCTCCGGCGTGCTCGGGCTGCCCCCGGTCCGGGTCGTCGGGGAGCTGGCCGCGATCCCCCCTTCGCGCGACCTCGCAGCGCACGACCTCGCAGCGCACGACCTCGAGGACGCGCGGCGAAGGGGTGGTGCCGGGTGACCTTCGCCCACCTGCACGTGGCCTCGGGGTTCTCCCTTCGCCACGGCACGACGACACCGGAGGACCTCGTGGCCCGGGCCGCGGAGCTCGGGCAGCCGGCACTCGCCCTCACCGACCGCGACGGGCTCTACGGGGCGGTGCGCTTCGTCCGGGCCGCGACCGCGGCCGGCATCGCGCCCGTGCTCGGGGTCGACCTCGCGGTCGACGGCGGCGGGCGCGCCCCCGAGC
>NZ_ALWX01000077.1 GCF_000297495.1 Janibacter hoylei PVAS-1 | reverse complement strand
AGGGCGACGGTGCGCGGCGGTCGCTGCGCGACCTTCCTCAGGGAGCGGGAAGGGGTGCGCGGCGGTCGCTGCGCGACCTTCCTCAGGGAGCGGGAGGGGCGGAGGGTGCCTCGTCCGCGACATTGACCAGGACGTGGAAGGACGGCTCCTCGTAGGGGTGCGCCTCACGAAGGGCCTTGACCACCAACGCCCTTCGCGATCGGGGGAAGGCGACCTCGACGCGGTCCTCGACGACCCGTTCGGCCTCGCCGACGGTCCCGATCGTCGGGTGGGCTCCGTCGACAGGGCGGAACCTCCCTTCGCCACGCAGGACGAAGGCGCACTCGCGGTAGTCCCCCACCGCTCCGGCGCCCACGGCGAAGAGCGCCGCGAGCACCTCGTCGGTGTGCGTGGCGGGGATGTGGGCGACGAGCACGTCGAGGGCCTCGCGCGCGCTCACGTCACCACCCCGCCGGCAGGTCGAGCTCGTCCTCGGTGACGACGACCCGCTCGCGCTGCTTGAGCACGCGGGCGGGCACCCCGCCGAGCACGACGAAGGGGGGATGCGCCCCCCCGGACCACCGCGCCGGCCCCGACGACCGAGTGCGCGCCGATGTCCGTGCCGCGGGTGATGACGCACTTCGTCGCGACCCACACGTCGTCGCCGAAGCGCACGGGCGACTTGATGATCCCCTGGTCCTTGATCGGGGTGTCGAGGTCCTCGGTGCGGTGGTCGAAGTCGCACACGTAGACGTCGTCGGCGAAGAGGCAGGCCTCGCCGACCTCGATGTCGAGCCACGTGTTGAAGGTGTTGCGGATCCCGATGACCGTCTTGGCACCGATGCGCAGGGTGCCCTCGTGAGCGCGCAGCGCCGAGCCACCACCGATGTGCGTGTAGGCACCGACGACGAGCCGGCCGGTGCCCGGCGTGACCTGGAACTGGACGCCGGGCCCGATGAAGCACGGCCCCTCGAAGACGAGCCCCGGGGTCGTGAGCTTGGCGCGGACCATCCGCAGGTAGCCGAGGACGTGGTGGTGGGACCAGGCCCGGTTGGCGACGACCCACCGGGCCCAGTGCCACCACGTGAGGTGCGAGGAGGCCATCAGCGCGTGCCCGTCACCGCAGCGGCTTGGTCCCGGTGACGCCGACGTTGTAGAAGAAGCGCTGCGGCACGACGCGGCCGAGGACCGCGTCGACCTTCATGAGGTTCTTCCACGAGCCGTAGGCGAACTTCGCCCACCCGAAGCCGAGGGCATCCTCGGCGACGGCGTACTCGAAGGTGCGGATCGGCCAGCCGGCGAAGGCGGACAGCAGCTCCTCGGTCGCCGTCCCGACGTGCTCCGCACCCGCGCGGCGGGCCATCGCGGCCAGCTGCGCCGGGTCGAAG
Source organism: Janibacter hoylei PVAS-1 (assembly GCF_000297495.1). Lineage (GTDB taxonomy): Bacteria > Actinomycetota > Actinomycetes > Actinomycetales > Dermatophilaceae > Janibacter > Janibacter hoylei. The sequence continues at coordinate 23,017 of NZ_ALWX01000077.1, read as the reverse complement.
GTGTGCAGGTCGACGACGGCCTCGAGCGCGGCGGCCCGCGACGACTCGTCGAGCTCGGCCTGGGCGCGGGCCCACGTGCCCCTCAGCGGCGGCAGCCTGCTGACCCGCGTCGCGGTCTCCCACGTGGCCCGCGAGAGGTGCCGCGCGTACCAGTGGCCGATCCGGGTCGGCTCGCCGGCGATGACGAAGCGTCCACCCGGCTTGAGCACCCGCACGACCTCGCGCAGGGCGCCCTCGACGTCGGGGATGTGGTGGATCACCGCGTGCCCGACGACGAGGTCGAAGGAGTCGTCTTCGTAGGGCAGCGACTCCGCGTCGGCGACCCGCCCCTCGATCTCGAAACCGAGCCGCTGGGCATTGGCCTTGGCCGCCTCGACCATGCCGGGCGACAGGTCGGAGACGTGCACCTCGTCGACGAGGCCGGCGAGCTTGAGGTTGAGCGAGAAGAAGCCGGTGCCGGCCCCGAGCTCGAGGGTGCGCCCGAAGGGCAGCGACTCCCCCGGTCGTCGCGTCGACTCCAGGACGTGGAGGAAGCGGTCACGCACGATCGACGTGCAGCGGTCGTCGAAGCTGATCGACCACTTCTCGTCGTAGGTCTGCGCCTCCCAGTCGTGGTACAGCACCTGGGCGAGCTTGTTGTCCTCCCAGGCGGCCTCGACCTGCTCGGCGCTCGCCGCACGAGGTCCGGCCATCAGATCCCCTCGAAGGTGGCCTTGCCCGGCCCGTTGTCGACGAAGCTGCGCATGCCGGTCTTCTGGTCGTTGGTCGCGAAGAGCCCGGTGAAGAGCTGGGCCTCGATCTCGAGCCCGGTGTCGAGGCTGACCTCCAGCCCCTTGTCGACCGCCTCCTTGGCAGCGCGCAGGGCCTGCGTCGGCCCGGTGACGAAGGGGGCGACGAGCGCCTGCGCGGTGGCGAGCACCTCCGCGGCGGGCACGACCCGGTCGGCGAGACCGATCTCGAGCGCCTCGGCGGCGTCGACGAAGCGACCGCTGAAGATCAGCTCCTTGGCCTTCGCCGGGCCGACGAGGCGCGGCAGGCGCTGGGTACCGCCGGCGCCGGGGATGATCCCGAGGGTGATCTCGGGCAGGCCGAGCTTCGCGTTGTCGGCGACGACCCGGAAGTCGCAGCACAGCGCGGTCTCGAGGCCACCCCCGAGCGCGAAGCCGGTGATCGCGGCGACGGTCGGCTTGGGGATCGAGGCCAGCGCGCGGGAGAAGCGCTGGAGCAGACGCACGTGGGCGGCCATGTCCGTGTAGGACATCTCGGCCATCTCCTTGACGTCGGCACCGGCGGCGAAGACCCGCTCGCCACCCCAGACGATGACCGCCTTGACGTCGGTGCGCTCGGCGGCCTCCTCCGCGACGGCGACGAGCTGACGCTGCATCTCGGCGTCGAGCGCGTTCATCTTCGGGCGGTCGAGGACGATGGTGCCGATGCCGTCGGCAACCTCGAGGCGGACGACCTCGCTCATGCCTGGGGCTCCCCCGCCTCGGTGGGCTCGCCCTCGGGCTCCTGGCCGGTCGCCCGCTGGTGCCACAGCTGCACACCTTGGAGGACGAGCGGCAGGGCCAGACCGAGCAGGCCACGGATGTCGGCCCCGCGCGGGAGGATGTGCTCGGAGGTCACGAGCAGGGTGTCGCCGGCGACGGCCGCCTTGACGAGGTTGAAGGCGACGTTGAGGTCGTTGCTGACCTGCAGCCGCTCCACCGGGTCGGTCGGCACCGGGTCCTCGAGGGCCCACTGGCCGAAGACGCGCAGCACGTTGGACTCGCTGTCGCAGCGGATGAACATCTGCTGCTCCGAGAAGGTGAAGGCCACGTCGCCCTCGTCGTCGATCGACGGCTCGAGACCCAGCTCGCGCAGCGCGTCCTGGACGCGGTCGCGCAGCGGAGCCTCGGGCTCGGGCTGGTCACCCGAGGCGGGAGGGGTCGGGCCGAAGTTGGGGAGGGCGGTCGGGTCGCTCATGGCCGCCACGCTACCCACTGCTTACCCTGTGAGCCATGTCGACCTCCACCGCCCGGGTCCTGCCCCACCGGCCCACCCCGGGCGTCCACCCCGTCGACGGCGGGGTGACGGTGGCGGTCCACGCCGCCGGCGCGACGGCGGTGTGGCTCTGCCTGACCGACGACGAAGGGGGCGAGACGCGCGTCGAGCTGCCCCCCTTCGGCGACGGGTGGTGGGGTGGGTTCGTGCCGGACGTCCACCCGGGCCGGCGCTACGGGCTGCGGGCCGACGGACCCTGGGACCCGGCCGTGGGGCACCGCTTCGACCCAGCAAAGCTGCTCCTCGACCCGTGGGGTCGAGCCGTCGAGGGGACCGTGACGTACGACCCGGCGGTCTTCGAGCGGGGCGGCGAGTCGGCCCCCTTCGTCCCGCGCAATGTCGTGCTCGACACCACCTTCGACTGGGGCGACGACGCTCCCCCGGCCCACCCCCGCGACGCACGGGTGGTCTACGAGGTGCACGTGCGCGAGATGACGCGACGGCTGCCAGGGGTCCCCGAGCACCTGCGCGGCACCTACGCGGGCCTGTGCCACCCGGTGACCATCGAGCACCTGCGCTCCCTCGGCGTGACGACCGTCGAGCTGCTGCCGGTGCACGCCTTCGCCGACGAGCCGCACCTCGTCGACCTCGGCCTGACCAACCACTGGGGCTACAACACGCTGGGCTTCTTCGCCCCTCACGCGCCCTACGCGAGCGACGCCGACCCGCACGAGGTGCTGCGCGAGCTCAAGGGCATGGTCAAGCTGCTCCACGCCGCCGGCATCGAGGTCCTGCTCGACGTCGTCTACAACCACACCGCCGAGCAGAGCACCGGGGGCGCGACGCTGTCGTGGCGCGGCCTCGACGCCGCGACCTGGTACCGGCTCGACGAGCAGGGGCACGACGTCGACGTCACCGGCTGCGGCAACACGCTCGACCTCACCGACCCCGTCGTCCTCGAGATGGTCCTGGACTCGCTGCGCTACTGGGTCACCGAGGTCCACGTCGACGGCTTCCGCTACGACCTGGCGGTGGCCCTCGGCCGCGGCGAGGACCTCGGCTACGCGCCGGACCACCCCTTCCTCGTGGCGCTGCGCGAGGACCCCGTGCTCTCGCGGGTGCTGCACGTCGCCGAGCCGTGGGACCTCGGGCCCGACGGCTGGCGCACGGGGCAGTTCCCGGGGGCCTGGGCGGAGTGGAACGACCGCTTCCGCGACACGACCCGTGACTTCTGGCTCGCCGACGCCGGGGCGCTCTCGCGGGGCGAGGTGAGCGGCCCGGGCGTGCGCGAGATCGCCACCCGGCTCGTCGGCAGCCGCGACCTCTTCGGCGAACGCACCCCCCTGTCGTCGGTCGGCTTCGTCACCGCGCACGACGGTTTCACCGCCGCCGACCTCGTCGTCTACGACCACAAGCACAACGAGGCCAACGGCGAGGACAACCGCGACGGCAACGACCACAACCGCTCGTGGAACCACGGCGTCGAGGGCCCGACCGACGACGCCGTCGTGCAGCTCGCCCGGCGCCGGTCGGTGCGCAACCTCCTCGGCACGCTGCTGCTGTCGTCCGGCATCCCGATGATCGCCTCCGGCGACGAGATCGGGCGCACGCACGACGGCAACAACAACCCCTACTGCCAGGACAACGAGATGACCTGGCTCGACTGGGACCTCGACGACGAGCGCCGGGACCTGCTCGCCACGGTCGCCCACCTCACCGGGCTGCGCCGCGAGGTGCCCGTCCTGCGGGACCACGACGAGTCGGTCATCGGCTGGTACGACGAGACCGGCGCCCCGATGACCGACGAGACCTGGGCCCAGGACGAGCGACGCACCCTCCAGCTGCACCTCGCCGGCGAGCCCGCCGCCCTGGTGGTGGTGCACGGAGGCCTCGACGAGGCTGCCGTCACGCTCCCGGACGTCGGCCCCCTTCGCCTGAGGTGGGACAGCGCCTGGGAGCGCCCGCAGGACGCCGACGCGGGCCCCGCCGACCGCCAGCAGACCCTCACCCCGCTGAGCCTGCGCCTCTACACGACCTGACCTGCGGGTACGACGCCCTGGCGAAGGGAGAGCCCGACCACTGCAGGAGCGGGCGAAGGGAGGGGTCGGCCCGACTCATGGGAAAGTCCGGCTGCCCGCACGACGTGAGTCGTCACGCCAAGCGGCCGGACTTTCCCTTAGGGCCACCCCTCCCTTCGCCCGCGACGCCAGAGGCGACCGCGACGGAGAGGCGACCACGCGGGCCCTTCGAGACGGCGCTGGCGCGCCTCCCCGGGGACCGGAGGGGTCAGGCGTTGGCGACGAGCCCCAGGCTCGCGGGGTACGCCATGAGCTCGTGCCGCGGCAGCACCCGCACGGTCCAGCCGAACTGGCCGGTCCGCTCGATGGGGACGTGGCCGGCAAACTTCGCCCGCCCGTCCTCGTAGGCCTCGACGAAGCCGAGCGAGGTGGCGTCCCAGTCGACGAGGTCGTCGGTGCCGAGGGCGACCCGACCGGCGACGACCTGGACGTCGACCTCGTGGGGGGCCAGGCCGTCGAGTGCGACGTAGGCGTCGACGCTCAGCGACTCACCGACGATCGGGCTGTCGGAGACGCCCGAGCCCTCGACGTGCTCGACGCGCACGCTGGACCAGCCGGCCCGAGCCCGCGCCTTGTACTCCGCGAGCGCCCGCGCGCCGGCGTGGCCGTCGGCGTTGACCCGGGCGTTGTGCTGGGCGGCGGGTGCGTAGAGCTGCTCGGTGTAGTCGCGCACCATGCGGGTGGCGAGCACCTTGGGCCCGAGCGTGGTGAGGGTGTGCCGCAGCATCGACAGCCAGCGCTGCGGCAGACCGGCCTCGTCGACGTCGTAGAAGCGCGGCGCGACCTGCGTCTCGATGAGGTCGTAGAGGGCGGCGGCCTCGATGTCGTCGCGCCGGCCCTCGTCGGTGACACCGTCGGCGGTGGGGATGGCCCACCCGTTGTCGCCGTCGTACCACTCGTCCCACCAGCCGTCGAGGATCGACAGGTTGAGCCCGCCGTTGAGGGCGGCCTTCATGCCGGAGGTGCCGCACGCCTCGAAGGGCCGCAGCGGGTTGTTGAGCCAGACGTCGCACCCCGGGTAGAGGGTGCGCGCCATGGCGATGTCGTAGTTGGGCAGGAAGACGATGCGGTGGCGCACGTCGTGCTGGTCGGCGAACTGCACCATCTGCTGGATGAGCTGCTTGCCGGTCTCGTCGGCCGGGTGCGATTTGCCGGCGATGACCAGCTGGACGGGCCGCTCGGGGTGGAGCAGCAGCGCCCGCAGCCGCTCGGGGTCGCGCAGCATGAGGGTCAGCCGCTTGTACGTCGGCACCCGCCGGGCGAAGCCGATGGTGAGCACCTCGGGGTCGAGGACGCCGTCGGTCCAGCCGAGCTCGGCGTCGGTGGCCCCGCGCTTGGCCCAGCTGGATCGCAGGCGGGCGCGCACGTCGTCGACGAGCCGCGAGCGCATCTGAGCCTTGGCGGCCCAGATGGCCTCGCCCGGCACGTCGGGGATGCCCTTCCACCGGTCCGACGCCTCGACGTCGCGGCCGCCGAGGTGCTGGGCGGCGATGTCGTAGACCGCGTCGTCGACCCACGTCGGGGCGTGCACGCCGTTGGTGATCGAGGTGATCGGCACCTCGGCGTCGTCGAAGCCCGGCCACAGCCCGTCGAACATCTCCCGGGAGACGACACCGTGCAGCTGGGAGACGCCGTTGGCCCGCTCGGCCAGGCGCAGCCCCATGACCGCCATGTTGAAGATGCCCTCGGAGCCGCCCTCGTAGGTCTCCGCGCCGAGCGCCCGCAGCTTGTCCAGCGGCACGCCGGGCAACTCCTGGGCCCCGCCGAAGTACCGTTCGAGCAGGGCGACGTCGAAGCGGTCGATGCCCGCGGGCACCGGGGTGTGCGTCGTGAAGACGGTGCCGGCGCGGGCCGCCTCCATCGCCTCCTCGAAGCTCATCCCCGCGGTCTGCGTGAACTCGCTGATCCGCTCGATGCCGAGGAAGCCCGCGTGGCCCTCGTTGGTGTGGAAGACCTCCGGCTCGGGGGCTCCGGTGAGCCGGGACCACAGGCGCAGCGCTCGCACGCCGCCGATGCCGAGCAGCATCTCCTGCTGCAGGCGCTGCTCCCCGCCACCGCCGTAGAGACGCTCGGTGACCGCGCGCATCGCGTCGTCGTTGCCGGGCACGTCGGAGTCGAGCAGGAGCAGTGGCACGCGGCCCACCTGGGCGCGCCAGACGTGAGCGCGAAGGGAGGCACCCCCGGGCATCGCGACGGTCACCACGCACGGGGTGCCGTCGTCCTCGCGGAGCAGGTGCAGCGGCAGACCCTGAGGGTCGAGGACGGGGTAGGTCTCCTGCTGCCAGCCGGAGGCGTCCAGGCTCTGCTTGAAGTAGCCGGTCGTGTAGAAGAGGCCGACGCCGACGATCGGCACCCCGAGGTCGGACGCGGCCTTGAGGTGGTCGCCCGCGAGGATCCCGAGGCCACCGGAGTACTGCGGCAGCACCTCGGTGATGCCGTACTCGGGGCTGAAGTAGGCGATGGAGGCGGGCAGGCCCCCCTTCGACCCTCCGTCACTCCCCGGGGACCGGGACGCCTCGTCCTGGTACCACCGGCGCGACCCGAGGTAGTCGTCGAGGTCGGCCTTGGCCGCGCCGACGCGGGCGACGAGATCACCGTCGCGGGCCAGCTCCTCGAGCTCTCCCGCCGAAAAGGTGGAGAGCAGCCGGACCGGGTCGTGGTGGACCTCGTCCCAGCGCTGCGGGTCGAGCCCGGCGAAGAGCTCGCGGGTCGGCGAGTGCCAGCTCCACCGCAGGTTCATCGCGAGATCGCCGAGGGCGGTGATCGGCTCGGGCAGGGCGGTGCGGACGCTGAAACGTCGAATGGCCTTCACCTCCCCCATCTTGGGGGCTTTCGCCCCGGCGCGCCAACCTGCAGCAGGTGGACCGCGGGTAACGTTGCGGGGGTGAGCACCGACTTCACCGTCGCCCCTGCCCCCGCTAGCACGGCGCCCGTCTCCGTGCCGCCCAGCCAGCCGCTCGGCCGCATCCCCGTCAGCGACGTGCGTCCGTGCGTCGACCACGGCACCCGCCCGGCGAAGTCGGTCGTCGCCGAGCCCTTCACCGTGACCGCCGAGGTCTTCCGCGAGGGCCACGACGCGGTCAACGCGACGCTCGTGCTCACCGACCCCGACGGCGTCGAGCAGCACCTGCCGATGACCTGCACCAACCCCGGGCTGAGCCTGTGGGAGGTCGAGGTCGTCGCCGACCGCGAGGGCCTGTGGCACTACCGCGTCGAGGGCTGGTCGGACCCGTGGGCGACGTGGGTGCACGACGCGTCGATCAAGATCCCCGCCGACATCGACGCCTCGCTCATGCGGGCCGAGGGTGCCGTCGTGCTGGACCGGGCCGTCGCCGACCCCGCCCGCGACGAAGGGGGGCGCGCCCCCCTTCGTGCTGCTGCCGACGTCCTGCGGGACGAGGCGGGCCACCAAGCCGCCGCGGCCCTGCACCTCGTGACGACGGGCGCCGCTGCCGCGGAGCTGGCGGCACGGCCCCACCGAGAGCTGGTCAGCCCGAGTGCCGACCTGCCGTTGCTCGTCGAGCGCGAGCTGGCGCTCTTCGGCTCCTGGTACGAGATCTTCCCCCGGAGCGAGGGTGCCCACGTCGACCCGACGACCGGGCGCTGGGTGAGCGGGACCCTGCGCACGGCCGCGCAGCGGCTGCCGGCCATCGCGGAGATGGGCTTCGACGTCGTCTACCTCACCCCGATCCACCCCATCGGGACGACGGCGCGCAAGGGACCCAACAACACCCTCGTGGCCGGGCCCGACGACCCCGGCTCGCCCTACGCGATCGGCTCGCCCGACGGGGGCCACGACGCGATCCACCCGGAGCTCGGGACCTTCGCCGACTTCGACGCCTTCGTCGCCGACGCGACCCGGCTGGGGCTGGAGGTCGCGCTCGACCTGGCGCTGCAGTGCTCGCCGGACCACCCGTGGGTCACCGAGCACCCGGAGTGGTTCACCACCCGCGCCGACGGCACCATCGCCTACGCCGAAAATCCGCCGAAGAAGTACCAAGACATCTACCCGGTCAACTTCGACAACGACCCCGCCGGGATCTACGCCGAGGTGCGGCGGGTCGTCCAGGTGTGGATCGACCACGGGGTGAAGATCTTCCGGGTCGACAACCCGCACACCAAGCCGGTGCAGTTCTGGCAGTGGCTCATCTCCGACGTCGCGCGCAAGCACCCCGACGTCATCTGGCTGTCGGAGGCCTTCACCAAGCCCGCGATGATGCACACCCTGGCCAAGGTCGGCTTCCAGCAGAGCTACACGTACTTCGCCTGGCGCAACACCGTGGCCGAGCTCGTCGAGTACGGCACCGAGGTGAGCGGTGAGGCGGCGGCGTACATGCGCCCGAGCTTCTGGCCGACGACGCACGACATCCTCACTCCCTACCTGCAGTTCGGCGGGCGGGCCGCGTGGCAGGTGCGCGCCGCCCTGGCCGCGACGATGGTGCCGACGTGGGGCATCTACGCCGGCTACGAGCTCATGGAGCACGTGGCCCGCCCCGGCGCCGAGGAGCAGATCGACAACGAGAAGTACGAGCTCAAGGACCGCCGCTGGGACCTCGTCGCCGAGGCGGGCGACTCCCTCGCCGGCTGGCTGACGATGCTCAACCGCGCCCGTCGCGAGCACCCGAGCCTGCAGCTGCTGCGCAACCTGACCTTCCACCACGTCGACGACGACCAGCTCATCGCCTACTCCAAGTCGCGCACCCTCCCCGACGGCGGCGTCGACACCGTCATCGTCGTGGCCAACGTCGACCCGCACAGCACGCGCGAGTCGACCCTGCGACTCGACCTGGCCGCCCTCGGTCTCGAGCCCGGCGAGCGCGTCGAGGTGGAGGACCTCGTGACCGGGGCCCGGTGGCAGTGGGGCGAGGAGACCTACGTGCGCCTCGGCCCGGAGAGCGAGCCGGTCCACATCGTCTCGGTGATCCGCTGATGGCGACGATCCACCGGGCCGAGCTGTCGCCGACCAAGCTCGAGCTGCTCACCGACTGGATGGGTGGGCAGCGCTGGTACCTCGGTCGTGGCCGGCCCCGCCTGCGCCGGCTCGACTCGTGGCGCCTCGACGACCCGGCCGGCGAGGTCGGCATCGAGGTCCTCGTCGTGCTCGACGAGTCGGCGACGCGCCCGGTCATCTACCAGGTGCCGCTCACCTACCGCGGAGCCCCGCTCCCCGGAGCTGACGCCGCCCTCGTCGGCGAGATGGAGCACTCCGTGCTCGGCCACCGGTGGGTCTACGACGCGCCGCACGACCCCGTCTTCGTCACACAGCTGCTCGAGCTGATCTGCGGGCGCGTGGCCGCGCAGGCCGGTGCGGTCTCCGACACGGTCGACCCGGACATCGTCGGCGCACCGCACCCGGCGTGGCCGAGCGACCCGGTCGTCGCCTCCAGCCGCGTCATCGGCGGCGAGCAGTCCAACACCTCGATCATCGTCACGCCGGTCCCCGGCACGGGCGCGCCGGTGATCCTCAAGGTCTTCCGCACCCTCGCCGCCGGCGAAAACCCGGACATCACGCTCCAGGGGGCGCTCGCGGCGTCCCACTCCCCCTTCGTCCCCGTCAGCGTGGGCCACGTGGCCGGCGCGTGGCAGCGCCCCGGGGCCGACCCGACGAAGGGGGCACCCCCCGACCGCGAACTCGGTCAGCTGGCCTTCGCCCAGGAGTACCTCGAGGGCACGACCGACGCCTGGCGCGTGTGCCTGCGCACGGCCGCCGCGGGTGAGGACTTCAGCGATGGCGCCCGCCGGCTGGGGCAGGCCGTCGCGCACGTGCACGACACCCTCGCCCGGGTGCTGCCGACGCGGCCCGCCGGCGACGACGACATCGCCCGGATCACCTCGGCCATCCGTCGCCGTGCCGCGCTGGCGACGAGCGAGGTCCCCGGGCTCGCCGGGCACGAGCAACAGGTCGCCGCCCTGGTCGACGCGGCGACGACGGCCCGCTGGCCCGACCTGCAGCGCATCCACGGTGACCTGCACCTTGGGCAGGTCCTCGACGTACCCGGCCGCGGCTGGGTCCTCATCGACTTCGAGGGTGAGCCCCTGCGACCGCTCGCCGAGCGCAACGAGCTCGACTGCCCGCTGCGGGACGTCGCCGGGATCCTGCGCTCGCTCGACTACGTGGCCGGCACCCTCGAGCGCGAGGGCGCGGCGGTCGACGCCCGGGCGTGGTGCACGGCGGCACAGACCGCCTTCCTCGACGGCTACGCCGACGTCGGGCCCGACCCGCGCGAGTCGGGTGCGCTGCTCGATGCCTTCGTGCTCGACAAGGCGCTGTACGAGGTGGTCTACGAGGCGCACCACCGCCCCGCGTGGCTCGTGCTGCCGGCCACCGCGATCGACCGACTGCTGGAGGAGCGCCCGTGACCCCCGTACCCGAGTCCGCCCTGCCCGGCGCCCTGTGGGCCGTGGCGCACGGCCGCAGCGCGCAGCCCCACGACGTGCTGGGCCAGCACCTCGAGGCCGGTGGGCTGCGCGTGCGGGTGCTCCGCCCCCTGGCGACGCGCGTGCGGGTGCGCTTCGAGGACGACGTCACGCTCGACCTCGACCACGAGCAGGACGGCATCTTCTCGGGCCTGCGGGAGGACGCCGACCGGACCATGGACTACCGGGTCCTCACGACCTGGGAGGACGGCGTCGAGCACGTCGGGGACGACCCCTACCGCTTCGCCCCGACCGTCGGCGAGGTCGACCTCCACCTCATCAACGAAGGGCGTCACGAGCAGCTGTGGACCGTGCTCGGGGCCCACACCCGGGCCTACGACGGCCCGATGGGGCCGGTCGAGGGGGTCTCCTTCGCGGTGTGGGCACCGCGGGCCAAGGCGGTGCACGTCATCGGCGACTTCAACGGGTGGGACGAGGCGAGCCACCCGATGCGCTGTCTCGGCGGGTCCGGGGTGTGGGAGCTCTTCGTGCCGGGCGCGGCCGACGGCGACGTGTACAAGTTCGCCCTGCGGGGGGCCGACGACGTCGTGCGGCACAAGGCCGACCCGCTCGCCCGGCTCGCCGAGACGGCGCCGGCGACCGGCTCGGTCGTGACGACGAGCGGCCATGAGTGGCAGGACGCCGCCTGGCTCGAGCAGCGGGCGCGCACGGATCCGCACACGGGCCGGATGAGCGTCTACGAGGTGCATCCGGGGTCGTGGCGCCAGGGGCTCTCGTGGCGTGACCTGGCCGACGAGCTCGTCGACCACGTCGTGCGGCACGGCTTCACGCACATCGAGCTCATGCCCGTCATGGACCACCCCTACCCGCCGTCATGGGGCTACCACGTGACGAGCTACTTCGCGCCGAACTCCCGCTTCGGCTCGCCCGACGACTTCCGCCACCTCGTCGACCGCTGCCACCGGGCCGGCATCGGCGTCATCCTCGACTGGGTGCCCGGGCACTTCGCGACGGACGAGTGGGCGCTCGTGGCCTTCGACGGGTTGCCGCTCTACGAGCACCCGGACCCGCGACGGGGCTGGCAGCCGGACTGGGGCAGCTACGTCTTCGACTTCGGTCGGCCCGAGGTGCGCAACTTCCTCGTCGCCAACGCGCTGTACTGGCTCGAGGAGTTCCACGTCGACGGGCTGCGGGTCGACGGCGTCGCCTCCATGCTCTACCTCGACTACTCCCGCGGCGACGGCGACTGGCTGCCCAATGCGCACGGCGGCCGCGAAAACCTCGAGGCGGTCGCCCTGCTCCAGGAGGTCAATGCGACCGCCTACCGCCGCTCGCCCGGCATCGTCACCATCGCCGAGGAGTCGACGGCCTGGCCGGGCGTGACCGCCCCGACCGACGGGGGCGGGCTCGGCTTCGGGCTGAAGTGGAACATGGGCTGGATGAACGACGCCCTGCGCTACCTGGCGGAGGACCCGATCAACCGGCAGCACCACCACCGGCTGCTGAGCTTCGCGATGATGTACGCCTACGCGGAGAGCTACCTGCTGCCGATCAGCCATGACGAGGTCGTCCACGGCAAGGGGTCGATGCCGCTCAAGATCCCTGGGACGATCGAGCAGCAGCTGGCGACCTTGCGGGCCTTCTACGCCTACCAGTGGTCCTTCCCGGGCAAGCAGCTGATCTTCATGGGGACGGAGATGGCGCAGACGCGTGAGTGGGCCGAGAGCCGCTCGCTCGACTGGGAGCTGCTCGACGACCCCGGCCACCGTCGGGTCGCCGAGCTCGTCGCGCAGCTCAACTCCTTCGCGGCGGACCACCCGGCGATGTGGGCGCTGGACGCCGACCCGGCCGGCTTCCAGTGGCTCGACGCCGACGACCACCTCGGCAACACCGTCGCCTTCCTGCGCTTCGCCGACCAGGAGCGCCGCGGCGACGTCGTCGCCGTCGTCGTCAACTTCGGCGGGGCCGACCGCGGCGAGCTGCGCATCGGCCTGCCCCGCGCGGGCCGGTGGCAGGTGCGCCTGGACACGAGTGGCTACGACGCCGCCGGCTCCCCGAGCCAGGCCGGGGTGACCGTCGAGGCCGAGGAGCACCCGTGGCAGGGCCAGCCCTGGTCGGCCCGGGTCCGCGTCGCCGCCCTCGGCGCCGTCTACCTGACCCCCGCATCTCCCTAGGGAAATACGGCCAGGCCCGCCCGAATTTCCCTAGGGAAATTCGGGCGGGCGTGCGCATTTCCCTAGGGAAATGCGCAGGTGGGGTGGGGCGGGGTCAGAAAAGGGCGCTCATCAGGCTGGTCCGGCCCTTGCGCACCCGCTCGTCGTGGTTGCCGACGACGGCGAAGAGGTCGAGCAGGTGGGCCTTGATGCGGTCGCGCTCCTCGGCCTGCGTCACCCGGACGAGGTCGATGAGTCGGGTGAAGGCATCTTCCACGTGGCCGCCGAGCACGTCGAGGTCGGCGACGACGAGCGCCGCCTCCACGTCGGAGGGGTCCCCGGCCGCGCGCTCCCTGGCCTGCTGCAGGTCGACCCCGCGGGTGCGCTTCATGAGCGCCACCTGCGCTAGACCGAGCTGGGCCTCGGTGTCCTTGGGGTTGGCCGCGATGGCCTGCTCGTAGGCGGCCGTCGCCGCGTCGAGGTCGTCCCGCTCGATGGCGTCGTAGGCCTCCTGGTGCAGGGGCGGCAGCTCCTCCTCCGCCTCGGGCGCCGCGCCGCCGCTGACGCGGCCGGTCACCCCGTGCTGCACGGCGACCTGGAGCAGCTGGTCCAGGACCTGGCGGAACTGCTCCTTGTCGACCATCCCGGTGAAGAGCGGGACCGGCTGACCACCCACGAGGCCGAGCGCGACCGGCACCTCGGGCGGCTGGATCGCGGACATGATCCCCGGGTTGGTCGCCACGTCGAGGCCGACGACCTGCAGCCGGCCCTCGAGACCGGCAGCCAGGTCGATCGCGTCGTCGAGCAGCGCCCGACTCTGCGGGTGCTGGGAGGACCAGACGATCGCCACGGCGGGGACGACGCTCGTGCGGCTGACGACCTGGTTGAAGGTCGCGTCCGTCGCCTCGACGACCGGGCCGTCGATCGCGCCGCCGGCATCGGCGGCCTGCCCCGCAGACTGACGGGGCGCGGCGGAGGAGGGTGCAGCGGCCGGCTGACCGGCTCCCGCCGAGGTCGGCGGCTGACCGGGTCGGGCCGCCCCTCCGAGGCTGGAGAGGTCGACGGCTCCACGCAGTGCTCGGGTCGGATCACTCATGGGGCCATTGTCCCCTACCGGCGCGGCGGGCGATCACCTGCCCTTGGCCGACTCCAGGACGTCGCTGGCGCCGACGACGCGCGCCTTGCCCTCCGGGGGCGTCACGAAGGCCACCGTCTCGGCGTGCTTGACGGTGAGCGACTTCTTCACGGACGACCGGTCGATCTCACGCTTGAGCGCCGGCTGCTCGATCTTCAGCTCCTTGAGCTTGGACGTCGCCGTGATCGTGTCGGTCCGCGTCATCGGCAGGAAGGTCAGCGAGCCACCGTCGGCGAGCTCGAACTCGACGCTCTGCCCGTCGGCGATCGCCTGGCTCTGCCGGTAGGTCGCGAGCTTGCCGAGGTCCTTGGCCGTCGCCTTGGCGTTCTTCTTCAGGGCCGCGGAAAATCCGTCGCTGACGGAGACGTCGGCGGGCGCCTTCGACGCGGGGTAGGCCACGCCCTTCGCCCACGCGTCGGCCGCGGCGGTGACGTCCTGCGAGGGAGCCTTGGACACCTTGACCGGCGAGCCCTCCTCGATCGGGGCGAGCGCCGGCACGCTGGCACCGGAGGCCATCGGCACGTCCGCAAAGAGCGTGTACGGCTTGTCGACGGCCGGGGCGACGAGCACGTGGAGGTACTGCACGTCATCGGTCTGCGAGGTGGCGAGCACCGCGCGCGGCCAATCGGTGCCGCGGCTGACCGCGAGCACCTTCAGGCCGTCGATCGTGTCGTCGCTGCGGCTGGTGCGGTCCTTGGTCTCGACGGCCGCCTCGACCTCGCGCAGCGCCGGGCCGGAGAGGACGTCGGCGCGCGCGGCCTCGCCCTTCTTGTCCGAGGCCCGGCTGACGTCGACGGCACCGGTGATGACCCGGTCGGCGACCTGGTCGGCGGCCTGCGAGGAGATCGAGGCGCCGCCGCTGTCCTCGGCCGGCGCGTCGTGCACGCCGGCGATCGAGGCGCCGAGGCCGCAGCCGCCGAGGGCGACCGGCAGGGTGACGAGGGTGATGACGAAGGGGGTGCGACGGGTCATGCGCGCTCCTCACGGGTCGTGCGGGAGACCCGCGAGCGGATGACCCCGGCGAGGCCGGACCGGACGAGCAGGACGATGCCGGCGGCGAGCAGCAGGAGGCCGACGACGAGGGTGACGAGGGCGGTCGTGCCCCAGCTGCCGTCCTCGACGGTCATCGTCACCGACTCGATCTCGCTGCCCTCGGGGGGCGGCGACGACGAAGGCCTGGGGGGCGTCGGCCTGGTCGACGGTGCGGGTGATCTCCCCCTTCGCGGCGGAGGACTGCTGCCAGATGTCCAGACCGGCGGGGTCGATGGCCTCGCCCTGACCCTGGTCGGTGGCCGTGAGGGCCCAGTCGCTGACGTCGACGCCGGCGACCTGCGCGCGCTGCGCGTCGCCGAAGAAGGCCTCGACGTCGGAGGGGCGGGCGGTGCCGACCCACACGTCGCCCGAGCCGGTCGCGGTGATCTCGACCGGGTGGTCGACGCGGTTGAGCACGTCGGGCTCGAGGACGACGACCCGCTGGCCGGGCTCGGCAGTGAAGGTGGCCGTGCCGGAGGTGCCGAGGTGGGCGAGGAACCACGCCCCGACCACGGCGGCCACGAGGCCGACGAGGGCCAGGAGGGCGCCGGCCACGCGCTGGATGAGCATGCTCACGTCGAGTGCTTTCGGTCAGACATCAGGGGGTGTCACCGAACAGGCGACGTCCCACCATGACAAAGGTCGACCGAATGTCACAAATCGGTCACGACTGCGACCGTGGCTCAGTCGCCGGCGAGCAGCCCCTCGACGCGCTCGACCTTGGCGGTCATCTGGCCGGTGTGCCCGGCCCGGATGTCGGCCTTCATCACGAGGCCGACGCGGTCGCCGTAGGGCTCCATCGCGTCGACGCACGCCTTGACGACGGCCATCACCTCGTCCCACTCCCCCTCGATGGTCGTGAACATCGAGCCGAGGTCGTGGGGCAGCCCGCTGTCGCGGACGACACGCAGGGCCGCGGCCACCGCCTCGGAGTAGGAGCCCCGGTCGTCGGGCGACGAGGGAGCGATCGAGAAGGCGAGCAGCACGGGGACCTCCGGGTCACTTGGTCATGCGGAGCCGACCGTCGACGCGCTCGAGCACGTAGGTGTGCGTCTCGACGCTCTTGTCGCGGTCCTTGGGGTGGTAGGTGAGGGTCACGGTGACCTCGCGCGCTTCCTCGTCGACCGTGATGTCGCTCGTCTCGACCGACTCGATACCGCTCCAGAAGTCGTCGTAGCCGGCACGGTCGGTCTGGCGCGACGGCGCGAGCATGTCCCACGCGGCGTCACGGTCGGAGGTCACCGTCGAGAAGTAGTCCTCGACGAAGGTGCGCCCCTCGTCCTCCGTGATCCCGTCGTCATCGCTCTCGCTCGACGAGCTCGACGAGGGCTCGGTCGTCGTCGAGCTCGACGACGGCTGGCTTGACGTGGACTCGCTGGGCGGGGGGTCTTCGCTCGTCGACACCTCGGTCGTGGTGCTCGACCCGCCCGGCGACCCGCTGTCGTCCCCGCGCGAGGCGGCGAAGGCGATCGCGGCCACGACCAGGGCGACGAGAACCGCGGCGAGCAGGACCCACAGCCACCCGACTCCGCGGCGTGGCGGCAGCCGGTAGGGGTCCTCGGTCGCAGCACCACCCGGGACGAAGGGGGCGCTCCCCCCGTGGTCGGGTGCCGTCGCGACGGCCGTCGGGGCCGCACCCGCAACGGCACCGGAGCCGCCTGCGGCGACGTCCTCGAGCCGACGCAGCACCTGGCTCATCGTGCCCCGGCGGGCCGGGTCGCGGGAGAGCATGTCGGCGAGCACCGGCTCGAGCGGCCCCGCACGCTCGGGCCGCCGCGGCGGGTGGGCCGCGATGCTGCGCAGGGTGGCCAGGGCATTGCCCTGGGGTGGGTAGGCGTCCTTGCCCTCGACGGCGAAGTAGATGACCGCTCCGAGGGCCCAGACGTCGGCGGCCTCACCGTGGTGACCGCCCACGGCGACCTCGGGCGCCATGTAACTCGGGGTGCCGGTGACCATGCCCGTCTGGGTCAGCTGCTCGTCGCCGCCGGAGCGCGCGATGCCGAAGTCGCCCAGCTTGGGTCGACCCCCGCCGATGAGGACGTTGGCCGGCTTCACGTCGCGGTGGACGATGCCCGCCCGGTGTGCCGCGGCGAGCGCGCCGGCGAGCTGGGCGCCGAGGTCGGCCGCCCCCTTCGGCGTCATCGGGCCGCGCTCGCGGATGGCGGAGGTCAGGGTCGGGCCGGCGACGTACTCCATGACGAGCCAGGGCGTGCCCTCGTGCTCGGCCACGTCGTAGACCGCGACGACGTTGGGGTGGTTGAGCGCGGCCGCGGCCCGGGCCTCGCGCATGGCGCGACGGGTCTCCCCTTCGCTCTCGCCCGGGAAATCGCCGATCTGCTTGGCCGCCACCTGGCGCCCGAGCACGGTGTCCCGGGCCAACCACACGGTGCCCATCCCGCCACGACCGATGGGCCGCACGGTCTCGTAGCGGCCACCGATGAGCTGGGGCGTGGTCTCAGTCATGTCCGGGCCAGCGTAGATGCTCGCGTGCGGCTACCGGCACGTAGACTGCCGCCCGCAGGCGTCCGCCTGCTCCATCGTCGTGTCCTACAGGGGGATCCCGCCATGTCGTACCCAGCTCCGCCGCCTCCCGGTGGCGCCGGTCAGCCAGACCCGTACCAGGGCACGCCCTACGGGGCCGGGCCGGCGGGTCCCGCGCCGAAGAAGGACAACACGCTGCTGTGGATCCTCGGCATCATCGGCGCGGTCATCCTGCTGTGCTGCTGCGGTGTCGGTGGCTTCTTCCTCTGGGCCGCCAACGAGGCGGACGACGTGGTCTCGAGCTACTCCTCCTCGGCCAACTCGTCCAAGAATGCCGACGCCGCGAGCGCTCAGGTCATCGGTGAGGGCAGCTCCGCCACCGTCGACGGCGCGGCGATCCGGCCCGGGTGGTCCGAGTCCGGCGGCGACATCTCGGGGCTGGCCGTGCGCAACGACAGCGGCTCCTCCGACTCCTTCTACCTGACCTTCTACTTCATGAAGGACGGCTCGGTCGTCGAGGACATCGTGTGCACGACCGACTACCTCGACGCCGGTGCGACGGACTACTCCGCATCGTGCGTGGGTGCCTTCGACGACCTCGGCGACGTCGACGAGATCCGGGTGCGCGAAGGGGTCTGACGTGCGGGTCGTCATCATGGCAGCCGTCGCCGGTGTGACCCTGCTCGTCGCGGCCGCCGTCGCGGCCGTCGTCATCGTGGCCGGTGGCTCGGGCGGGTCGGAGACGACCTCGACGGGCACGAGCGACCTCGACGGGATGGCCTCTTCGACGGATGCCTCCAAGGCTGCGGGTGCGGCCGAGGGTGAGCCCGTCGATGGGATCCGCGTCAGCGTCGAGTGACCTGAGTGGTGGGCGGCAGGCCGGCGAGGCCGACCTGCCCCCACCCCCGCCACCGCATTTCCCTAGGGAGATAACCAGTCCGGTGGTGATTTGCCTAGGGAAATTCGGCCGTCCCGCCCCGCATTGCCCTAGGCAGATGACAGGTCCGGTGGTGATTTGCCTAGGGAAATGCGCCCGACGAGCCCTGGCAGTACGCCAGACGGCTACAGACCGAGGGCTCGGCGCAACTCGTGCGCCGCGGCGAAGGGGTCCGTGGCACCGTCGACGACCCGCCCGGCAAGCGTGTCGAGCGCGCCCCCCGAGCCCAGATCACCGAGTCGCTCCCGCAGGGCGGAGACGACGAGCGCGGTGATCTCGTCGCGGGCGCGGGCGGTGCGGCGCTGCCGCAGGGTCCCGCTCGAGGCGAGCCACGACAGGTGCTCGCGCAGTGCGTCGACGGTCTCGTCGACGCCCGTGCCCTCCAGCGCGGAGGCCCGCACCACCGTGCGACGCCAACCGCCCGGGGCGGCGCTCTCCCCCATCTGGATCATGTGGCGCAGGTCCCGCACGGTCGCGTCGGCACCGTCGCGGTCGGCCTTGTTGACGACGAAGACGTCCCCGATCTCGAGGATGCCCGCCTTCGCCGCCTGGATCCCGTCGCCCATGCCGGGCGCGAGCAGGACGAGCGTCGTGTCCGCCGCCCCGGCGATCTCGACCTCGGACTGACCGACGCCGACGGTCTCGACGAGGATCGTCCCGAAGCCCGCCGCGTCGAGCACCCTGATGGCCTGCGGAGCCGAGACCGAGAGCCCGCCGAGGTGACCGCGGCTGGCGAGCGAGCGGATGTAGACCCCCGGGTCGCTGGCCGAGTCGTTCATCCGGATGCGGTCGCCGAGCAGCGCACCTCCGGAGAAGGGCGACGAGGGGTCGACGGCGATGACGGCGACCTTTTCCCCCTTCGCCCGTAGGGCACGCACGAGCGCGTCGGTGGTCGTCGACTTGCCGACGCCGGGGGCGCCGGTGATGCCGACGACGTGGGCGCCGCCCGTGTGGGGGGCGAGCGCTGCCATGACCTCGGGCAGGGCCGGGTGCTGGTCGTCGACGAGCGAGATGAGTCGCCCGACGGCACGCGACGTCCCCGCCCTGGCCTCCTCGACCAGGACGGGGACGTCGATGCTGCGGCTCAAGCTCAGGCGCTCGGCACGCGGATGATCAGGGCGTCACCCTGACCACCGCCACCGCAGAGCGCGGCCGCACCGACGCCGCCACCGCGACGCTTGAGCTCGTGGGCCAGGGTGAGCACGACGCGGGCACCGGAGGAGCCGAGCGGGTGACCCATGGCGATGGCGCCACCGTTGGGGTTGACCTTGTCCTCGGCCAGGCCGAGCTGCTGCGCCGAGGCCAGGCCGACGGCGGCGAAGGCCTCGTTGATCTCGACGACGTCGAGGTCGGAGGCGGAGATGCCCTCCTTCGTGGCGGCAGCCTCGATGGCATTGGCCGGCTGCGCCTGCAGCGTGGAGTCGGGGCCGGCGACGACGCCGTGGGCACCGATCTCGGCCAGCCAGGTGAGGCCGAGCTCCTCCGCCTTGGACTTCTTCATGACGACGACGGCGGTCGCACCGTCGGAGATCTGCGAGGCCGAGCCGGCGGTGATGGTGCCGTCCTTGGCGAAGGCCGGACGCAGCTTGCCGAGGGACTCGGCGGTCGTGTCGGCGCGCACGCCCTCGTCGGTGTCGAAGACGACCGGGTCGCCCTTGCGCTGCGGGATCTCGACCGGGACGACCTCGTCGGCGAACTTGCCCTCGGCCCAGGCCTTGGCGGCCTTCTGGTGGCTCGCGGCGGCGAAGGCGTCCTGCTCCTCGCGGGAGAAGGCGGAGTCGTCGGCGTTCTTGGCCTCGGTGAGCGCGCCCATCGCCTGGTCGGTGATGACGTCGTGCAGGCCGTCGTAGGCCATCGAGTCCTTGAGCTTGGTGTCGCCGTACTTGATGCCCTCACGGCTCTTGGGCAGCAGGTGCGGGGCGTTGGTCATCGACTCCTGGCCACCGGCGACGACGATCTCGAACTCGCCGGCGCGGATCAGCTGGTCGGCGAGTGCGATGGCGTCGATGCCCGAGAGGCAGACCTTGTTGACGGTGAGGGCCGGGACGCTCTTGGGGATGCCGCCCTTGATGGCCGCCTGGCGGGCCGGGATCTGGCCCTCGCCCGCGGTGAGGACCTGGCCCATGATGACGTAGTCGACGTCCTCACCCTTGACGCCGGCCTTGTCGAGGGCGCCCTTGATGGCGAAGCCGCCGAGGTCCGAGCCGGAGAAGCCCTTGAGCGAGCCGCTCATGCGGCCCATCGGGGTGCGGGCCCCCGCGACGATGACGGTGGGGTCGGTGGACATGCGTTGGCCTCCGGGGTGCGTGTCGGGGACGGCGCCGCAACGGCGCCGTGTCTTGCCCGTCACCCTAGCGACGCGGACGAAGGGAGGGCAGTGCACCCCGGCGTGGGGCCCGTCACGACTGGCGCAGTCGTCTCGTCCGACCCGCCCGGGTGGGGCAGGCCACAGGCGGAGGGGGGCGCGGCGCCCCCCTTCGCCTCTCTAGGCTGCGGGCATGACCGATCTCTTCACCGCCATCGACCACGTGGGCGTCGCCGTGCCCGACCTCGACGAGGCCATCGCCTTCTACCGCGACTCCTACGGCATGGAGCTCGCGCACGAGGAGACCAACGAGGAGCAGGGCGTGCGCGAGGCGATGATGCGCGTCGGCACCTCCGGCTCGTGCATCCAGCTGCTCGCGCCGCTCTCGCCCGAGTCGACGATCGCGAAGTTCCTCGACCGCAACGGCCAGGGCATCCAGCAGCTCGCCTACCGCGTCGAGGACATCGACGCGGTGTGCGCGACGCTGCGCGAGCGCGGTCTGCGCCTGCTCTACGACACCCCCAAGCGGGGCACGAGCAACTCGCGGGTCAACTTCATCCACCCCAAGGACGCGGGCGGCATCCTCGTCGAGCTCGTCGAGCCGGCGGCCGACGCCGCGCACTGACCGGCCCCGGACGAAGGGGGTTGGGCGCCGCGACGGCGACCCACCCCATTCGTGCTGTCGGCTGGTGAGAGACGTCACGAGCCCGCCAGCGGGCGTCGACCGAGGCCGACGGCGACGATGGTGTGCAGCAGTCGCCGCTCACGGTGCGGGTCGGCCGCCACACCGACGGTGTGAACTCAGTCATGAGACCGCCCCCCGCATCGCCGCGACGACCTAGGTTGCACGCAGACGTACGACCGACCCCATCCCCACGAGGCCGAGGAGCCCATGCACATGGCAATCGACCAGATCCGCGACGCGATCCTCTCCGGTGACCGCAGCGAAGAGACCTACGCCAACCTCCCCCTGCCGGACACCTACCGTGCGACGACCGTCCACAAGGACGAGGTCGAGATGTTCAAGGGGCTGAAGAGCCGCGACAAGGACCCGCGCAAGTCGCTGCACATCGACGACGTGCCGATCCCCGAGCTCGCCCCCGACGAGGCGCTCGTCGCCGTCATGGCCAGCGCGATCAACTTCAACACGGTGTGGACCTCGATCTTCGAGCCGGTCTCGACCTTCGGCTTCCTCGAGCGCTACGGCCGTCTCAACAAGTACTCCAAGCGTCACGACCTGCCCTACCACATCGTCGGCTCCGACCTCTCCGGCGTCGTCCTGCGCACCGGCGGCCACGTCTCGAAGTGGAAGCCCGGCCAGGAGGTCGTCGCCCACTGCCTGTCCGTCGAGCTCGAGGACGCCGACGGCCACGACGACACGATGATGGACCCGCAGCAGCGCATCTGGGGCTTCGAGACCAACTTCGGTGGCCTCGCCGAGCTGGCGATCGTCAAGGCCAACCAGCTCATGCCCAAGCCGGAGCACCTCACCTGGGAGGAGTCCGCCTCCCCCCGGTCTGGTGAACTCCACCGCCTACCGCCAGCTGATCTCCAAGAACGGCGCCGCGCTCAAGCTCGGCGACCGCGTGCTCATCTGGGGCGCCTCGGGTGGTCTCGGCTCCTACGCGACGCAGATGGCGCTCGCGGCCGGCGCGACCCCGATCTGCGTCGTCTCCTCCCCCGAGAAGGCCCAGATCTGCCGCGACATGGGCGCGGAGCTGATCATCGACCGCAATGCCGAGGGCTACAAGTTCTGGAACGACGACAACACCGAGCAGAACCCGAAGGAGTGGCAGCGCCTCGGCAAGAAGATCCGTGAGCTCACGGGCGGCCACGACGTCGACGTCGTCTTCGAGCACCCGGGCCGCGAGACCTTCGGTGCGTCGGTCTACGTCACCCGCAAGGGCGGCAAGATCGTCACCTGCGCCTCGACCTCGGGCTACATGCACGAGTACGACAACCGCTACCTGTGGATGAACCTCAAGAGCATCATCTCCAGCCACTTCGCGAACTACCGCGAGTCGTGGGAGGCCAACGAGCTCATCAACCGCGGCCTCGTCCACCCGACCCTGAGCAAGACGTACGCGCTCGAGGAGGTCGGCCAGGCGACGCTCGACGTGCACCACAACAAGCACCAGGGCAAGGTCGGCGTCCTCGCCCTCGCCCCCGAGCCGGGCCTGGGCGTCACCGACCCCGAGAAGCGCGCCAAGTTCGAGAAGCAGATCAACCGCTTCCAGGCGGTCTGACCCGCCTCGACCTTCACCACCCGCACGAAGGGGGCTGTACCGGATCCTTCGGTTCACATGGTCCTCGCAACACCTCGATCTGAGGAGTTGCGAGGACCATGGTCGTTTCGAGGGGAAGACGCTCGCCTGTTGTGGTCACGCCGGCGGTTATCGCGCGGGTCGTGGCGGTGTTCGACGAGTCAGGCTCTGTGGGCGCGGCTGCCAGGGCCGTGGGGTGCTCGCATTCGACCGCGCGGCGGGTGCTGGTCGCGGCCGGGCGCTTCCCAGCACGGCCGCAGCCGTTGGGCAA
>NZ_ALWX01000076.1 GCF_000297495.1 Janibacter hoylei PVAS-1 | reverse complement strand
ATGAAGCGCCCTCAAGGGCAAGGCCATCGAGGTCATCATCTTCGAGCCCGCCCTGACCGACGGAGACCTTCTACGGCTCCCGCGTCATCCGCGACGCCCGCGCCTTCAAGGACGAGGCGGACGTCATCATCGCCAACCGCCGCACCCCTGATCTCGACGACGTCGCCGACAAGGTCTACACCCGCGACCTCTTCGGCACCGACAGCTGACCTTGCTCGGTCGGCTCCGGTCGAAGGGGGGATGGCTGCGCCCGCCGAAGTCCTTCGTGTCGCAGGCATCTCGCCGTGTCGTGACCGACGTCGGCTTGGTGTGCGCAGCCATCCCCTTTCGACCTGCGCGCGGCGGTCCCCCTTCGGCCTGCGCGTGATCGTGACCGTGTGGGCAGGCGACAGACCACGGGGGGGCGTGTTGTCGTTGAACACCTGTGCAAGAGCGAGGTGATGGCCGGTAGCATCACGGCCGTGAGCGCGAACCCAGACTTCGACCTGTTCCGTACCACCGAGGACCACGAGGCGATCCGCGAGGCCGTCAGGGCCGTCGCGGAGGCGAAGATCAAGCCCTTCGCCGCTGCCGTCGACGAGGAGTCCCGGTTCCCGAGCGAGGCCAACCAGGCTCTCATCGCGGCCGACTTCCACGCGGCCCACGTCGCCGAGGAGCACGGCGGCGTCGGCGCGGACGCACTCGCCGTGTGCATCATCATCGAAGAGGTCGCGCGCGTGTGTGCCTCCTCCTCGCTGATCCCCGCCGTCAACAAGCTCGGCTCCATGCCGGTGATCCTCGGCGGGTCCGAGGAGATCAACGCCCGGTACATGCCGCGCCTGGCGAAGGGGGAGGGCTTCAGCTACGGCCTCTCCGAGCGTGAGGCCGGCTCCGACACCGCGGGCATGAAGTGCAAGGCGACCCGCGACGGCGACGACTGGGTGCTCAACGGGCAGAAGGCGTGGATCACCAACGCCGGCGAGTCCGAGCTGTACACCGTCCTCGCGGTCACCGACCCCGACGGCCCTCGCGGCAACAACATCTCCGCCTTCGTCGTCGAGAAGTCGGACGAGGGCTTCGGCTTCTCCGAGAAGGAGCGCAAGCTCGGCATCAAGGGCAGCCCGACGCGCGAGCTGCACTTCGACAACTGCCGCATCCCCGGCGATCGGATCGTCGGTGCCGAGGGCGAGGGCCTGAAGATCGCCCTGCGTACCCTCGACCACACCCGCGTCACCATCGGTGCGCAGGCCGTCGGCATCGCCCAGGGGGCGCTCGACGAGGCGATGGCCTACGTCAAGGAGCGGCAGCAGTTCGGCAAGCACATCGCCGACTTCCAGGGCATCCAGTTCATGCTCGCCGACATGGCGATGGAGCTCGAGGCCGCCCGCCAGATGGTCTACGTCGCCGCGGCCAAGTCCGAGCGCCACGACGCCGACCTGTCCTTCTTCGGTGCCGCCGCCAAGTGCTTCGCCTCGGACGTCGCGATGAAGGTGACGACCGACGCCGTCCAGCTCCTCGGTGGCGCGGGCTACACCCGTGACTTCCCGCTCGAGCGGATGATGCGCGACGCCAAGATCACCCAGATCTACGAGGGCACCAACCAGGTCCAGCGGGTCGTCATGGCGCGCCAACTGCTCAAGGGTCTGCCGACCGCGCGCTGACCTCCCTTCGCCGAGGCCGCATCTCCCTAGGGAAATGCGGCCTCGGCCGGCCAACCCGGCCGCATCTCCCTAGGGGAATGTCACCCGGCCGGCCCGCAGGGTCGCCTCGGCGCACGGGTGGCACCGCGCACGGAAAAGTCCGGACCACTTCACGTCGACGTCGCGTCGCGTGGGCAGTCCGGACTTTTCTGTGATGCGCGCGGGTCCACCCGCACGCCTCGGTCCGTGGAGCGCGCGGGGGCACCCCCACGCCTGGGTCTACTGCTCGTAGGTGTAGAAGCCGCGGCCGGTTTTGCGGCCGAGGAGGTTGGCGTCGACCATGCGCTGCAGGAGCGGCGAGGGAGCGTAGAGCGGCTCCTTGAACTCCTCGTAGAGCGACTCGGCGACGGCCATCGTCGTGTCGAGGCCGATGAGGTCGGCCAGGGCGAGGGGGCCCTGCGGGTGGGCGGCACCCAGGACGAAGCCCTGGTCGATGTCCTCGGCGGTCGCGAAGCCGGACTCGTACATGCGGATCGCGCTGAGGATGAAGGGGATGAGCAGGCTGTTGACGACGAAGCCGGCGCGGTCCTGGCAGGTGATCGCGTGCTTGCCGAGCTCGCCGTCGACGTAGGCGCGGGCCCGCTCGGTCGTCTCCTCCGCCGTCATGAGCGAGGGGACGAGCTCGACGAGCTTGAGCACCGGCACCGGGTTGAAGAAGTGGACGCCCAGGACGTTGGCCGGCCGCTTGGTGACGGTCGCGAGCTTCATGATCGGGATCGAGCTCGTGTTGGACGCGAGGATCGCGTCGGGGGAGGTGACGATCTCGTCGAGCTGCTTGAAGAGGTCGACCTTGGCGCCCTCGTCCTCGACGATGGCCTCGACGACCATGTCGCGGTCGGCGAGCTCACCGAGCTCGGTGACGACCCGGATCCGCTCGAGGACGGCGTCGGCGCGCTCGAGGCGGCCCCGCTCCTCGGCGCGGCGCAGCGACTTCTCCAGGCGGCCTCGTCCGGCGTCGGCCCGCTCCTGGCTCGACTCGACGACGACGACGTCGGAGCCGGCCCGAGCACAGACCTCGGCGATGCCGGCGCCCATGAGGCCGCAACCCACGACCCCGATCTTCTGCAGCGTGTTGTCCATGCGCTCACGGTATCCGGTGTGTGACACCCCTCACTCGCCGGGATCTTGGCATAGCCTGCGAGGGAGGTCACCACCGTCGAGGAGGTCAGATGAGAGTCGCCCTCATGGCCACGTGCATCGGGGACACGATGTTCCCGGACGTCGCGAAGGCCACCGTCCGACTGCTCGAACGGCTGGGGGTGGAGGTCGACGTGCCACCGGCGCAGACCTGCTGCGGCCAGCCGATGATCAACACTGGCTACTTCGACGAGGCCGAGCCCGTCGTGCGGTCCTACGCGAGCACCTTCGCCGACTACGACGCCGTCGTCCTCCCTTCGGGCTCCTGCGCCGGAAGCGTCCGCCACCAGCACGAGATCATCGCGCGGCGCTCCGGCGACGCCGGGCTCGTCGCCGCGGTCGAGCGCCACGGACCTCGTGCCCACGAGCTGTCGCAGTTCCTCGTCGACGTCCTCGGGGTCACCGACGTCGGAGCATCCTTCCCGCACTCGGTCGCCTACCACCCGACCTGTCACTCGCTGCGGATGCTCGGGGTCGGGGACCGGCCACGACGGCTCCTCGAGGCGGTCCGCGGCCTCGAGCTGCGTGAGCTGCCGCAGGAGCGGGAGTGCTGCGGCTTCGGCGGCACCTTCGCCGTGAAGAACGCCGACGTCTCCGCCGCCATGGGGCAGGACAAGGCGGCCCACGCCATCGAGTCGGGCGCCGAGGTGCTCGTCGCCGGGGACTCCTCCTGCCTCATGCAGATCGGCGGCGTCCTCTCCCGGCAGGGGGCGGGCGTGCGCACCATGCACCTCGCCGAGGTGCTCGCCGCGACCGAGGAGGACGCATGAGCGCCGACACGCAGACCACCTTCCTCGGGATGCCTCCCTTCCCGGAGGCTGCTGTCCACGCCCTCGCGGACGAGCAGCTGCGGGCCAACCTCCACCGGGCCACCAGCACCATCCGCGCCAAGCGCGCCGACGTCATCGGCGAGCTCGACGACTGGGAGGGGCTGCGTCAGCGGGCCGCAGACATCAAGGACCGCGCCCTCCACGGGCTCGACGAGCACCTCGTGCAGCTCGAGGAGCAGCTGACCGCCCGCGGCGTCACCGTCCACTGGGCCCGCACGGGGGAGGAGGCCTGCCAGATCGTCGGTGACATCGCCGCCTCCCACGGCGTCGACGAGGTGGTCAAGGTCAAGTCCATGGCCACCCAGGAGATCGAGCTCAACGAGGCCCTCGAGGCCCGCGGCATCTCCGCGTGGGAGACCGACCTCGCCGAGCTCATCGTGCAGCTCGGGCACGACCTGCCGAGCCACATCCTCGTGCCCGCGATCCACCGCAACCGCACCGAGATCCGCGACATCTTCCTCGAGGAGATGGGGCAGGTCGGGCGCCCCGCGCCCGACGACCTCACCGACGACCCGGCGGCCCTCGCCGAGGCCAGCCGGCTCCACCTGCGGGAGAAGTTCCTGCGGGCGAAGGTCGCGGTGTCGGGGGCGAACTTCGCCGTCGCGGAGACGGGGACCCTCGTCGTCGTCGAGTCGGAGGGCAACGGCCGGATGTGCCTGACGCTGCCCGAGGTGCTGGTCAGCGTCGTCGGGATCGAAAAGGTCGTCCCGACGTGGGACGACCTCGACGTCTTCCTCCAGCTGCTCCCGCGCTCGAGCACGGGGGAGCGGATGAACCCTTACACCTCCACGTGGTCCGGGGTGACCGAAGGGGACGGGCCGCAGGAGTGCCACGTCGTCCTCCTCGACAACGGCCGCAGCAGGGCCCTCGCCGACGAGGTCGGCCGGCAGGCGCTGCGCTGCATCCGCTGCTCCGCCTGCCTCAACATCTGCCCGGTGTACGAGCGCACCGGCGGCCACGCCTACGGCTCGGTCTACCCGGGACCGATCGGCGCGATCCTCAACCCCTTGCTCAAGGGCGTGGGGCACAGCGACCAGGTGGACTCCCTCCCCTTCGCCTCCAGCCTGTGCGGTGCCTGCTACGAGGTCTGCCCGGTGAAGATCGACATCCCGACCGTCCTCGTCGACCTGCGCGCGCAGGTCGTCGACGCCCACCGGGACGACCGCGTCCCGAAGCCCGAGGCGGCCGCGATGAAGGCGACCGCCTGGGCCTTCGCCGATGCGCGCCGGCTCGCCCTCGGGCAGCGCGCGAGCGGTCTCGCCGGGCGGGTCCTCAGCCGCGTGAGCCGGCGCGAGAACGCCGCCGGCCGAGCGGTGCTCGGCTGGCTGCCCTCCGTGGGGCGCCAGTGGACGCAGGCGCGGGACATACCCGTCCCACCTCGGCAGTCCTTCCGGCAGTGGTGGCAGGGGAGGTCGCGATGAGCGCCGCACGTGAGGAGATCCTGGCGGCGGTGTGCGAGGCGGTCCGCGGTGCCGAGCCGATCCCCGCCGCGGAGGCGCAGCCGACCCTGCCGCCGGTCGACCGCGCCCAGGTGCTCGACCGCTTCGCCGAGCTGGTGAGCGACTACCGGGCCACCGTCGTGCGCTGCCGTGCCTCCGAGGTGCCCGTGCAGGTGCTCTCCGCCCTGCGCGGAGCCGAGCGGGTCATCGTGCCCGACGGGGTCCCGGGCGCCGTCCGTGAGGCCGTCGTCGACCGGCTGGGGCAGGACGCCGTGTCGACGGGCGACGCCGACGACCACGGGATCGAGGGCTTCGACAGCGTCGTCACCACGTGTGCGGCCGGCATCGCCGCGACCGGCACCGTGGTCCTCGACCACGCCGAGGGCCAGGGCCGTCGAGCCCTCACCCTGTTGCCCGACCGGCACGTCGTCATCGTGCGGGCGAGTCAGGTCGTGCCCGACGTCCCGCACGCCGTCCGTCGCCTGGACCCGCAGCGCCCGCAGACGTGGATCAGCGGGCCGAGCGCGACGAGCGACATCGAGCTCAGTCGTGTCGAGGGTGTCCATGGCCCGCGCACCCTCGTGGTACTGCTCGTCGAGGACTGAGGGAGCGCCCTTCGAGACGGCCGCGGGGCGGCCTCCTCAGGGAGCCGTCAGGGGTCGCGCGGCCTCCTCAGGGAGCTGTCAGCCGTCGCCCGGCTCGACCGTGATCGGCCGGTCGGCGCGCAGGTCCTCGAAGAGCTTCGTCGACTGGGCCTCGTCCCACTGGACCGCGGAGCCGACGCTGGTCGGCAGGTTGTTGTTGGCGACGGGCACGGTGACGGAGTTGCCGTCCCCCTTCGCGATGCTGCGGAAGGCCCACATCGCCCGCGCGGTGCCCAGCAGCGAGTCGTCCTCGCCGACGGTCAGCGCGCCCGCCGTCTCGGTGCCGAGGGAGTGGACCTTCCACGGCTGGAGCATCGTGCTGGGGGTGGCGATCTTGCCCATGAGCGCACCGAGGAACTCCCGTTGCCGCTTGGCGCGACCGAGGTCGCCCTCGGGGTCGGAGTAGCGGGCGCGCACGTAGCCGAGGGCGTTCTTGCCGTCGAGGACCTGGCAGCCCTTCTTGAGGTTGATGTGCGCCTTCTCGTCGTTCATGTCGTTCTTGACGCAGATGTTGACGCCGCCGACGGCGTCGACGACGGTCGCGAAGCCGCCGAAGCCGATCTCCATGTAGCCGTCGATCTTCAGCCCGGTGTTGTGCTCGATCGTCTGCGCGAGCAGCTTGGCGCCGCCGATGCTGAAGGAGGCGTTGATCTTGTTCATCCCGTTGCCGGGGATCTCCACGTAGGAGTCGCGCGGGATCGACAGGAGGGTCGACTCCCCGCCGCCGGTGTGCAGGACGAGGATCGAGTCGGTGCGGGCGCCTCCGGTGTCGTGACCGGTGCCGAGCCGGTTGCGCTCCTCGGGGGTCATGCCGTCGCGGGCGTCGCTGCCGACGAGCAGGACGTTGCGCCCTTCGCTCGACGGCCGGTCACCCTCGGGGGTGGCATCGACGCGGCCGACCTCGCTCCACGCGGAGTTGACGGCCCAGGCCATGCTGCCGCCCCACAGCAGCAGGACGAGGACGAAGGCGCCGAAGGTCCGCAGCGGGTTGCGTCGGCGCGGCTTGGGGCCCCCTGGCGCGGGCGCGCATCCGGGCCACCCGGACCGCCGGGCCGGCGGGGTCCGCCGTCACGCGGGGGAGCAGGTCGACGTGGCGTGGCGGCCTGCTCCGGGTCAGGGCGCGAAGGGGGCGTCCCCGCCGGCATGACGCGGGTGCGGGGCTCGTCGGTGGTCCGGCGAGG
>NZ_ALWX01000075.1 GCF_000297495.1 Janibacter hoylei PVAS-1 | reverse complement strand
GCCATCGACGAAGGGGGCGGCTCGGCTCCCTTCGTCCCGTCGGGTGATCGTCACGCGACGTTCACCGGCTCGCGCTGCGCGCGGTGCCGAGGCGACCTAGGTTGCTGGGAGCCACGCCCGTCCCTCCCAGGAGCCACCCATGCCCTCTCGTGCCCGCCGCGCCCTCGCGGCACTGACCGCCGCGCCTCTCGCCGTCGCCGGCCTCGCCGTCACCGCCCCGAGCGCCTCCGCCGCATCGCCAGACCTCGTCATCGCCGAGGCCTACGGAGGCGGCGGCAACTCCCGCGCCGTCTACCGCAGCGACTTCGTCGAGCTCGCCAACCGCGCGCAGGAGGACGTCGACCTCACCGGCTGGACCCTGCGCTACTACTCGGCGAGCGGCACCACGCCGCAGACGACTCCCCTGTCGGGCACGGTCGTCGCCGGCGGGCGCTACCTCGTCCAGCAGGCCGACGGCGCCAACTCCTCCCTGCCCGCGCTGCCGGCGCCCGACGCGACGGGCAGGGTCCCGATGTCCTCCTCCGGCGCCCGCGTCGAGGTCGTGCGCCCCGATGGTCAGGTCGCCGACCGGCTCGGCTGGGGCTCCGCCACGACGGCCGAAGGGGGCCCCGCCGACGCCACCGACAACGCCACCTCGGTGGCCCGCACGGACGTGTGCGTAGACACCGACAACAACGCCGCGGACTTCACGGTGGGCGCCCCGACCCCGCAGAACTCGTCGACCACCCCGGTCGTCTGCGACCCCGACGACGGCGAGGAGCCGCCCGTCGACGAGCCCGAGACCATCGCCCAGATCCAGGGGCGCCACCACCTCTCCCCCTTCGACGGGTCCAAGGTCAACGACGTCGAGGGCGTCGTCACGGCCGTCTCGTCCTCCGGCTTCTGGCTGCAGAGCACGACGCCGGACGACGACGACGCGACCTCCGAGGCGGTCCTCGT
The DNA here is from genome assembly GCF_000297495.1 of Janibacter hoylei PVAS-1. GTDB lineage: Bacteria > Actinomycetota > Actinomycetes > Actinomycetales > Dermatophilaceae > Janibacter > Janibacter hoylei. The sequence continues at coordinate 4,929 of NZ_ALWX01000075.1, read as the reverse complement.
CTACACGCGCTCGACGCCGACCGTCGCCGTCGGTGACACCGTGAGCGTCGACGGGGTCGTCGACGAGTTCCGCCCGGGCGGCTCCGGCGGGTGGGACAACCTCACGACGACCGAGATCGTCTCCCCCCGTGGTCACCCAGACCGGCACCGGCGCTGTGCCGGAGGCGGTCGTCCTCGGTGAGGACCGCACCGCTCCCCAGCAGACGGTCGACGCCGAGGACCCCAAGAGCGTCGAGTACGCCGACGCGGCCTTCCGCCCCGACAGGGACGCCATCGACTTCTACGAGTCGATGGAGGGCATGCGGGTCGGCGTGCGCGACGCCCAGGTCGTCGGACCGACCGGCTACGAGATCCCCGTCGTCCCCGGGACCGGCGTCGAGGCGACCCGGTCGTCCGCCGGTGGTGTCGTCTACGGCGGCTACGACCAGCCCAATGCGATGCGAGTCCTCGTCGACGACGTGCTCCTGCCGAGCGGCTCGCTCCCCGACGCCGACGTCCGCGACCGGCTGCCGGGGCTCGTCGCCGGGCCGCTCGACTACTCCTTCGCCAACTTCAAGCTGCTCGCGACGCATGTCCCGACCGTCGAGGACGGCGGTCTCGAGCGCGAGGTGACGGGACGGCAGCACCCGCGCGAGCTGTCCGTGGCCTCCTTCAACGTCGAAAACCTGTCGCCGAGCAATGAGCAGAGCAAGTTCGACCGGCTCGCCGGCCAGATCGTCACCAACCTGCGCAGCCCCGACGTCATCGCCGTCGAGGAGGTCCAGGACAACAGCGGCCCGACCGACGACGGCACCGTCGACTCCTCGGCGACGACCGACCGGCTCATCGCCGCCATCGAGGCGCAGGGCGGCCCCCGCTACGAGGCCAACTGGGTCGACCCGCAGGACAAGGCCGACGGTGGTCAGCCGGGCGGCAACATCCGCAACGTGCTGCTCCACCGCACGGATCGCGACATCGACTTCATCGAGCGCAGCAGCGGCGCGGCCGACCGGGCGACCGCGGTCGTCAAGGACAGGAAGGGCGCCCACCTCACCGAGTCGCCCGGCCGGATCGCGCCCGCTTCGCAGGCCTTCACCGACTCGCGCAAGCCTCTCATCGGTGAGTACCGCTTCCGCGGCGAGCGGGTCTTCGTCGCCGCGGTCCACTTCAGCTCGAAGGGGGGCGACGACCCGCTCTTCGGCCGCTGGCAGCAGCCGGTCCGCTCGAGCGAGGACGCCCGCCACGCCCAGGCACGAGAGGTTCGCGACCTGGCCGACGACCTGCTGGCCGCTGACCCCGAGGCCAAGCTCGTCGTCGCCGGTGACGTCAACGACTTCGAGTTCAGCCAGACGACGGACGTCCTCACCGACATCCTCGAGGGGTCCGGCACCCAGGCCCTCACCGACCTGCCGCGCACCCTGCCGGAGTCGGAGCGCTGGACCTACGTCTACGACGGCAACAGCCAGGTGCTCGACCACATCCTGCTCTCGCCCTCGCTCGCCACCCTCGAGGGCAAGGTCAACGGGCCGTGGCGCCCCGGGCACCCCGGCAAGGGCAGGCGGCCGGCCTTCACCTACGACATCGTCCACACCAACTCCCCCTTCGCCGACCAGGACAGCGACCACGACCCGCAGGTCGTCCACCTCGACCTGAAGAAGTGAGCTGACCTCCCTTCGCCCACCGCGGCGTGCGACGGCCCCCCGGATGATCTCCGGGGGCCGTTGCGTTGCATGATGAGCACACCGATCGACGAGGAGCCTGACGATGATGGAGTCCACCGGCCGCGACTACGCGGTGACCAAGAGCGACGAGCAGTGGCGCGAGGAGCTCTCGCCCGACGAGTTCTCCGTGCTGCGGGCCGCCGGGACCGAGCGGCCCTTCACCGGCGAGTACACCGACACCACGACCGAGGGCGTCTACGCCTGCCGCGCCTGCGGGTCCGAGCTCTTCACCTCCGAGACGAAGTTCGAGAGCCACTGCGGCTGGCCGAGCTTCTACACCCCGCTCGCCGAGGACCGGGTCGAGTACGTGCAGGACGACTCCCTGCCCGGCCGCCCGCGCGTCGAGGTCCGCTGCGCCAACTGCGGCAGCCACATGGGTCACGTCTTCGAGGGCGAGGGCTACGAGACCCCGACCGACCAGCGCTACTGCATCAACTCGATCTCGATGACCCTGCGTCCCGCCCAGGCTGAGGGGTTGGTACCTCACCCGCCCCACGATTTCCGGGTCACCCGATAATCCCCGGCTTCGCAAGAGTCTCGAACCCTTGCGAAGCCGGGGTTTGTCTTGCTCAGTGGTCACGCAGCGTTCGCGAGGGCCTCCGTGACGGCTCGCACGATTCGCTCGGGGTGGAAGAGATCCGCCCACACGACCCTGATGACGACATAGCCGCGTCGTCGGATCCGGTCCTCGCGCTTCTTTTCTCGGAAGAGCGCTTCCGGCCCGCCGTCGGTGTACTTCACCTTGCCGTCGAACTCGAGCAGGACGTTGGTGCCCTCGATGCCGAGGTCGGCCCTGGCGATGAAGTCTCCGTCGGCTTCCTCGATCCGCACTTGCGAGGTCACCGCGAACCCTGCGCCCAGCAAGATCACGCGAGTCACGCTCTCGCCCAACGACTCGGCGTCTTCGTCCGCCCACGCCAGGGCGCACCGCGCTCGCGAGCTGTGTGGCCACCGGGCGACGCGGGCAAAGGCCCGGTCGAGGTCGGCCCGCGTCACGGACTCTGCGTGCAGCGCGGCGTCGATGGAGGCAACTCCTGCGACGACTCCATGGTCCATGGTCAGCTGCACGAGCGCGTCGGGTAGTGGCTGTCCCGGCCCCCACGGGGTCTTGACCGGGGGGACGTGGGTAGGACGGAACCGCAGATGCCGTGTGCCGGCCTCTCGCTTGATCGGACGGGCCCCGTCCACCGGTAGGAGCGGGACCTCGAACAACGAGATCCCGTGCGCGGCGACCGCCGTCGCCCCGCAGAGCATGGCGTCCGGGTAGAGGCGCAGTGCCGCCCTCGCGATGAGGCGGCGGTCCTCCCCCTTCGTCCGTGGGCCAGGGACCGTGTAGGCGCCTCGGCACAGTCTCGCGATGACGCCTCGGCGAACTGCGGCGGTCAGGACCTCGTCCGTCACCCCGTGGCGCAACGCGTCCTGTCGCGTGAAGATGCCGTCGGGCATGGCGACGAGCTGCGCGAAGGGAGCGCCGCTGACTTCTCTCATGCCACCAGCGTTGGCCGGCAGCCGCCGTAGCCCCGGCGGACGCTCGAACTTGTGGACCCCACCCCTCCAGGGAGCGAGGTTGTGGACGGAGCCACTCGACAAGACAAACCCCGGCTTCGCAAGGGTTTGGGACTCTTGCGAAGCCGGGGATTATCGGGTGACCCGGAAATCGTGGGGCAGGTGGGACCTCGCCCCGCGCCCAGGTCAGCGCAGGCCGGCGACGAGCGCCTCGACGCTCACCCGCGGGCCGGTGAAGAAGGGGATCTCCTCGCGCACGTGCAGGCGGGCCTTGGAGGCGCGCAGCTCACGCATGAGGTCGACGATGCGGTGCAGCTCGTCGGCCTCGAAGGCGAGGATCCACTCGTAGTCGCCGAGAGCGAAGGCCGGGATGGTGTTGGCCCGCACGTCCGGGTAGTCCTTGGCCATGGCGCCGTGCTCGGCGAGCATGAAGCGGCGGTCCTTGTCATCGAGGACGTACCAGTCGTAGGACCGCACGAAGGGGTAGACGCACACGTAGTCGCGCGGTTCCTCCCCCGCCATGAAGGCCGGCACGTGGCTCCGGTTGAACTCCGCCTGCCGGTGCACCGCCGCGTTGGACCACACCGGCTCGAGGTGGGCGCCGAGCTCGGTGCGCAGCAGTCGCTTGTAGGCGTCCTGGAGCAGCTCGATGTCGTCGGCGTGCCACCACACGAGGATGTCGGCGTCGGCGCGCAAGCCGGCGACGTCGTAGACGCCGCGGATGCGCACGCCGCCCTCGGTGAGCTCGGCGAAGAGCGCCTCGACCTCCTGCGCGATCGCGTCGCGGTCGTCGTCGCCCACGGGCGTCACGAGCGCAAAGGCGGAAAACATCGCGTAGTGGACGCTGCTGTTGATCGCCTCGAGCTGCTCGCGCGTGGGCTTGACGGGGGCGGGCCGGGTGGTCATCGGGGCTCCATTTCAGTGGTGGACGAAGGGGGCAGTGCGTCGAGGATCGTCGTGGCGGTCGTGGCCGCGCCGGTGAGCACCGCGCCGATGCCCACACCGTCGTAGGCGGCGCCGGTCACCTCGAGACCGGGCAGCTGCGCGACCGCGGAGCGCACCGCGGCGACCCGCCCAGTGTGCCCGAGGTCGTACTGCGGCAGACCGCCGCCCCACCGCTGCACGTGCTGGTCAACGGGTGCGGGCAGCGGCGCGCCGACGGCGCTCGAGATCTCGGCGAGGGCGCCCCGGACGAGGTCGTCGTCGTCACGCTGGAGCGAGGCGACCTCGCCGGCACGGCCAGCCGAGGCCCGCAGCAGCACGACATCGGTGCTCGCCTCCCGGACCCAGGCCCACTTCGACGCCGAAAAGGTGCTCGCCTTGATCGGTCGCCCGTCGACCGCCGGCACGAGGAAGCCGCTGCCCGGCAGGTCGGGCGTCTGGTCTGCCGGCAGCGCGACCGTCATCACCGCCATGGAGGCGTAGTCGATGCCGGCGAGCGCTGTGGCAGCCGTCGAGGCGTGCCCGGCCAGCAGGCGGGAGGTCGGCGTGGCCGGGGTCGCGAGCACGACGACGTCGGCCTCGTGTGCGACCTCGGCGTTCGTCGCCCCGGCGATGACCCGCCACCCGGTCGGCGTGCGCTCCAGGCGCCGCACCATCGTCGAGTCGAGCAGCCGCGCCCCCCGCGCCGGCGAGCGCGTGGCGCAGTGCCTCGACGAGCGTGCCGATGCCCCCGACCAGCCCCATGACCCGCGGCCGCGGGGCCGTCGTGGGCGGCGGCAGC
>NZ_ALWX01000074.1 GCF_000297495.1 Janibacter hoylei PVAS-1 | reverse complement strand
GCCGAGCAGGGCGACGCGGCGCACCGGCGCCTCTGCCGGCCCGGCGACCCGGATGCCCGCCGGGGCCGAAGGGAGTGCCGCCGCCAGTCGCGCAGCGAAGTCCGCGAGGGTCACCGGCTCGTCGAGGTCACCGACCCGTCCCATGGGCCGGTCCTCCTCGGTGCTCAGCGGCTCGGTACTCGCCAGGCCGCACGCGGCGGCGAGCGCGGTGTTGACCCCGGGCTCGGCGACGTCGGCGTTGGTGTGGGCGACGTAGAGCGCGACGTCGCCGACGACGAGGGAGGTGATGGCGGCCCCCTTCGCGCTCGTCGTGGCGACGGAGTGCACGCCGCGCAGGAGGAGGGGGTGGTGGGTGATGAGCAGGTCGGCGCCGGCGTCACGGGCCTGCGCGATGACCTCGAGGGTCGGGTCGACGGCCGCGTGGATGCGCCGCACGGGTTGCTCAGGGTCACCGGTCACCAGGCCGACGCGGTCCCAGGACTGCGCCGAGTCCTGGGGGTAGAGCCCCTCGAGGACCGTCAGCACGTCGCGCAGTCGGATGGAGGTCATGTGGGCCCGGCCGGGCTCGAACCGACGACACCCGCGGTGTAAACGCGGTGCTCTACCAACTGAGCTACAGGCCCCGAGCGCCTACGGCGCCGGGGTCATCATGACAGGCCGCGGCCCGCGTCTCAGACGCGACGCGCGTCCTCGATGAGGTTGATCTCGTAGAGGACGAGGTCGAGGGCGTCGGCGGCGCTGATCGGCGAGAAGAGCTGCGGCGTCTGCTCGGTGACCGTCGACACGAGCGGGCTGAGGACGGTCCACGGCGTCGGGTGGGTGAACTGGACGACGGAGTAGCGGTCGCCCTCCTGCCCCGGCGCGGCGACGACCCGGTGGATGCCGGGCTCGATGACGCCATTGGTCACGACCTCGAGCATGAGGCCGGTGTTGATGATCGCGCCACCCTCGGGGGCGATGGCGTCGATCCACTCGCCGGAGTCCTTCAGGCGCACCTGCAGTCCGGCCGCGGTCGCCCGGGGCAGCGCGGTGATGAGGTTGATGTCGGCGTGCTCGGCCGCCCACACGTGCGGGGCCTCCGGGGCCGACTCCATCGCCGGGTAGTGGATGGCGCGCGAGAGCGTCGGACCGTCGACGAGCATCTTCTCGAAGTAGTCGGGGTGGGCTCCGACACCGGTCGCGATGATCCGCAGGACCCGTCGCTGCAGGTCGGCGACCGAGCGGTGGAAGGCGGTGAGCGTCTCGGTGATGCCCGGCACCGCCGACTCCGGCAGCACCGGGTCGTGGTAGCGGTGCGGGTAGCGCGTGCGCAGCGGGTGCCCGGCCGGGATGGAGGGACCCCAGTTGAGCATCTCCTTCCAGTCCGCGACGTCGGCGGTGGCGGCGGTCTCGACGAGCAGGCCGGTGTAGCCGGTCTGGCCGTGCGTGCCCGGGGCGACGAACTGCTCCTTGACCTCGCGCTCGGCGGTGAAGAACTCCTCGAGCATCCCGTAGGCGCTGTCGATGAGGTCCTCGGAGAGGTCGTGCTTGACGTAGACGAAGCCCGTCTCGAGGGAGGTCATCAGACCGTCGACGACGGCGCGTGCCCGCTCACCGTCCCCGGACTCGAAGGCCAGCAGGTCCACCTCGAGGATGTTGTCGCTCATGACGACCGAGGCTACCCGCCCGAGGGCCCCCGGGAGTCCACGATGCGGGACAGCGCCTCGTGGTAGCCGGTGAAGTCCCGGGCCCGGCCGGCGGGGTTGACGAGCGACCATGCAACCCGCCCGTCGGGGCCGACGAGGAAGGTCCCGCGCTCGGCCTTGCCAGCCTGCTCGTCGAGGACGCCGTAGGCCCGGGCGACCTCGCCGTGCGGCCAGAAGTCCGACAGCAGCGGGAAGAAGTAGCCCTCCCGGTCGGCCCACGCGCGCAGGCTGAACATCGGGTCGCACGAGATCGCCATCGTCGTGACGTCAGGCGACTCGAAGCGCCCGAGGTCGTCGCGGATCTCACCGAGCTCGCCCGTGCAGATGCCCGAGAAGGCGAAGGGGTAGAAGACGAGCAGGACACTGCGTCGGCCCGCGTGCTCGCGCAGCGACACGTCCCTGCCGTTGTGGTCACGCAGGGTGAAGTCGGGGGCGATCTCCCCCACGGCGACGGGCTGACGGCTCATGCCGGCAGTGTGCCGGATCAGGCGACGCCCTTGCGCGCGGCCAGGCGCGTCGCGACCCAGTGCTCGGAGCACATGACATTGCCCGAGGTGTGCAGCCCCGCGGTCGTGGCCGCCTCGTCGACCTCGCTCGGGTCGACCTCCTCCGGCTGGCCGGGGCGCGGCGTGAGCAGGACGATCGAGGACCCCTCGGCGAGGGTGCCCAGGGTGTCGACGAGCGCGTCGGTGAGGTCACCGTCGCCGTCGCGCCACCAGAGGATCACGGCGTCGACGACACCCGTGTAGCTCTCGTCCTCTATGGGGTCGCCGACGACGTCCTCGATCGCGAGGCGCAGGGCCTCGTCGACGTCGTCATCCCAGCCGTACTCCTGGACGATCTGCTCCTTGGTGAAGCCCAACTTGGCCACGGCGTCCCGGGCGATGTCGTCGCCCTGCTCCGTCGACTCCCCCGTCACGACCGTGGTCCCTTCTCCTGCTCGCTGCTGATTCATCCGTCACAGTCCACCGTGTCCGGCCCCGTGACGCAAGCAGGCCCGCCCGATCGGCCCCGTCGTGCTGGGCTCGCGTGCTGCTCGGCGAGGGCTCGCAGCCGCTCGGCACCCGCCCGGTCGAGGTGCTGCACCCGGGGGCTCACCGGCCCGACCGTGCTCACGACCTCGACGCTCGCGAGGTCCAGCCGCTGCGAGATCGGCCCCTGCGTCACGGTCAGCGACTGGATCCGCCTCCAGGGAACGATCTGCAGCGTGTGGTCGAGCCAGCCGGAGCGCGTAAGCAGGGCCCGCTGCCCGGCGAGGTAGCCGATGCGACGTCGGGCGAAGGGGTGGACCCACCGGCTCCGCCCGGGGAGACCGACGAAGCCCTCGGGGGTCCCGGCGACGAGCGAGCCGGCCTCGGCCGTGGTCTGCGGGTCGCCCGTGACGACCTCGAGCAGGCGCAGGACCTCCGTGGTCGTGGCCACGGGCACGAGCACGGTGTCCGTCGACTCCGACGCCGAGCCGATCTCGGCGCCGGCGACGTTGACCTTGAGCGACCACCACCCGGGGCGACGCCACAGCCAGGGCTGCTCGATCGCGACGGCCTGCACCCGGTGCAGGGGCACCGACGAGGTCCGGGTGTCGGTGAGGCCCCGCTGGCTCGTCAGGGTCAGCGGGCCGCGCAGCCCGATCGTCAGACCCCACCAGCGCGTCAGGCGCATGAGTGCCCGGCCCGCCCCGATGACGGCCGCGGGGGCGAGACCACCGATCACCGCACCCAGCCCGAGCACGGACAGCACGAGCGCGACGAGCAGGAGGAGCGCGACGAAGATCGCCTCGCCGCCGAGCAGCACCGAGGCGACGATCCGTGCCGGTGGGACCACGAGCAGGGGCGCCCCCTCCGTCGGCGCGGCGGCGGCGACCGTCCGCTCGGGGTGCGGGGCGCTCCCTTCGTCGGCGGGGACCTCGGAGCCGGACTCGTGGGCCAGCCCGAGCAGGCGCTGCCGCACGGCATCGGCCTCGCCCATCCGCAGGTAGGCGATCGACAGGTGGGAGTCGCCGCCGCCGGCCGACTCGACGCGCACCTCCGACAGCCCGAAGAGCCGGGCGAGCAGCGGACGGACGACGTCGACGGCCTGGATCCGGTCGTAGCGCACCTGACGGTGCTGCCGGAAGATCGCGCCCGTGCGCATCTCGATGCTGTCGCCGCCGATCCGGTACCGCGTGAACCACCAGGACAGCAGACCGATGCCGATGGCGCCGAGTACGACGAGCGCGAGGACGCCGAGCTGGACCAGCCCGACGCCGAAGGCCCCTCCCTCGGCATCCGGCCCGAGCGAACCGGCGACCCGGTCGAACTGCTGCGACAGGACGTAGCCGAGGAAGCCCAGGACGATGAGCCCGCCACGGATGAAGGGCGAGACCGGGTGCACCCGGACGAAGTCAGTGGTCGGGGTCTGGCTCACAGCCCGGCCCGCTGGGCGTCGCCACGAGCGGCCAGCCGCACCCGCAGCTCCTCCGCGACCTCGGCCGGCAGCCCCGGGATGTCCCCGGAGCTGGTCGGCGAGGCCGTGTGCACGGTGATGTCGGCCATCCCCTTCGCTCGCTTGTACGGACCGGAGGACAGGTCGACGTACTGGATCCGCCCGTAGGGGATCGTCACGAGCCTCCGCCAGAGCCGACCCTTGCGGATCGCCAGCTCCTCCGGCAGCTCGGCCCAGGTGATCGCGCGCACCTGCACGCCGACGAGCCACATGAGCCAGGCCCACAGCAGCAGGAGCACCACGGCGCCGGCAGCGACCCAGGTCCACGTGAAGGCCGCCGCGACGGCGCAGGCCACGGCGAGCGGCAGCAGGACCGCCGACGCACTGACCCGTCGCACCTGCACGAGCGCGGGCGAGACGGGGCGCCAGTCCGCGCCGGCGTCACCACGCAGGGGCAGCACGGCCGGGAGGCGAAGGGGGCGGGGTCGGCTGGTCGTCCACGGGTCCATGACACCAGACGCCTCCGTAGGCTGACCGGGTGGTCAACGGACGTGGAGGTGCCCGGTGGGACGGATAACGCGACGGCTGCGGGTGCAGCGGCTGGGCCCGTCGGCGGCCTCACGGATCGAGTCGGTCGTCGTCGAGGAGCCGCTGGAGATCCGGGTCGCTGCGCTGCCCGAGCGGGCGCTGGCCGCCGGGGGCGCCCCGAGCGAGCTGCGGCCGCCGTCGCAGACCGTGACGACGACGATGCGTCTGCCGGGTGACGACTTCGACCTCGCGCTCGGCCACCTCGTCGCCGAGGGTCTCGTCGGCGACGGCGCCGACATCGCGACGATGATGCACTGCACCGACGTCGGGCCCGACGGCTCGCCGACCTTCAACGTCGTCGAGGTGACCCTCGCGGCGGGCGTCTCGCTGCGACGACCGGTCACCGAGCGCACCGAGGTCGCGACGAGCGCGTGCGGCGTGTGCGGGTCTGCCTCGGTCGACGACCTGATCGAGACCCTGCCCCACTCCCCCTCCGACGACGACGTGCGCATCGGGCTCGACGTGGTCCACGCGGGCGTGGCGGCGATGCGGGAGCGGCAGAAGGTCTTCGCCGCCACCGGCGGGGTCCACGCGGCCGCGCTGCTCGACCCGGAGGGCACGGTGCTCGTCGTCCGCGAGGACATCGGCCGGCACAACGCCGTCGACAAGGTCATCGGGTGGGCTGCCCGCGAAGGGCGTCTCCCCCTGCGCGGGCACGCCCTCGTCGTCTCGTCCCGGGCCGGCTTCGAGATCGCGCAGAAGGCAGCGGTCGCCGGGGTCCCCGTGCTCGCCTGCGTGTCGGCCGCGACCACCTTGGCCGTCGAGGTCGCCGAGCGCTCCGGCCTGACGCTGCTCGGTTTCGTCCGCGAGGACCGCGCCACCGTCTACGCGCACCCGTGCCGCGTGACGACACCCGGTTTGTGACGCGCGACACGGGCACGAGATAGTGGGTGTGTCCGCCGTCACCTCTGGCGGACCATCTTGCGAAAGGACGACCCGTGCCCGGCTCGGCAGACCACCTCAGCGACGGCCCCATCCTCAACGGCATCCCGACCCACCTCCCGGACATCGACGCCGAGGAGACGGCGGAGTGGCTCGAGTCCATCGACCACCTCATCGACGAGTCCGGCAGGGAGCGCGCTCGCTACGTCATGCTGCGCCTGCTCGAGCGCGCCCGGATGAAGAACGTCGGAGTCCCCTCGCTGACGACGACGGACTACGTCAACACCATCGCCCCCAAGGACGAGCCGTGGTACCCGGGTGACGAGGAGGTCGAGCGCCGCTACCGCGCCTGGATCCGCTGGAATGCCGCGATCCAGGTCCACCGCGCCCAGCGCCCCGGGGTCGGCGTCGGCGGGCACATCTCCTCCTACGCCTCGGCGGCGACCCTCTACGAGGTGGGCTTCAACCACTTCTGGCGCGGCAAGGACCACCCGGGCGGTGGCGACCAGATCTTCTTCCAGGGCCACGCCTCCCCCGGCATGTACGCCCGCGCCTTCCTCGAGGGGCGCCTCAACGAGGAGCAGATGGACGGCTTCCGCCAGGAGGCGGCCCAGCTCGCCGGGCAGGGCACGACCGGCATGCCCTCCTACCCGCACCCGCGCCTCATGCCCGACTTCTGGGAGTTCCCCACGGTGTCGATGGGCATCGGGCCGATGAATGCGATCTACCAGGCGCAGTTCAACAAGTACCTGCACAACCGCGGCATCAAGGACACCTCCCAGCAGCACGTCTGGGCCTTCCTCGGCGACGGGGAGATGGACGAGCCGGAGAGCCGTGGCCTGCTGCAGACGGCGGCCTTCGAGGAGCTGGACAACCTCACCTTCGTCGTCAACTGCAACCTGCAGCGGCTCGACGGCCCCGTCCGCGGCAACGGCAAGATCATCCAGGAGCTCGAGGCGCAGTTCCGCGGCGCCGGGTGGAATGTCATCAAGGTCGTCTGGGGTCGGGGCTGGGACCCACTGCTCGCGGCCGACCGCGACGGCGCCCTCGTCAACCTCATGAACCAGACGCCCGACGGCGACTACCAGACCTTCCGCGCCAACGACGGCGCCTACGTCCGGGACAACTTCTTCAACCGCGACCCGCGCACCCGCAAGCTCGTCGCGGACTGGTCCGACGAGGACGTGTGGTGGAAGCTCAAGCGCGGTGGCCACGACTACAACAAGGTCTACGCCGCCTACCGCGCCGCGATGGAGCACACCGGCCAGCCGACGGTCATCCTCGCCAAGACGATCAAGGGCTACGGCCTCGGCACCCACTTCGCCGGGCGCAACGCGACCCACCAGATGAAGAAGCTCACGCTCGACGACCTCAAGGGGTTGCGCGACGGGCTGAAGATCCCGATCACCGACGAGCAGCTCGAGGCCGACCCGTACCTGCCGCCGTACTACCACCCCGGCGAGGACGACGAGGCGATCCAGTACATGCGCGAGCGCCGCAGCAAGCTGGGCGGCGGACTGCCCTCGCGACGGGTCGAGTACACCGCGCCGGAGCTTCCGGCCGACGACAAGTACGCCCAGATGACCAAGGGTTCGGGCAAGCAGGAGATCGCCACGACGATGGCCTGGGTCCGTCTGCTCAAGGACCTCATGCGGGAGAAGGGCTTCGGCGAGCGGATCGTGCCGATCATCCCCGACGAGGCGCGCACCTTCGGGATGGACTCCTTCTTCCCCACCAAGAAGATCTACAACCCGCACGGGCAGAACTACACCTCGGTCGACGCCGACCTCATGCTCGCCTACCGCGAGTCCGAGCAGGGCCAGATCATCCACACGGGCATCAACGAGGCCGGTTCGGTCGCGGCCTTCACCGCGGTGGCGACGAGCTACGCGACGCACGGCGAGCCGATGATCCCCGTCTACATCTTCTACTCGATGTTCGGCTTCCAGCGCACCGGCGACAGCATCTGGGCGGCGGCCGACCAGATGTCCCGCGGCTTCATGCTCGGCGCGACCGCCGGCCGCACGACGCTCACCGGCGAGGGCCTGCAGCACGCCGACGGCCACTCGCCGCTGCTCGCAGCGACCAACCCGGCCGTCGTCACCTGGGACCCGGCCTACGGCTTCGAGATCGCGCACATCATGCGCCGGGGGCTGGAGCAGATGTACGGCGGCGACGCCCCGCAGAGCGACCCCAGCCGCAATGTCATCTACTACCTCACTCTCTACAACGAGCCGATCGTCCAGCCCCAGCAGCCCGAGGGCATCGACGTCGACGCCCTGCTCAAGGGCATGTACCGCTACCGGGCGGGCGACGACTCCGGTCTGGGCGGCACTCCCCCGCGCTGCCAGCTGCTCGCGAGCGGCGTCGGCATGGCGTGGGCCCTCGAGGCGCAGCAGCTGCTGCGCGACGACTGGGGTGTCGTCGCCGACGTGTGGTCGGTGACGAGCTGGAGCGAGCTGCGCCGCGAGGCCATGGCCTGCGACGAGGAGCGCTTCCTCCACCCCGACCAGGAGCGGCGGACCCCCTTCGTCACGCAGGCGCTGGAGGGCGCGGTCGGCCCGGTCGTCGCCGTCTCGGACTACATGAAGCAGGTGCAGGACCAGATCCGCCCGTGGGTCCCAGAGGAGTACTCGGCCCTGGGCACCGACGGCTTCGGCTTCTCCGACACCCGCGCGGCGGCGCGGCGCTACTTCCACGTCGACGGGCCGTCGATGGCGGTGCGGGCCCTGCAGATGCTCGCCGACCGCGGGTGGGTCGCCGAGGACGTCCCGGCGCAGGCCGCGGAGCGCTACCGCCTGCTCGAGATCGGGGCCGGGACCTCCGGCAATGCCGGAGGCGACGCCTGACGGTGTGACCCCGCCGGCCGGAGGGGGCGCACTTGCCGTGGGAGGATCCCGGCATGGGCGCCCCCTTCGTCGTCGCGGTGAGCCGGGACGAGACGCATCGCTTCAGCAAGGTGCCGCGCGAGGCGATCGAGCTCGTCGCCGGTCTCGGCGTGCGCGGTGACGCCCACGCGGGCACCCGCGTCCAGCACCGCTCCCGGGTGCGCCGCGACCCCGACCAGCCCAACCTGCGACAGGTCCACCTCATCCAGGACGACCTCATCGACGAGGCTCGTGCCGCCGGACACGACGTCGGTCCCGGCACCCTCGGGGACAACGTCCTCACCCACGACATCGACCTGCTCGCGCTGCCCGAGGGCACGCGGCTGCGTCTCGGCGAGGCCGTCGTGCGGCTCACCGGGCTGCGCAACCCGTGCCGGCAGATCGACGAGTACTCGCGCGGGCTGCTCAAGCTCGTCGCGCGAAGGGTCGACGGGGTCGCCTCCGACTCCGACGTGGAGCTCGGGCCGACCGGGGGCGTGCAGAGCCTCGACGGGGTCGGCATCGTGCGCCGCGCGGGCGTCATGGCCGTCGTCGAGGTCGGCGGTCTCGTCCGACCCGACGACCCCATCCGTGTCGAGCTGCCCGAGCCACCGCACGCACCCCTCACGCCGGTCTGACCGCGCTGAGGGCCCGGCCCGCCCCGGTGGGCGCCTCACCGGCCGAGGTCAGCGGGTGCGCAGGGCGACGAGGTCGGCCAGCGCCGCCTGCGCCTCGCAGGCGCAGGTGACGGCGTAAGGGAAGGCGATGCGCACGTCGCGGCGGCAGGCCCCGACGTACTCGCGCAGCACGAGAACCATGCACGAAGGGAGGGTCGCAGCGGGTGCGACCCTCCCTTCGTCAGGTCGTCAGTCGTCGCCGAGGAAGGTGCGCCGGGCCTCGACGCACACGTCCGGCTGGTCGCAGAAGACGCCGTCGACCCCGGCCTCGTAGAAGCGGGTGACCTCGTCCAGTGCCCGGCCGAAGTCTGCCGGGTCGGTCCCGATGCGGTAGTCGGTGGGCAGGAAGGAGTTTTCCGCGCGGAAGGTCCACGGCGTGACCTTCAGCCCCGCGGCGTGCGCGTCGGCGACGAAGCGCGTCGGCTCCCCCAGCGACCCGTCAGCACGAAGGGGGATCACCTGCGCCTTCTCGGGACCGAAGCCGTCGATCCACCGGGAGAGCTCTCCCATGGACCGACGGGTCGTCAGCTCGGCGTAGGTCGTGCCCTGCTCGTGGAGGTCGTAGGGACCTCCCTTCGCCGTGGTGAGGAAGGTGGAGCGGCCCTTGTACCCGGCGCGGCGCAGGTCCTTCAGGGCCGTCAGCTCGAAGGACTGGACCCACATGGGGGCCTTCTTGCTGTTGAGGTGGTACTTCTTCGCCAGCCGGGCGACCTCTCGCTCGGGGTCGAAACCCTCGGCGTGCAGGTAGGTGGAGTGCTTGATCTCCGGGATGATCCCGATCTCCCGGCCGGTCTCCTTCGACAGGCGCGCGCGCTGGCGGAGCACCTCCTCGAAGGTCGGTACCTCGAAGCGGCCGTCGTAGGTGCTCGACTCCTGCCGCAGGTCACCGAGGCGCTCCTTGGCACGCAGGGTCTTGAGCTCGGCGAGGGTGAAGTCGTCGACGAACCAGCCCGTCGTCGGGGTGCCGTCGAGGTCCTTGGTCGTCTTGCGGTCGGCGAACTCCGGGTGGTCGGCGACGTCCGTCGTGCCGGAGATCTCCGGCTCGTGACGGTCGACGAGGACCCCGTCCTTGGTCATGACGAGATCGGGCTCGATGTAGTCGGCGCGCATGCCGACGGCCAGCTCGTAGGCGGCGAGGGTGTGCTCCGGTCGGTAGCCGGAGGCGCCGCGGTGGGCGAAGATCTGCGGCTGCAGGCTCTCCCCCTTCTCCGGGCGGTGACCGGGGCGGTCCGGTGTCGAGGTCTGGACCGTCGACGTGGCCGCGGAGGAGGTGCCGGCCACGGCGACAGGGACGAGCAGGGTGGTGGCACACAGCGCGCCGGTGAGCATCCTGGAGGTGGTCATGCGCGGGACGCTAGGGACCCGAGACCGGCGACCGGAGACGCTGGGGTGCTGCGGGGGTGAAGTCATCATGACGCGACGGTGGCCGGATCGTCAGCACGTGGTCAGGACGATTGGGGTGGACCGCGATGCCGGCCGGTCACCCGAGGACCTAGGCTGTGGGGCGTGTCCAAGGTACTGACTTCCCTCCCTGTTGGTGAACGTGTCGGCATCGCCTTCTCCGGCGGACTCGACACCTCGGTGGCCGTCGCGTGGATGCGCGAGAAGGGGGCGGTGCCGTGCACGTACACCGCCGACCTCGGCCAGTACGACGAGGACGACATCGAGTCGATCCCCGGTCGCGCCGGCCAGTACGGCTCGGAGCTCTCCCGCCTGGTCGACTGCAAGGGCCCGCTCGTCGAGGAGGGCCTGTCCGCGATCGCCACCGGCGCCTTCCACATCCGCAGCGGCGGCCGCACCTACTTCAACACCACCCCCCTCGGCCGCGCCGTCACCGGCACCCTGCTCGTGCGGGCCATGAAGGAGGACGGCGTCTCGATCTGGGGCGACGGCTCGACCTACAAGGGCAACGACATCGAGCGCTTCTACCGCTACGGCCTCATGGCCAACCCCGGGCTGCGCATCTACAAGCCGTGGCTCGACGCCGACTTCGTCACCGAGCTCGGCGGCCGCCAGGAGATGTCCGAGTGGCTGACCGAGCGCGGCCTGCCCTACCGCGACAGCGCCGAGAAGGCCTACTCGACCGACGCCAACATCTGGGGCGCGACCCACGAGGCCAAGACCCTCGAGCACCTCGACGTCTCCCTCGAGACCGTCGAGCCGATCATGGGGGTGCGCTTCTGGGACCCCGAGGTGGCCATCGAGGCCGAGGACGTCACCGTCCGCTTCGAGCGGGGTCGCCCCGTCGCCATCAACGGCGACGACTTCGGGGGCGACGCGGTCGCCCTCGTCATGGCGGCCAACACCATCGGTGGCCGGCACGGCCTGGGCATGTCCGACCAGATCGAAAACCGGATCATCGAGGCCAAGTCCCGGGGCATCTACGAGGGCCCGGCGATGGCCCTGCTCCACCTCACCTACGAGCGCCTGGTCAACGCGGTGCACAACGAGGACACCATCGCCAGCTACCACGCGGAGGGCCGCCGCCTCGGTCGTCTGCTCTACGAGGGCCGCTGGTTCGACCCGCAGGCGCTCATGCTGCGCGAGTCGCTGCAGCGCTGGGTTGCCTCCGTCGTCACCGGCGAGGTCACGGTGCGCCTGCGCCGCGGCGAGGACTGGACGATCGTCAACACGGTGGGCGAGCACTTCAGTTACCACCCCGACAAGCTGTCGATGGAACGCACGGACAATGCCGCCTTCGGCCCCGTCGACCGCATCGGTCAGCTGACGATGCGCAACCTCGACATCGCCGACAGTCGCAGCAAGCTCGAGGTCTACGCCGCGCAGGACCAGCTCTCCGGCGGCTACCTCGACATCATGGGCGAGCTCGAGGCCGGCGGCGGCGACCAGATCGCCTCCAACCCGGCCGCGCAGGACGTCGACGAGATCGACGACGCCCTCGACCGCGCCGCCATGGAGTTCGGCACCGACTGACCGCTCATCTGGTGGAGGAGCGCCGCACGCGAAGGGAGGGCGCGGCCCTCTTGTGGTCTTCACACATAGGATGGCGGCGTGTCGCGTCGAGGCCTCGTCTCCCTGACCACCCGCCGTGAGGTCCGCCGGAGGGGCGGTGACCTCGCGCGGGCGGCGACGCAGCGGCTCGAGGCCACCCACGACTGGTACGCCACCCTCACCGCGCAGGAACGGTCGTGGGTGGGGCTCGTGGCCCAGGCGGGCATCGCCAACTTCATCCAGTGGCTCGACGGCAAGGAATCGGCCGACACGCGGACGACCTTCGGCGCCGCACCCCGCGAGCTGACCCGGACGATCAGCTTGGCCCAGACCCTCGAGCTCGCGCGCTCGGTCGTCGACGTCGTCGAGGAGCACGTCGACGAGCTCGCCCGCCCCGGTGACGTCACCGACCTGCGGCTGGCGGTGCTGCGCTACTCGCGCGAGATCGCCTTCGGCGCCGCCCAGGTCTACGCCCACGCCGCGGAGCAGCGGGGCGCCTGGGACGCCCGCTTGGAGTCGCTCGTCATCGACGCGGTGATGCGCGGCGAGGTCGACGAGTCGATCCGCACCCGCGCGGCCGCTCTCGGATGGGGTGAGGTCACCGACATCGTTGTGCTCGTGGGCGGTTCGCCATCGGGCAGCGACGAGGAAGACCCTGCCGCCGCCGTGGCAGCGGTCCACTCGACCGCGCGCCGGCACGACCTGCCCGTCCTCACCGGTGTGCAGGGCGCACGGCTCGTGGCCGTCGTCGGGCAGTGCGAGGACGCCGCGTCCACGGCACAGCTCTTCGCCGACTGCTTCGGCGACGGCGACCTCGTGCACGGTCCGCTCGTCGGCGACCTCGCCGAGGGCGCCCTGTCGGCCCACGCCGCCGTCGCCGGCCACGTGGCCGCCCCAGGCTGGCCGGACCGACCCCGACCGGTCGCCGCCGACGACCTGCTCGCCGAGCGGGCGATCGCCGGGGACGACCTCGCGCAGGCACAGCTGGTCGAGCTCGTGCAGACCCCACTCGAGGAGCACCCGAGCCTGCTCGAGACGGCCCGGACGCACCTGGAGTCCCCCGGGCTCGAGGCGACAGCGCGCACGCTCATCGTCCACGTCAACACGGTGCGCTACCGGCTCGGTCGGATCACCGACGTCATCGGCTACGACCTCGGCGACCCGCACGAGGCCTTCACCGTCCGCGTCGCCCTGACCCTCGGGGCCATCTTGGAGGATCCCTCCAAGAGCCTGGGGTGAATCTCTGGGGCCATCGCTGTCGCCCCCAGCGGTCGCCGAGGAGGACTCTGGACTCGTGCTCGCCATCACCTGCCCCGGTCAAGGGTCCCAGACACCCGGTTTCCTCGCCCCCTGGCTCGAGCTGCCCGGGGTGGCCGACCGACTCCACTGGCTGTCGACCGTCGCCGCCATCGACCTGGCAGCCCACGGCACGACCTCCGACGAGGAGACGATCAAGGACACCGCGGTCGCCCAGCCGCTCATCGTCGCCTCGGGGCTCCTCGCGCTCCTCGCCCTCTTCGAGCACCCGGCCGACGGCTTCCGGGTCGTCGGGGCCGGCGCAGGTCACAGCGTCGGCGAGATCACGGCCGCGACCGCTGCCGGCGTCATCACCGCCGAGCAGGCGATGGTCCTCGTGCGTGAGCGGGGCCGGTCGATGGCCGCCGCCTCCCGGGTCGCCCCGACCGGCATGAGCGCCGTCCTGGGCGGTGACGAAGGGGAGGTCCTCGCCGCGATCGAGTCGCACGGCCTGACCCCGGCCAATGTCAACGGTGCCGGCCAGGTCGTCGCCGCCGGCACGCTCGACCAGCTCGCGGCCTTCGCCGCTGCTCCCCCGGCCCGGGCCCGGGTCATGCCGCTCAAGGTCGCCGGGGCCTTCCACACCTCGCACATGGCCCCTGCCGTCGACGACCTCGCTCGTCTGGCCCGCGCCGTCTCGACGCACGACGCCCGGGTCCCCCCTCGTCTCCAACGTCGACGGCACCGTCGTGCACTCCGGCAGCGAGGTGCTGCGGCGCATCGTCAGCCAGGTGAGCAACCCGGTGCGCTGGGACCTGTGCATGGAGACGCTCAAGGACCTCGGGGTCACCGGCATCATCGAGATCCCGCCCGCCGGCGCCCTCACCGGCCTCGCCAAGCGCGGGCTCAAGGGCATCGAGGTCCTCGCGCTCAAGACGCCCGACGACCTCGAGGCCGCGCACCGGATGGTCCGCGAGCACGGCACGAGCCGCCGGGCCACCGAGCCGACGTGGCGCCTGATCACCGCTCCGATCAAGGGCACCGTCGGCATCACGACGGCCGAGCCCGGCTCGCCGGTCGCGGCCGGGGACGTCATCGCCCGCATCTCCTCGCTGCGCGACACCCTCGAGGTGCGGGCCCAGCACCCCGGCACGATCGTCGAGTGGCTCGTCGAGGACGGTGACCCCGTCTCGCCGGGGCAGCCTGTCCTGCGCCTGCACCCGCAGGGCGGCCTCGCGTGAGCACGCTCGGCGTCGCGCAGACGCTGCACCATGCTCGGATCACCGGCATCGGCGGCTACCGCCCGGAGCGGGTCGTCCCCAACAGCGAGATCGTCGCCGCCATCGACTCCTCCGACGAGTGGATCCGCGAGCGCTCCGGCATCGCCTCCCGGCACAAGGCTGCGCCGGACGAGAGCGTCGTCGACATGGCCGAGCACGCCTCCCGCGATGCCCTCGCCTACGCCGGGCTCGACGCCACGCAGATCGGTGCGGTGGTCGTGGCCACCGTGACCCACCCCTTCCAGACACCGGCTGCCGCACCCGAGCTCGCCTCTCGTCTGGGCTCGGCCGCCGCCGCCTTCGACGTCTCCGCGGCCTGCGCCGGCTACTGCCACGGCATCTCGCTCGCCAACGACATGGTCCGGGTCGGCACGGCCGAGCACGTGCTCGTCGTGGGGGTCGAAAAGCTGCTCGACTTCACCGACCCGCAGGACCGTGGCTCCGCCTTCATCTTCGGTGACGGAGCGGGCGCCGCGATCGTCTCCCGCAGCGACGTCCCGGGCATCTCCCCGACGGTCTGGGGCAGCGACGGCGAGCAGAAGGACCTCATCGCCCAGCGCGACTCGTGGAACCAGCTGCGCACCGACCGCGACCTGCGCTGGCCCGCCATCGTCATGCAGGGCCCGAGCGTCTTCCGCTGGGCGGTGTGGTCCATGGCCAAGGAGGCGCAGCGCGCCCTCGACGTGGCCGGCGTGCGCGCGGACGAGCTCGCCGCCTTCATCCCCCACCAGGCCAACGTGCGGATCATCGACCAGATGGTCAAGACGCTCGGCCTGCCGCAGGACCTGCCCGTCGCCCGCGACATCGTCACGACCGCCAACACCTCGGCAGCCTCGATCCCCCTCGCGATGGAGCGCATGCTGCGCGAGGGCGAGGTCGAGCCCGGTGGCCTGGCCCTGCAGATCGGCTTCGGCGCCGGTCTCGTCTGGGCCGCCCAGGTCGTGACCCTCCCCTAGATCACCCGTCGGTCCGACGGGTCCTCGGACCAGCACCACCGCCCCACCGCACCACCCACAACAAAGGAGCAGTTCCATGGCATTCAGCGACCAGGAGATCCTCGACGGCCTCGCCGAGATCGTCTCGGAGGAGACCGGTGTCGACGCGTCCGAGGTGACCGCCGACAAGACCTTCACCGACGACCTCGACGTCGACTCGCTGTCGATGATGACGATCGCCGTGACCGCCGAGGAGAAGTTCGGGGCCAAGATCCCCGACGAGGAGGTCAAGAACCTCAAGACCGTCGGCGACGCCGTCACCTTCATCAAGGCCAACCAGGCCGCGTGAGCCGGGGGTCCTCCCTTCGTCACGAGCGAAGGGAGGACCCGCGCCTCTCCTCCCACCCCACCCGTCAGGAGCCCCCGCATGACCTCTCCCCGGCCCACCGTCGTCGTCACCGGCCTCGGCGCCACGACCCCGCTCGGCGGCACCGCCGAGGAGACCTGGCAGGCGGCCCTCGCCGGCCGCTCCGGCGCCCGGACGCTCGACGCGTCGTGGGTCGAGGACTACGAGCTGCCCGTCTCCTTCGCGGCCCAACTCGCCGTCCCCGTCTCGCAGGTGCTCAAGAAGGTCGAGACCAAGCGACTCGACCCCTTCGCGCAGTACGCGCTCGTCGCCGCCCGTGAGGCCTGGGCCGACGCCGGCTCCCCGGAGGTCGACCCGGAGCGCCTCGCCAGCTCGGTCGGCACCGGCATCGGCGGTGTGCAGACCCTGCTCACCGCGTGGGAGGCCCTGCGCACCAAGGGTCCGCGCCGCGTCTACCCGCTGTCGATCCCGATGCTCATGCCCAACAGCGCCTCCGGCACCGTCTCGCTCGAGTTCGGCGCCCGCGCCGGCGCGCACACCCTCGTCTCCGCCTGCTCCTCCGGCGCCGAGTCGATCGGGTACGGCGCCCACCTCATCCGCGAGGGGCTCGCCGACGTCGTCATCGCCGGCGGGTCGGAGGCGTCGATCCACCCGCTGCCCATCGCCGGCTTCGCCTCGATGCAGGCCCTGTCGACGCGCAACGACTCCCCCGAGACCGCCTCGCGCCCCTACGACACCGACCGCGACGGATTCCTCCTCGGCGAGGGCGGCGCCATCCTCGTCCTCGAGTCCGAGGAGCACGCCCGCGCCCGCGACGCCCGGATCATCTGCGAGCTCGCCGGCTTCGGCGTGAGTGCCGACTCGCACCACATCGCCCGCCCCCGACGCCCGAGGCCGCCGGTGCCTCCCGGGCCATGGCCGACGCGGTCCGCGACGCCGGTGCCACACCCGCCGACGTGTGCCACATCAACGCCCACGCGACGTCGACCCCCGTCGGCGACGTCGCCGAGGTGGCGGCGATCCGTCGGGCCTTCGGTGCCGACGCCGACCACATGGCCATCAGCGGCACGAAGTCGATGACCGGCCACCTCCTCGGCGCCGCCGGCGCCCTCGAGGCGGTCTTCGCCGTGCAGGCCGTCCGCGACCGGGTCGCCCCGCCGACGATCAACATCGACAACCTCGACCCCGCGGTCGACCTCGACATCGTGCGCGACCAGCCCCGTCAGCTCGCCGCCGACGGTGACCTGCTCGTCCTGGACAACTCCTTCGGCTTCGGGGGGCACAACGTCGCCCTGGCCTTCAGGAGCCACGCATGACCCGCCAGCCCAATGCGGCCTCGGCCGCGGTCGGCACGCGCGTCAAGGTCCCGCGCGAGGAGGACCCGCGCAACCCGAACCACCGCCTCGCCGCCTTCCTCGACGAGGGCTCGCTCGAGCTGATCACCGAGGACGACGACTCGGGCATGCTCGCCGCGACCGGCACGGTCGGTGGTCAGCCGGTCGTCGTCTTCGCCTCCGACGCGACGATCATGGGCGGCGCGATGGGCGTCGCCGGGTGCACGGTCGTCGTCGCCGCATACGAGCGGGCCCTCGCCGACGGCGTGCCCGTCCTCGGCCTGTGGCACTCGGGCGGCGCGCGCCTGCCCGAGGGCGTCGTCTCGCTCCACGCGGTCGGCGAGGTCTTCGCGATCATGACCCGTGCCTCGGGCAAGATCCCCCAGATCTCCGTCGTCATCGGCGCCGCCGCCGGCGGCGCGGCCTACGGGCCGGCACTCACCGACATCGTCATCCTCGCCCCGGAGGGGCGGATCTTCGTCACCGGGCCGGACGTCGTCCGGTCGGTCACGGGTGAGGACGTCGACGCCCTTCGTCTCGGTGGACCGGAGCCGCACGGTCGCCGCTCGGGGGTCGTCCACGTGCTCGCCGAGTCGATCGACGACGCCTTCGGCCGGGCCGGCACCCTGTGCCGGCTGCTCGGCGACCAAGGCGACTTCGACCTCGCCGCGGTCACCGACGTCGACCTGGCCCAGCAGCTGCCCGAGTCGGCCAAGCGGGCCTACGACGTCCACCCCCCTCGTCGAGCAGCTGCTCGACGAGGGAGAGGTCCAGGAGCTGCACGGCCGGTGGGCGCCCAACATCGTGACGACGCTCGGTCGCATGGGCGGGCGCACAGTGGGCGTCATCGCCAACAACCCGATGCGGCTGGGCGGCTGCCTCGACTCCTCGTCCGCGGAGAAGGCCGCCCGCTTCGTGCGGATGTGCGATGCCTTCGGTGTCCCGCTCGTCGTCCTCGTCGACGTCCCCGGCTACCTCCCCGGGGTCGGCCAGGAGTGGGACGGCGTCGTGCGGCGGGGAGCCAAGCTGCTGCACGCCTTCGCCGAGGCGGTCGTGCCGCGGGTCACCGTCGTCACCCGCAAGACCTACGGCGGGGCCTACATCGCGATGAACTCCCGCTCCCTGGGCGCCACCAAGGTCTTCGCCTGGCCCGACGCCCACGTGGCCGTCATGGGCTCGGTCGCCGCGATCCGCATCCTGCACCGCCGCCGCCTGGCCGAGGTCGACGAGTCGGAACTGGCCGAGGTCGAGCAACAGCTCGCCGACGAGCACGACCGCCTCTCCGGCGGTCTGCCGCGAGCCGTGGAGATCGGCGTCGTCGACGAGATCGTCGAGCCGACCCGCACGCGGTCGGCGGTCGCGACGGCCCTGGCCGAGGCGCCTGCTCGCCGTGGGGAGCACGGCAACATCCCGCTCTGACGAGCGCGACCCACGCTGCGCCGGCGTGACCTGAGTGTCTCACTCAGGTCCACGCCGGCGCCCATGTGTGACCGCAGGCACAGACCGGGCACTATGTTGCTCGCATGCCGAGCGACGCCTCCACCAGCGCCACCGCCACCAGCGAGACCGCCACCCACGAGCCCCTCGTCGTACTCACCGACGTCAACAAGCACTTCGGGCAGCTGCACGTCCTCAAGGACATCAACCTCACCGTCGGGCGCGGCGAGGTCGTCGTCGTCATCGGCCCGTCGGGCTCGGGCAAGTCCACGCTCTGCCGCACGATCAACCGGCTCGAGACCTACGAGTCGGGCAGCATCACCGTCGACGGCAAGCCGCTGCCCGAGGAGGGCAAGGAGCTCGCCCGGCTGCGTGCCGACGTCGGCATGGTCTTCCAGTCCTTCAACCTCTTCGCGCACAAGACGATCCTCGACAACGTGACGCTCGGCCCGATCAAGGTGCGCAAGAAGTCCAAGGCCGAGGCAACCCAGCGCGCCCACGAGCTGCTCACCCGGGTGGGCGTCGACGCCCAGTCCGCGAAGTACCCCGCCCAGCTCTCCGGCGGCCAGCAGCAGCGGGTGGCCATCGCCCGCTCGCTCGCGATGGACCCCAAGGTCATGCTCTTCGACGAGCCGACGTCGGCCCTCGACCCCGAGATGATCAACGAGGTCCTCGACGTCATGACCCAGCTGGCCCAGACCGGCATGACGATGATCGTCGTCACCCACGAGATGGGCTTCGCGCGCCGCGCGGCCGACCGGGTCGTCTTCATGGCCGACGGGCAGATCGTCGAGACGGCGACGCCCGAGGAGTTCTTCACCAACCCGCAGAGCGATCGTGCCAAGGACTTCCTCGGCAAGATCCTCAGCCACTGACCACGCACGACCCAACCAGGAGGAACAGCATGATGACGCGACGACTCGCCGCAGCAGGAGCAACCCTCGTCCTCGCCCTGGGCCTGGCGGCCTGCGGTGACGACAGCGGGGACGGAGGCGGATCGGGAGGCGGCGACAGCATCAAGATCGGGATCAAGTTCGACCAGCCCGGCCTCGGTCTCAAGGAGGGCAACTCGTACTCGGGCTTCGACGTCGATGTGGCCAACTACGTGGCCAAGGAGATGGGCAAGACCGACGTGCAGTTCGTCCAGGCCCCGAGCAAGCAGCGCGAGGACCTCATCGCCACCGGCCAGGTGGACCTGATCTTCGCGACCTACTCGATCACCGACGAGCGCAAGGAAAAGGTCTCCTTCGCCGGCCCGTACTTCATCGCCGGCCAGGACCTGCTCGTCGCCACGGACGCCAAGATCACCGGGCCCAAGGATCTCGACGGCAAGAAGCTGTGCTCGGTCACCGGCTCCACCTCCGCGGACAACGTCAAGAAGGAGGTCCCGGGCGTCAACCTCCAGGAGTTCGACACCTACTCCAAGTGCGCCGAGGCGGTCTCCAAGGGCCAGCTCGACGCCCTGACGACCGACGACACGATCCTCGCCGGCTACGCGGCGCAGGACCAGTACAAGGGCAAGCTCAAGGTCGTCGGTGCCCCCTTCTCCGAGGAGCGCTACGGCGTCGGCCTCAAGAAGGGCGACACCAAGCTCTGCGAGCAGGTCAACGAGGCGCTGACCAAGATGGTCGACGACGGCGAGTGGGACAAGGCGGTGGAGAAGAACTTCGGGCCGGCCGGCTTCAAGGTCGACTCCGAGACCAACCCGCCGAAGCTCGACTCCTGCTCCTGACCGACGAGGACGAAGGGGGCCGGCCGCCTGCGCGCGGCGGCGTCGGCCCCCTTCGTCCCTCCGCTGACGACGCCATCGACAAGGAGTAGTGGATGAGCGAGCTCTTCCAGCAGTTCGACGTGTGGGGGGCCTTCTGGCTGACCATCAAGCTGGCGGTGTTGTCCCTCGCGGGGGCCCTCGTGCTCGGCACGATCATCGCGATCATGCGGGTCTCGCCGGTGGCGATCTTCCGCTTCGGCGGGGCCGCCTACGTCAACATCGTGCGCAACACGCCCCTGACCCTGATCCTGACCTTCACGATCATGGTCATGCTCTATGACCTCGGCATCAACCTCGCCGACGAGAGCAGCCCGACGTCGATCACCGACAACGGCGTGCGCTGGGCGATCGTCGGGCTGGCCGTCTACCACGCGGCCTTCGTCTGCGAGGCGATCCGCAGCGGGATCAACACCGTGCCCGCCGGGCAGGCCGAGGCGGCCCGCTCTCTCGGTCTGGGCTTCACCCAGAACCTGCGGTACGTCGTCCTGCCCCAGGCGGTCCGCGGCGCCATCGCGCCGCTCGCATCGGTGACCATCGCCCTCATCAAGAACACGACCGTCGCAGCCGCCATCGGTGTCGCCGAGACCGCGGCCTTCATGAACGAGGCGATCGAGCTGCGGGCCGACCTCAACTACGTGACCTTCGCCCTCGTGGCCGGGTTCTTCCTGCTCCTCACCCTGCCGATCGGCATCGGGCTGACGAGCCTGTCGCGGCGGATGGCGGTCAAGCGATGAGCACCCAGACCGTCCTCTTCGACAACCCCGGCCCCCCGAGCGCGGATGCGCTACCGCATCATCGCCGTGCTCGGCCTGGTCCTCGCCGCCGCGGTCGCCTGGGTCGTCGTCGGCAAGCTCAACGAGTACGAGGAGTTCTCCGGCGCGAAGTGGTCGCCGATGGCGACCTGGGAGACCTGGCGCTACTACCTGCTCATGGGCCTGTGGAACACCATCAAGGCGGCCGCGCTGTCGGTCGTCGGTGCGAGCATCTTCGGCTTCGTCTTCGGCTCGGGTCGGCTGTCGGCCCATGCCGGGGTCCGCTGGTTCAGCGGTGCCGTCGTCGAGTTCTTCCGCGCCATCCCCGTGCTGATCATGATGATCTTCTTCTTCGGGATCTACGCCTACAACGGCGTCTTCTCCGCCGACCTCAACCCGCTGGCCGCGGTCGTCACCGCCCTCACCCTCTACAACGGATCGGTCATGGCCGAGCTGCTGCGCTCCGGCGTGCACTCGCTGCCCGCCGGGCAGCGTGAGGCGGGCCTGGCCGTCGGCCTCTCCCCCGGTCAGGTGCTGCGCTCGATCCAGATCCCGCAGGCCGTGACGGCCATGCTGCCGGCGCTGGTGAGCCAGCTCGTCGTGATCCTCAAGGACACCGCGCTCGGCACGGTCATCACCTACCCGGAGCTGCTGCAGCAGGGGCAGAACCTCTCCTCGTTGCACTCCAACATCTTCGCGGCGCTCGTCGTCGTCGCGATCGTCTTCATCATCGTCAACTGGACGCTCACCTCGCTCGCCGGCCTGCTCGAGCGGCGGATCAACCGTCGTGGCCGCACGGCTGGCGACGCCCTCGCGACGGCCCCGACCGTGGCCGGGGCGGCGGCCGATGACTAGCATCGGAGCATGGACGAGCGCACGCCCGTGAAGATGTCCGTCGACGAGTGCTGGCAAGCCCTCCGGGGCCACGAGTTCGGCAGGCTCGCGTTCCACCTCCTCGGCGACGTGCACCTCACCCCGATCAACTACGCCGTCGACGGCGAGACGCTGCTCCTGCGGACCGCCGAGGGCAACAAGCTGCTCAGCGTCGTCCTGCAGGGCTCGGTCGCGCTCGAGATCGACGAGATCGGCACCGAGGAAGCGTGGTCGGTCGTCGTGCGCGGCACGACCCGGCTGCTCGAGGGCGACGAGGAGTACCGCGCCGAGCGGGTGCCGCTGCGCCCGTGGGTCGGTGACGACAAGCACCACGTCGTCGAGATCGCGCCGATCGAGGTGAGCGGTCGCCGGTTCCGCCTGTCCAAGCCGTGGGAGCACATGACCCCCGTGAGCTGACGGTCACGCGAGAAGGCGCCGCACGGAGGAGCTGGCTCTGCACGCGTCACGAAGGGGGCCGCGCCAAGGAGGGTGCGCGGCCCCCTTCGTCGTGGGGCGTGGGTCGTGCGGCGGTCAGCCGACCTTGTGCAGCCAGCGCACGGGAGCGCCGTCGCCGGCGTGGCGGAAGGGCTCGAGCTCGGCGTCCCAGGCGTCGCCGAGGAGCTCGCCGAGCATGTCCTCGACGGCCTCGCCCGCGCCCTGGGCGAGGGTCATGACCTCACGCAGGCGGTTTTCGTGCAGGACGACGTCGCCGGAGGCGCTGATCGTCGCGTGGTGGATGCCGAGGGTGGGCGTGTGGCTCCAGCGGGAGCCGTCGAGACCCGGCGTGGGCTCCTCGGTGACCTCGTAGCGCACGTTGTCCCAGCCGCGAAGGGCAGAGGCGAGCTTGGCGCCGGTACCGGGCTCCCCGGTCCAGGAAAACTCGGCACGCTTGAGCGACCGGCCGAGAGGCTGCTCGATCCAGTCCAGTGACACAGCCTGATCCAGCACGGACTCGAGCGCCCACGTGATGTGGGGGCACAGGGCCGTCGGGGTGCTGTGGATGAACACCACACCTCGGGTGCTGACACGCTTACCTGCAGACATCTCGATCCTCCTTGAGTGCGATGGACGTCTTCCCCAACGCCAAGCACTGCCATGGGATCGAGCTGCTGCCACGGGTCTCGCTCGTGGGTGTGCTGCTCGCACGATGTGTGGTTGTGCCAACATTCTGCCCCATCGGGCACAGGAGCACCACCCCTCACCCACGCCCCACCCGTATCGGGCACCACCGACGTCACGGGGTACTCTCACGCCGTCGCCCTCGGGCGAAGGGGCGATAGCTCAGTCGGTCAGAGCAGCGGACTCATAATCCGTCGGTCCTGGGTTCAAGCCCCAGTCGCCCCACCCGAGTTTGGGCCGGAATATCAACGATCTTGGCCCTCCCGATCGTCTAGCTCAGACCCAAGAATCGCCGAAGTTTCTGTAAAGTTTCCGTAGGAGGTTCCACGGGAGCACGACGACACCCCCGGCAGCAGTCGCCGCGGGGCGCGTGGGGCGTTTGGGGCGGCTTCGTGCTTACCGACGGGTGGCTCGCACCTGACCGCCCGGCGAAGCCGAGGCTGGCGCGCCTCGCCGCCGCGCCGGAGGGAACCAGGACCCAGGTCAACCGGGACTTCGGTGCCCAGTTAACTGAGGCGAAGGGGCGCCGCGCTGGCAGCCGCGCGGCAGGCGCAGCAGGGCGAGCAGGAGGGGGCGGAGATGACGCTCGCTCTGGCGGAGATCATCGAACCCGCCACCGCCGAGGACCGTGGGGCCGTCCGGACGCTCCTCGAGCGGCACGAAGCGCTGGACTTGCTCGCCGTTCTCGGGCTAGAAGACGATGAGTGAGCACGCAGATCTCGCTTGGCGCTGGACCGCCGCGCCGGGCCATAAGACGACGTCAGCGCGCGTCCACCTCGCCGCCGTTCATGGTGCAGAGTTGACCTCACCCGACGACTCCGACATGCAGACCTGTCCTTCGTAAGCGTCGTCGGGAATACCGTCGTCGTTTAGGTCGGCGCCCGTGGCGTCAGGGTTGGGCTCCAACGGGACGTAGTCCTCCGGATAGGTCTCCTCGGGCACCTCCACCGTCTCTTCCCCGAAGACGTCTTCAATCGCATTCGCCAACCGTTGAACTTGGCCGTAGGCGTACGCCCCCACCAGGAGGTACGGCAGCAGGATCGCCAACGCGACGAAGGCGGCCGCGCGACCAGCCCGCGAGGCCAGGTAGGCGAGAACCGCGAGGGCGAGCAGCAGGCCAGCGATGATGAGGATCTGCACGTCGATTCCGAGGGCTGACCGTGCCAGGCCGTACGCCGCTCCGACAGTGACCAGAGCAAGAACAAGCCCAGCTACGCCCCATCCCCAACTGCCTCGCCGCCGGGTCTCAACCTCAGTTGTGTTCACGGGCAGAAGTATCCATGAGCGACGTCAGCGCCGCAGCCGCTCTCTTCCTCCCCGTGACCTCGGTCGGCATCCCGGCGATGAGAGGGCTCGCCGCTAGTGTGCGACCACGGAACAAGAGCGAAGGAGCAGCAGCGTGGCTGAGCAGTCCTGGCATGAAGCACGACTCATCCCCACTTCTGGGATTAACGGGGCCGAGGAGCAGGAGCGCCGAGCGACCTCCGCTCTGCTCGCCGTGATGTCGGCCGTTGACGAGTTCGGAAAGGCACTCGTCAAGCCGCTAGGTGCGCCCGCTGGCAAGCTCGAGACCTTCGTCGAGGTGCCTTTCGAGCTCGGTGAGAAGCGCCTCTATCCCGACGGTCTCATCCGTGTCTCTCGAGGCAGCCGCTCCTGGACGGCCCTCGTCGAGGTGAAGACCGGCACGAACGCCCTGACCACTGAGCAGGTCGAGAACTATCTCGACATCGCCCGCGAACAGAAGTTCGACGCCGTGGTGACGATCAGCAACGAGATCCCGCCGATGGCCGGCCAGCACCCGACGAAGATCGACAAGCGCAAGCTTCGCACCGTGGCGCTCCACCACCTGCCGTGGTCGCAGGTACTCGCCGTCGCCGTACTCCAGAAGGAGTTTCGTGGTGTGGCCGACCCGGACCAGGCATGGATCCTTGGCGAGCTCATCCGGTACCTCGAGCACAATCGGTCCGGCGCCCTCGAGTTCAGCGACATGGGTGAGTCCTGGACGCAGGTGCGCGACGCGGTCACCTCGGGCACCCTTCGCGGCACCGACAAGGGCATCGCCGACGTGGTGGCCCGCTTCGACGCCTTGCTGCGCTTCGCCGGTCTGTCACTGGGGCGCCGCCTGGGCACCGAGGCGATGCCCGTGCTGACCCGCAAGGAGCTCGCCGACCCGAGTATCCGAGCCTCAGCCCTCGCGCAGTCGCTCGTGGAGACCGGCCAGCTATCCGGCGCCATCCGCGTGCCTGACACTGTCGGCGACCTCGTCGTGACCGCTGACCTGCGAGCGAAGCAGGTGACCTTCCACGTCGACGTGGGCGCCCCCGCGCAAGGCCGGCCGACGACGCGGGTCAACTGGCTGGCCCGTCAACTGAAGAACGCCCCCGACGGGGTCCGGGTCGAGTCCTTCGTCGCCCGCTCGCGCGCCTCGAGCGCGGCCGAGCTCCTGGGCAAGATCCGCGAGGATCCGACATGCCTCGTCACGGACCCCACCCGCGAGCTCCGCAGCTTCCGGGTGGCTCAGAGCGCCACGATGGGCAGCAAGCGCGGCAGGGGCCGGGGTGCGTTCATCGACTCGGTTCTCGACGGCATCGACACCTTCTATGCCGAGGTGCTCGGAGACGTCAAGGCGTGGTCAGCCGCTCCGCCTCGTCTTCGCCAGGAGGCCGACGTCACTCCTGAGCCGCTGCCAGCCTCGAGCCTGTCCTCGACCGACATCTCATCTCAGGACGGACCGGAGACCCAGCGTCCGCAAGCAAGCCCGGAGACGACGCCGTGAGCGCGTCACCGATCATCTAGCCGCCGGATGGCCCACTGGCCCGCTACTGGCAAGACAAAAGCAACCGCTCCTCATGCTCGCCGCAGCGGCGGCCATCAACGCGGTTCGGCCGCCCGTAGGCCCGCTTCTACGAGCCGCCCGCCGAGCGATTCTCGTAGGCGCAGCCGGTGGCGAAATGTTTCCGTAAAAGTTTCCCGCACGAGAACCAAGAGACCCCCTATTCGGCCAACCTTCGCCTACGCAAGAAGCCCGGAAAATGGCGGATATTCACCCTGGACCCGCCCCCGCTCTAGGGCGTGTTGATCAAGAGGTTCCGCTCCTCGGTGGGTGAGTCTTGAACGGTGACGCGACAGGAGATCTCTGACGAGGTGTGGGCCGTGATGGAGCCGTTGATGCCGACGGTGACCGGTCGGTCGCGGCCGTGGACGGATCACCGGCTCGCTATCGAGGGGATGGCGTGGAAGTACCGGACCGGTGCGCCGTGGCGTGACGTTCCGGAACGGTTCGGGAAGTGGAACTCGATCTACAAGCGGTTCAACCGGTGGGCCGGGGACGGCACCTGGCAGAAGCTGCTCACCGAGGTGCAGAAGCAGGCCGACGCCGCTGGGGAAATCGACTGGGTCGTCTCGATCGACTCCACGATCGCGCGCGTGCATCAGCACGGCGCGACCCTCGCCCGGGACACAGGGGGCTGTGCCGAATCACAAGAATCCGTGGTCCGAGCCGCCTGATCACGGGATCGGACGCTCCCGCGGCGGGCTGACGACCAAACTGCACCTGGTCTGCGACGGCCGCGGCCGGCCGCTGAGCATGATGATCACCGCCGGGAACATCAACGACACCACGATGATGAGCGCGGTGCTGGAGAACATCCGCGTTCCCCGCGACGGGAAGGGCCGCCCCCGCACCCACCCCGACCGGGTGCTCGCCGACAAGGGGTACCCCTCAAGGGCGAACCGCGCCTGGCTCCGCGACCGGAGGATCGCGGCGACCATCCCCGAGCGGGACGACCAGATCGCGCACCGCCGCAAGAAGCCGGGCCGGCCGATCGCTTTCGGCGACAAGCAGAAGGAACGCTACAAGGGACGCAACGTCGTAGAACGCTGCTTCAACCGTCTCAAGCAGTGGCGCGGCATCGCGATGCGCTCGGACAAACTCGCCCGCAACTACCGAGCCGCCGTCAGCCTCGCCGCGGCGCTGATCTGGATCAAGACCGATCTCCGCTGAGCGCTTCGCGCTCCTGCAGCGTGCGCTCAAGCTGTCCCACCGTCGGCGCACCCGCAAAGCCGCGCTCGGTCAGATAGACCCTGCACGCCAAGTCGGCAGTGTTCCCCTGGGACGGGAACAAGTCCTGACCGTCCAGAAGAATCGTGGGCGAGCCCGCGAAACCAGAGCTCACCGCCTCAGCCTCGGTGCGGATCAACACGAACTCCACCGGAACCATCGCCCGTCCGATCGAGTCGAGCACCAGCCGTACTCGATCGCCCCGCCTCCCTGCCAATTCGGGCAATCCTCGATATGCASCACCTGGATCT
>NZ_ALWX01000073.1 GCF_000297495.1 Janibacter hoylei PVAS-1 | reverse complement strand
TGGAGTTCATCATCCGGGAAGTCGATCGGCAACCGACGCGCGATCTGCTCCGGGCTCCACGCCTGCGTCCAACGACGATCCTTGCGATGGGGCTTGTTACGGCCCTTCCACTCCGGCCCGTCCGGCCCCACTACCTCGCCGTCGGGCGTGTGGACGACCCCGGCCAGCCGGTCTGGACGTAATCACGCTGGCGTGACCCCCGTTGGTTGGTCCGGGTGGTGTGAGAGTCCTTGCGGCCCACGAGGGTGGGCAGGAAGGCTCCATCACCATGACAACGAGGAAGCGACACACGCCTGAGCAGGTCGTGCGCAAGTTGGTCGAGGCCGACCGGCTGCTGGCCGGGGGCGCTGACACGGCCGAGGTTGCCCGGCAGCTCGGTGTCTCCGAGCAGACCTACTTTCGGTGGCGTAACCAGTTCGGCGGGCTGAAAGCCGAGGACGCCAAGGAGCTGAAGAAGTTGCGTGCCGAGAATCAGCGGCTCAAGCGTCTGCTTGCTGATGCCGAGCTGGACAAAGACATGCTCCGCGAGGTCGCCAAGGGGGAATTCTGAGCCCGGCCCGCCGACGCGCGGCCGTTGTTCACCTGCGTCGAGTCTTCGACGTCAGCGAACGGCGTGCGTGTCGGCTGGTCGGGCAGCACCGATCCACCCAACGCCACACCCCGCCCGCGCAGACTCCTGATGATCCCGACGCTGGGCTGCGGGCCTGGCTGCGCGCCTACGCCGGGGCCCATCCCCGGTGGGGACACCGGCGCGCCTACCACGACGCCCGCGGCCAGGGCTGGGTCGTGAACCACAAGAAGCTCCAGCGGCTGTGGCGCGAAGAAGGGCTACGTGTGCACGTGCGACGCCGCCGTAAACGGGTCGGATCCTCGACCGTGCCACCAGTCCCGACCGCCACCTCGGCCAACGTGGTGTGGGCGATCGACTTCCAGTTCGACTCCACCACCGACGGCCGACCGATCAAGATCCTCTCCGTCGTCGACGAACACACCCGCGAAACACTGGGCGGCCTTGTGGAACGCTCGATCACCGCCGAGGCCCTGGCCGCCGAGCTGAACCACATCGTGGCCGCCCGTGGCGCCTCGCCGGCGGTGCTGAGGCTCGACAACGGCCCGGAGATGATCGCGGCAGCACTGGCCCAGTGGGCCGGCACCCAGACCGGGATGCTGTTCATCCCACCCGGCGAGCCCTGGAAGAACCCCTTCATCGAATCGTTCAACAGCAGGCTGCGCGACGAGTGCCTGAACATCAATCTGTTCTGGTCGATGACCCACGCCCAGGTCGTCATCGGCGACTGGAAGACCGAGTACAACCACGACCGTCCCCACTCATCCTTGGGCTACCTCAGCCCGGTGGCCTACGCTGCGGTCTGCACCCATTGATCGGACTCTCACACGACCTGGACCGATCCACGGGGTCCTGCCAACGCAGCCGCTCGTTAATCACCATCTTGGCGACCTTCGGTCGCCGTGCTCGTCGCTCGGCGTGCCACTGCGCAACCGTCGCGCGGTACTCGGCCTGCGCTGACCGACTCGATGCGCCCCGCCGCAGCTCGCGCGAAATCGTCGACGGATTACGTCCGAGCCTTCGAGCGATCTCGCGGGCGCTGATGTTCGTGGGCG
>NZ_ALWX01000072.1 GCF_000297495.1 Janibacter hoylei PVAS-1 | reverse complement strand
CCAGTTACGCAGCGTGTCGCCACTTGATGCCAGCTGCTCACCCACGAGCSSACAGGCACGAGAGACCGGCAACCCCGGCTCGGCCGCAAGACGGTCACGCACCAGCCTCACAGCTCGCTGACGAATCTCATCGGGATACTTCCTCGGTGCAGGCATGACTCCATCCTCCTGGGGAGATCAAGCCCTCCACCCAACCCGGGGCGATCCAGTTGTCTATGTCCGGTCGTTGCGGCTAGCGTCGCAACGGTGACCATCCTGTCCGGCCTGGCCGACCACGCGCCTCTCGTGGAGCTCTCCAGATCGATGAGCATTGGCTTCCGCCTCCCCGACACCGTGCGGCGAACGAGGAGCGCGACTTCGCGTGGGTCGGTGCTGGATGCCGCCCTGATGGTGACGGCTGCGACCCTCTGGTGGTTGGCGTTGCCACCACGCGGGTGGTGGGAGCTTTTCCCGCTGGGGGTTACTGCATTCATGCTGGCCCTGGCTGGTCGTCCGCTGCGTGAACGTCTGTGGCTCGGCGCGCTGGCTGGAGTCGTCCATTACGGCATCGCCCTGCGCTGGCTCACCGACTTCACCGGCGGCGGGTACCTGGCCGTCGTCGTTCTTGAGACAGCACTGCTGGTGCTCGTCGCAGCGGTGTCGTTCGGGGGCCCGACACGGGCGGGCGCAGTCACCCGGCGTCCCGGGAGGCGGGGCTGGTGGCTGACCACCCCCCGCCGCGCTCGTGCTGCTGGAGGCGGTGCAGAACCGCTTCCCCTTCGGCGGGTTCCCGCTCCCGTCTCTGGGCTTCAGCCAGGTCGACGGGCCGTTCCTGGGCGCGGCCCCTGTCGGTGGTTCCCTGTTGGTGACCGGACTCGCGGCGTTGACCGGAGCCGCGGTGGCTGCTCTCGTCCTCGAGTCGAAACGGACCCGCGCTGTCGCTGCGATCAGTGCCTTGGTGGCGCTCGTCGTGCCACCGGCGCTGCCGGACACCCCAGGGACCGCGGCAGCGGGCACGCTCGACGCGGTGCTCGTCCAAGGAGGCGGTGCACGGGGGGTGCACGTGATCCAGTCGGTGGATGCCACGGCCGAGCACCTGCGAGCCGCCCGAGGCATCACCGGATCACCGGACCTGGTGCTCATGCCGGAGAGTATCGCCCACGTCGACGGTCCGATAGGCCAGACATCCGTGGGTGCACGCTTCGCCGACCTGGCCCGACGGCTCGAGACCAACCTCGTCGTCGGGACCACCGAAGCCGAAGGGCGGGACCGCTTCCGCAACGCGTCCGTCCTGTGGGGCCCGGAGGGGAACCTGCTGGGTCGCTACGAGAAGCACCACCGCGTCCCCTTCGGCGAGTACCTGCCGATGCGGGATCTGGTCGAGCCACTCAGCGACCTGACCCGACTGGTGCCGCGCGATGCCATCGCCGGCCAGGGCCCCGCAGTGCTCCAACCGCGTGGGACACCACCGTTGGGCATCGTCATCTCCTACGAGACGTTCTTCCCCGACCGGGTCGCCGCGGCGGTGCATGCCGGCGGACAGCTGGTCCTCGCTCCCACGAGCGCCTCGTCCTTTACCGGCCGGACCGTCCCCGCCATCGAAGTCGCCGCGTCCCGCCTGCGCGCCCGGGAGTTCGGTCGCGCTGTCTTGCAGGCCGCACCCACGGGGTACTCGGCCATCATCCGACCCGACGGTGCGCTGACCGATCTCAGTGGTCTGGGGACGCGAGAGCTGATGAGGGCCAGCGTCCCGTTGCGGACCGGGTTGACTCCCTATGCGCGCATGGGCGACACCCCGATGCTCGTGCTCGCACTACTCGTTCTCATCGCACCGGTGGGCGTCCACGCCACCCGTCGGCGCTCCGTCTGACCGGCGGTCCATCCTCAACCTGCATGGGTGGCTGCGGCGGTCCGGCAATCGTCGAACCTCCGTCAGTCCCACGGAATGTCGACGGACGGGGCGTCCGCCCCACCGCAGCCCAGGACCGCGGAGGCGTCACCGAAACATGCGTCAGGGTGACGCGCTCCTGAGGCCTGCCAAACCGTAGAGGCGAAGGAGGGTGTAGCGGATCATGGTGGCCTTACTGGGCGTAGCTGTGCATGCCGATGAAGTAGAAGTTGACGACGGTGTAGTTGATGATGATGCACGCAAACCCCGCGACGGCGATCCAGTTCGCGGTCCGGCGCGGGGTGGTCTTCGTCGCGCGCGCGTGCAGGTAGGCGGCGTAGACCGTCCAGATGACGAAGGTCCACACCTCCTTGGGGTCCCACGTCCAGTACGCACCCCAGGCCTCGCGCGCCCAGATGGCGCCGGCGATGAGGGTGAAGGACCACAAGGGGAAGCCGATGATGTGCAGTGAGTAGGAGAGCTTCTCCAGCGACTGCGCCGGGGGCAGCTTGCGCCAGAAGCGCTCGCCGCCCACCTCGCGGTCGCTGAGCAGGTAGAGCCCACTGACGATCGCGCCCACAGTCAAGACGCCGACCGCCAGGGTAGCCACGGTGACGTGGATCGGCAGCCAGTAGGAGTTCAGCGAGGGCACGACCTCGTCGGCCTCGACGTACCAGGCGGTCGAGGCGACCATGAGCAGCAGCGTGACGAAGGCGGTGACGAAGACCCCGAGCCAGCGCAGGTCGCGGCGCGTCGAGGCCACGCTGAACGTCGCCAGGGCGAAGAAGGCCCCGCCGATGCTGAACTCGAAGAGGTTGCCCAGCGGGAATCGGTCCACCGCGAACCCGCGCAGCGCGAACGACAGCAGCAGGAACCCGGCGCCGAGCCACGAGAGGGAGCCGGCGACACCGGCGGCCTTGCGTGCCCGCACCGCGGTCTCACCAGCGGTCGCGAAGCCGGTCTCGGCTGGGGCAGACCCCCCTTCGCCATCGGCCGGACCGCCCACGATCGCCGGGACCTTGGACCCGACCTCGGCGCGCTCACGCATCGGCACGGCCTGCGCGAGGTAGAGGGCGTAGCAGAGCATCGCCACGGTGATGACCAGCGCGGCCGAGGCCAGCGCGTAGTTGGCGTACTGGGCCAGCATCTCGTTGTTCATGATGTCCTCGATTCTCCCACGAGCCGGTCTCGCACCTGCTTGACCACCTCGGTCAGTCCCTCGTCGTCGTCACGGCTCATGCCGCCCACCTCGACCCGCACCCGGCCCTCCTCCTCGTGCAGCCGCACGAAGACCCGCCGCCGCTTGACCAGCAGCGTGGTGATGAGGCCACCGAGCGCCAGCAGCGCGGAGACGAGGGTCAGTTCTTCGCCCGGGTCATGGCGCACGGAGAAACCGGCGTACCGCTCGATGCCGTCGAAGGTGATCGTGCCCCGGTCGCCGGGCAGCGTCTTGGTGTCGCCGGGGGCCAGCCACAGCCGCGTCTGGTCGGTGCCGTCGGTCGTCTCGACCTTGTCCATCGACTTCGTGTCGAGGGTGAAGACGGACTGCGGTTGGCCCCCGGGGTAGAGCTCACCGGTGTACAGGCTCAGGGCGAGCGCCGGTGCCCGGGTGTCGGGGAAGACCGAGATCGGGCCCTGCTGCGGGTCGATCGTCGCGGTGGGCAGGAAGAGCCCGACGAAGCCGAACTGCTCGGGCTGTGTGGCCGCCCCGACCTTGATCGCACCCGTGGAGCGGTAGTTGCCGTCCTGCGCGAGGAAGGGGGTCGCCCCCTTGTAGAGGACCTCCCCCTGCGCGTCCTTGACCGTGACGACGGGGGCGTAGCCGTTGCCGAGCAGGAAGACGGTCGCGTCCGTCATCTCCAACGGTGCGTTGACCTTGATCTCGTCGGTGAAGGACTCACCCTCGACCGGGTCGACACGCACCTGTGCCTCGAAGTCGCGCGGCTGGCCGAAGCTGCGGGCGTTGGGATCGACGTCGTTGAAGTCCGCCGTCATCTCGTCGACCGCGACGACGAAGGGAGCCAGCGATGACTCGTCGACCAAGGGCCCCGGCGCCCAGGTGTCGAAGCGGGTGACGGTGCTGACGAAGGACTCGCCCGAGGGGACGATGATGTCGGCCTTCCACCCCCACAGGTAGCCGATCGCGACGCCGATGATCAGCGCGACCAGGCTCGTGTGGAAGATCAGGTTGCCGGTCTCCTTGAGGTAGCCGGTCTCGGCTGAGACGCTGACGTCGTCGTGGCTCGCGACGCGGTAGCGGCGCCCCCGCAGCACCGTAGTCGCGGCCTCGCGGACCTCCTCGAGACTGCCCTCGACCTCGCCCTCGGCGTGGGCCTCGAGCCGCTTGGGCGCGCGAGGGGGCTTGCTGCGCAACGCCTTCCAGTGCACGGCGGTGCGCGGCAGGATGCAGCCGATGAGGGAGATGAAGAGCAGCAGGTAGATCGCCGAGAACCACGGCGAGGAGTAGACGTCGAAGGCCCCGAGCCGGTCGAGCCACGGCCCGGTCGTCTCGTGCCGCGCGAGCCAGGCGTCGGTCTGGGCCGGGTCGATGCTGCGCTGCGGGAAGACCGAGCCGGGCACCGCGCCGATCGCCAGGAGGAACAGCAGGAAGAGCGCGGTGCGCATGCTCGTCAGCTGCCGCCAGCCCCACCGCGCCCAACCGACGACACCGAGCCTGGGTTGGGTGATGTCCTGCTTCGGGTCGGGCTTCGTGCCGATCGCCATCAGATGAGGACCTCCACGTCGCTGATCAGCTGGGTCTGCAACCACCGGGTCAGGTAGTCCCAGCCGCCGGTGAGCAGGAGCAGACCCACGATGATCAGCAGGATCGCGCCAGCGACCTGGATCCTGCGCTGGTAACGCAACAACCATGCGGACACCGGGGCCCAGCGCTCGTAGGCGGCCGCGATGAGCACGAAGGGCAGACCCAGCCCCAGGCAGTAGGCGACAGCGAGGATCACCGCACGGGTGGTCGACGCATCACCGGCGAGGTTGAGGGCGAGGACCGCCGCCAGGGTCGGACCCATGCACGGCGCCCACCCGAGGCCGAACACGGCGCCGAGGAGCGGCGCCCCGGCCAGCCCGGTCGCGGGTTTGACCGGTAGGCGGAAGGTCCGCTGCGTGCCTGCCCCCAGGAAGACCAGGGCCATCAGGATCACCACGACGCCGCCGACGCGCATCAGCAGCACCCGGTGCTCCACCAGCGCGCGGCCGGCGGTGGCCACGAACAGCGACGCGAGGACGAAGACGAACGTGAAGCCGAGGATGAACAACAGCGCACCCGCGATCATCCGGCCGCGGCTGCGCTCCTCAAGAGCGACGTCGGACAGCCCGGTGACGTACCCGAGGTAACCCGGCACGAGCGGAATCACGCACGGGGTGGCGAAGGAGACCAGGCCGGCGAGGGCGGCCACGAGCACTGCGAGCGGCAGGGCCCCGCCGGTCACCTGGTCGCTCAGCGAAGTGGGCACCGCGGCGAGCGCGGGCAGGACAGCGGTCATCAGGCCGACTCGGCCAGGGTGTCCTCGACGACGCCGACGAGGGTGGAGGTGGTGACGGGACCGAGGACGACCGCGGCGATCCGACCCTCACGGTCGAGGACCGCGGTCGAGGGCTGGGTGGTCATCTTGCCCTGCATGTCGATCGCGCTCTGGCCGGACTTGTCGTAGACGGAAGGCCAGACGAAGCCCCACTCCTCCCCCTGCGCCCGCCCGGTCTCCTTGGAGGACTCGCGGTAGTTGATACCGACAAAGGCGACGTCCTCCCCCCTTCGTCTCCTCGTGGGCCTCGACGAGGTGCGGAGCCTCCTTGGCGCACGGACCGCACCAGCTGGCCCAGAGGTTGACCACGACCACCTCGCCGCGCTCGTCGGCGCTGTCCCAGGTCGCGCCCTGGATGGTCTCGCCGGCGAGCTCGACCGGCTCGTCGCGCTCGGCCGCGGGGATGAGGTGCAGGGTGCCGTCACCGGAGCGGTACCCGGCGTCCTGGGCCGCATCCGCGGTGTCGGAGGAGGACGAGCAGCCGGCGACCGCCATCACTGCGAGGGTGCTCGCGGCGGCGACGACGGTACGGCGGGTGGGACGGTGGGCAGTCATCGAGGGGCAGGCTCCAAGGTCATCGAACTGCGCGCGTACAGGCGTGCAGCCGAAGGTGCGGTCGGGCGAAGGGCGGTCGACCAAGAATCGGGTTGCCAACCAGAGAGGAATCGATCAGGCTCACCTTCTGCTGACTCATGGCACCGATCCTCTCAGGCTAGACCCGGAGCCCAAGGTCAGGGGTGTCAGTACTTGGGTCCTAGCATTGCATCAGGCTTTCGGCGAAATCGTTCTATCAGCGCACGAGCGGCAGGGAGATGGTGAAGCACGAGCCCCTTCGGGGCCCGGGGCTGGACGCGGTGAGGTCCCCATGGTGCGCGTCGATGATGGCCTTGCTGATGGTCAGGCCGATGCCGGAGCCTCGTCGGTCGTTGGTGCGGGCCGAGTCCCCGCGATAGAAGCGTTCGAAGGCGTGCTGCACCTGGTCGGGTGTCATACCTTCACCGGTGTCGGTGACGGTGATGATGGCCTCACCGCCCTCGCGGCCCGCCGCGAGGGTGATCGTTCCGCCTGCAGGTGTGTGCCTGAGGGCGTTGCTGAGGAGGTTGGTCATGACTTGGGCGAATCGGACGGGATCGACCAGGGTCTCGAGTCCTGTCGCCTCGTCAACCTCCAGGACCAGGTTGAGGCCCTTCTCCGAGTAGCTGTCCCGCATGCCCCCGTAGGCTGCCCACAACAGGTCAGCGACCTTGTGGCGCTGGATGTCGAGGGCGAGGTGTCCTTCTTCGGCCGTAGAGACCTCGTTGATGTCCTCGGCCAGTCGCGCGAGTCGTTCCGTCTGGGCGGTCAACGCCATACGAGAGTCATCACCGAGGGTGACGACACCGTCGTGCAGTCCCTCGTGGTAGGCGCTCAGGGTCGCGATCGGCGTGCGTAGTTCGTGGGCGAGGTCGGACAGCATCCGCCGTCGGGTGTCCTCGACCCCCTGCATGCGGGCCGCGCCCCAGCCGGTTGACCACATCCAAGCGCCGTTCAATGTTCAGCATGCCGTGACCATACATCAGACGCTGACCTGTTCTATTCTCGGGCCGAATCGGGTTCCACGGGAGAACGGCTCATCGTTCGGAGGTGCTAGCATCGCTATATGACGATTAATGGTGGTCTTGGCGAGATAGTCGGAATGGAAGACCGCGGCGCCCGTGCCGCACTGTTTCACGCCTTGGCCGAACCCACGCGACTGGCGCTGCTGGAGCACCTCGCCAGTGGCGAGCACCGCGTCCGCGACCTGGTGGACCACATGCACCTGGCCCAGTCCACCGTCAGCAAGCACCTGGCATGCCTGCGCGACTGCGGCCTGGTGACCCTGCGCACCGAAGGTCGCGCCTCGTGGTTCGCACTGGCCGACCCCGCGCGGCTGTCCGCCGTGCTCGAGGACGCCGACGCGTTCCTCGCCGCGTCCGGGATGCTGCTGTCACTGCGCGATCACCGCGACCACGACCAGCTGACCGCAGAGGAGCTGTGATGGGCGCCGAACACAGCCACGCACGCCCACCGGGACAGCCCAGCCGGGCCCTACGCAACCGACTGCTCTTCGCCCTGGGCATCACCACACTCATCGTCGTGGCCCAGGCAGTGGGCAGCGTCGTCACCGGCAGCTTGGCGTTGCTGACAGACACCGCCCACGCGCTATCGGACTGGAGCGGTCTGTTGGTCGCCGCCATCGCCGCCACCATGATGCTGCGCCCACCCAGCAGCAAACGCACCTGGGGATTCGCCCGCATCGAAGTCGTCGCCGCACTGGGCCAGGCCGCGCTGCTGCTCGTGGTCGGCACCTACGCCGCAGTCGAAGGAGTGCGCCGGCTCTTCGAGCCGACCCAGGTGCCGGGCACAGAACTGCTGGTCTTCGGAGTGATCGGCTTGGTCGCGAACCTCGCCGCGATGGGGATCCTGGCCTCCAGCCGCGAAGCCAACTTCAACATGCGCGCCGCCTTCCTCGAGGTCCTCAACGACGCCTTGGGCTCCATCGGCGTGATCGTGGCTGCCATCGTCATCGCCACCACAGGATTCCAGCGAGCCGACACCTTCGCGGCATTGTTCATCGCCGCCCTGATCCTTCCCCGGGCCGTCACCCTGCTGCGCGAGACCACACGCGTGCTGATGGAGTTCACCCCCGAGGGCGTCGACCTCGACATCGTGCGAGCACACGTCCTGGAGCTGGACCACGTCACGGAGGTGCACGACCTGCATGCCTCCACCATCGGCACGGGCCTGCCCGTGATCTCCGCCCACGTCGTGATCGACGACGAATGCTTCGAATCCGGGCACGCACCCCAGATCCTCGAGCAGATCCGCTCCTGCATGAAGGAGCACTTCCCGGTCTCCTTCGACCACGCCACCATCCAGCTGGAAACCACCGCACTACGAGACCGAACGTGCCACGCCATCCAGCACGCGTGAATCAGCAAGAACGACCCCGGCCACGCGCAGTCACGATCCCCCTTGCGAGGGGCGGGATGCTATGGGAGAAGCCCTCCAACATGACGACGACTGAGGAGCGACCACTGCACCGGCGACGAGAGCCAGCCGGATGAGCGGCTTTGCCTGGTACTGGCTCTGGCCGCTCTACCGGCGGTCGGCAACTTCCTCGGCGGCCTCGCAGCCGAGGTGGTCGATGTCTCCGAACGCGCGCTGAGTCTGGCGCTGCACCTGGCCGAGGCATCGTCCTCGCGGTCGTCGGTCTGGAGCTCTGATGCCCGAGGCGCTACACGCATCCCCACCATGGGTTCTCATCCTGGCCTTCGTCGGGGGCGGAGTCTTCTTCATCGGCATCGAGCGGCTCATCGACCTCATCAAGGGCCGTCTACGTGGCTGGGAAGAGGCCAGCGGCACAACGACGAAGACAATCCGCTACTACGAGGCCAATGCGTTGCTGCCTCCGGCCGCGCGCACCACCGGCGGTTATCGGGACTTCCCTCCGGAGATCATCGCCCGTCTGGATTTCATCCGCCGTGGGCGCACCGCAGGTCTCAGACTCACCAACATTCGCGAGGTCCTCGACA
Organism: Janibacter hoylei PVAS-1; assembly: GCF_000297495.1. Classification (GTDB taxonomy): domain Bacteria; phylum Actinomycetota; class Actinomycetes; order Actinomycetales; family Dermatophilaceae; genus Janibacter; species Janibacter hoylei. The sequence continues at coordinate 1,311 of NZ_ALWX01000072.1, read as the reverse complement.
TCCGGGACGCCGGTCGCACGCCGTGCCAGCACGTCCACAGTCTGCTCGCCGAGAGACTGGCCAACCTGGACGACCAGATCGGCGCCCTCCAGGGCCTCCGCGCCACCGTGTCCCAACTGCACGAAAACGTCGCCTTCGACGAGCCCGACACCAACGACGCCGGCCAGGTCTGCCGCTACCTGTAGCCCCACAGAGCTCTCGTCCCCGTGAGCAAAGCGCGGGACGACGACCTCGCCGTCCCGCAGGGGAGGCGCTGGCGGTCCACTGACGTCAGGTTCTGAGTCACGTAGGGCGATGCGGTGACGATCCCCTTGCGGTGACGGCGCAGGTCGGCGCACGAACGCATGTTCGGGCGTCCCATAAGACCCGTCCGGGAAAGTGCCCGGTGACGGTGCCCTATGCGGAGCAGCCCAATGGTCCAGACCTCTGGGGGCTCTCAGCGACGAACTCAAATATCGTCAGCTGCCGCTCGACCGACCCGTTGAACCATCCCGCGTACCTGGGATCATTCCTTGTGCAGCTCGACCAAAGCACATTGCGCGGAGTCATGGCAGACGGTCCATCTGTGCAATGTAGCCCGTGTGTCGTGCGCAGTCTCCGCTGCTTCTCGACAACGCTCACGACCGCTCACCCGCCCAGACCACGCGAGTGCCCTCGCCCCATCGGCCAGCAAGGTCCAACTGGACATCGCCTCGCCAGGCCAGATGCCACAGTGTCGACAGGAGATAGCCACCCTCATCTGCCGAGGCGATGTCCCCGAAGGTCACATAAGGACCGCGCGTTATTTCGCGCAGGCGCACCCTCGCGGCCGGCATCCACGGCTGCTCCCTTCGGGCCATCGACAACCAGCGCAGGTTGACCTCCTCCGCACGCGATAGGCCAGGAAAGACCCGGTGCCGCCACCCGCGGGCGGTGCACGCCTCCGCGCTCTTCTCGACCTTCCAGTTGAAGTCGATGTCCTGCAACTCGGCCGGGCGCGCGTCCCACACCGTCACCGACCCGTCGACGCCCAGGCTGAGGAGGTCGGGATAGTGCGACTTCTTCGGTGACCACCGAAGGAGGAAGGGCTGGGCCACAAGCCACGCGACGTTCTGGTCCCGATCGAGCATCATCATCAACTGATGCTCCAGACCCGACTGGATCGCCCCGGGTTTAGTGGAGGGCTGGTTGTGCCGTCTCGGCGGTTGCCGGGCGGTTGGTCGTCTCAGCGTAGTAGCGGTCCTCGAGCTCGGCGGGCGGGACGTCGCCGCAGTGGCCGTGAAGGCGGTGACTTGTTGTGACCAGTCGACCCATTCGAGGGTTGCGATCCTC
>NZ_ALWX01000071.1 GCF_000297495.1 Janibacter hoylei PVAS-1 | reverse complement strand
GCGACGGAGATGGCCGGTCTTGAGCGGCGCCGGCACGGCGTGCAGCACGCCTGCGGAAGCCGGTGAGCACGAGCAGCAGGATGATCAGGCCCTCGAGGACCACGAGGCCCATCGCGTCCGCCCAGGTCATCTCCGGCAGCTTGGCGATGCCGAAGGCGACGAAGGCGTTGAGCCCCAAGCCCGCGGCGAGGGCCAGCGGGTAGTTGGCCACGACCCCCATGAGCAGCGTCATGACACCCGCCACGAGGGCGGTGCACGCCGCGACCATCGCGAGGTTGGGCTCGTCGCCCCCACCGAGGAAGCCGCCCGTCGAGTCGGCCTGGGTCCCGATGATCAGCGGTTGAGGACGACGATGTAGGCCATCGTGAAGAAGGTCGCGAAGCCACCGCGGACCTCCCGGCCGATCGTCGAGCCACGCTCGTGGATCTTGAAGTACCGCTCGATCGCGGAGCCCTCCGCAGGGGGCGCAGTAGGCGTGCTCACAGGGTCTCCAGCACCTCGTCGTCCAGGATCGGTGTCCCGACCTGCTCCGGCTCGGGGGCGTCCATGTCGACCTCCGAGTGCGCGCCGCAGCCGTGGTCCCTGCTGACGACCGTGCCGTCGCTCGGGCTCCACTCGTTGGCGCAGACGCCGAAGACGGAGCGCAGCGCGCCCGCCATCGGCAGGAAGTAGCCGCAGCCGTCGCACCGCGCCGGCGCCTTGACGGCGACCTCGGCGGTCGGCCCGTGGCTGCCGTCGTACCACCGCTGCGCGGCGCGGTCGCGGCCCTCCGCGGAGAGCACCCGGGGGCGGCCGAGGCCGAGCTCCCACAGCGCGACGGCGTCGACGTCCTCCTCGCCCGTGGCCTCGAAGCCGGCCTCGAGGTTGGGGTCGTCGTCGACCTTGGGCGTCACGTCCCCCGGGCCGACGTCGCCGGGCGCGAGGCGCTCGGCCCACGGCAGCCACTCCGGGGAGAGGATCGCGCCGTCGCCGGGCAGCAGCTGCGACTCGCAGACGGTCGCGCTCTTGGAGCGCGGGGCGCGGGTGACGGTGACGGCCCAGTTCCAGCCGCCGTACCCGGGCAGGGTCGCGGCGAACCAGTGGGTGCCGAGCCGCTCGGCGTCGAGGGTGAAGCCGACGTGCTCGCCGACGCCCTCCCCCTTCGTCGCCTCGAGCAGCTCACGGCGGGCCGGCTCGACAGCAGCCGCGAGGACGGCATCGGCCTTCGGCCGGGCCTTGCGGGTCCGGGTGGCGGTCTCGGTCATCTCAGCCCTCCAGGTCGTCGGCGACCCGGCGCAGGACCTGCGCGACCTTGGCGCCCTGCGCCTTGTCAGGGTAGCGCCCGCGACGCAGGCCGTTGCCGACGTTGTCGAGGAGCTTGATGACGTCCTCGACGATGGCGGCCATGTCCTCGGCACCCTTGCGGTCGCGCTGGCGCAGGTTGGAGCTGACGCTCGGGGGCGCGTCGAGGACCTTGACCGACAGCGCCTGGGCGCCGCGGCGCCCCTCGACGATGCCGTAGTCCACGCGGGTGCCGCCCTTGAGGGTCGTCGTGCCCTCGGGCAGGGCGTTGGCGTGGAGGAAGATGTCCGCGCCGTCATCCCCGGAGATGAAGCCGAAACCCTTCTCCGCGTCGTACCACTTGACCTTGCCAGTAGGCACCGTGCACCTCTTGCTCGCATACGAAAGTGTGTGGGCGCACGGGACCGTGCACCACCGACAAGGCTAACCCGTGCGGGCCAAAACCCGGTGGTCGGATGTCGGCGGTCTGGGGCAGCATTGCCCCTCGTGACCACGCTGCCCAAGGACCTCGCCGCCCACGAGATCGGGCCGGGTCTGGCCGGCTTCTGGCGGGCGCTGCCGCGCGAAGGGCGGTTCCTCCTCTCCACCGTCGCGCTCCAGCACCTCGGGCGGGGCATGACTCTGCCCTTCACCGTGATCTACCTGCACGAGGTGCGGCACTTCTCCCTCGACGCGGCGGGCACGATCATGGCCCTGCTCGCCCTCGTCGCGGCGCTCGCCGCGGGCCCGATGGGCAGCCTCACCGACCGGCTCGGCGCCCGGTGGATGCTCATCAGCGCCGGGGTCGCCCAGAGCCTCGGTGCGGTGGCGATGGCCTTCGCGACCTCGTTGCCCGTGGCCGTGCTCGGCGCCGTGCTCATGGGGCTCTCGCAGAGCATCGGCTGGTCGGCGTCCAACACCTTCATCTCCGCGCTCGTGCGCGGGCCGCTGCGGCAGCGGTACTTCGGGGTCAACTTCGCCCTGCTCAACCTCGGCATCGGGGTCGGCGGGCTCATCGCGGGCGCCTTCGTCGACGTCGCCCGGCCGGTGACCTTCGAGGCGATCTTCCTCCTCGACGCCGTGCTCGTGCTCATCCCGGGCATCTGGCTGCTCGGCCCGCTGCGGCACGTGCACGCCCGCGCCGAGCACCCGGGCGACGGCTCGTCCGCCGCCACCTACGCGACGGTCCTGCGGCTGCCCGGCATGCGGTGGGTGCTGCTCCTGGCGATCCTCACGAGCTTCGTCGGCTACGGGCAGTTCGAGGCCGGCGTGCCCGCCTTCGCGCGGACCATCTCGCAGGTGGGCACCGAGACGATCGGCGTGCTCTTCGCGTGCAACACCGCGGTGATCGTCCTGCTGCAGTTCTGGGTGCTCCACCGCATCGAGGGCCACCGGCGCACCCGCATCGGCCTGCTCATGCTCGTCATCTGGCTCTGTGCCTGGGGCGCGATGGGCCTGAGCGGCCTCCTGCCCGACACCCTCGCGGCGGCGGCGCTCGTCGTCCTCTTCGGGGCGCTCTTCGGGCTGGGCGAGACCCTGCTCCAGCCGACGCTGCCGGCGATCACCAACGACATGGCGCCCGACCACCTGCGCGGGCGGGTCAACGCGGCCCAGTCGACCGCCTTCATGGGCGGCGGGGTCCTCGGGCCGCTCGCCGCGGGCTTCCTGCTCGACCGCGACCTCGGGGGCCTCTTCATCGGCATCATCATCGGGGGCCTGGCCGTCACCGCGTGGGTCATGCTGCGGCTCGAGCGGATCATCAGCCCGGCGGTCAACGGCGTCCTCGTGACCGCCGGCGACGAGCAGCCCGTCCGCTGAACTACCGTGAGGCGGTGCGATCACTCGCCGAGGACATCCGCCACCGCTCCGACGTCGAGCTCGTGGCCCTGCTCGACCTGCGCCCGGACCTGGCCCGGCCGCAGCCGGCCGACCTGACCGCCCTCGCGGCCCGGGCGAGCACCCGGGCCAGCACCGCCCGCGCCGTCGACCACCTCGACCTGCCGCACCTCACCGCCCTGCAGGCCTGCGCGGTGACGGGCAGCACCGACCCGGCGGTCATCGCCCCCCCTCCTCGGCACGGACGAAGGGGGCGCCGCCCCCTTCGTCGAGCACCTGACCACCGCCGCCCTGCTGTGGCGGTCCACCGACGGGCTCGCCCTCTCCCGCACGGTCGTCGACGTGCTCGGCCCGCACCCCGCAGGCCTGGGCCCGACGGCCCACAGCCTCGGCCACGCCCTCCCCGACGACCTCGCGGGAGCGGTGGCCGATCTCTCCCCGGAGGCGCGGCGGGTCCTCGAGCGGGTCGCCCTGCACGGCCCGACCGCGACGGTGCCCACCGACCCCGCGAGCCGCGCCGGCCAGGCCGTGGCCGAGCTCGTCGACACCGGTCTCGTCGCGGCGCCCGACGCCGAGCACGTGCTCGTGCCCCGCGAGGTGGCCCTCGTCGTGCGCGGCGGCCGTCTCGTCGACGCACCCCTCGACGAGACGACGTCGACCGCGCGCACCCTCTCCCCCGACGACGTCGACCGGGCCGCGACCGCCGCCGCGACCGAGCTCGTCGCGCTCGTCGACGAGCTGCTCGACCACCTCGACGAGACGAGCCCTCGGGTGCTGCGCAGCGGCGGGATGGCCGTGCGCGACCTGCGATCGCTCGCCGGTCGGGTCGACCTCGACGAGCCGGCGACGACCTTCCTCCTCGAGCTGGCGCTCGGGGCCCAGCTGCTCGCCGACGACCACGCCCTCGAGCCCACCTGGCGGCTGACGAGCGTCGTCGACGAGTGGCGGGCGCGCTCGACCGCTGACCGGTGGGCGGCCCTGGCCGGGCCGTGGCTCGACTCGCTCCGGGCCAGCGTCGTCCCGGCCCCCGAGGACGGCGGGCGGGTCAACGCCCTGTCCGAGGGCATGGTCTGGCCGCCCGTCCGGGCGCTGCGCCACGAGGTGCTCGACATCCTCGCCGCGCTGCCCGAGGGCAGCGCCCCCGACCTCGAGGAGGTGATGCGCCGCCTGCGTCACCGTCGGCCACGCCGCATGCCGCACGGGGCCGACGAGGCCGTCGCCGCCCTGCTGCGCGAGGGCGAGCAGCTCGGGGTGACCGGGCGCGGGGCCCTGGGCTCCTTCGGGCGGCTGCTCACCACCGACGCCGCGCGGGCCGGTCAGCACCTGGCCGAGCTCGTCCCGGAGCCCGTCGACCGGCTGCTGCTCCAGGCCGACCTCACCGCGATCGTCCCCGGCACACCCGTCCCCGAGCTCGCCGCCCTGCTGCGGCGCAGCGCGACCCTTGAGTCACGGGGTGGGGCGAGCGTGCACCGCTTCACCGAGACCTCGCTGCGGGCCGCGCTCGACGCGGGCTGGACCGCCGACGACCTGCTCGACACGCTCAGCCGCTACAGCGCCGGGCCGGTGCCGCAGCCCCTCGACTACCTCGTGCGCGACGTCGCCCGACGCCACGGCCAGCTGCTCGTCGGCGCCGCGGGCAGCTACCTGCGCAGCGACGACCCCACGCACCTCGAGGCCCTGCTCACCCACCGCGAGCTCTCCCACCTGCAGCTGCGGCAGCTCGCCCCGACCGTGCTCGTCAGCCCGGTCGGGCCGACGGTCCTACTCGAGGCGCTGCGCGAGGTGGGGTCCGCACCCGCGCTCGAAGGCCCCGGAGGCGTCGTCTCGAGCCGACCGGGTGCTCCACGCATCACCCCGCGCCGGGCCCGCCCGGTCACCGAGATCGCGCCCGAGCCCTCCGACGAGGTCGTCCGTCGCCTGCGCGAGGGCGAGGCCCGCGCCGACCGGCAGCGCGCCCTCCCGCACGACGACGGGCCGGTGATCCCCGCCCTCGACCCGGCGAGCAGCGCGGCCCTGCTCCGCGAGGCCGCCGCCGACCGCCTGCCCGTCTGGCTCGGGGTCACCGATGCCGTCGGCGCCACCCGCCGCCTGCTCTTCCACCCGACGAGCATCGATGGAGGCCGCGTCGGTGGCGAGGTCGACGCCGTGCACCAGGTCTTCTCCCTCCACCGGATCACGGGCGTCGTCATCGACGGGTGAGGCACCCCCTTCGTCAGGGGCGGCGGCCGGTCACCCGCCGGACAGGGCCTTGACCACCCGCGACGGCGACGGGCGGCCGAGCTGCTCGGCCATCCACACGCTCGTCGCGACGAGGGCGTCGAGGTCGATGCCCGTCTCGACGCCGGCGCCGTCGAGCAGCCACACGAGGTCCTCGGTGGCGAGGTTGCCGGTGGCCGACTTCGCGTAGGGGCAGCCGCCGAGGCCACCGGTCGAGGCGTCGACGACGGTGACGCCAGCGCGTAGCGCGGTGAGCGTGTTGGTCAGCGCCTGGCCGTAGGTGTCGTGGAAGTGCACGCCGATCCGGTCCACGCCGATGCCGCGCTGGCCGAGGGCTTCGAGCAGCGCCTCGACGTGACCCGCCGTGCCGGTGCCGATCGTGTCGCCGATGGAGAGCTGGTCGCAGCCGAGGTCCATGAGCTCGGCACAGGCATCCGCCACCCGGTCGACGGGCACCGGCCCCTTCCACGGGTCGCCGAAGCACATCGACACGTAGGCCCGCACCCACAGGCCGGCGTCCTGCGCGCGCCTGACGACGGGGCTGAACATCTCGACCGACTCCGCGCGCGAGCGCCCGAGGTTCTTGTGGGCGAAGGTCTCCGTCGCGCTGCCGAAGATCGCGACCGCCCCGACGCCCGCCTCGAGGGCCCGGTCGAGGCCGCGCTCGTTGGGCACGAGCACCGGACGAAGCGGGCCCCGCCCCGCCTCGCCGAGGTCGGCGAGCAGGTCGGTCGCGTCGGCGAGCTGGGGAACCCAGCGCGGCGAGACGAAGGACGTGGTCTCGACGGTCTGCAGGCCGGCCGCGATGATCCGGCGGATGAACTCCGCCTTCGTCGCCGTGGGGACGGTCGCTGCCTCGTTCTGCAGCCCGTCCCGGGGGCCGACCTCGTAGACGGTGACCTTGTCGGGCAGACCGTCCATCGGCTGGGTCTGCGGCAGTGCACGACTCATGAGGTCATCCTCCCATCACGTACCGTGGGCCCGTGGCCTGCCCGTGCAGGCGAGGGAGGAGGCACCGTGAGCATGGACCCGTACCCGTACCCCGTCCCGGGTCACGCACCCCTGCCGCCTCCGCCGAACCCCTACCCGCCGCCCCAGCCGCCCAACTCGTCGGCGATCGTGCTCATCGTCTTCAGCGGGCTGGCGCTCCTCAGCGGGTACTGCTGCTACATCGGCATCCCGAGCCTCGTCTTCGGCATCCTCGGCGTGACCCAGCACGCGAGCGACCCGGAGGGGGCCGCCCGGATGACCCGCATCGGGTGGGTCGTCTTCGCCGCCCTCGTCCTGCTCACCCTCCTGGTGATCGGCGGCTTCTTCGTCTACGCCGTCATGGAGAGCTGACCGTGGCACTCGACGGGGCGCTCATCGTCCAGAGCGACAAGACCCTGCTGCTCGAGGTCGACCACGAGCGGTCGGCGGAGGCACGCCGGGCCATCGCCCCCTTCGCCGAGCTGGAGCGCGCCCCCGAGCACATCCACACCTACCGGGTCACCCCGCTCGGCCTGTGGAATGCCCGCGCCGCCGGCCACGACGCCGAGCAGGTCGTCGACGCCCTCATCACGCACTCGCGCTACCCCGTGCCGCAGGCACTGCTCGTCGACGTCGCCGAGACGATGGACCGCTACGGGCGGCTCGTGCTCGACAAGGACGGCGACCAGCTCGTGCTGCGCACGACCGACCGGGCTGTGCTCACCGAGGTCCTGCGGCACAAGAAGATCCGGCCGCTGCTCGGCGAGCAGCTCTCCCCCGACGAGGTCGTCGTCCACCCCTCCGAGCGGGGCACCCTCAAGCAGGAGCTGCTCAAGGTGGGCTGGCCGGCCGACGACCGTGCCGGCTATGTCGACGGCGAGGCGCACCCCATCTCCCTGACCGAGGACGGGTGGACCCTGCGGCCCTACCAGCAGCAGGCGGTCGACGGCTTCTGGGACGGCGGCTCCGGCGTCGTCGTCCTGCCCTGCGGCGCCGGCAAGACGCTCGTCGGCGCCGGGGCGATGGCCGCGGCCAAGGCGACGACCCTCATCCTCGTGACCAACACGGTGAGCGCCCGCCAGTGGAAGCAGGAGCTGCTCGAGCGCACCACGCTCACCGAGGACGAGATCGGCGAGTACTCGGGTGCCCGCAAGGAGATCCGCCCCGTCACCATCGCGACGTACCAGGTGCTCACGCTCAAGCGCAAGGGCGCATACCCGCATCTCGACCTGCTCGACGCCCGCGACTGGGGGCTCGTCGTCTACGACGAGGTGCACCTGCTGCCCGCCCCGATCTTCCGGATGACCGCCGACCTGCAGGCGCGCCGGCGACTCGGGCTCACCGCCACCCTCGTGCGCGAGGACGGCCGCGAGGCCGACGTCTTCTCCCTCATCGGGCCCAAGCGCTACGACGCGCCGTGGAAGGACATCGAGGCTCAGGGCTACATCGCCCCCGCCGACTGCGTCGAGGTCCGGGTGACGCTCACCGACGCCGAGCGGATGGCCTACGCCACCGCCGAGGCCGACGACCGGTACCGGCTCGCCTCGTGCTCGCCGGTCAAGCTCGGCGTCGTCCGCGAGCTCGTCGAGCGACACCGCGGCGAGCCGACCCTGATCATCGGGCAGTACCTGGACCAGCTCCACGAGCTGTCGGAGCAGCTCGATGCCGACCTCATCACCGGCGAGACGCCCGTCAAGCAGCGGCAGGAGCTCTTCGCCGACTTCCGCGAAGGGCGCTCCAGCCTCCTCGTCGTCTCCAAGGTGGCCAATTTTTCGGTCGACCTGCCGGAGGCGAGCGTCGCGATCCAGGTGAGCGGCACCTTCGGCTCCCGGCAGGAGGAGGCGCAGCGGCTCGGCCGGGTCCTCCGCCCGAAGGAGGACGGCCGCACCGCGCACTTCTACACCGTCGTCACCCGCGACACGGTCGACGCGGAGTTCGCCGCCCACCGCCAGCGCTTCCTCGCCGAGCAGGGCTACGCCTACCGCATCCTCGACGCCGACGACCTCGCCTGAGACTGCCTAGCCCGACGGCAACGCAGGGTGGACGGAGTCAGAGGATCGACGTCAGGAAGCGCTTCGTCCGCTCGTGGGTCGGGTTGCCGAGGACCTCGTCCGGTGGCCCCTGCTCGAGCACCTGACCGCCGTCGAACATCATCACCTTGTGCGAGACGTCGCGGGCGAACGTCATCTCGTGCGTGACGATGAGCATCGAGATGTCCGTCGAGTCGGCGACGTCGCGCAGGACCTGCAGCACATCGCCGACGAGCTCGGGGTCGAGCGCTGACGTCACCTCGTCGAGCAGCAGGATCTTGGGGTCCATCGCCAGCGCCCTGGCGATCGCCACCCGCTGCTTCTGCCCACCCGACAGGCGGCTGGGGTGCTCCTCCGCACGGTCCTTGAGCCCCACCTGGTCGAGCAGGGCGAGACCGCGCTCGCGCGCCTCCTCCTTGCTCCGCCCGAGGACGTGCACGGGCGCCTCGGTGACGTTGTCGATGACCGACATGTTGGGGAAGAGGTTGAAGTGCTGGAAGACCATGCCGATCTTGCGGCGGGTGGCGGCGACCTCCTTCTCGCGCAGGCGGATCCGTCGGCCGTCGCGCCGGTCGTGGGTCAGCGGCTGGCCGTCGATCCAGATGTAGCCACCGGTCAGCTCCTCGAGCGTCATGACGAGGCGGAGGATCGTCGTCTTGCCCGACCCGCTCGGGCCGATGAGCGTGACCCGCTCGCCCTGGGCGACGTCGAAGTTCAGCCCGGACAGGACGGTGTGGTCACCGAAGGACTTCTCGACGTCCTCGAAGCGGATGACGGGCTGGCCCGGCGAAGGGGGCATCCCCCCGGTCTGGTCAGTAGACAAGAGCTTTTTCCAATCTGCGGACGGCGAAGGCGGTGACGAGGCTCGCGACGAGGAAGATCAGGCCCGCGATGGTGAAGGCCTCGTTGTACCGGAACGTGGAGTCGCCGGCCTGCTGGGCGACGGTGACCATCTCGAGCACGGAGATCGCGAAGAGATAGGGCGTGTCCTTGAACATCGAGATCGTCCAGTTGCCGAGCGCGGGCAGGGTCGCGCGCAGGGCCTGCGGCAGGACGATCGCGCGCCAGGTGCGACCGAGCGGCAGGCTGAGCGCACGCGCAGCCTCCCACTGGCCCCTGTCGACGGAGGCGATGCCGGCGATGTACGACTCGGCCATGTAGGTCGCGTAGTGCAGCCCGATGACGGCTGTGCCGACCCACAGCAGGTCCCAGCTGACCGGGACGAGGTAGCTGACGAACATCAGCTGGATGATGAGCGGGGTCATGCGCACGACGTCCATGACCCAGCGCAGTCCGGCCGCGAGTGCCCGCGGGAGGGACTGTGTGGCGACGGCGAGCAGCAGCCCGACGACGACGGCAACGGCCGTGCCGACCACGGTGATGAGCAGGGTGGCTCGGACGAAGGCCGAGAGCAGCTCCGGGAGCATCTCGGCGGCCGCCTCCCAGCTCCAGAACTCCTCGAAGGTGATGGCGGGGACCATCGTGGGAGATGTCATCACAGAGCCACCCCCGCACCGGCGTGTGCGCCGCGGACCGGGAGGCCCAGGCGGCGACGGGCGCGCTTCTCCAGGTGACGCAGGGCCTGGGAGAAGACGAGCGCGATGAGGTAGTAGATGACGAGCCCGACGCCGAAGGCGAGGATCGTGTCGCCGGTCGACGCGCGCAGCTCGTCGATCTCGTAGGTGAGGTCCTGCAGCCCGATGAAGAGCGCCACGGCGGTGCCCTTGATGAGCATGACGAGCAGGTTGTTGTAGCCCGAGAGCATGAGCACCCAGGCCTGCGGCCAGATGATCCGTCGCATGCGGGTCAGGGGCGACATGTTGAGCGCGGTGGCGCCCTCCCACTGGCCGCGGTCGACGGCATTGATCGAGCCCCGCACGATCTCCGCCCCGTAGGCGCCGTAGTTGAGGCCGAGCGCGATGACGCCGGTGAGCACGGCGTCCATGCTCACGCCGAAGAGCGGCATGACGTAGTACAGCCAGAAGAGCTGGACGACGAGCGAGGTGCCGCGGAAGAACTCGACGACGACGGCGGCCAGCCAGCGCAGCGGAGCGACCGGGCTGATGCTCACCAGCCCGAGGACGACGGACACGAGGAAGGCCACCAGGGCCCCGCCGAGGGTCAGCTGGAGCGTGACCAGCACGCCCTCGATGATCCTGGGCAGGGCGTCCTGGAGGTCCTCGATCCGGTCGGTCACTCCGCGTCCGGCAGCTCGCCCTTGCAGAGCTGCTCGGTCGTCAGGTCGCCCTTGGGCCGCTCAGCGTCCGTGAAGCCGAACTCGCCGATGACGTCCGTGTAGGCCTTCTCGTCGCCGGTGATCTTGGCCAGCTCCTTGTTGTAGGCCTCACGGAGGGTGTCGTCGCCCTTCTTGAAGACCGTGGCGCCGGCGCCGACCTGCTCCTTGCCGTCGACGACGGCGACGAAGGGTTCAGTCACCTCGACCTTCGCGTCGGGGTTCTTCTCGTCCATGGTCCGCAGCGAGATGCCGGTCAGGGCGAAGACGTCACTGCGGCCCCGGGTGACCGCCTCCATGCCGTCCTGCGGACTCTTGACCTGGGTGGCCTTGATGTCGAGCGCCTTGGCGTAGTCCGACTCGATGGCACCGCTCATGGTGGTGAGCTTTGCGCCGGACTTCTTGACGTCGTCGAGCGTCTTGAGGTTCTTGGGGTTGCCCTCGGGCACCATGAGCGCCGTCGTGTAGACGATCTCCGGGTCGCCGAAGTCTGCCTCCTTGCACCGGTCGGGCAGGATCGACATGCCCGCCGAGATCGCGTCGTAGCGGCCGGCCTTCAGGCCGGGGATGAGGGCACCCCACTCGGTCTTGACGCCCTTGACCTCGTCGATGCCCATCTCCTTGAAGACCTTCTTGTGCAGGGCGATCGTCGCGCCGGTGAGCTCCCCGTCCTCCTCGAAGGAGTAGGGCTCCTCGCCGGCGAAGGCGACGGTGATCGTCCCCTTCTCCTGCAGCTCGGCCAACTTGTCGCCGGACGAGCTGTCCGATCCGGAGTCGCCGCAGGCCGCGAGGGCCAGGGCGAGGGTGAGAGCGGCCGTCCCGGCCAGAGTTCGAGTGTGACGCACGAGTTCCTCCCCGTCGGAGGTCTTCCCCGGGTCCGTCCCGATCCTCCGATCGCCTCCACCCGACCAAAAGAGACGGCCGAAGGGGGGGCGTGGGCCCCCCGACCACCCCCTTCGTTGTCACTCCGTGACCCACGTCATGGGCACGCCGCCCAGCAGACGTCCAGCCCACACCCAGACAACGGGCGCACACTCGAAGGGTGAGCACGCACACCACCTCTGCCGAGACGAGCCCCCACCTGCTCGTCGTCGAGGACGAGCCCAACATCCGCGAGCTGCTCGCGACCTCCCTGCGCTTCGCGGGTTTCGAGGTCGAGGTCGCGGGCGACGGGGAGAGCGCCATCGACGCCGTGCACCGCATGGAGCCCGACCTCATCGTCCTCGACGTCATGCTCCCCGACATCGACGGCTTCGAGGTCGCCTCTCGCCTGCGGGCCACCGAGCGGCACCAGCCGATCCTCTTCCTCACCGCCCGCGACTCGCTCGACGACAAGATCAAGGGCCTGACCGTCGGGGGCGACGACTACGTCACCAAGCCCTTCTCCCTCGAGGAAGTCATCGCGCGCATCCGCGTCATCCTGCGACGCACCCAGGACGTGCCCTCCGCCGACGCCGTCCTGCAGTTCGCCGACCTCGAGCTCGACGACGAGGCCCACGAGGTGCGCCGCGCCGGCCGCTCGATCGACGTCTCGCCCACGGAGTTCAAGCTCCTGCGCTATCTCATGCTCAATCCCAACCGCGTGCTGTCCAAGGCGCAGATCCTCGACCACGTGTGGGACTACGACTTCCGCGGCGAGATGGGCATCGTCGAGTCCTACATCTCCTACCTGCGCCGCAAGATCGACACCGAGGGACTGCCCCCGCTCATCCACACCAAGCGCGGCTTCGGCTACGTGCTGCGCCTGCCTCCGGAGTGAGTCCCCGATGAGCCTGGAGCGGGTCACCGCACCCGTCGTCCGCAAGCTCGAGGCGATGCCGCTCACCTGGCGGCTCGTCACCATCCTGCTCGTCCTGCTGCTCGCGGCGCTGATGGCGACCTCGCTGGCGACCGCGTGGCTCGTCCAGCGTGACCTCAAGGCCAATGTCGACGACCAGCTGCGAGCGGTCGCCGTCCCCATCGCCGAGGACACCTCCGCCGTGACGATCGGCGGGGAGAGCAACGACGACTTCTACAGCCAGGACCTGCGCACCGGCCCGACCAACTTCTTCTTCGTGCGTCAGCCCTCCGACGGCTCCGCCTGGCAGTACCGCTTCCCGACCGGGGAGGCCTCCCGGCCCGACGTGCCCGTGCTCAGCCTCGACGACCCCCGGGTCCGCAGCGGGCAGCCCTTCACCGTCTCCTCCATCGACGGCACGACCCGGTGGCGCTTCATCGCCGGCCACTACACGACCCCCGACAACTCGACGTTCGCCGTCGGCATGCCGATGACGGGGGTCAACAAGATCATCAGCCGCTTCGCCATCGTCACGACGAGCCTCGGCCTGGCCGCCCTCGTCACCTGCGGCGTCCTCGGCTGGTTCGCCACCCGCCGGGCCTTCCGCCCCCTTCGTCGCATCGAGGACACCGCCGCCGGCATCGCGGCCGGCGACCTGACGCGACGGGTGCCGGTCCGCCACAGCCACGACGAGGTCGCGAGCCTCAGCGACTCGCTCAACGCGATGCTCGGTCAGGTCGAGCGCAGCTTCGCCCTCCAGGAGGCGTCCGAGACGCGGATGCGGCAGTTCGTCGCCGACGCCAGCCACGAGCTGCGCACCCCGCTGGCGACCGTCCGCGGCTACGCCGAGCTCTACCGGCAAGGGGCCGTGCAGGGCCCCGAGCACACGGCCCAGGCGATGGACCGCATCGAGGGCGAGGCCTCCCGCATGACCGGGCTGGTCGACGACCTGCTACTGCTCGCCCGCCTCGACGACCAACGCCCCCCTCGAGCTCACCGACGTCGACCTCGTCGTCCTCGCCGCCGAGACCGTGCACGACGCCCGTGCCCGGGCCCCGCACCGCCGGGTCCAGCTCGTCGGTCTCGACGGCGAGCTCAGCCCCGTCGTGCTGCGCGGCGACGACAGCCGACTGCGTCAGGTGCTCAGCAACCTCATCGGCAACGCCCTCATGCACACGGCCGACGACGTGCTCGTCGAGGTGCGCACCGGGCAGGTCGGCGACCGGGCGGTCGTCGAGGTCCGCGACCACGGTGCGGGCATCGAACCCGACGTCGCCGAGCGGGTCTTCGAGCGCTTCTTCCGGGTCGACAAGGCGCGCTCCCGGGCACGCGGGGGCAGCGGCCTCGGCCTGGCCATCGTCGCGGCGATCGTCGGGCAGCACCAGGGCCGGGTCCGGGTCCTCGAGACACCCGGAGGCGGAGCGACCTTCCGCGTCGAGCTGCCCGGGACGACCCCCGAGCGCCCCGCCCGCGTGTGATCGTCACAGCCAGCTGACAGGCAACACCGAGCCGGGCCCGAAGTTGACGGAGCAGTGTGGGTCACACAGCCTCGACAAGGAGCACTCGATGGACCACCCGACTGCGCCGTACCCGACCTATGCGACCGCCCTGTCGACGCCTCCCCCCGCCGCGTCTGCGCCGGCGCCGGGGTCGGCGCATCGGGGAGATGACCGCCGTCGGTCTGCTCTCCGCTGTCCTGGCCTCCGGCGGCACGTGGGGCGTCATCTCCCTCACCGACCCCGGCCCGACCGGTACCACGTCGGCGGCAAGCAGCACCGCGGTCGGCTCCGGTGCGAGCGTCGTGCCGGTGAGCAGCGCCGCCAAGACCAACCCGGACTGGAATGCCGTGACCGCGGCCGTCTCCCCGAGCGTCGTGTCGATCACCGTCGAGGGCAACGGCTCCGGCGGCCAGGGCTCTGGGGTCGTCATCGACGACTCCGGCCACGTGCTCACCAACCACCACGTCGTGAGCGGCGCCGGCGACGACGCCAAGATCACCGTGACCCTCTCCGACGGCAAGACCTATGCCGCGACGATCGCCGGCGAGGACGCGTCGACCGACCTGGCCGTCGTCAGCCTCACTGACCCTCCGGACGACCTGCGCCCGATCACCATCGGCTCGTCGCAGCAGCTGCAGGTCGGTGACCCCGTCATGGCGGTGGGCAACCCGCTCGGCCTCTCCGGGACCGTGACCACCGGCATCGTCAGCGCCCTCGACCGACCGGTGACGACGAGCTCGGCCGACGAGCAGGAGCAGCAGGGCTCTCCCTTCGGCCCGCAGCAACAGTCCAGCTCCACGCCCGTGGTGACCTCCGCGATCCAGACCTCGGCGGCCGTCAACCCCGGCAACTCCGGCGGGGCCCTCGTCGACGCCTCCGGCCGCCTCGTCGGCATCAACTCGTCGATCGCCACCCTCGGCGGGTCCGAGGGGCAGTCGGGGAGCATCGGCATCGGCTTCGCCATCCCCGTCGACGAGGCCCAGTGGATCGCCGAGCAGCTCATCGAGGACGGCACGGCGCAGCACGCCTTCCTCGGCGTCACCCCGACCGACGGCACGGCCACCGTCGGGTCTGCCACCCGGTCCGGCGCCGAGATCCGCAGCGTGACCTCGGGCAGCCCGGCCGAGGACGCCGGTCTGCGCGAGGGCGACCTCGTCGTCGGGGTCGACGACAGCCCGGTCACCTCGGCCGAGTCGCTCGTCGGGCTCGTCCACGCCCGCCGCATCGACACCCAGGTCGAGCTGACCGTCGTCCGCGACGGCCGGGAGGAGCAGGTCACCGCCACCCTCGGCACCGCCCCGACCGCCCAGGGCTGAGCAGGCTCAGCCGACTCACAGGTCGATGCCAGCGGCGTCCAAGACGGGTGTCGCAGGATGGGCTCAGGAGCACAGGACAAGGGAAGCAACGGTCACGATCGTCTCCTCCCCCGACGTGGACACCGACTTCCTCCGGCTCCCACAGGGGTGCTACCCCCGCCTTCGGGTGTGGCGTCTGAAGGCGGCGCTGAGTAGCCGAACTCATGCCCCCGGTGTGCTGGTCCCAGCACACTGGGGGCATGAGCACGTCAGGAACCCCCGCCGACCGGGTCCGCGCGATCGAGGACGACTTCGCCGACGCGATGACCCGGATGTACCGCGTCGGCAACGACCTCGCCCGGCTGCGCGCCAGCCTCGTCGCCGAGGCCGAGACCCCGGCCGAGTGGACACCGGTCGCAGCGCCCACCCCCCGCACCCGCCGCAGCGCCCACCCCCCGCA
>NZ_ALWX01000070.1 GCF_000297495.1 Janibacter hoylei PVAS-1 | reverse complement strand
GGCATCCAGTACCGACCGGTCTGAGTTGTCACCCCGACCCGGACTGCTGCCCGAGCGTGATGCATCCCCGCAGCGATCAACGCGTCGAACTCGGCACGCTGCTGAGGCTTGCCCAACGGCTGCGGCCGTGCCGGGAAGCGCCCGGCCGCGACCAGCACCCGCCGCGCGGTCGAATGCGAGCACCCCACGGCCCTGGCAGCCGCGCCCACAGAGCCTGACTCGTCGAACACCGCCACGACCCGCGCGACAACCGCCGGCGTGACCACAACAGGCGAGCGTCTTCCCCTCGAAACGACCATGGTCCTCGCAACTCCTCAGATCGAGGTGTTGCGAGGACCATGTGAACCGAAGGCGAGGGGGACGCCCCCTTCGTCATGCGATTTGGACCACCGGCCGGCCTGCCGTACGCTGGTCCACGACCATTGACCGCCGGTTGCCGTCCCTCTGGGATGGCTGAAGGTTCCGCGAGAGCGGGCGACCCGCGCAGGCCGACACCGCAGCATCCACTCGTGGGTGCCCTGAGGAGTCCCGTGCCTGCGCCGGGGCTCCTTTTCTCGTCCCGGGCCCCGGTGGCACCACACGAGAAGGGAGGCCCGCATGGCGAACGCCGAGAAGGACGCCGTCATTGCCGACATGGCGGAGAAGTTCCGCACGTCGACCGCGGCCGTCATCACGGAGTACCGCGGTCTGACCGTGGCGCAGCTCGGTGAGCTGCGCGGCAAGCTCCGTGGCAACGCCACCTACTCCGTGGTGAAGAACACGCTGACCGAGCGCGCTGCCAAGGAGGCGGGCGTCGAGGCCGCCTTCGAGGGCCAGCTCGTCGGGCCGAACGCGATCGCCTTCGTCGAGGGCGACCCCGTCGAGGCCGCGAAGGGTCTGCGTGACTTCGCCAAGGACAACCCCCTCCTGGTGATCAAGGGTGGGCTCCTCGACGGGAACCCCCTCACCGCGGAGGACATCGAGAAGCTCGCGAAGCTGGAGTCGCGCGAGGTTCTCCTGGGCAAGCTTGCTGGCGCCATGAAGGCCCAGCTCACCCAGGCCGCGTACCTCTTCAACGCGCCGCTCGCGCAGACGGCTCGCGTCGTCGACGCGCTGCGGGCGAAGGTCGAGGAGCAGGGCCCGGTCACGACCGACGCTCCTGCTGCGGACACCACCGAGACCACCCCCGAGGGTGGCGACGAGGCCTGAGGCACCTGCCTCGAGCCAGCAGTACATCCCCGCCACTCACGGCACACACGTTTGATCAGAAAGGACGCCCATCATGGCGAAGCTCAGCACCGACGAGCTCCTTGAGGCCTTCAAGGAGATGACCCTCATCGAGCTCTCCGAGTTCGTGAAGCAGTTCGAGGAGACCTTCGAGGTCACCGCCGCGGCCCCGGTTGCCGTCGCGGGTGCCGCCCCGGCCGCCGGTGGCGACGCCGGTGGCGACGCCGCCGCCGAGCAGGACGAGTTCGACGTCATCCTCGCCGCGGCCGGCGACAAGAAGATCCAGGTCATCAAGGAGGTCCGCGCGCTCACGAGCCTCGGCCTCAAGGAGGCCAAGGACCTCGTCGACGGCGCCCCCAAGCCCGTCCTCGAGAAGGTCGACAAGGACGCCGCGGAGAAGGCCAAGGAGGCCCTCGAGGGCGCCGGCGCCACCGTCGAGCTCAAGTGATCTCGGCTCGTCACTGACGAGCACTGATCTGCCGACGGGCGGGTCGCACCAGCTGGTGCGGCCCGCCCTTCGTCTGTCTCGAAGGGTCAGAGCAGCGGTCGCCAGGGGGAGAGGATACCCTCGGTGACGCGGGCGATGAGGGGCCGTCGGGTCCACTCGTCGAGCGTCAGCTCGGTGCAGTTGCCGGAGTCGAGGTCGAAGATCTCCTCCATCCGGCGGGCGACGTCGGAGTCGAGGATCTCCATGTTGACCTCGTAGTTGCCGGCCAGGCTCAGCCGGTCGATGTTGGCGGTGCCGATGGTCGACCAGATGCCGTCGATGGTCGCGGTCTTGGCGTGGACCATGGCGTTTTCGAAGCGGAGCAGCCGCACCCCACCGCTCAGGAGGCGCTCGTAGGTCACCCGGCTGAGCCAGTCGGCGACGATGTGGTTGCTGAAGTGGGGGACGATGAGGCGCACGTCGACGCCTCGCTCGGCGGCCTGGACGAGGCTGCGGACGAAGGCGTCGTCGGGGATGAGGTAGGCGGTCGTCAGCCAGACCCGGGTGTTGGCGCGGTCGATCGCCTCGAGGTACATGTTGCGGATCGGGTAGACCATGTCGGCCGGCAGGTTGCGGTGGACCCGCATCTCGCGGCTCCACGTGCGCCGCGCCGGCTGGGGGAGCGGTGGCGTGCCGCCGTAGTGGTTCCAGTAGTCGACGAAGGCGTTTTCGAGCTCGACGACCATGTCCCCGGCGAAGCGTGCGTGGGTGTCGCGCCAGCGGTTGGCGTAGTCCTGGCCGATGTTGTAGCCGCCGACGTAGGCGGCGGTGCTGTCGACGACGAGCAGCTTGCGGTGGTTGCGCCCCCAGTGGCTGGGGAAGAAGAACTTCGCGCCTCCGGTCACGAGCGGGTGGCGCTTGACGTGGATGCCCTCAGGCAGGCCGCGGTAGAACTCCTGCGGCACGACGAGGTTGGCGAAGGTGTCGAAGACGACGTAGACCTCGACGCCGCGCTCGTGGGCGTCGACGAGGGCTTGGCGGAAGCGCCGACCGACGGCATCGGACTTCCAGATGTAGGTCTCGAAGTAGATCCGCGAGGTCGCGGCCTCGATGTCGGCGAGCATGTCCTCGAAGAGGTGCTCGCCGAAGGTGTAGATCCGTACGTCGCCGCCGTCGACCGGCACCGGGGCGCCGGGGCGGTGCGGGAACTCCTGGTCCGGGCGGTCCTTGCGACGCAGCGAGTCGAAGACGAGCAGGCCGCCGACCGTGGCCAGCTGGGTCGCGAGCGCCGCTGCGACGGAACGCCGCACGAGTCGGCGCACCTCGCTGCGCCGGCGGCGACGGCGGGCGGAGCGCAGGTCCATGACCCCAGCCTAGGGGGGAGGGCGAAGGGGGTCGGCCGGGGGCCGTCCGGGCCCGCGGGGCGGTGTCCGTCTGGCGACCCGCCGGGGACGCGCCTTGACGTGACCTCTTCGGTGATCCATCCTCATGGCGTCGAATGATCCGGCGCCGCCACCGATCTGGTGGGTGTGACGCCCTGACCACCGTCGAGCCGTCGGCTCGACCGGGTTGGACAGCCGTGTGTCCCTGCATTATGCTGTCGCTTTGCGCTGCCTTAGTCCTGTCGTGGCTCCGTCGGAACGCTCGAATTCCCTCCTCGCGGAGGTGTCGTGAGCGGGTCGTCTGGGTCCGATCGGGAGCCCTGTGGCGCCGCCCGACCCTCAAGGCCCGTGGAAGGATCCATCCTTGGCTGCCTCGCGCACCGCTTCCCCGATGTCCACCGCACGGACGGCTAGTGGCCGTCTGTCCTTCGCGAAGATCCGCGAGCCGCTGGAGGTCCCGGACCTCCTGGCCCTGCAGACCGAGAGCTTCGACTGGCTCCTCGGCAACGAGAAGTGGCAGGAGCGCGTCGCTGCCGCTCTGGACGCCGGTCGACGTGACGTCCCCGAGCACCCCGGTCTGGAGGAGATCTTCGAGGAGATCTCCCCGATCGAGGACTTCTCCGGCTCGATGAGCCTCTCCTTCCGCGAGAGCCGCTTCGAGGAGCCGAAGTACTCCGTCGACGAGTGCAAGGAGCGCGACCAGACCTACTCCGCGCCCCTCTTCGTCACCGCCGAGTTCATGAACGCCGAGACCGGCGAGATCAAGAGCCAGACGGTCTTCATGGGCGACTTCCCGCTCATGACCGAGCGCGGCACCTTCATCATCAACGGCACCGAGCGCGTCGTCGTCTCGCAGCTCGTGCGCAGCCCGGGCGTCTACTTCGAGCGCACCCCGGACAAGACGTCCGACAAGGACATCTACTCGACCAAGGTCATCCCGAGCCGCGGTGCCTGGCTCGAGTTCGAGATCGACAAGCGCGACCTCGTCGGTGTGCGTGTCGACCGCAAGCGCAAGCAGTCCGTCACGGTCCTGCTCAAGGCCCTCGGCATGACCTCCGCCGAGATCCTCGAGGAGTTCGGCGAGTACGAGTCGATGCGCGCCACCCTCGAGAAGGACACGGTCGAGGACCAGGACGCCGCGCTGCTCGACATCTACCGCAAGCTGCGCCCCGGCGAGCCGCCGACCCGTGAGGCCGCGCAGAACCTGCTCGACAACCTCTACTTCAACTCCAAGCGCTACGACCTGGCCAAGGTCGGTCGCTACAAGATCAACCGCAAGCTGGGCCTCGAGGCCGACCTCGACTCCTCGGTGCTCACGCTCGAGGACATCGTCGCGACCCTCAAGTACCTCGTCGCGCTGCACGCCGACCAGCCGACCCTCCCGGGGACGCGCGACGGCGAGCCCTTCGAGGTGCCGGTCGAGACCGACGACATCGACCACTTCGGCAACCGTCGTGTCCGCAGCGTCGGTGAGCTCATCCAGAACCAGGTGCGCACCGGTCTCTCCCGCATGGAGCGCGTCGTCCGCGAGCGGATGACGACCCAGGACGTCGAGGCCATCACGCCGCAGACCCTGATCAACATCCGGCCGGTCGTCGCCTCCATCAAGGAGTTCTTCGGCACCAGCCAGCTGTCGCAGTTCATGGACCAGAACAACCCGCTGTCGGGGCTGACGCACAAGCGTCGCCTCAACGCGCTGGGCCCGGGCGGTATCTCCCGTGACCGCGCGCAGATGGAGGTCCGTGACGTCCACCCGTCGCACTACGGCCGCATGTGCCCGATCGAGACCCCTGAGGGTCCCAACATCGGTCTCATCGGCTCGCTCGCGAGCTACGGGCGGATCAACCCCTTCGGCTTCATCGAGACGCCGTACCGCAAGGTCGTCGACGGTCGGGTCACCGACGAGATCGTCTACATCTCCGCGGACGAGGAGGACAAGGTCATCGTCGCCCAGGCGAACGCCGTCCTCGCCGACGACGGTACCTTCGCCGAGGAGCGGGTCCTCGCCCGCACCAAGGGTGGCGAGGTCGACCAGATCCCGGCCGAGGACGTCGACTACATGGACGTCTCGCCGCGCCAGATGGTCTCCGCCGCGACCGCGATGATCCCCTTCCTCGAGCACGACGACGCCAACCGTGCGCTCATGGGCGCCAACATGCAGCGCCAGGCCGTGCCGCTCGTCCAGGCCGAGGCCCCCTACGTCGGCACCGGCATGGAGCACCGCGCCGCCCTCGACTCGGGTGACGTGGTCCGCGCCGACAAGGCCGGCGTCGTCACCGAGGTCTCCGCTGACCTCGTCACCGTCCTGCAGGACGAGGGCGGCAGCAAGACCTACAAGATGATGAAGTTCTCCCGGTCCAACCAGGGCAACAGCTACAACCAGCGCGTCATGGTCTCCGAGGGTGACCGCGTCGAGGCCGGCCAGCTGATCGCCGACGGTCCCGCGACCGACGGTGGCGAGATGGCCCTCGGGCGCAACCTGCTCGTGGCCTTCATGCCGTGGGAGGGCTACAACTACGAGGACGCCATCATCCTCAGCCAGCGTCTGGTGCAGGACGACGTCCTCTCCTCGATCCACATCGAGGAGCACGAGGTCGACGCCCGCGACACCAAGCTCGGCCCGGAGGAGATCACCCGCGACATCCCCAACGTCTCCGAGGAGGTCCTCGCCGACCTCGACGAGCGCGGGATCATCCGCATCGGTGCCGAGGTCCGCGACGGCGACCTGCTCGTCGGCAAGGTCACGCCGAAGGGCGAGACCGAGCTGACCCCGGAGGAGCGCCTGCTGCGCGCCATCTTCGGCGAGAAGGCCCGCGAGGTCCGCGACACCTCCATGAAGGTCCCCCACGGCGAGACCGGCACGGTCATCGGCGTCAAGGTCTTCGACAAGGACGAGGGCGACGAGCTGCCCCCGGGCGTCAACCAGCTGGTGCGCGTCTACGTGGCCAACAAGCGCAAGATCACCGATGGTGACAAGCTCGCCGGCCGCCACGGCAACAAGGGCGTCATCTCCAAGATCCTCCCCGTGGAGGACATGCCCTTCCTCGAGGACGGCACGCCGGTCGACGTCGTGCTCAACCCGCTCGGTGTCCCCGGTCGAATGAACATCGGCCAGATCATGGAGCTGCACCTGGGCTGGGCCGCCAGCCGCGGCTGGAAGATCGAGGGCAACCCCGACTGGGCCGCGATGATCCCCGAGGACGCGCGCGAGGCCCCGGCCGACACCCGTGTCGCCAGCCCCGTCTTCGACGGTGCCGACGAGCACGAGATCGCCGGTCTGCTCGACTCGACGACGCCCACCCGCGACGGTGTGCGTCTCATCGACCAGAGCGGCAAGGCCAACCTCTTCGACGGCCGCACCGGTGACCCGTACCCGGCCCCGGTGTCCGTCGGCTACATGTACATCCTCAAGCTGCACCACCTCGTGGACGACAAGATCCACGCCCGCAGCACGGGGCCGTACTCGATGATCACCCAGCAGCCGCTCGGTGGTAAGGCCCAGTTCGGTGGCCAGCGCTTCGGCGAGATGGAGGTGTGGGCCCTCGAGGCCTACGGCGCCTCCTACGCGCTGCAGGAGCTGCTGACGATCAAGTCCGACGACGTGACCGGTCGCGTCAAGGTGTACGAGGCCATCGTCAAGGGCGACAACATCCCGGAGCCCGGGATCCCGGAGTCCTTCAAGGTGCTCATCAAGGAGATGCAGTCCCTCTGCCTCAACGTGGAGGTCCTCAACTCCGAGGGCGGCACCATCGAGATGCGCGACAACGAGGACGATGTCTTCCGCGCCGCGGAAGAGCTCGGCATCGATCTGTCCCGGCGCGAGCCGAGCAGCGTCGAGGAGGTCTAACCGCTCGGGGGCGCGGTCCTGACGGACCGCGCCCCGGCAGCGGCCCCTCCATCAGCCCACGCGGCGTCCGCGTCGCACGGGCCACAGAACTTATCGAGTCATCCTCGACAACGAGAGAAGGAAGCACGAAGTGCTGGACGTCAACTTCTTCGACGAGCTGCGCATCGGCCTGGCCACCGCGGAGGACATCCGCAACTGGAGCCACGGCGAGGTCAAGAAGCCCGAGACCATCAACTACCGCACCCTCAAGCCCGAGAAGGAGGGCCTCTTCTGCGAGCGCATCTTCGGCCCCACCCGGGACTGGGAGTGCTCCTGCGGCAAGTACAAGCGCGTGCGCTTCAAGGGCATCATCTGCGAGCGCTGCGGCGTCGAGGTGACCCGCGCCGGCGTGCGTCGTGAGCGCATGGGCCACATCGAGCTGGCCGCACCCGTCACCCACATCTGGTACTTCAAGGGCGTCCCCTCGCGCCTCGGGTACCTGCTCGACCTGGCGCCGAAGGACCTCGAGAAGGTCATCTACTTCGCCGCCTACATGATCACGAGCGTCGACGAGGACCAGCGGCACACCGACCTGCCCTCGCTCGAGGCGCAGATCGAGGCCGAGAAGAAGGAGCTCGAGAACCGCCGCGACGCGGACGTCGAGACCCGCGCGCAGAAGCTCGAGAAGGACATCGCCGAGCTCGAGGCCGAGGGCGCAAAGTCCGACGCCAAGCGCAAGGTCCGCGACTCCGCCGAGCGCGAGATGAACCAGATCCGCAAGCGGGCCGACCAGCAGGTCGAGCGCCTCGCCCAGGTCTGGGACCGCTTCAAGAACCTCAAGGTCCAGGACCTCGAGGGCGACGAGGTCCTCTACCGCGAGATGCGTGACCGCTTCGGTCTGTACTTCGAGGGCGGCATGGGCGCCGCGGCCATCCAGAAGCGCCTGGAGACCTTCGACCTCGAGGCCGAGGCCGACAAGCTGCGCGAGATCATCGCGACCGGCAAGGGGCAGAAGAAGACCCGCGCCCTCAAGCGCCTCAAGGTCGTCACCGCCTTCCTCACCACCGACAACAAGCCCGCGGGCATGGTCCTGGACGCCGTCCCGGTCATCCCGCCGGACCTGCGCCCGATGGTCCAGCTCGACGGTGGTCGCTTCGCGACCTCCGACCTCAACGACCTGTACCGCCGCGTCATCAACCGCAACAACCGCCTCAAGCGACTGCTCGACCTCGGCGCGCCCGAGATCATCGTCAACAACGAGAAGCGGATGCTGCAGGAGGCCGTCGACAACCTCTTCGACAACGGTCGTCGCGGTCGTGCGGTCACCGGCCCGGGCAACCGGCCGCTGAAGTCCCTGTCCGACATGCTCAAGGGCAAGCAGGGTCGTTTCCGTCAGAACCTCCTCGGCAAGCGCGTCGACTACTCCGGCCGTTCGGTCATCGTCGTCGGCCCGCAGCTGAAGCTGCACCAGTGCGGTCTGCCCAAGGCGATGGCGCTCGAGCTCTTCAAGCCCTTCGTCATGAAGCGGCTCGTCGACCTCGACCACGCGCAGAACATCAAGTCCGCCAAGCGGATGGTCGAGCGCCAGCGGTCGGTCGTGTGGGACGTCCTCGAAGAGGTCATCACCGAGCACCCGGTGCTGCTCAACCGTGCGCCCACGCTGCACCGCCTCGGCATCCAGGCCTTCGAGCCGCAGCTGGTCGAGGGCAAGGCCATCCAGATCCACCCGCTCGTCTGCACTGCCTTCAACGCGGACTTCGACGGTGACCAGATGGCCGTCCACCTGCCGCTGAGCGCGGAGGCCCAGGCCGAGGCCCGGATCCTCATGCTCTCGAGCAACAACATCCTCAAGCCGGCTGACGGCCGCCCCGTCACGATGCCGACGCAGGACATGGTCATCGGCCTCTTCCACCTCACCTCCGAGGTGGCTCTCGAGACCGAGCACCGTCGTGCCTTCGCCTCGCCCGCCGAGGCGCGCATGGCCTTCGACGCCGGCGAGATCAAGATCGGCACGCCGGTCCGCATCCGCCTGACCGATGTCGCCGTGCCCGTCGGGCACGAGCTGCCCGAGGGTGCCGAGGTCGACGAGCAGGGTCGTGTGGCCACGTGGATCGCCGAGACCACCCTGGGTCGGGCCCTCTTCAACGAGACGCTGCCGGAGGACTACCCCTTCGTCAACGAACCCGTGGACCGCAAGCGCCTGTCGACGATCGTCAACGACCTCGCCGAGCGCTACACCAAGGTCCAGGTCGCGGCCTCGCTCGACGCCCTCAAGGAGGCCGGCTACCACTGGGCCTCCCGCTCGGGCACGACCGTCGCGCTCTCCGACGTCGTCACCCCGCCCCGCAAGGCGGAGATCCTCGCGACCTACGAGGAGAAGGCGACGAAGGTCCAGAAGCAGTACGAGCGCGGTCTGATCACCGACGACGAGCGTCGTCAGGAGCAGATCGAGATCTGGACCCAGGCGACCAACGAGGTCTCCGCAGAGATGCAGGAGAACTTCCCGAAGGACAACCCCATCTTCCGGATGGTCAACTCGGGTGCTCGTGGTAACTGGTTCCAGCTGCGACAGATCGCCGGTATGCGTGGCCTCATGGCCAACCCGAAGGGCGAGATCATCCCGCGCCCGATCCGCACGAACTTCCGTGAGGGCCTCTCGGTCGTCGAGTTCTTCATCTCGACCCACGGTGCGCGCAAGGGTCTGGCCGACACCGCCCTTCGTACCGCCGACTCCGGCTACCTGACGCGTCGTCTCGTCGACGTCTCCCAGGACGTCATCGTCCGCGAGGACGACTGCGGGACCGAGCGCGGCCTGACGATGCCGATCGCGCAGTTCGACGAGCTCACCGGCACCCGCCGGATCCACGACGAGGTCGAGTTCACCGTCTACGGTCGCTGCCTCGCGGCGGCGGTCGAGCACGAGGGCTCCGTCCTCGCCGAGGCCGGCTCCGACCTCGGTGACGTCGTCATCGACCAGCTGTACAAGGCTGGTGTCGACGAGGTGAAGATCCGCTCGGTGCTCACCTGCGAGTCCAAGGTCGGTACGTGCGCCAAGTGCTACGGCCGCAGCCTGGCCACGGGTCAGCTCGTCGACATCGGCGAGGCCGTCGGCATCATCGCGGCCCAGTCGATCGGTGAGCCCGGTACCCAGCTGACGATGCGGACCTTCCACACCGGTGGTGTGGCCGGTGACGACATCACGCAGGGTCTGCCGCGAGTCGTCGAGCTCTTCGAGGCGCGCCACCCCCAAGGGTGTCGCCCCCGATCGCTGCKGAGGCCGACGGCAA
>NZ_ALWX01000069.1 GCF_000297495.1 Janibacter hoylei PVAS-1 | reverse complement strand
TCAGGGCCGAGGGCCAGGCGCGCTGGCGGCGAAGGCGGTGGCTGACGCTCGTCATGGGTGGGTCTCCCCTTCGTGGGCCGGCCGTGGCGCCGGACGCGTCTGCCGACGACGGCCTAGCGACGGGCGGCCGGCAGCACGACGGGGAGCCTCCCCGGTCAGCTGAACTGCCAGGAGCGCTTCGACAGGCCGTACCAGAAGCCCTCGACGGTCGTCCGCCGCTCGCTGGCGCCCGACGCCTCGGCCGCACCCATCGCGATGTAGAGCGGGGCCCAGTGCTCGGTGCGCGGGTGCGCCTCGTGGCCGGCGGGGGCGAGCTCGAACATCCGCGCGAGGGAGTCGACGTCGCCTGCGGCGACGGTCTCGGCGGCCCAGTGGTCGAACTCGCTCGACGCGGTCGGCGGCGTGGAGTCGGCACCGGCCCGCGGGTTGAACCAGCGCAGGTTGTGCGTCGTGAAGCCGGAGCCGACGATGAGCGTGCCCTGGTCGCGCAGCGGGGCGAGGGCGCGGCCGAGCTCGAGCAGCTCGTGCGGGTCGAGCGTCGGCATCGACATCTGCAGCACGGGCACGTCGGCGTCGGGGTACATCTCGACGAGGGGCACGTAGGCGCCGTGGTCGAGCCCGCGGGTCTCGTCGCGCTGGACGTCGACCCCCTTCGGCTTGAGGAGGGCGGAGACCTCGTCGGCGAGGTCGGGAGCCAGGGGCGCGTCGTACTGCACCCGGTAGTACCGCTCGGGGAAGCCCCGGAAGTCGTAGGTCAGCGGCACCTTGCGCTGGCTGGGGCTGACGGTGACGGGGGCGTCCTCCCAGTGGGCGGACACCATGAGGATGTCCTTGGGGCGCTCGATCTCGGCGGACCAGCGGGCCAGCTCGGCGGTCCAGCGCGCGTCGTCGGCGAGCGGGGGAGCGCCGTGCGAGAGGAAGAGGACGGGCGGGGTCGAGGTCATGGCCACGACATTACTTGTATCTTTAACTAACTGTCAAGCGGACCGTCGGCCCGCCCCCCGGGGTGCGAAGGGAGTCCCCAGCTCGGTGTACGGTCGGCGCCAGAAGAGCCCGACGTCGAAGCAGCGACGAATCCGCTGCACGTGGGATCAGGAAACGAGGCACACATGGCCAGCAAGCTCGTCATCGTGGAGTCACCCGCCAAGGCCAAGACGATCGCCGGGTACCTTGGCGCCGACTTCGCCGTCGAGGCATCGGTGGGTCACATCCGCGACATCCCGACCCCCTCGGAGATGCCCGCCGAGATGAAGAAGGGCCCCTTCGGGCGCTTCGGGATCAACATCGAGGAGGGCTTCGAGCCCTTCTACGTCGTCGACCCGGACAAGAAGAAGAAGGTCGCCGAGCTCAAGCGCCTGCTCAAGGACGCCGACACCCTCTACCTCGCCACCGATGAGGACCGCGAGGGTGAGGCCATCGCCTGGCACCTCCTCGAGACGCTCAAGCCCAAGGTCCCCGTCAAGCGGATGGTCTTCCACGAGATCACCAAGGAGGCCATCCAGCGGGCCGTCGAGGACACCCGCGAGCTCGACATCAACCTCGTCAACGCGCAGGAGTCACGCCGCATCCTCGACCGTCTCTACGGGTACGAGGTCTCGCCGGTCCTGTGGCGCAAGGTCAAGGCCGGCCTGTCCGCCGGTCGCGTGCAGTCCGTCGCCACCCGCATCGTCGTCGAGCGGGAGCGCGAGCGGATGGCCTTCAAGGTCGCCTCCTACTGGAGCGTGGAGGGCAGCTTCTCCTCGACCTCCGCCCCCTTCGCCGCCCGCCTGGCCTCCCTCGACGGGACGAAGGTGGCGACCGGCTCCGACTTCGACGACACCGGCGCGCTCAAGGGCTCTGCCCGCCAGCTCGACGAGCGGGCCGCCACGGCCGTCGCCGAGGCGACGATCGCCGCCGACGTCACCGTCGCCTCCGTCACGGAGAAGCCCTACACCCGACGGCCGTACGCCCCCTTCACCACCTCGACCCTCCAGCAGGAGGCCGGCCGCAAGCTCGGCCTCGGGTCCAAGGCGGCCATGGGCGTGGCCCAGAAGCTGTACGAGAACGGCTACATCACCTACATGCGTACCGACAGCACCAACCTGTCGGGCTCGGCGATCTCCGCGGCACGTGGGCAGGCCCGGGACATGTACGGCGCCGACTTCGTGCCGGAGCAGCCGCGCGTCTACGGCAAGAAGGCCAAGAACGCCCAGGAGGCGCACGAGGCGATCCGCCCCGCCGGTGACCGCTTCCGCACCCCGGCCCAGGTGGCCGGTGAGCTGCGCGGCGACGAGTTCAAGCTCTACGAGCTGATCTGGAAGCGGACGATCGCCTCGCAGATGGCCGACGCCAAGGGTTCCACCGCCACGATCAAGCTCGCCGCCGACCTCGGTGGCTGCGAGGTCGCCTCTGCCGCTGAGTACTCCGCCTCGGGCACGGTCATCACCTTCAAGGGCTTCCTCGCCGCCTACGAGGAGGGCACGGACGAGCCCCGCGAGGCGAAGAAGGACGGCGAGGCCCGCCTGCCGAAGCTCGCCGAGGGCGCGACCGTCGACGTCGTCGACGCGACCCCCTCCGGCCACGAGACGTCGCCGCCGGCCCGCTACACCGAGGCCTCCCTCGTGAAGAAGATGGAGGAGCTCGGCATCGGCCGCCCCTCCACCTACGCCTCGACGATCAGCACCATCCAGGACCGCGGCTACGTCCGCAAGAAGGGCAGCGCGCTCGTCCCGACATGGCTCGCCTTCGCGGTGACCCGCCTCATGGAGGTGCACTTCGGTCGCCTGGTCGACTACCGCTTCACGGCGTCGATGGAGGAGGACCTCGACGAGATCGCCTCCGGCTCCGCCGAGCGCGTGGCCTGGCTGCAGCGCTTCTACTACGGCAGCGAAGGGGGCAACGAGGGCCTGCAGAGCCTCGTCGCCGACCTCGGTGACATCGACGCACGGGCGATCTCGACCATCGACATCGGCGACGGCATCGTCGTGCGGGTCGGTCGCTACGGCCCGTACGTCGAGGAGGTCGTGCCGAAGGGGGTCGACCCCGCCACCGGCGAGGTGACCGACGAGACGAACACGACGCCGGCGCCCAAGCGGGCGACGATCACCGACGATGTGGCGCCCGACGAGCTCACGCCAGCGATGGCGCGCGAGTTCCTCGCCGCTGCCGCCGACGACGGTCGGGTCCTGGGCCAGGACCCCGAGACCGGCCGCGACGTCGTCGTCAAGAACGGTCGCTACGGACCCTACGTCACCGAGGTGCTCGAGGAGTCGGCCGACGACAAGCCCAAGCGCGGCAAGGCCAAGGTCAAGCCGCGCACGGCCTCGCTCTTCAAGAGCATGGACCCCTCGACGGTCGACCTCGAGCAGGCGCTGAAGCTCCTCTCGCTGCCGCGCACCATCGGCACGGTCACCGAGACCACCACCGGTGAGGACGGCACGGAGAAGTCCGTCGAGGTGCCGATCACCGCGCAGAACGGCCGCTACGGCCCGTACCTGAAGAAGGGCACCGACTCGCGCTCCATCGAGACCGAGGAGCAGCTCTTCACGATGACCCTCGAGGAAGCGCTCGCGATCTACGCCCAGCCCAATCAGCGGGGCCGCGCCGCGGCCAAGCCGCCGCTCGCGGAGTTCGGCGAGGACCCGGTGAGCGGCAAGAAGGTCGTCGTCAAGGACGGTCGCTTCGGCCCCTACGTCACCGACGGTGAGACGAATGCCACGCTCCGTCGCGGTGACGAGCCGGAGACGCTGACCGCGGAGCGAGCCTACGAGCTCATCGCCGAGAAGCGGGCCAAGGCCTCCTTGTCGGACATCTGCTTGGCGGTCTGGGCAAACTCTTCGGGCGTCATCGACGCAAAGGTCGACGGGTCCAGGTCCATGCGGGCAGCTCCTTCGGTGCGGTTTCCCGGACCATACCCACGAGTAACGAAGGCGGCAACGGGTGCGACCAGGGGCCGGACGCCCTTCAGGACTTCTTGGCGCTCGCCTTCTTCGCCGCGGTCTTCTTCGCCGTCGCCTTCTTGGCCGTCTTCTTGGTCGCCTTCTTCGCGGTCTTCTTCGCCGACTTCTTGCGGGTCGTGGGGCCCTTGGCCCGCTTCTCGGCGATGAGCTCGTAGGCTCGCTCCGCGGTCAGCGTCTCCGGCTCGTCACCGCGACGGAGCGTGGCATTCGTCTCACCGTCGGTGACGTAGGGGCCGAAGCGACCGTCCTTGACGACGACCTTCTTGCCGCTCACSGGTCCTCGCCCGAACTCCGCGAGCG
>NZ_ALWX01000068.1 GCF_000297495.1 Janibacter hoylei PVAS-1 | reverse complement strand
GCCTATGCCCGACACCGAGGTCGTCGAGATGCGTCACCCGATGCGCTCGAGCGACGAGGACCGCCAGGGCTTCGTCGACACGATGCTCGAGGGCGGCGAGAGCTCGCAGCTCACCCGTCGTCCGCTGCTGAAGATGACCTTCGGTGCGGCCATGGGCCTCTTCGCCGTCCCGCTGCTCGTCCAGATCGGTGGCTCGCTCGGCCCGCTGCCGCGCAACGACCTGTCGGTCACCTTCTGGAACGGTGAGAAGGGCAAGGACGGCAAGTACGTCGCCAAGAAGCTGCGTCTGCACCGCGACCCCGAGGACACGCCGATCAAGCCGAGCGACGTCACCATCGGCTCGGTCTTCCACATCCAGCCCGAGGGCCTGCTGAGCCTGCGCGACGGCAAGCTCAACGAGATGAGCAAGGCCTCCGTCCTGCTCATGCGTCTGGACCCGAAGGACTTCCAGGACACCGACAAGGGCCGCAAGGCCCGCGAGTGGGGCTACCAGGGCATCGTCGCCTACTCCAAGGTGTGCACCCACGTCGGCTGCCCCGTCGGCCTCTACGAGCAGACGACGCACCACCTGCTGTGCCCCTGCCACCAGTCCACCTTCGACGTGACCAATGACTGCGAGGTCATCTTCGGCCCGGCCGGCCACCCGCTGCCGCAGCTGAAGATCACCGTCGACAGCGAGGGTTACCTCATCGCTGACCAGCCCTTCCAGGAACCGGTCGGCCCGAGCTTCTGGGAGCGTGGTTGATCGTGACCGCCAACGCCCGTCCCGCGGACGCCCTTCGTGCCGATGACGCACCGGCCAAGGCGCCCCTCTCCCCCGGCGTGAAGAAGGTCGGCGGCGTCGCCGGCTGGATCGACGACCGGACCGGCGCCGCCAAGGGCGTCGGGTACCTCATGCGCAAGGTCTTCCCGGACCACTGGTCCTTCATGCTCGGTGAGATCGCCATGTACTCGATGATCGTGTGCATGCTCACCGGGGTCTTCCTGACCTTCTGGTTCGACCCGTCGATGGGCCACACGACGTACGAGGGCAGCTACGCGCCGCTCCAGGGCGTCGAGATGTCCCGCGCCTACGCGTCCACCCTCGACATCTCCTTCGACGTCAAGGGCGGTCTGCTCATCCGGCAGATCCACCACTGGTCCGCGCTGCTCTTCATCGTGGCCCTGTCGGTGCACATGCTCCGCGTGTTCTTCACCGGCGCCTTCCGCAAGCCGCGTGAGCTCAACTGGGTCATCGGCTGCGTCCTGTCGCTCCTCGCGCTCGTCGAGGGCTTCGCCGGCTACTCCCTCCCCGACGACCTGCTCTCCGGTACGGGTCTGCGCGCCGCGCAGGGCTTCATGGTCGCCGCTCCGGTCATCGGCAGCTACCTCAGCTACGGCCTCTTCGGCGGCACCTTCCCGGGCGAGGACATCATCCCGCGCCTGTACTCGGTGCACATCCTCCTGCTGCCGGCGCTGCTCATCGCGCTCTTCACCGTGCACATCGTGCTCGTCGCGCTGCAGAAGCACACCCAGTACCCCGGCCCGGGCAAGACCAACGACAACGTCGTCGGCTTCCCCGTCATGCCGGTCTACGCGGCCAAGGCCGGTGGCTTCTTCTTCATCGTCTTCGGTGGCATCGCGCTGATCTCCGCGCTGGTCCAGATCAACGCGGTCTGGGTGCACGGCCCCTACGAGCCCAACGCGACGACGGCAGGCGCCCAGCCCGACTGGTACATGGGCTTCCCCGACGGCGCGCTGCGCCTGCTGCCCGGCTTCATGGAGTTCGAGACCTTCGGCTTCACGTGGGCCTGGCCGGTCATCGTCGGTGCGCTCATGGTCATCCCCGCCTTCTACGGCGGCATGATCGCCTACCCCTTCATCGAGGCCTGGGTCACCGGTGACAAGCGCGAGCACCACCTGCTCGACCGCCCGCGCAACGCCCCGACCCGCACCGCGCTCGGCATGGCGGCGCTGACCCTGTACGGCGTGCTGATGTTTGCCGCGAGCAACGACATCATCGCCATCAAGTTCGGCATGTCGATCAACGACATCACGCAGATCCTGCGCGTGCTGACCTTCGTCGGCCCGGTCATCGCCTTCTGGGCGACGAAGCGGATCTGCCTGAGCCTGCAGCGCCATGACCGCGACCTCGTCCTGCACGGGCGGGAGACCGGGCGCATCCAGCGCGGTGCCGCCGGCGACTTCCACGAGATCCACGAGCCGCTCGACCCGCACACGCGCTGGACCCTCGTCCAGCACGAGGCGGTCGCTCCCCTGGAGCTCGAGCCGGCCGTCGACGCCAACGGCGTCGAGGACAAGAAGAAGGCCCGCAAGAACAAGCTGCGTGCCCGGCTGTACTCCTTCTACTTCGACGGGGCCGTCCAGCCGGTCACCCCGGCGGAGCTGGAGGCGGCCCACCACGAGCACGGCCACGAGGCGATCGAGGCCGGGGACAAGGTCTCCACGCACTGATCCCCACCGCTCACGACGCAGGCCCCGGAGGTTGTCCTCCGGGGCCTGCGTCGTGTCGCGTGCGAGACCGCCGACGAAGAGCGTCACCCCCGGTGCGAGGATGACCCCGATGATCCGATCCCGGCTCTCCGCAGCCCCACCCCGCACCGCGCCGCTGGCCGTGACGACGGTGCTGCTCGCCCTGCTCGGGATGTTCGGGCCCTTCTCGATCGACACCCCCTTCCCCGCCTTCCAGTCCATGGGTGAGGACTTCGAGGTGTCGGACGCCTCCATGCAGCTCGTCGTGAGCGCCTACCTCGGGGCCTTCGCCCTGATGAGTCTCTTCCACGGGCCGCTCAGCGATGCCATCGGCCGCAAACCGTGATGGTCACGGGAGCGGCGGTCTACGCCCTCGCCTCGATCGGGTGCGCCCTCTCCCCTTCGCTGCCCGTCCTCCTCGCCTTCCGCGTCCTGCAGGGGATGTCCGCCGGGGCGGGGACGATCGTCTCGCGCACCGTGGTGCGCGACCTCTTCGAAGGGGCTCGGGCCCAACGACTGATGAGCACCATCGCGATGATCTTCGGCATCGGCCCGGCCATCGCCCCGATCATCGGTGGCTGGCTCCTGCTCGCCGGGCCCTGGCCGCTCGTCTTCTGGTTCCTCTCGGTCTTCGGTGCCATCATCGCGATCACCGTGCTCGTCCTCCTCCCGGAGAGCCACCCGCCCCACCTGCGGACACCCCTCGACGTGCGTTCCGTCCTCGGTGGGGTCGTCTCGGTGGCGCGGATGCCCCGCTTCCAGCTGCTGTCAGCAGCCTCGGCCCTCTCCTTCGCCGGGCAGTTCCTCTACATCGGGGCCGCGCCGATCTTCATCGTGACGCTGCTCGGGCTCGGCGAGCAGGACTTCTGGGTCTTCTTCGTGCCGATGGTCGCCGGCATGGTCCTCGGGTCCTTCACCAACGGCCGTCTGGCGGAGCGGGTCAGCGGTGCGCGGCTCATCGTCGGGGGTCAG
This sequence comes from Janibacter hoylei PVAS-1, assembly GCF_000297495.1. Lineage (GTDB taxonomy): Bacteria > Actinomycetota > Actinomycetes > Actinomycetales > Dermatophilaceae > Janibacter > Janibacter hoylei. The sequence goes on along the minus strand of NZ_ALWX01000068.1, from coordinate 70,147 downwards.
GTCGTGGCCCTCTCCGGGGCGCTGCTGGGCGTGGTCCTGGCCATGCTGCCGGCGACGGCGACGCTCCCCTGGGCCGTCGTCGGCCCCACGGCCATCGCCTTCGGCACGGGGATCTCGCTGCCCGTCTACCAGCTCACGCTGCTCGACACCGTGCCGCACGCGCGCGGGACGGCAGCCTCGGTCTCGACCTTCGTCATGCTCGTCCTCAATGCCACGCTGACCGCTGTGGTCGTCCCCTTGGCGGCGACCTCCCTCGCCCGCCTGGCGCTGACGAGCCTGGGTCTGCTCCTGCTCGGGATCGCCCTCTTCCACATCCACCGGGTCACCGGCCGGGGCAGCACACCGGCCATGGGCTCTCGCACCCTGCCTGAGGCCACTGACCTCACCACCCCCGAGGCGGTCTGAGGTGGTCACCATCAGCGCGGAGGACTTCGAGCGGCTCGTCGGCGAGGCCCTCGACGAGGTGCCCCAGGAGCTGCTCGCCATGCTCGACAACGTCGCCTTCTTCGTCGAGGAGGAGCCGGGCCCCGAGCACGTCGACCCGTCGTGGCCGGTCGAGGAGCAGACCGACCTGCTGGGCATCTACCTCGGCACCCCGCTCACCGAGCGTGATGGTGGATGGGCCGCCGGTGCGCTCCCGGACCGGATCATCCTCTTCCGCGGGCCCCTGACCCGGATGTGCGCCGACGCGGACGAGCTGCGCGAGGAGATCGCGATCACGATCGTCCACGAGGCCGGGCACCACGTCGGGATCGACGAGGAGCGGCTCCACGAGCTCGGCTGGGGGTGACCCGAGCGCCACGGTCGCGCACGGCGTGGCGCCACTCAGGCCGTGGCGCTCTGCTCCTGCCACTCGTCGTAGCTGTACTGCCACACGCCGATGCCCTCGGTGGGCTGGAACTCTCGCTCGGAGCCGGTGAAGTCGACCGGGTCGCCGGGCAACGAGTTGTCGTAGAACCACTCGGCACCCGCCGGTGCGACGTTGACGCACCCGTGGGAGACGTTGCTGCTGCCCTGCGCACCGACCGACCAGGGCGCCGAGTGCACGAACTCCCCCGTCCAGGTGACGCGCACGTTGAAGTTGGTGTCGACCTTGTAGTAACCTGGATCGCCCTTGTCGATGCCCACGGTCGCCGAGTCCATCGTCATCTCGCGCTGCTTGCCGATGACGACCTTCATCCCGGAGCGGGTCTCGGTGTCCTTGCCCGGCTTGCCGCTGCTCACCGGGAAGGACTTGACCTGCTTGCCGCCTCGGGTGACGGTCATCGTGTGCTTGTCGATGTCGACCCGGGTCATCTGCTCGCGCCCGATCGTCATCGACCCGGAGCGGTCCTCGGCGACCCACTTGTCCTCGCCGGTCTGGAAGCCGGTGAGCGGCGCGTCGACCGACACCGTGGTACCCGGGGCCCAGAAATCCTTGGGCCGCCACATCAGCTGACGGTTGTCGAGCCACCCCCACGAGCCCTCGGTCTGCGGCGTCGTCTTGACCGAGACGGCCTTTTCGATCGCCGTGCGGTACTTCTTGTCCGTCACCTCGGAGTCGAACTGGATGCTCACCGGCATGCCGACACCGACGGTCTGCTGGTCGTAGACGATGCCGTAGGTGGCCGTCACCTCCGGGGCGTGCGTGGTGAAGGTCGATTTCTGGGTCGTCGAGCCGCCTTCGGGGCCGTCCGCCGTCACCGCCACGGTGTAGGTGGCGTCGGGAGCCAACCGCTGCGTGGAGGTCCACGACTGCCCGTCGATCTCGCCCTCGACGGCACGGCCGGCGCCGGTCACCTGGACGTCCGTGAGCGTGCCCCGCATGACCTGGACGTTGATCTCGTCGTCGGGCATGACGGCCTTCGTGCCCTTGGCGGGGTTGACCTTGATCTCGGCCGGCGGCAGGTCCTTGGCTGCGGTCGAGCTCGAGGAGGAACCGCCGGACGCGCCGTCGCCCTCACCGGGCGAGTCCCCACCACCCGCGCACGACGCGACGAGCAGGGACAGGACCAGAGCCCACGCGATCAGGCGCAGGCGACGGACGACGAGCACAGACACACCCCCAGAGGTTTGACGCAGGTGTCGGGCGGGATCTCCGCCCCGCACACGACAGAAGGGGCCGGACCGTGGTCCGTGGCCCCTTCAGCCAGTGTACGCGCTGAGGTCAGTGGGCGTGCTCACCCTTGTAGTACTCGAAGACCCAGCCGCAGAGGGCCCAGACGCCGAGGATGACGCCGAAGGCGGCAACCCACAGGCCCACGGCCACGCCGAGGAAGATGATCGAGCCCGAGAGCGAGAGCCACAGCGGCCACCAGGAGTACGGGGCGAAGGCACCGTAGGGGCCCTCGGCCATCTCGATCTCGCCGTCCTCGTCGTCGTCCGGACGGGCGGGGAGCTTGCGCGCCGTGTTCCACAGGAAGAAGGCGATCATCAGGCCCATGCCCGCGCTCAGGAAGAGCGCGACCCATCCGACGGGCTCTGACCAGTCGGTCCACAGGCCGTACCACGCGGCGACCGCGGCGAAGAAGATGCCGATGCCAGCGAAGAAGTTGACCTCGGTCTTCATGGGTGCCCTCACCGTCGGTGTTGGAGGTGGCGGCGACCGCGGCGCGCTCGTGGCGCGACCGGATGGCAGCCGGTGCGTACTCGGGGTGGTTCATGTCGAAGACCGGCCGCTCGGAGCGGATCGGCGGGATCGACGTGAAGTTGTGCCGCGGCGGCGGGCAGGAGGTCGCCCACTCGAGGCTGTTGCCGTAGCCCCAGGGGTCGTCGACCTCGACCTTGGGCGCGCTCGTCTGCGTCTTCCACACGTTGTAGAAGAAGGGCAGGAAGCTCGCGGCGAGGATGAACGAGCCGACCGTCGAGATCTGGTTGGCCAGCTGGAAGCGGTCCTCCGGCATGTAGTCGGCGTAGCGGCGCGGCATGCCCTCGACGCCCAGCCAGTGCTGGATGAGGAAGGTCGTGTGGAAGCCGATGAAGAGCAGCCAGAACTGCAGCTTGCTCAGTCGCTCGTCGAGCATCTTGCCCGTGAGCTTCGGCCACCAGAAGTACAGGCCGCCGAAGAAGGAGAAGACGATCGTGCCGAAGAGGACGTAGTGGAAGTGGGCGACGATGAAGTAGGTGTCGGTGATGTGGAAGTCCAGCGCGGGGCTGGCCATGATGACACCCGTCAGACCACCGAAGAGGAAGGTCACGAGGAAGCCGATCGCCCAGTACAAGGGCGAGGCGAACTCGAGCTTGCCGCCCCACATCGTGCCGATCCAGTTGAAGAACTTCACACCGGTGGGCACCGAGATCGCCATCGTCATGATCGCGAAGAAGGGCAGGAAGATCTGGCCGGTGCCGTACATGTGGTGGGCCCACACGGACACGGACAGCGCCGCGATGGCGATCGTCGCGAAGACCAGGCTCTTGTAGCCGAAGATCGGCTTGCGGGAGAAGACCGGCAGGATCTCGGAGATCACGCCGAAGAAGGGCAGCGCCAGGACGTAGACCTCGGGGTGGCCGAAGAACCAGAAGAGGTGCTGCCACAGCAGCGCGCCGCCGCTGGCCGGGTCGAAGATCTGACCGCCGAAGCGACGGTCGACACCCAGGCCGATGAGCGCCGCCGCGAGGATGGGGAAGGCCATGAGGATGAGGACCGAGGTGATCAGCACGCTCCACGTGAAGAGCGGCATGCGGAACATCGTCATGCCCGGGGCGCGCATGCACACGATCGTCGTGATGAAGTTGACGGCGCCGAGGATGGTGCCGAAGCCGCTGAGGGCGAGACCCCAGACCCACAGGTCGCCACCGAGACCGGGGCTGTAGGTCGGGTCGGACAGCGGGGTGTAGGCGGTCCAGCCGAAGGAGGCCGCGCCACCTGGGGTGAGGAGACCGGCGGCCGCGATGATGCCGCCGAAGAGGTAGAGCCAGTAGGCGAACATGTTCAGTCGCGGGAAGGCGACATCAGGTGCACCGATCTGCAGTGGCATGAGCGCGTTGGCGAAGGCGGCGAAGGCCGGCGTCGCGAACAGCAGCAGCATGATCGTGCCATGCATCGTGAACATCTCGTTGAACTGCTCGGGGTTGTCCACCACCTGCAGGCCGGGGGCCCACAGCTCGAGGCGGATGACCAGCGCCATGAGTCCTCCGAGGAGGAACCACACGAAGCTGGTGATCATGTAGAGGTTGCCGATGACCTTGTGGTCGGTCGTCGTGATGTGGCGGAAGAACTGCGACCCGGCCCGCTCGCGGCGGGCGATGGTGCGCTCGGAGACCTCGGTCTCCGAGGTGTTCCTGGCGAATGCGCCGGAGGCGGTGGACATCAGTTCTTCCCCTCGATGTCGTCGATGAGGTGCTGGTCGCGGTTGGCGACCTTTTCACGGTTGAGCCCGTTGTCGAGCAGGCCGGTCTGGCCCTTGTCCTTGAGCTCGGCCATGTGTGCGTCGTACTCGTCGCGCTCGACGACCTTGACGTTGAAGAGCATCTGCGAGTGGTAGGCGCCGCACAGCTCGGCGCACTTGCCCTGGAAGGTGCCGGTCTGGTTGGGGGTCACCTGGAAGCGGTTGACCAGGCCCGGGTTGACGTCCATCTTCTCGAGGAAGGCGGGCACCCAGAAGGAGTGGATGACGTCGCGCGAGGTGAGGACGAACTCGACGCGCTCACCGACGGGCAGGTAGAGGGTCGGCAGCTTTTCCTCCGCCCCGGTCTTGCCGTCGAGCTCGGCCATCTGGCCCGCCTCGTGGACGCCCTCGTCGACGTAGTTGAAGTCCCAGCTCCACTGCTTGCCGACGACGTTGATCGTCGTGTCGGGCTCCTTCGAGACGTCGTGCAGCTTGGTCTGCGCGTCCTCGGTGTAGTAGAAGAGCGCGCCCACCATGAGCATCGGGACGACGGTGTAGAGGATCTCCAGCGGCACGTTGTACTGCAGCTGGACGGGCAGCTCGTCGTCACCCTTGCGGCGGCGGTAGGCGACCATGCACCAGAGGATCAGACCCCAGACGAGGACACCAACGGCGAGGGCGGCGATCCACGCGCCGATCCACAGGTTTTCGACGATCGGGGCCTCTTCGGTCACCCCCTCGGGGAGGTACCCGTTGCTCGGGCTGGTGTGGACACCAACCGCACTGCACGCCGAGAGCGCCACGACGGCGATGACAAGTCCGATGGCACCGACTCCGCGGCGAGTCCGCCGGGAGTTCGCGCTCGAAGACACAGGCAAGGGGCACCTACTACTGGTCCGAAGTTTTCAGAAGACGGGGATCACGTTACCGCAGGTCACCCACACTCCCTGCGAAGGGGGGGCATTAGCCTCGACACGTGGCGAGACAGAGCGATTCGTCCGGGAGCGCCCCCTTCGATACGGCACCCGGCAGCCCCTCCGCGCAGGGCGCGTCGGGCCTGCTCGACGCGACCCCCGGACCCCTGCTGCCGGCCGCCCGCGACACCCTGCTGGCGGCGCACGACGTGGCCTGGGCGGACCCCTCGGCCCGGCACGCCGCGGCGCGTCGCAGCCGGGCCCTGCTCGACCGGGCCCGAGAGGTCGTCGCCCGGGGCCTCGGGGTGCGCACCGACGAGGTGACGCTGCACGCGAGCGGTGCCCAGGCCACCCGGGCGGCGCTGGAGCTACTTGCCCTTGGCCGACGGCGCCTGCCCGGCGCGCCGGTGGCCTCGGCCGTGGAGCACTCCGCCGTCCTGCGGTGGCTGCGGGCGGGCGAGACGCCCCCGGTGGAGGTCCCCGTCTCCCCCACCGGCGCGGTCGACCTCACGGCGTGGGCGGAGGCGGTCACCCCGGAGACCTCCTTCGCGGTGCTGCAGTCGGCCAACCAGGAGGTCGGTACCCGCCAGCCCCTCGCCGCGGCTCGCGCGATCACGACCGGGCACGGTGTGCCGCTGCTCGTCGACGCCCGCGCCGGGCTGGGGCGGGACCTGCCGGTGCGCGACTACGACGTGCTCGTCGGCGACGCGACGACCTGGGGCGGGCCGCGCCTCGGGGTGCTCGTCGTCCGCACCGGCACGCGGGTCGCACCCCACCACCCGCCGAGCCCCTACGAAGGGGGTCTCGCCCTCGACCCGGTCGACGTCCCGACGGCCCTCGCGGCCGCGGAGGCGTGGCAGCAGACCGCGGCGGTCGCCGACGACGAAGGGAGGGCCGCCCGCGCCCTCGTCGCGCGGGTCCGTGAGGCGGCCGCGGCCGTCGAGGAGGTCGACGTCGTCGGCGACCCGGACGACCGGCTGCCCCACGTGTGCACCTTTTCGGTGCTCTACGTCGACGGGGAGACGATCGTCGACGAGCTGGCCCGGCGCGGGCTCGCGGTCGGGTCGGGGTCGGCCTGCACGTCGGACACCCTCGAGCCCAGCCACGTGCTCGCGGCGATGGGCGCCCTCACCCAGGGCAATGTCCGCATCACGCTGCCGCTCGCCGCGGTGGCACCCGAGCGCGAGGCCGCCGTCGCCGCCCTCGTCGAGCAGCTGCCCGACGTCGTCGCGACGTGCCGGGCCCGGCTCGGCCTCTAGACGAGGCTCGCGAGGTCGGGGGTCGGCGCCTCGAGGGCCAGCCGCAGCCGGGCGAGGTACTCCTGCCGGTGGATCTCCTCGATGCCGAGGCTGCCCAGGTGCGGTGTGCGCCACTGGACGTCGATGATCCGCCGTGGGTCGCCGTCGGCGGCGATCATCCGGTCGAGGTGCACGAGCGCCGCCTTGGAGGCGTCGGTGGCGTGGTGAAACATCGACTCACCGGCGAAGAGCCCACCGACGGCGATGCCGTAGAGGCCACCGACGAGGGTCCCGTCACCATCGCGCACCTCGACGCTGTGCGCCCAGCCGAGGGCGTGCAGCTCGGTGTAGGCCGCGACGACGTCAGGCGTGATCCAGTGCCCGTCACGGTCGGGGTCGGCGCACGCCGCGACCACGGCGGCGAAGTCCTCGTCGACGGTCACCTCGAAGCTTCGCAGGGACCGGCGCAGCGACCGGCTGACGTGCACGTGGCCGGGTCGCAGCACCCCGCGCCACGTGGGGCACCACCACCCCATCGGCGGGGTCCCCCCTTCGCCCAGACCCATGGGGAAGACCCCGAGACGGTAGGCGGTGAGCACGGACGCCGGGTCGAGCGTGCCGCCGACCCCGACGACGTCACCGACGTCGGAGGGGGCCAGCTCCGCCGACGACAGGCCCGCCCGCAGGTAGCCCGCCCACAGCGCCGTGCCGCCCGCCGGCTCGACGGGTGGGAAGGGGGGGTCGGCTCATCGGCGGGGGTGGGGCCCGGTCAGGGGCGCGGGCAGGTGATGTGGCCGGCGATGAGGTCGGCGCTCTCCTGCCCGTAGGCCTCCGCGAGCCGCTCGAGGAAGCGGGCGGTGCCGAGCTCGTACTCCTGCGTGCCGACGGTCTCGATGACATAGGTCGCGAGCATCGAGCCGAGCTCGGCGGACTCGCGCAGCGGCAGCCCTTCGCTGACACCGGTGAGGAAGCCGGCGCGGAAGGCGTCGCCCACGCCCGTCGGGTCCGCCTTGGTGACCTCGCGGGCGACACCCACGACGATCGGCTCCTCGAGGTCTCGCCCGGTGATGCGCACGCCGTCCTTGCCGAGCGTCGTCACCCGGTAGCGGACGCGCTCGTCGATCTCCGCCTGCGTCCAGCCGGTCTTCTGCTCCGTGAGGTGCGACTCGTACTCGTTGGTGATGAGGTACTCGGCACCGTCGATGAGCTCGCGGATCAGCTCGCCGTCGCCGAAGGCCAGCTGCTGGCTCGGGTCGGCGACGAAGGGGATGCCGCGCGTGCGGCACTCGCGGGTGTGCCGGCGCATGGCCTCGGGGTCGTCCGGGCCGACGAGGACGAGGTCGAGACCGCCGACGCGCGCGGCGATCGGGCCGAGCTCGATCTCGCGGGCCTCGGTCATCGCCCCGGCGTAGAAGGTCGCGATCTGGGCCATGTCGTCGTCGGTCGTGCAGACGAAGCGGGCGGTGTGCTGCGTCTCCGAGACCCGCACGGAGGCGCAGTCGACGCCGTGGCGCTCGAGCCAGCTGCGGTAGTCGGCGAAGTCCTCGCCCACCGAGCCGACGAGCACGGGGCGCTGCCCGAGGTTGGCCATGCCGAAGGAGATGTTGGCCGCCACACCCCCGCGGCGGATCTCGAGCTTGTGGGCCAGGAAGCTCACGGAGATCTTGTCGAGCTGGTCGACGACGAGCGAGTCGGCGAAGCGACCCGAGAAGGTCATCAGGTGGTCGGTGGCGATGGATCCGGCGATGGCGATGGGCACCGGGCCACCCTACAGACGTGCGGCTGCGCCCCGGCACGACGAAGGGGGGTGCCCACCTCGCGGTGGGCACCCCCCTTCGTCACGGGGCCGGGCAGATCAGCTGAAGCTGTCGCCGCAGGCGCAGGAGCTGCCCGCGTTGGGGTTGTCGATGGTGAAGCCCTGCTTCTCGATGGTGTCGGCGAAGTCGATCGTCGCGCCGCCGAGGTACGGGGCGCTCATCCGGTCGACGACGACCTCGACACCGTCGAAGTCGCGCACGAGGTCACCGTCGAGCGAGCGCTCGTCGAAGTACAGCTGGTAGATCAGGCCGGAGCAGCCACCGGGCTGGACGCCGATGCGCAGGCGCAGGTCGTCACGGCCCTCCTGCTCGAGCAACGACTTGACCTTGCCGGCGGCGACGTCGGTGAGGATGACGCCGTGGCTGTCGGCAGCCGTCTCGACGGCCTCGGTGGTGGTGGCCTGGGTGTCCTGGACGCTCATGCGATGTCCTCACGACTCGGGGAAACTGTGGGTGACGGGGTCCGCCACGACGGGGTCAACACGCGCTGTGCGCGGGTTGTTCCCGCTCCTCCACCATACGTCAGGGGCGAAGGGGGGTCACCGGCGCGGTGACCACGTCGCCGCGATCCGCTCGGTGCGCGAGCGCAGGGTCCCGACCGAGTCGGCCATGGCCCGCTCGACGTCCTCCTCGCGCTCGGCGACGGCGTACGTGCCGCTCAGGCCGAGGGCCATCGACTCGCGACGCCCGATGAGCACCTGGCCGGCAACGGCGATGGCGGGCGTCGCGTGGCGCTGGGCGAGCTCGGCGACCCCCGCGACGACCTTGCCCTGCAGGCTCTGCCAGTCGAGCCGCCCCTCCCCCGTGACGACGAGGTCCGCCGCGGCGACGAGCCCGTCCATGCCGACGGCGTCGAGGACCATCTCCACACCGCTGGCCCGTCGCGCCCCGAGGAGCATCAGGCGTAGCCGACGCCGCCGGCAGCACCCGCCCCCGGCTCGCGGTCGAGGCGCCGCTCGCGGCCGCTCAGCAGGTCCGTACCGGCGGGCAGGACCCGGCGGACCTGGTCGACGAAGTGACCGAGCGCGCCCTCGAGCAGCTGGGACTGCTCGGGGTCGGCGCCCTTCTGCGCGGCGAAGACGGCGCTCGCGCCCTGCAGGCCGAGGAGCGGCGAGGCGACATCGGTCGCCGCGACGAGCTCGACCCCGGCGAAGCGCTCGCGGGTGGCCGCCAGCCCCGCGAGGTCGGCCTCGCGCACGGCGATGAGCCCCGCGCCGCCACCTGCGAGGGCCTCGCGCGGGCCGGCGCCGAGGGCGGCGAGCATCCCGGCTCCGGCGTCATTGGTCGCCGAGCCGCCCAAGCCGACGACCACCCGGTCGACGCCCTGGTCGAGGGCGGCGGCGAGCAGCTCGCCGAGACCCCACGTCGTCGTCACCCCGGGATCGCGCTCGGGCACCTCGAGCAGGTGCAGGCCGATCGCCTGGGCCGACTCCACCCAGGCGGTGCCGTCGACCCCCTTCGTCCGTCGTGATGTGCAGGGCTGCCGGCACGGCCCGGCCCCGCGGGTCCGTGGTGGTGACGATCGAGGACTCGCCCGGCACGTTCGCCGTCAGCACGTCGAGGAAGCCGGGCCCGCCGTCCGACAGGGGCACGAGCGTCAGGAGGTCATCGGGTGCCCGGCGGCGCCACCCGGCGGCGAGCGCCTCGGCCGCCTGCGTGGCGGTGAGGGTGCCGGTGAAGCAGTCCGGGGCGATGATCACGTGCACCCGTGGACTGTACCGAGCACCGGCTCACCGCTGTGGGATCATGCCTGCCGTGAGCGCCACGACGCAGTCCTCGCCGAAGCCCCTTAGCCTGCTCGTCCTCGGGCAGGGCACCGACCCGCACTCCGAGCGCGGTGTCGAGTGCCCCGGCGACCTGCCGGCGCCCTCCGACCCGGGGCTCGTCGCGCGCGCCCGTGCCGCCAAGGAGGCGCTCGGCGACCGCGTCTTCGTCCTCGGTCACCACTACCAGCGCGACGAGGTCATCGAGTTCGCGGACACGACCGGCGACTCCTTCAAGCTCGCCAAGGAGGCGGCCGCGCGACCCGACGCGCCGTACATCGTCTTCTGCGGCGTCCACTTCATGGCGGAGTCGGCGGACATCCTCACGAGCGACGGGCAGACCGTCGTGCTGCCCGACCTCGCCGCCGGCTGCTCGATGGCCGACATGGCTGCATCGCACCAGGTCGAGGACTGCTGGGACGAGCTCGTCGAGCTCGGCCTGGCCGAGACGACCGTCCCGGTGACGTACATGAACTCCAGCGCCGCGATCAAGGCCTTCACCGGCCGCAACGGCGGCACGATCTGCACCTCGAGCAATGCGCGGACGGCGCTGACCTGGGCCTTCGAGCAGACCGGTGGCCTCGACGGCGAGGGCAAGGTCCTCTTCCTGCCCGACCAGCACCTCGGCCGCAACACGTGGGCGCGCGACCTCGGACGCGACCTCGACGACTGCGTCGTGTGGGACCCGCACCAGCCCCGCGGCGGGCTGACGGTCGAGCAGATCCGCGACGCCCGGATGATCCTGTGGCGCGGGCACTGCTCGGTCCACGGCCGCTTCACCGTCGACGCCGTCGAGACCGCCCGGCGGGAGATCCCGGGTGTCAAGGTCATCGTCCACCCCGAGTGCCGCCACGAGGTCGTCGAGCTCGCCGACGAGGTCGGCTCGACCGAGAGCATCATCAAGACCGTCGCCGCGGCGCCGGCCGGCACGAAGTGGGTCGTCGGCACGGAGCTCAACCTCGTGCAGCGTCTCGGGCAGATGTTCCCCGACCAGGAGATCAGCTTCCTGGAAAAGAACGTCTGCTACTGCTCGACGATGAACCGCATCGACCTGCCCCACCTCGTCTGGGCTCTCGAGTCGCTCGCCGAGGGGCGCGTGGTCAACCAGATCAGCGTCGATGCCGACGTCGCCCATTGGGCGAAGGTCGCGCTCGACCAGATGCTCGCGCTGCCCGGCGAGACGTCGAAGGACTGAGGCGGCTCAGGCGTCACATCGGCCCCACGATTTCCGGGTCACCCGAGAAACCCTCTCTTCGCAGGAGTTCCAAACCCTTGCGAAGGGAGGGTTTCTCTTGTCGAGTGCCCCTGACAGGCTGGGCCGGTGGACGACGCCCAGCTCCTCGCCCTGACCGCCGACAACCGGCGGCTCTTCGCCGATGTCCTCGACTCACTCGGTGAGGGCCACGCTCGCGACGCCACGCTGTGCAACGACTGGAACGTGCGCACCCTCGCCGGGCACATGCTGCAGCCGGTGCACGTGCCGTCGTGGCGCTTCCTGCTGACGGCCGCCCGGCACCGGTCGATGGCCCGCGCCTGCGACGTGCACGCGGCCCGGCTGGGTGACCGTCCGCTCGCGCAGATCGCGGCCGAGCTGCGGCACCCCGCCCGCACCGGGTCGAAGCCTTGGTACATCGGCTGGGCCGGCCCCTTCACCGACTCGTGCATCCACCTGCGTGACCTCGCCGAGCCGCAGGGTCTGGACGCCACCGTCCCCCTGGAGCACTGGCAGGCGGCTCTGGGGATCATCGTCTCCCCGCGCGGCCGCGAGTCCTTCGTCCCGACGCCGGGGCTCCTCGACGGCCTGCGGTGGGAGGCCACCGACACCGACTGGGTCCACGACCCCACGGACGAAGGGGGCGACCCCGGCCCCACGGTCAGCGGCACCTCCGAGACGCTCGCCATGGTCATGAGCGGCCGGCCGGCCTACCTCGACCGGATCGGCGGGGACGGAGCCGCGACGGTACGCGAGCGCCTGGGCGGCTGACCTCCCCTTCGCCCGCGCCGGCCGTCACTCCTGCGCGAGGAAGTCCTGCAGGCCCTCGAGGTCGTCGGTGTTGATGTGGTCGACGCCGGCGTCGCGCAGCTCACGCCACAGGTTGGTGCGGGCCTCGCCGGCGATGTCATTGGTCGCCCAGAAGCGCACCCGGTAGCCGTCGCGGTGCGCCCCGGCGACGTAGTCGTGCAGCCGCTCGCGCTCGGCCGCGGGCATCTCGCCGACGCCCTGCCAGGTGAACAGCTTCGTCCAGTTGTCGCTGACGAGCGGCATGAGGGCGGCGTCTGTGCCCGAGTCGAGGTCGGTTGAGCGCCCGTCGTAGAAGGAGTAGCGCGTCGTCGCCGCCTCCATCTCGGCCCGGGGGCGGTTGCCGCTGATGACGGCCTCGACGGCGCGGTCCTTGACCTTGCCACGGTGGACGCGGGTGAAGATCCGCGAGTGCTCGGCGAGCTCGGCCTCGACGGCCCGCCACGTCGCCGGTCCCTCGCTCTTGATGTCGATGAGCAGCTGGACGTCGCCGCCGTAGCCCGGGTAGATCTCCTTGCCGTTCGGCGAGGCGATCTCGGTCAGCGGGTCGAGGTAGGCCTCCTCGAGCGTCGGCGCGTCGGCGACCTCCCACGAGTCGTGAGCGACGCGCAGCTCGCCGTCGACGAGCCAGACGTCGGCCTCAATCGAGGTGAAGCCCTGCTCGAGCGCGTCGAGCAGCGGGCGCTCGTGCTCGTAGTCGTTGTGCGCGTGGGCCTGCGGCAGCGGCGTGCCCAGCTCGACGGGTGCAGGTGCGGCGAGCGCCGTGCCGGCAGGCAGGGCGAGGGCGAGGGCGGCGGCCGTGACGGCCAGGGCGCGGGAGGTGGCGATCATGGCCCCACCCTCGCGAGCCGGGGTGTCCACCAGCCGCCCGGGCGGTGAACCACCGACCAACGCCGCGTCTCCAGCGGTCAGGCGGAGCGGACCATCCCGGTCTCGTCGAGCAGGGGGTTGTGCGCGACGGGGACGCGCTCCCCTTCGCTCGGCGGGCCGGGAGGCGTGGCACCCGAGGCGAAGGGGGACCCGCCCAGCTGCTCACGACCGTGCGGCTCCAGCCAGTTCGACAGGTCGGGCCCGGCAGGCACGATGCCGGTCGGGTTGATGTCGCGGTGGACCTCGTAGTAGTGGCTCTTGATGTGGACGAAGTCGGTCGTGTCACCGAAGCCGGGCGTCGTGAAGAGGTCGCGCGCGTAGGCCCACAGGACCGGCATCTCCGCCAGCTTCGACCGGTTGGCCTTGAAGTGCCCGTGGTACACGGGGTCGAAGCGCGCCAAGGTCGTGAAGAGGCGCACGTCGGCCTCGGTGATGTGCTCACCCATGAGGTAGCGACGGGTCGACAGCCGCTCCTCGAGCCAGTCCATCGCGGTCCACAGCCGGTCGTAGGCGGCCTCGTAGGCGGCCTGGTCGCCGGAGAAGCCGCAGCGGTAGACGCCGTTGTTGACCTCGGTGTAGACCCGCTTGTTGACGACCGCCATCTCCTCGCGCAGGTGCTCGGGCCACAGGTCGGGAGCCCCCTCGCGGTGGTGCTCGCGCCACTGGGTCGAGAAGTCCTCGGTGATCTGCGGGAAGTTGTTGGTCACGACCTGGCCGCTCGGCACGTCGACCATCGCAGGGACGGTGATCCCCTTCGGGTAGTCGGGGAAGCGGGCGAGGTAGGCGTCCTTGATGCGCGGGATCTGCAGGACCGGGTCGAGGTGGTCCGGGTCGAGGTCGAAGGTCCAGCTGTCGGCGTCGTGCGTCGGGCCGGTGATGCCCATCGAGATGACGTCCTCGAGGCCGAGGAGCCGGCGCACGATGATCGCGCGGTTGGCCCACGGGCAGGCCCGGGAGACGACGAGGCGGTAGCGCCCCGGCTCGACCGGCCAGTCGCTCGACCCGTCCGAGGTGATCCGGTCCTCGATGTACGCGGTGTCGCGGGTGTAGTCCTTCTCGACGTAGCTGCGCTGTGCCATGTCCACCACTTTAGTTGAACCTTGCACTTTTTTCCACCTGTGCGAAGGTGGCCGCGTCGAAGGCGACGATGCGCGCCTCCTCGACGGCCGTCGGTGCCGACCGGATCGTCTCCACCGCTGCGGCGATCGCGTCGTCCTTGGGCCAGCCGTAGATGCCGGCGCTGACGAGCGGGAAGGCGACCGAGCGCGCCCCCCAGCTCGTCGGCCACCTCGAGGCAGCGGCGGTAGCACGAGACGAGCAGCGAGCGATCGCGTTGTCCCGCAGCGTGGTTGGGCCCGACCGTGTGGATCACCCAGCGCGAAGGGAGGTCCCCTGCCGTCGTCCACCCCGCATCACCCGTGGCCAGGCCGCGGGGGAAGCGGGCGATGCAGTCCTCGAGCACGGCCGGGCCACCCGCGCGGTGGATCGCCCCCGTCGACTCCCCCACCACCACGCATGGCGGAGTTGGCGGCGTTGACGATCGCGTCGACCTGCTGGGTCGTGATGTCGCCCCGGACTGCGGTGAGCTGTGGCATGGGCACCATGCTGCCCGGCGGCGTGTCGGACTGCAGTTCATCCCCGTGGACGACGACAGGCCCCGGAAACCGGGGCCTGTCGGTCACGTCGCCGCATGAACTGCAGTCCGACACGCCGTCGCCTGCTGCGGTTACCCCTCACGTGTCGCCATCACCGCGACGACCCCGTCGACCTCGCGCTGCCAGACCTCCTCGGGAACCTCGGGCAGGAGGTCGTCCCACTCGACGGCGAAGGAGCCGATGACCTGGGGCAACCGGGCCGGCCGCACCATGGCCAGGGTGTGCAGGTGCGCGCTGCCGTCGCCCCACTTGCCGAGATGGACCCGGCCCGCGTTGGGCAGGGCGAGCAGCGCGTTGTGCAGGCGGTGCACCAGCCGACCCCACTCCCCCGCGAGCTCCTCGTCCATGTCGCCGAAGTCCATGTGCGCGCGGGTCTGCAACCACAGCGACAGCAGACCGCCGCGCCCTTCACGGTCGGCCGAGAGCACCCACCGCTCATTGCTCCAGACGACCCCCTCATCGGGGTGCTCGCACCGCCAGCACGCGCGCCCCCCTTCGCCGTCACGGACGCGGTCCGCCTCCACTGGTGGGAGCAGCTCCTTGGCGACCACGCGGCCACCCTCGGCCGCCCAGGGGAAGGCGGGCCACTCGACGAAGTCCAGCGAGGGCGCGTCGGTGCGCGCCCTCGCCAGCTCGAAGATCTCCTCGGCGCTCTGCGGCACGTCGGCTCCTCGTCAGCCCTTGGGCATGGCACCGAGCCGCGCGAGCAACAGCGCCTCGGCGGTGCACACCCGCTCGAACTCACCCAGATGCAGCGACTCGTTGGCCCCGTGCGCCCGGGTGTCGGGGTCCTCGACCCCGGTGACGAGGATCGCTGCGTCCGGGAACTTCTCGGCGAAGGCCTGGACAAAGGGGATCGAGCCGCCGATGCCGACGTCGACCGGGTCGGTGCCCCAGGCGTCGGCGAAGGCCGCGCGGGCCTGGTCGTAGACCGGCCCCTGCGCGTCGGCGGCGAAGCCCCAGCCCTGCTCGTCGAGCTCGACCTCGACGGTCGCGCCCCACGGCGCGTAGTCCTGCAGGTGACGCTGCAGCGCCTCCCACGCCTGCGCCGGGTCCTGCGTCGGGTTGAGCCGCAGGTTGATCTTGGCCCGCGCGCTCGCGGCGAGGACGTTGCCGGCCTCGTCGACGGCGGGGGCGTCGATGCCGATGACGACGGCGGCCGGCTTGGTCCACAGCCGCGAGGGGATCGAGCCGGTGCCGATGAGCTCCGTGGCGTCGAGCAGCCCGGACTCCTCGCGCAGGCGCGCCTCGTCGTAGTCGATCTCGGGGGCGTCGGTGTGGACGAGCCCCTCGATCGCGACATCGCCCTGGTCGTCGTGGAGGGTCGCCATGAGCCGGCACAGCGCGGTGATCGCGTCGGGACAGGCCCCGCCGAACATGCCCGAGTGCACGCCGTGGTCGAGCGTGCGGACGGTGACGACCGCACGGAGGGAGCCGCGCAGGGTCGTCGTGAGCGCGGGCGTCCCGATGGCCCAGTTGAGCGAGTCGGCGAGGACGATCGCGTCGGAGGTCAGCTTGTCGCCGTGGCGCTCGAGGATGCGCGGCAGCGACTCGCTGGCGATCTCCTCCTCGCCCTCGACGAAGACCGTCACGCCGACGGGCAGGTTGCCCGCGTGGGCCCGCAGCGCGGCGACATGCGCCATGACGCCAGCCTTGTCGTCGGCGGCGCCACGACCGTAGAGGCGGCCGCCGCGCTCGACCGGCTCGAAGGGGTCGGAGTCCCAGTCGGCGAGGTCGCCGGGCGGCTGAACGTCATGGTGGGCGTAGAGCAGGACGGTCGGCGCGCCCTCGGGGCCGTCGACGTGGCCGATGACGGCGGGGCGGCCCCCTTCGCTGACGATCTCGACGTCGAGGCCCTCCGCGCGCAGCAGCTCGGCCGTGCGCTCGGCGGAGGCCTGGACGTGGGCCTGGTCGAAGGAGTCGAGGCTGACGCTCGGGATCCGGGTGAGGTCCTCGAGGTCGGCGCGCACCTGCGGCATGAGCTCGCGCACACGGGCGCGCAGGGCCTCGATCTGGTCTGCAGTGAGAGTGGTGTCGGTCACGGGCCAGACGCTATCGCGGACGACCCGCTCGGACCCACCGGCGGCGTGCACCTAGAGTTCTCCTCGTGTTCGGACGGAAGAAGCAGCAGGACGAGACCCCCTCCCCGGTGCAGGAGCGCCCGCAGCGCGAGGGTGCGAAGAACCGCCCGACGCCCAAGCGGCGCGACCAGGAGGCGGCCCGCAAGCGACCCCTCGTGCAGGCCGACCGCAAGAGCGCGAAGGCCGCCGACCGCGCCGCCCGGCGCGAAAACGCACAGAAGATGCGCGAGGCGATGATGACCGGCGACGAGCGCCACCTGCCGCCCCGCGACAAGGGGCCGGTGCGCCGCTTCGTCCGTGACAGCGTGGACGCGCGCTTCAACCTCGGTGAGTGGCTGCTGCCGCTCATGCTCGCCGTGCTGGCCCTCAGCCTCTTCGCCGCCGAGTGGGCCACCTACGTCTTCCTCGGTGTCTACCTGCTCATCATCGCCGCGATCGTCGACGCGGTGCTGCTGTGGCGCCGCACTCGCAAGAAGATCCTCGTCCGCTTCGGCGAGGACACCCCGACGCGTGGCCTGGCGATGTACACCGTCATGCGCTGCTTCCAGATCCGCCGCACCCGCATGCCCAAGCCGATGGTCGAGCGGGGCGACGCCCCGCGCTGACCCGGACACACGAAGGGGGCCTGCCACCAGCTGGTGGCAGGCCCCGTTCGTGCTCGCGGCGGTGGGTGCTGACGCGGTCAGCCCGCAGACAACGGCATCGGGCCGTAGACCTCGACACCCTCGTGCATGAGCGTCACCTGGACGACGCCGGCGCCCGCGAGGTCCTCCCAGGACTCCGCGAACCATGCCTCGGCGTCGGCCTGCGTCGGGAAGGAGACGGAGTGGCCGCTCGGGAGCGGCTGCCCGGCCGCGTCCTCGAACCGCCAGCGGTATGACTCGCTCATGTTTCCTCCTCGCGATGCTTCGCCCTCTGCGCGCCTCGCTCGTCCCTCGCTCGCGTGCTCGGCGCCGGCCTCGCTCATGCCTCCCTCACCTGCACCTCGACGAAGGGCGGCTTGGTCACCGTCGCCGCGACCTCACGTCCGCGCACGTCGATGACGACCTCGTCGCCGTCGGCGACCGAGCGATCGAGCAGCGCGAGCGCGATGCCCTGCTTGAGCGTGGGGCTGAAGGTGCCCGAGGTGACCTCCCCGACCGCGGCCCCGTCGACCTTGACGGCGCAGTGGCTGCGCGGGATCCCGCGGCCCGTGACGAGCAGGCCGCGCAGCAGCCGCGAGGACTTCGCGACGCGCTGGGCGACGAGCGCGTCCTTGCCCCAGAAGGTCTTCTTGTCCCAGCCGACCGCCCACGCGGAGCGCGCCATGACGGGGGTGATCTCGGGCGAGAGGTCGTTGCCGTGGAGCGGGTAGCCCATCTCGGTGCGCAGGGTGTCGCGGGCACCCAGGCCGCACGGCAGGCCGTCGTACGGGGCCATCGCCTCGACGATCGCGTCCCACAGCCGGGTGCCGGCGGCGGCCGGCGCGACGAGCTCGTAGCCGCGCTCGCCGGTGTAGCCGGTGCGGCACACCGTGATGTCGTGCCCCTCCCACTGCGCCTCGTCGAAGGACATGTACTCGTGGTCGACGGGCAGGCCCATGGCGGTGAGGACCTCGTCGCTGCGGGGGCCCTGCACGGCGAGCACGACGTAGTCCTCGTGCAGGTCGGTGACCTCGACGCCCTCGGGCGCGGCCTCCTGCAGCATCCGGACGACGGTCGCGGTGTTGGCGGCGTTGGGGATGAGGAAGACGTCGTCCTCGCTGCGCAGGTAGGCGATGAGGTCGTCGACGACGCCACCGGAGTCGTTGCAGCACAACGTGTACTGCGCCTTGCCGGCCGAGATCCGACCGAGGTCGTTGGTGAGCGTGGCGTTGACCAGCTCGGCGGCGCCGGGGCCGGCGACCCGCGCCTTGCCGAGGTGGCTCACGTCGAAGAGGCCCACGCGCTCGCGGACTGCGGTGTGCTCGGCGACGACCCCGCCGCCCGGGTACTCGATGGGCATCTCCCAGCCGCCGAAGTCGGCCATCTTCGCGGCGAGGGCCACATGGCGCTCGTGGATCGGGGAGGTGCGCAGGACGTCACTGTCGGTCATGCGCCAGACGCTACCGTCTCGCCATCCGGGATAGCCTCCCAGTGGTACACCCACCACTCCCCCACCGAAAGGTGCCCGTCTCGTGCCCTCGCTGATCCTCGGTTCCCGTTCGCTCGCCGCGTGGTCCGGCCGGACCCTCGTCGTCGGAGTCACCGGCGCCGAGCCGGCTCTCGCCGCCGGCGTCGACCTCCCGAAGTCCACCGTGACCCACCTCGACGCCGCCCTGCCGGTCCTCGAGGTCGGCACCAAGGTCGGGGCGACGACCACCCTTCCCGCCGTTCCGGGCCTCAAGGCCGACAAGGTCGTGCTCGTCGGGCTGGGCGAGGAGGGCGAAGGGGGTACCGACGCACTGCGTCGGGCTGCCGGTGCCGCGGTGCGCGCCGCGGGCAAGGGATCGGTCGCGCTCGCCCTCCCCCACGAGGACGACGCCGACCTGGCCGCCATCGCGGAGGGCGCCCTCTCCGGGGACTACCGCTTCACCGCGCACAAGTCCGCCCCCGGCGAGGGCGAGGACCGCGAGATCACCGTCTTTTCCACGCTCGACCGCAAGGAGGACCCGGCCTCCGTGCTCGAGACCGCCGCGACGATCTCGCGCAACGTCGCCTGGGCCCGCGACCTCGTCAACACCGCGCCCAACCTGCTCTTCCCGCAGTCCTTCGCCGAGCAGGTCCAGCAGACGGCCAAGGCGTCGTCGGGCAAGCTCAAGGTCGAGGTGCTCGACGACACGGCCCTCCTCGAGGGTGGCTTCGGCGGCATCGTCGGCGTCGGCCAGGGCAGCAGCCGCCCGCCGCGCATCGTCGTCCTCTCCTACGCGCCCCGCAGCAAGAAGGTCCCCCACGTGGCGCTCGTCGGCAAGGGCATCACCTTCGACACCGGTGGCGTGTGCATCAAGCCCTCCGCGGGCATGCTGACGATGAAGTCCGACATGGCCGGCGCCGCCGCCGTGGCCGCGACCGTCGTCGCCGCCGCCGAGCTCGAGCTGGACGTCGCCGTGACCGGCTACCTCTGCCTCGCGGAAAACATGCCGGGCGGCAACGCGCAGCGCCCCGGCGACGTCGTCACGATGCGCAACGGGTCGACCGTCGAGATCATCGACACCGACGCCGAGGGCCGCATGGTCCTCGCCGACGGCATGGCCCTGGCCGCCGAGTCGTACCCGGACCAGATCCTCGACGTCGCGACCCTCACCGGCGCGTGCGTCGTGGCCCTCGGCCCGCAGATCTTCGGCGTCATGGGCAACGACGAGGAGCTGCGCACCGCGATCACCGAGGCCGCCGACCGCGCCGACGAGCCGAGCTGGCCGCTGCCGCTGCCGACCGACCTGCGCTCGGGCCTCGACTCCGCCGTCGCGGACCTCGCCCACAAGGGCGACCGCTGGGGCGGCGCCCTGACCGCGGGCCTCTTCCTGCAGGAGTTCGCCAAGGACTCCGACGGCGAGCAGATCCCGTGGGCCCACCTCGACATCGCCGGCCCCTCCTTCAACGAGGGCGGCGCCACCGGCCACCTGCCGAAGGGGGGCACCGGCGTCGCCGTCGGCACCCTCCTCGAGCACCTCGCCAACCTGGCCTGACCCGCTCCCCGAGAACGGTTCGAAGAAGAAGCGCCCGGTCGACTGGGCGCTTCTTCTTCGAGTGCGCAGTCACGGCAGCGTCAGCGGCGGCAGGGTGGGGGTCGGCCCGACTCATGGAAAAGTCCCGACTCTGGGCACGCACGGTGCCGTGCCTGCATCAGGGGTCGGGACTTTTCCTTAGGGCCACCCCCAGCCCTGCCCCGCGGGCCGCAGCCCTGCCCAGCGAACGACGCTCGCGCGCTCAGGCCCTACGCTGGGGCCGGTCCGTGACCCCGGACACACCCCCGTGCAAAGGAGCATCTCGTGGCAGACCCCGCGACCCCCTTCGACCTCGTCATCCTCGGAGCCGGCAGCGGCGGCTACGCCTGCGCCCTGCGGGCCGCGCAGCTCGGGATGAAGGTCGCGCTCGTCGAGGAGGACAAGATCGGCGGGACCTGCCTGCACCGCGGGTGCATCCCGACCAAGGCGCTCCTCCACGCGGCGGAGCTCGCCGACGGAGCCCGCGCGGGGGCGGCCCACGGGATCCTCACGACCTTCGACGGGGTCGACACCGCAGCGCTGCACGCCCGCAAGGACAAGGTCATCGGGCAGCTGCACAAGGGCCTGACGGGGCTCATCGGGCAGGCTGGCATCGAGGTCGTCCGTGGACGCGGTCGCCTCGTCGACGCCGGCACGGTCTCGGTCGACACCGCCGAGGGCGTCCGGACGGTCAGCGCCAAGACCGTTGTGCTGGCGACCGGTTCGTACGCACGCACCATCCCCGGCGTCGAGCTCGGGCCGCGCGTGATGACGAGCGACCAGGCGATGGACCTCGAGACGATCCCGCAGCGGGTCGCGGTCCTCGGCGGTGGCGTCATCGGCGTGGAGTTCGCGTCCATGCTGCGCAGCTTCGGCGCCGAGGTGACGGTCGTCGAGGCCCTCGACCGGATCGTCGCGGCCGAGGAGCCGTCGATCTCCAAGCACCTGACGCGCGAGTTCAAGAAGCGCGGCATCACCGCGAAGACGTCCACCCGGGTCGCATCCGTCGAGGCCGACGAGCACCGCGCGGTCGTGCACCTGGAGGGCGGCGACGCACTTGAGGTCGACCTCGTGCTCGTGGCCGTCGGCCGCGGACCCCGCAGCGAGGGCATCGGCCTCGTGGAGGCCGGAGTCGCCGTCGAGCGCGGCTTCGTCCCGACGGACGAGCGGCTGCGGACCAATGTCGAGGGCGTGCGCGCCGTCGGCGACCTCGTCCCCGGCCTGCAGCTGGCCCACCGCGGATTTGCGCACGGCATCTTCGTCGCCGAGGACCTCGCCGGGCTCGACCCCGCACCGGTCGACGACGTGACGATCCCCAAGGTCACCTACTGCGACCCGGAGATCGCCTCCGTGGGCCTGTCGGCGGACGCCGCGAAGGGGGCCGGCCGCGACGTCGAGACGGCCACCTATCCCTTGGGCGGCAACGGCCGCAGCATCATCCGCGGGACGACCGGATCCGTGACCCTCGTGCGCGAGAAGGACGGCCCGGTCCTCGGCGTGCACATGATCGGTCTCGGCGTGAGCGAGCTCATCAGCGAGGCCCAGCTGGCCGTCGGGTGGGAGGCGCACCCCGAGGACATCGCCCCGCTCGTGCACGCGCACCCGAGCCAGGGTGAGGCCTTCGGCGAGGCCGCCATGCTGGCCGCCGGCCGACCGCTGCACGCCCATGCCTGAGACCGCTCGGCCGACGGGCCCGGCCGGACGCCGATCCGTGCCACGCGCGAGCGTGGGCCCTGTGGACACCAGCCCACCGACTCGTGAGAGTCTGTGACGTATCCCATCTCGATAGAAGGAGCAGAGGCGCATGTCTGAGCGGGTGACCATGCCGGCACTGGGCGAGTCCGTGACCGAGGGCACCGTGACGCGATGGCTCAAGAATGTTGGCGACACGGTCGAGGTCGACGAGCCGCTGCTCGAGGTCTCGACCGACAAGGTCGACACTGAGATCCCTTCGCCCGTCGCGGGCACGATCCAGGAGATCCTCGTCGAGGAGGACGAGACCGTCGAGGTCGGCGCCGACCTCGCCGTCATCGGTGACGGTGACGCACCGGCCTCCTCCGACTCCGGCGACGACGCGCAGGAGGCTCCTGCGGAGGAGACCCCCGCCGAGGAGCCGCAGGCCGACGAGCCCGCCGCCGAGGCCGAGGAGGCTCCCGCCGAGGAGCCGCAGGCCGAGGAGGCCCCGGCCGCCGAGTCCTCCTCCGGTGACGGCGACGGCACGACCGTGGCGATGCCGGCTCTCGGCGAGTCCGTGACCGAGGGCACCGTCTCGCGGTGGCTCAAGGCCGAGGGCGACACCGTCGAGGTCGACGAGCCGCTGCTCGAGGTCTCGACCGACAAGGTCGACACCGAGATCCCTTCCCCCGTCGCGGGCACCCTGACCAAGATCCTCGTCCAGGAGGACGAGACGGTCGAGGTCGGCGCCGACCTCGCGATCGTCGGTGGCTCCGGTGGCGGCTCGACCGAGTCCGCCCCGGCCGAAGAGCCGAAGCAGGAGGCGCCCACGGAGGAGCCGAAGGCCGAGGAGCCCAAGGAGGAGCCGAAGGCCGAGGAGCCCAAGGAGGAGCCGAAGCAGGAGGCCCCCAAGGAGGAGCCGAAGCAGGAAGCCCCCAAGGAGGAGCCGAAGCAGGAAGCCCCCAAGGAGGAGCCGAAGGCCGAGGAGCCCAAGGCCGAGCCGAAGCAGGAGGTGCCCGCCGCCTCCGGTGGTGACGCCGCCGCCTACGTCACCCCGCTCGTGCGCAAGCTCGCTGCCGACAACGGCATCGACCTCGCCCAGGTGACGGGCACCGGCATCGGTGGCCGCATCCGCAAGCAGGACGTCCTCCAGGCGGCCAAGGCGAAGAACCAGCCGCAGGAGGCTGCTGCTCCGGCCGCCGCTCCGGCTGGCGCCCCCGCTGCTGCGGCCCCCGCGGGCGTCCCGGCCGGTCTGGAGTCCAACGTCCCGCAGTCCAAGCGCGGCACCCGCGAGAAGATGACCCGCCTGCGCAAGGTCATCGCCGAGCGGATGGTCGAGTCGCTGCGGGTCTCCGCCCAGCTGACGACGGTCGTCGAGGTCGACATGACCAAGGTGGCTCGCGTGCGCGACGCCGCGAAGGCCGAGTTCGCCCAGCGCGAGGGCACGAAGCTCTCCTTCCTGCCCTTCATCGCCCAGGCCACGGCCGAGGCCCTGAAGGCGCACCCGGGCGTCAACGCCAGCGTCGAGGGCGACGAGATCGTCTACCACAGTCAGGAAAACCTCTCGATCGCGGTCGACACCGAGCGCGGCCTGCTCACGCCGGTCGTGAAGAACGCCGGTGACCTCAACGTCGCCGGCCTCGCCCGGGCCATCGCGGACGTCGCCGACCGCACGCGCAACAACAAGATCACGCCGGACGACCTGTCGGGTGGGACCTTCACCATCACCAACACCGGCAGCCGGGGTGCACTCTTCGACACCCCGATCCTCAACCAGCCGCAGGTCGCGATGCTCGGCACCGGCGCCATCGTGCGTCGCCCGGTCGTCATCACGACAGACGACGGCGGCGAGACGCTGGCGATCCGGTCGATGATGTACCTCGCGCTCACCTACGACCACCGCGTGGTCGACGGCGCCGACGCGGCCCGCTTCCTCGGGACGGTCAAGGCCCGTCTCGAGGAAGGTCGCTTCGAGGCCTGACATGAGCACACGACGACAGCGCATCGCCATCACCGGAGCCTCCGGACTGATCGGCGGCGCGCTGTCGTCGTCCCTGCGCGCGGACGGTCACGAGGTCGTGCAGCTCGTGCGTCACGAGCCGAAGGGAGACCACGAGCGTCCGTGGGACCCGGCCACCCGCGAGCTCGACCCCGGGGTCCTCTCGGACGTCGACACCGTCGTGCACCTGGCGGGTGCGGGCGTGGGTGATCGGCGCTGGACCCCGACCTACAAGATGCTCATCCGCACCTCACGGGTCCACGGCACGGACCTCGTGGCCCGCCGCGTCGCCGAGGGTGCCGGACCGACCCGGCTCGTCACGGCCTCTGCGGTCGGGTACTACGGCGACCGTGGCGACGAGGTCCTCACGGAGACCTCGGCCCCGGGCCGCGGCTACCTCGCCGGTGTCGTCCGCGACTGGGAGGCCGCGGCCGCACCGGCAGTGCAGGCGGGCGTCCCGGTGGCCCACGCGCGCACCGGTATCGTCCTGGCAGCACACGGCGGCGCCCTCAGCCCGATGCTGCGGCTCGCCCGACTCGGTCTCGGTGGCCCCCTCGCGAGTGGGCGCCAGTGGATGCCGTGGATCAGCCTCGACGACGTCGTCGGCGTCTACACGAGGCTGGTCGAGGACGCGTCGGTCACCGGAGCGGTCAATGCCACCGCGCCGCACCCAGAGCGCCAGCGCGATCTGGCGAGCGCGCTGGGTCGCCACCTCCACCGCCCCGCCGTCCTCCCCGCGCCCCGCCCTGCCCTGCGCGTGGCGCTCGGCGAGTTCGCCGACGAGGTCCTCGCCTCCGCCCGGGTGCTTCCCCTGCGGCTCCTCGAGGTCGGCCACGACTTCGCCCACCCGCACCTCGACGACGCCCTCGACCACCTGCTCTGACCGCCGCTGGGTGCCGCGGACCCCTCAGTCCGCCACAGCCCGGACATCTCGCACCCGCCACGCGTCGTCGTGCCAGGCGAGCACGAGGTCGACCCGCTGCCCACGCCGCCCCGGGCGGGGCGTGCGCTCCCCCTCGGCCGAGACCACCTCATAGGCGGACTCGTCGACGACGACCCGCAGGACGGCCCTGACCCCCGAGGTGCGCTGCAGCCGAGCCGATCGCACCGTCATCGTCACCCCGCGGTAGCGCTCGCCCGTCCGCTGCAGCTCGTCCAGCAGGGCGAGGTCCGCCTCCCGAGCAGGCGAGCCCGGCACGTCGAGCCGCTCGACGGCAGCCCGGTCACGCTCGACGACCACCTGCCGGCGCAGCGAGGTCAGCTCCTGCGCGAGCAGCACCGGCGACTCGCGGGTCGCCGCCCGGTCGGTCTGCACACCCGCGCGGGGCCCACCGGGAGTCTCCGACGGCTGCGACCGGGTGCTCACGGCGTTGGCCGGGTGGCCCGGCCCGCTCCCCCCTTCGGCAGTGGCGAGCTGACGCCACGGCACGAGCACGACGAGGGCGAGCGCCAACCCGCAGGCCACGACGACGGCCGGGCGGCGCGAGCCGGCGCCCGCACCCGCGGCAAGCCGGGCGATGGCCCGGGGTTCACTCCCTTCGGTCGTGGGCTCCACGTCCCGGGTCAGGTCGATCGGCTCGTCCCGCCGACGACGGGGCGCGGCGTGGCGCCCTCCCGTGGACCGGGGTCGCTCGTCCTCCTGACCCTCCCGCTCCCGTCGCTGCCACCACCGGCGGCTCGGTGGTGCCTCCGGCGCGGCGACGAGCTCCTCCTGCCACTGCGGTACGTGCACCTCGTCGTCGGCCGCCGACTCGCGCAGCCGACGGGTCAGGCTGCTCGCCACGTCGCCCGTCGACGTCATCCGCAACGGCTCGGCAGGCGCGGCGTCGAAGACGCCACGGGCCACCTCGTCGGCCTCGGGCCGCGCATCAGGGTCGGTCGACAGGCACGACTCCACGACCGCGACGAGCTCCGGGGCGTCCGGCACGAGGTCACCCAGCTCGGCCCGCTCGGCGATGTGCCCCGGCGGCTCCCCGACGAGGCACAGCCAGGCGAGCGCCCCGAGGGCGTGGACATCGCTCGCCCGGGTGGGGTCGCTCCCTTCGAGCACCTCCGGGGCGACGTGACCGTCGGTGCCGTGCACGTCGCCGGGCGCCTCGCCGGTGAGCCGGGAGCAGCCGAGGTCACCGATGGCCGGGCGACCCGTCGAGTCGAGCAGCACGTTGCCCGGGCTGAGGTCCCCGTGGACGACACCGAGGTCGTGCAGGCCGGCGAGGGCCTGCGCGACCGGCGCGATGACCGTGACCGTCTCGCCGACGGTGAGGTGACCGCGCTCGGCGACGACCCGACCGAGGCTGCCGCCGGCGAGGTACTCGAGGACGAGGGCGGTGCTCGGGCCGTGCTCGGTCTCGACGTCGACGGTCTCGTGCAGGGCGACCACGTGCTCGGCGGCGGTCTGCTGCAGCAGCGCGTACTCCCGCACCACCTCGTCCTCGCTGCCCGCAGCCAGCACCTTGACCGCGACGAGCTCGTCGTCGTCGACCCGACGCCCTCGCCACACGGTGGCGCTCGAGCCGACCCCGATCACCCGGGTCAGCCGGTAGCCGGGCACCTGCGGCGGGATCTCGTCCATGCCGTCACCATGGCGCAGATCGCCGATCCGTCCGCGGAGTTCTCCACAGGGGGCGCGGCGTAGGCTGGCCGGATGCGTTTCGAGGAGCTGGGCTTCGCCCCCGACACCGTCGACTACCTGACCGCCTGGGAGCACCAGAAGCAGGTGCACGCCGCGGTCGTCGCCGGTGAGCTCGAGGACACGACCCTGCTGCTCGAGCACACCGCCGTCTACACCGCCGGCAAGCGCACCGAGCCCCACGAGCGACCGATGGACGGCACCCCCGTCATCGACGTCGACCGGGGCGGCAAGATCACCTGGCACGGCCCCGGCCAGCTCGTCGGCTACCCCATCGCGCACCTCCCGGGTCGCCGCGACGTCATCGCCCACGTGCGCCGGCTCGAGGAGATGATGATCCGCGTGGCCGCCGACGTCGGCGTCACCGCCACCCGCGTCCCGGGCCGCTCGGGCATCTGGGTCCCCGGCACCGACGAGACCCGCGACCGCAAGCTCGGCCAGATCGGCATCCGCGTCTCCCGCGACGTGGCGATGCACGGCTTCAGCCTCAACGTCGACTGCGACCTGTCGTGGACGCAGACGATCGTCCCGTGCGGGATCCCCGATGCCGACGTCTCGACCCTCGCCCTCGAGACCGGTCGTGACATCACCGTCGCCGACATCCTCCCTTCGGCCAAGGCACACCTGCTCGAGGTCATGACGCAGGACCTGCCGCTGACGAAGGGGGCTGCAGGAGCCGTCCCCGCCGAGGCGTAGTCTGGAGTGACTCCGGACACCCTCCGGACCACCGACACTGCCAGGAGAGCTGCGTGACCGTCGCACCCGAAGGACGTCGTCTGCTGCGCGTCGAGGCGCGCAACGCCGAGACCCCCATCGAGCGCAAGCCGGAGTGGATCCGGACCACCGCCAAGATGGGCCCCGAGTACAACCAGATGCGTGGCCGCGTCAGTGGCGCTGGCCTGCACACGGTCTGCCAGGAGGCGGGCTGCCCCAACATCTTCGAGTGCTGGGAGGACCGCGAGGCGACCTTCCTCATCGGCGGTGACGTGTGCACCCGGCGCTGCGACTTCTGCGACATCGCGACCGGCCCGCCCCACCTCGCTCGACATGGACGAGCCGCGCCGCGTCGCCGAGTCCGTCCGCGAGATGGGCCTGCGCTACTCCACCGTCACCGGCGTCGCCCGCGACGACCAGCCCGACGGTGCCGCCGCGCTCTACGCGGAGACGATCCGCGCGATCCACGAGCTCAACCCCACGACCGGTGTCGAGATCCTCCCGCCCGACTTCGGGGCCAAGCCCGAGCTCGTCGGCCAGGTCTTCGACGCCCGCCCCGAGGTCTTCGCCCACAACCTCGAGACCGTGCCGCGCATCTTCCGCAAGATCCGCCCGGCCTTCACCTACGAGAAGTCCCTCAAGGTGCTCTCCATGGCCCGCGAGGCCGAGCTGGTCACCAAGTCCAACCTCATCCTCGGGATGGGTGAGGAGGACCACGAGATCGAGGAGGCGATCCGCGACCTGCACGAGGCGGGCTGCGACATCCTCACGATCACCCAGTACCTGCGCCCCTCCAAGCTGCACCACCCGATCGACCGGTGGGTCAAGCCCGAGGAGTTCGTCCACTGGAGCGAGCTCGCCGAGGCGATCGGCTTCAAGGGCGTCATGGCCGGGCCGCTCGTGCGCTCGAGCTACCGGGCCGGTCGCCTCTACGCGACGGCGATGCGCAAGTGGGGCCGCGCGGTCCCGGAGCACCTGTCGCACCTCGAGGCGGCCATCGACGAGCCGGCCCGCCAGGAGGCGGCGACGCTCGTCGCCAAGAGCCGAGCCCAGGCGATCCTCGACCAGCCGGCCACCGGCACCGACGGCTGACGCCACCCCCTTCGCGAGGAACTAGACTCTCCCCCCATGGCCAGCAAGAGCGACACCCCCTCCAAGCCGAAGCGCGAGAACCCCTTCAAGCGCATCGCCTCCGTCTACCGGACGGTCAAGCAGCTCGACCCGCAGGTCGGCCTGTGGATGCTGCTCGGCTTCGTCGTCGTGCTGGCGGTCGGTGCGCTCATCGGCCTGATCTTCGGGCACGTCATCGCCTCGCTGCTCGTCGCGCTCCCCTTCGCCGCGCTCGCCGCGATGATCGTGCTGTCGCGACGGGGTGAGCGGGCCGCCTTCGCCCAGATGGAGGGCCAGCGCGGTGCCTCCATCGGCGGCCTGTCCGCGCTGCGCCGCGGCTGGTACTACGACCAGGAGCCGGTCGCCGCCGACGCCACCAAGCCGAGCGAGATCGCCACGGCCGCCGTCGTCTTCCGCGCCCTCGGCCGCCCGGGCATCGTCCTGCTCGGCGAGGGCCCCAAGCACCGCGTCGACAAGCTCTTCGCCAAGGAGACCAAGAAGGTCGCCCGCGTCGCCCCCCGGCGTCCCGGTCCACACCTTCATCGTCGGCAGCGGCGAGGGCGAGCTGGCCCCCCGCAAGATCCGCATGACCCTCACCAAGCTGCGCCCGGAGCTGTCGAAGGAGGAGATGTCGGTCGTCAACAAGCGGCTGAAGTCCCTCCCCGGGATCCGTCAGGGTGTCCCCGCCGGGGTTGACCCGTCGCGCGCCCGGATGAACCGCAGCGCCCTGCGCGGCCGCTGACCCACCCGCGGCGCCGGCCCGCGGCGCCACCACCGCCGACCCCCCGGGAGAGCACCCGTGCCCGCAGCCACGACCACCCACGCCGAGGACCTCGCCGACTTCGTCGACGCCTCCCCCTCGAGCTATCACGCGGCCGCCGAGGTGGCCCGCCGGCTGCTCGACGCCGGCTTCACCTCCCTCCACGAGAGCGACGCCTGGCCGCAGGAGCCGGGTCGCTACGTCGTCGTGCGCGAGGGCGCGGTCATCGCGTGGGCCGTGCCGACGAGCGCCGGCCCGACGACCCCGGTGCGCGTCTTCGGCGCCCACAGCGACTCCCCCGGCTTCAAGCTCAAGCCCCAGCCGACCACCGGCCACCTCGGCTGGCTGCAGGCCGGCGTCGAGGTCTACGGCGGGCCGCTGGTCAACTCCTGGCTGGACCGTGAACTGCGGCTGGCCGGTCGACTCGTCCTCGAGGACGGCACCGAGGTGCTCGCCGACTCCGGCCCGCTGCTGCGGCTGCCCCAGCTGGCGATCCACCTCGACCGCGAGGTCAACGAGCGCCTCACCCTCGACCGACAGGTCCACACCCAGCCCGTGTGGGGCGTGGGTGCCGCCGAGTCAGCGGACCTGATCGCCGAGCTCGCCGACCGCGTCGGTGTCGACGCGGCCCGGGTGCGCGGATACGACCTCGTGACGGCCGACTCCGCCCGTGGTGCCGTCTTCGGCCGGGACGACGTCTTCTTCGCCGCGGGTCGTCTCGACGACCTCGCGAGCGCGCACGCGGGCACGGTGGCGCTGGCCGAGGTCGGCGACGACCTGGGCGCCGACCACATCCCGATGCTCGCCGTCTTCGACCACGAGGAGGTCGGCTCGGCCTCGCGCACCGGCGCGGGCGGCCCCTTCCTCGAGGAGGTGCTCGAGCGCATCGGCATCTCCCTCGGCGCCGACCGCGGCGACCGGCTGCGGGCGCTCGCGTCGTCGTGGTGCATCTCGAGCGACGTCGGGCACTCGGTGCACCCCAACTACCCCGGCAAGCACGACCCGCACGTGCGGCCCGTGCTCGGGTCCGGCCCGATCCTCAAGCTCAACGCCAACCAGCGCTACGCGAGCGATGGTGTCGGCGCGGCGGCCTGGCGCGGCTGGTGCGAGGCGTCCGGTGTGCACAGCCAGGACTTCGTCTCCAACAACACCGTGCCGTGCGGGTCGACGATCGGCCCGATCACCGCGACCCGCCTGGGGATCCGCACCGTCGACGTCGGCATCCCGATCCTGTCGATGCACTCGGCGCGCGAGCTCGCCGGCACGAGCGACCTGCTCGACCTGGCGCGCGTGGCGCGCACCTACTTCGCGGGCTGACCCCCGCCCGGCAGGTCCCCCGGACGGAAGGCGTAGAGCGCCTCCAGCCGCGCCGCCGCGAGGGCGCGGTAGCCGGCGGTCGCGGCGCGGGTCCGGTCGTCGGGCACGTACCCGTCGAGCACCCCCTGCTCAACCGCAGCCGCGGTCTCCCGCTGCGTCCAGCCCTGGCGCACCCGCAGGTCGAGGTGGGCCAGGAGGTTGCCGAGGTCGAGGGCCGGGTCCCCGAGACCCAGGGTGTCGACGTCGAGCATCCCGATCGATGCGCCGTCGACGAGCAGCTGCTTGTCGTGGAGGTCGCGGTGCAGCAGCGACGGTGCAGCCGGTCGGGCGAGGGCGGCGATCGTGGCCGCGGCCGCGGCGATCCGCCGGTCCACCACGAGCGCCTCTCGGGGCTGCAGGGCGCGATGCGTGCGCGCGAGATCGAGCAGCGCACGCGTGGCGTCCACCTCGGCTGCGAGGTCGTGGGTGGTCGTCCCGTCCGGCGCGGTCGCCGCCGAGTGCAGGGTGCGCACAGCTCGTCCCACCTCCGTGGCCACGACCGCAGGGACAACCCCTGTCAGCAGGTCGTGCAGGGTCTGCCCGGGCAGGGTGGTCAGCACGATCGTGCCGCCGGCCTCGTCCCACTGGGTGACCTCGGGGGCCGAGAGGCCGGGGACGGCGGCGGCTGCGCGCACCCGGCGGACGAGCTCGGCGGTGCGGCTTGGGCGCACGACCTTGGTGTAGACGTACCCATCGCCGCGCTGGTACCGCACGACCGCGCGCCGCTCGGGGCGGTGCACGACGAGCTCGGCCCCGCCTGCGACGAGGTCGGCCAGAGCAGGCAGTCGCCGGTCGGCCCCGTCGTGCTGGAGCACCAGGCGGGACCCGAGGCGCTCGACGCGGCCGGGGGTGGCGTCGGCGACCCGCGTGGCCTCGGTGGCATCGTCGATCCACTGACCGATGACCCGCTGCCGGTCGGGGCCCCGTAGGTCGAGGTGCAGGCGATCACGGCGCGGGTGAGCCCGGACGAGCTCGAGACCGTGGCCGGTCACCGTGCGCCGGACCTCGTCGAAGGGGGTCATGCCGCCACCTGCAGACCGGCCTGCTCCGCAGCGAGCGCGATGAGATCGGCCGTCAGGTCGGGCCAGCGGGGGTGGCCGGACCTGAAGGGCTCCGCTGCCCTCGACAGCAGGGCGAGTGCGGTGCGTGGGCCCAGGTCGTCGGTGGCCGGCCCCGACCAGGTGCTGGCGTGGCCGGCGAGCAGGGGCTCGCGGAGGCGGGCCACGAGTCCGGCAGCGCCCTCGGCGCCGGGCGTGGCGAGCCGGGTCAGGGCAGCGGCCGCGAGCAGGCTCGCCACGTCGTCGAGCGGGTTGCCGAGACGGACCCGGTCGAGGTCGATGAGCCCGAGGTCGTGGCCGTCCGCGACGACCTGGTCGAGCGAGAGGTCGCCGTGCAGCAGGGCTCCCGGCCCGGTACGAAGGGAGCCCCGCGCCACCTCGGCCACGTGGTGTACGAGGTCGACGTGCGCGCCGAGCACCGGCGCGAGGGCGTCGACACCGGGGCCGTCCATGGCCCGCTCCGGGGCGACGTCGGCACGTCCGGTGGCGTGCAGCTCGCCGAGGCAGGCTCCCAGGCGCCGTACGGCCGCGACGGAGACGTCGCTGTCAAGGGTGCGACCGGGCAGGTGCTCGAGGGCGATGAGGCCGCGCCGGTGGGTGGCGAGCACGCGCGGCAGTCGCAGGGAGGGCGCATGGTCCGGCCGGACGCGTGCGTGGGCGGCGAGCGCGTCGTCGTACCCGCGGCGGGCGTACGCGCGCAGCACCACGTGGCCCGCTCCCTCGGCTCGCGGCAGCCGACCGACCCATCGCCGGGCCGGCTTGTGGGCCAGGGTCTGCGGGCTCGCGTCGGTGGCGACCGGATGCCCGGCCCCGGAGAGCCAGTCGGCGAGGTCACCCGTGCGGACGAGGCGACGGAGCGCGGGCAGGCGGCGATCGGTGCGTGCGTCGACGACGAGCAGCCCCACCTCGGGGGCATCGAGCAGCACCTCGCCCGGAGTCACGTGGCGCAGGGCCTTGCCCCGTTTGTCGGGCGCGGCGTTGCCCCAGGCGTGCGCGATCACGGGCCGGCCGGCGACGTCGAGCAGGGCGACGGCGCTCGTACCGGGCTTGTAGCGCAGGTACGACCTCGTCGTCGGGCCGCCCAGCTGCTCAGCGAGCACGGCGGGCTCGAGCAGCCCGGGCAGACCCGGCAGGCCGAGGTCGGCGACGACCAACCGCTCGTGGGCCTCAGCTGCCGACAGCACTGGCGACACCCCCTTCGTGGCGTGGCCGGAGGGCGTCGTCGAGCTCGCCGGCATGACGGGCCAGCACCTCGTCGGGGCGGCCGACGTCGGTGACGCGACCGGCGTCGACCCAGACGATGCGGTCGGCGGACCGGGCCGCGTCGAGGTCGTGGGTGATGACGATCGTCGTGCGACCGGCCGTCAGCCGGTCGAGCGCCGCGGTGACCTCGACCTCGGTCTCGCCGTCGAGGCCGACTGTCGCCTCGTCGAGGATGACGACGGGCGCGTCGCGGACGACCGCCCGAGCGATCGCGATGCGTTGCCGCTGCCCTCCCGAGAGCGTGCTCCCCCGCTCGGAGACGACCGTGTCGTAGCCCTGTGGCAGGGCAGTGATGAAGTCGTGGGCACCGGCGGCACGAGCGGCGGCGACGACCCGCTCCTCGGTGACCTCGGCCGCCCCCTCGGGAGCGCCCATCGCGATGTTGTCGCGGATCGTCGTGGCGAAGAGCAGGCTCTCCTGGAGCACCACCGCGACCTGGCTGCGCACGCCGTGGACCGTGAGGTCCTGCAGGTCCCACCCGTCGAGGCGCACCGTCCCGGAGTCCGGGTCGTGCATGCGCAGCAGCAGCCCGGCGAGCGAGGACTTGCCCGCGCCGGAGGGGCCGACGACGGCGACCCGCTCCCCCGGGTGGATCCGCAGGCTCACGCCACGCAGCACCGGGTGACCCGGCACGTACGAGAGCCAGACGTCCTCGAGCTCGACGTGGCCGGCGACCCGCCGGCCGGGTGTGGCCCACGAGGCGTCGCGCACGGTGGGCTCGGTGTCGAGCAGGTCGACGACGCGCTCTGCGGAGGCCGCGGCCTGGGCGATGCGCCCGGTGTACTTCGCGAGATCGCGCATCGGCTTGAAGGCCGCCTTGAGATAGGTGATGAAGACGACGAGCTCACCGGGAGTGAGCGCGCCGGCGAGCACGCGCTGGGCCCCGACGTAGAGGACGAGGGCCGTCGCCAGGCCGACGAGCACGTCGGTGGACCGCTCGAGCCCGGCGGAGAGCTTCTTCGCCTTGACCCCGTCCTTGAGCGTCTTGACGTTGTCCGACGCGAAGCGGCTCTGCATCTCGCTCTCGAGCGTGTAGGCCTGCACGACCTTCATCGACCCGAGGGTCTCGGTGGCGAGGGTCGCGAGGTGGCCCTCGGCCTTGCGCTGCTTGCGCGAGACGGTGTGGATGCGGCGGGTGGCGCTGCGTCCGGTGAGGACGAAGACGGGGAAGACGACGAGCATGCACAGCGCGAGCTGCCAGTCGAGCACGAAGACGACGACGAGCATCGCGACGAGGGTGAGGACGTTGCCGGCGAGCGGGAGCGCGGCGGTCACGGCCACCTCCTTGAGCCGGCCGACGTCGCTCGTGATGCGCTGGACGAGGTCACCCGTGCGGGCCCGGTCGTGGAAGGACAGCGACAGGCGCTGCAGGTGCGCGAAGGCATCGGCGCGCACGGCCGTGAGCAGCCGGTTGCCCGCGAGCGCGAAGCAGACGGTCATGCCGTAGCTGGCTGCGGCCCGGAGCAGGACGACGACGAGCAGGCCGAGGCAGGCGAGCACGAGGACCTGCTGCAGGTCGTCGGGCTGGCCCTGGTGCAGGTCGGCGCCGAGGTGGCCGATGACGCCGTCGATGACGAACTTCAGCGGCCACGGCTCGAGCAGGCGCATGACGACCTCGAGTGCCATCGCGGCGCCGCCGCCGGCGATGAGGGTCCGCTGCCGGCGCAGGTGCGGTCGCACGTGCGGCACGAGACGCCGCAGCCCGGGCAGCGCCTCGCGCAGACCCTCGGGCCGGCGCACCTTGCGCAGGGGTGAGTCGCTCACGCGGTCTGCCCCCACAGGTCGTCGGCGAGCGAGGTGCGCGGGGCGGGGACCGTGTCGAGGATGCGCGCGACGACCAGGCTCCAGTCGTGCCGGTCCTCCGCGGCCCGGCGCCCGGCCCGGCCGAGCTCGGCGCGCATCGTCGGGTCCCGGCGCAGGCCGGCGAGAGCGGCGGCCAGCTCGGCCGGGTCACCGGGCCGCACGAGGACGCCGAGGCCACCGTCGTCGAGGATGCCGGGGCAAGGACCGATGTCGCTGGCGACGACGGGGAGCCCGGCGGCGAGGTACTCGTAGAGCTTGAGCGGCGAGAAGTAGAAGTCGGGCAGCCGCGGGTAGGGCGCCACGGCGATGTCCATCGCGGCGAGCTCGGCGGGCATGTCCTCGGGGGCCACCGCGCCGACGAGGTCGACGCGGTCGACGACGCCCAGCTCGCGAGCCAACTCGGCCAGCCCCGTGCGCCGCGGGCCGTCGCCGACGAGCCGCAGGCGTGCGTGCGGGTCGGTACGCGCCACCCGGGCGAAGGCCTCGACGAGCACCTCCACCCCGTGCCAGGGCTTGAGCGTGCCGACGAAGCCGATGACGAAGGGGGGCTGCTCCCCCCTTCGCCCGCTGTGGGCTGCAGGTCGGATGAAGCGCGTGTCCACGCCGTTGGGCACGACGTGCACGGCGGTGTTGTCGGTGCGCTCGGTGACCCAGCGGGCGACGGGCGCGGAGACGGTGACGACCGACCCTGCGGCGTCGAAGGCGGCCGTCGCGATGCCTACGGCGCCATCGCGGTCGGCGAGCACCCGGTGCTCGGCCTGCTCGTCGACGAGCGGCGCGTTGACCTCGAGCACGCTGGCGACGGCCCGCTGCCGGGCCCAGGCCATGGCCGCCGGCGACCACAGCGAGTAGCGCTCGTAGACGAGATCGAGCGGGTCCTCCCGGTGCAGCTGCTCGAGCAGGTCGGCCGCCGCGTACGCGGACCGCCGCGCCGACGCCTCACGCTCGGCGCCAGGCTCCCCGGTGGTGCGGGGCAGCTCGTGCAGGACGACACCATCGAGGCCGCGGGGCAGGTCGCCCCCGACGCGGGCGGCGATGAGGTGCACCTCGCCGCCGCGGCGGAGGAGCTCGCGCACGACGGCCTGCACGTGGACGGAGGCTCCCTTGTGCCCGAAGACGGGGACGCCGGGGTCGGCGCACACGTAGGCGACGCGCCTCATGCGACCGCGCTCCCGCCCTCGGATGCGCATTTCCCTAGGTAAATGCGGTCGTCCTGGGAGGCGATGGCGGCGGCGAAGATCCCCTGCAGCTCCCGGGCGTGGTCGCGGAAGTCGAAGTCCGCCTCGAGCAGGCGGCGCGCGGCCCGAGCCCACCCGGCCGCGGTCTCGGGGTCGTCGAGGACGCGGGCGATGGCCTGCCCGAGCGCCGCGGGGTCGCTCTCGGGGGCGAGCAGCCCGGTCTCCTCGTGGCGCACGATCTCGGGGATGCCGGTGACGGGGGTCGAGACGCACGGCGTGCCGAGCGCCAGGGCCTCGAGGAGCACGGTGGGCAGGCCGTCACGGTTGCCGTCGGCGCCGACGACGCACGGGGCGGCGAAGACGTCCGCGGCAGCGACGATCTCACGGACCCGGGACTGCGGGAGCGCGCCGTGCATCGTCACGACGTCGCCCAGCCCGAGCTCGCCGATGCGCTCGCGCAGCGTCGCCTCGAGGGGGCCGGTGCCGACGAGGTCGACGTGCACGTCCCTGCCGGCGCCGACGAGCTCGGCGACGGCGGTGAGCAGGTCACCGAAGCCCTTCTTCTCCACGAGCCGTCCGACGGCGGCGATGCGGTCGGGGCCGGCGGTCTCCCCCTTCGTCGCGAAGGGGAAGGCCTGCAGGTCGACGCTGTTGTACAGCCGGGTGACCCGGTCGGCGGCGGCGCCGAACTCGCGCTGCAGGTGGCGCCGGTTGTACTCGCTCACGGTCACGGTCGTGTGCGCCTCGCGCAGCTTGGTGGCCAGCTCGGCGGGCACGACCTCCTCGTGGAAGATGTCCTTGGCGTGCGCCGTGAAGGACCACGTGATGCCCGTGAGGCGCGCGGCGATCCGGGCGACGTCGGCGGCGATCGAGCCGAAGTGCGCGTGCAGGTGCTCCAGCCCCGAGCGGCGCACCGCGCCGGCAAGCTCGACGGCGGCCAGGGCGACGTCCTCGGGTGCGGCGAGCAGCTCGTCGAGGTGGTCGGCGACCTGCGGCACCTCGGCTGCTGCGGCCCGCAGCCCGGACCAGAAGAGGCTGGCCTTGTGCTCGCGGGAGAGGTAGGTGACGGGCGCCTGCACCCGGGCGAGCAGCTCGTGGAAGCGCCCGTCGATCGGCAGCCGCAGCGAGAAGATCTCGACGTGGGTGCCGAGGGCCTCCTGCTGGAGGATCTCGTGGACGATGAAGGTCTCGGAGAAGCGCGGGTACATCTTCAGCACGTACCCGACGCGCGGGGTGGGCGTGGACATCAGCTGGCCTCCTCGAGGTCGGCGGCGTGGGTCGCGGCGGTGCGGTGGAGCCGGGTGAGCAGGTGGGGCACCCGGCGCAGCCCGCCGAGCGCGATGGTCTGCCGGTCCCGGACGAAGGGGGCCCCCGTCGCCTGCTCGAGCCAGCCGGCGAGCGCGTGCGGCGTGACGAGTTCGGGGTGCAGCGCGTCGACGAGGCCGAGACCGCTCAGCCGGTCGGCGCGCACGAGCTGCTCCTGGCGGGGGCGCACCCTCGGGACGATGAGCGCGGGCACGTTGCCCGTGAGCACCTCGCACACAGTGTTGTAGCCGCCCATGGAGACGACCGCGTCGGCGCCGGCGACGAGCTCGACGGCGTCGGTGACGAACTCGCGCACGACGAGGTCGTCACAGCCGTCGGCGATCTCCTGCAGCCGCAGGCGCAGGGAGGGCTGCATGTACGGGCCGGTGATGATGACGCCGGTCCGACCGGTCGGGTAGGTCGCGTGGGCGAAGGCGAGGGCGGTGTCGTAGCCGTCCTGCCCGCCGCCGACCATGCACAGGACGTAGGGGCGCGGCACGGGGCCGGCGGGTGGTTCGTCGCGGGGCGGGATGAGCCCCTCGGACCGCCCGTCAACGAGGTAGCCGGTGTAGCGGACCCGGCGGGCGACGGTGGGCGGCAGCTCGTAGTCGGCGACGACGTCGACGACGTCACTGTCGCCGTAGACCCAGACCTCGTCGTAGTGGTCGCGGATCGCCTGCGTCGTGCGGGACGAGCGCCACTCGCGGGCCGCGGTCAGCGGGTCGTCAAGGATGTCGCGCAGGCCGAGGACGACGCGGGGGGCGGGCGCCGGTGGTGTGCCCTCGGACGGCGTGCAGCGCCTCGAGCGCCTGCTCGAGCTCACCGTCGAGACCGCGGGCGACCTTGTCCACGACGACGACATCGGGGGCGAAGCTCGTGAGTGCCGTGGTGATGACGTTGGAGCGCAGGGTGAGCAGCGCGTCGAGGTCCATGGCGAAGGTGGCGGCGGCGTATCCCCCGTCGCTGTCCTTGGCCACCGTCGGCACGGTGATGACCTCGGTGTGGGGCGGCAGCGGCAGCGAGGTCGCCTGCGGTGCGCCGGTGAGCACGAGGACGTCGGTGCGCGGGTCGGCCGCGACGATCGCCCCGGCGAGGGCGAGGTTGCGGCGGATGTGGCCTAGCCCCTGGGTGTCGTGGGAGTAGAAGGCGATGCGGCGCCGTGGTGTCGTGGTCACGGGCACCACCGTGCAGGGCCGCTGTGAGGTGAACGTGAAGTGAAGATGAGGAAGCCCTCATGCTCCGCCCCGACGGTCAGGGAGCGGTGGCGCGCACCACCCGGGTGCCGGCGGCGAGGTCGTGGAGGCCGCGGCCGTCCCCCTTCGCCGTCACGAGCGGGGGGATGAAGAGGCACAGCAGCGCGGCCCGCACCGCCGAGCGAAGGGGGGTCACCCACCCGCCGTGCAGGGCGGCGACGCGAAGCCCGAGCAGGCGGTGGCCGAAGGTCGCCCCGCCGAGGGTGACGCCGACGAGGTTGAGCACGAAGAGCAGGCCGAGCGGGACGAAGGAGAAGGCCTCGGGGCTCAGCTCGACGAGGCGGCCGATGAGGCCGTTGGTGATCAGCAGGCAGGCCACCCAGTCGACGACGAGGGCGACGACGCGACGGCCGAAGGGGGCGGTGCTCCCTTCGTCGTCCGGGGCGGGCTGGGGGCGGGGCGTGGTGCTGCTCACCGGGGCAGCCTATGTGGACCAGCCGTGGACGCTCCCGCCGCCCGGACCGGCCGCTGGCTAGGATCGGTCTCACCACATGGGATCTCGGTCTCGTGTAACACGGGTGAAACATTTGGGTCATGGCCGGGTAATCGGCCCCGCCTAGGGTTTGACCAACAGTTGAAGCGGCAGGTCAGAGCGGCCTGCCGCCCCACCCCAGGAGGATGGTTTGTTCAGCTCCCCTGACGAGGTTCTTGAGTTCATCAAGGCCGAAGACGTCAAGTTCGTCGACATCCGGTTCTGCGACCTGCCGGGCATCATGCAGCACTTCAACGTGCCGGCCGAGTCCATCGACGAGGACTTCTTCACCGAGGGCCAGATGTTCGACGGCTCCTCGATCCGCGGCTTCCAGGCCATCCACGAGTCCGACATGAAGCTCGTCCCGGACATCAAGACCGCCTACCTGGACCCCTTCCGCGAGGAGAAGACGCTCATCGTCAACTTCTCGATCGTCGACCCCTTCACCGGTGAGCAGTACAGCCGCGACCCGCGCAACGTCGCGGCCAAGGCCGAGGCCTACCTCAAGTCGACCGGCATCGCCGACACCGCCTACTTCGGCGCCGAGGCCGAGTTCTACGTCTTCGACGACGTGCGCTTCGACACCCAGCCGCAGGGCTCCTACTACTTCCTCGACTCGATCGAGGCCAAGTGGAACTCCGGTCGCAAGGAGGAGGGCGGCAACCAGGGCTACAAGACGGCCATGAAGGGCGGCTACTTCCCCGTGCCGCCGGTGGACCACTTCGCCGACCTGCGCGACAAGATCTGCCTGAACATGAAGACCGTCGGCCTCGAGGTCGAGCGCGCCCACCACGAGGTCGGCTCCGCGGGTCAGCAGGAGATCAACTACAAGTTCAACACCCTGCTGCAGTCCGGCGACGACATCATGAAGTTCAAGTACGTCGTCAAGAACACGGCCTGGCAGGAGGGCCGCACGG
Organism: Janibacter hoylei PVAS-1; assembly: GCF_000297495.1. Taxonomy (GTDB): domain Bacteria; phylum Actinomycetota; class Actinomycetes; order Actinomycetales; family Dermatophilaceae; genus Janibacter; species Janibacter hoylei. The sequence goes on along the minus strand of NZ_ALWX01000068.1, from coordinate 30,330 downwards.
CCACCTTCATGCCGAAGCCGATCTTCGGCGACAACGGCTCGGGCATGCACACCCACCAGTCCCTGTGGAAGGACGGCGAGCCGCTCTTCTACGACGAGCAGGGCTACGGCGGCCTGTCCGACATCGCCCGCTGGTACATCGGTGGTCTGCTCAAGCACGCCCCCGCGCTGCTCGCCTTCACCAACCCGACGGCCAACAGCTACCACCGCCTGGTCCCGGGCTTCGAGGCCCCGATCAACCTCGTCTACTCGGCCCGCAACCGCTCGGCCTGCATCCGCATCCCGATCGCGGGCAACTCCCCCAAGGCCAAGCGCGTCGAATTCCGCATCCCGGACCCGTCGAGCAACCCCTACCTGTGCTTCGCCGCCCAGCTCATGGCCGGCATCGACGGCATCAAGAACCGCATCGAGCCCCCGGAGCCGGTCGACAAGGACCTCTACGAGCTGCCCCCGGAGGAGCACGAGGCCATCGAGCAGGTCCCGACCTCGCTCCCCGAGGTGCTCAAGGCCCTCGAGGCCGACCACGAGTTCCTGCTCGAGGGCGACGTCTTCACCCAGGACCTCATCGACACCTGGATCCAGTGGAAGTACGAGAACGAGGTGCTCCCCCTGCAGGTGCGCCCCCCACCCGCACGAGTTCGAGATGTACTTCGACATCTGATCTTCGGAGGCATGACAAGGGCCAGGATCCCCGGAATATCGGGGATCCTGGCCCTCAGTTTGTGCTCCGGTGCAGACAGGGTAAACATGGCTACCCACTCAGAGAGCGAGCCCGTTGCTACAGCGGTAAAAACCGGCGTGCGCGTCGTGTCACCGTCGTCTTCAATGGAGGCGACGTCATGCCGCAGGTCATGAACGGAAGTCCCGGCACCCGAGCCACCCAAGGAGACCACGACGAAGGGGCAGCGGTGGCAGCCGCGCCGCGCGCCGAGGAGGGCACGACAAAGGAGCAGGACCTGAGCCGGGCCGAGATGAGCGCCGACCGACAGATCTCGTTCCGAAAGTCACCTGCAAGCAGCGGTCAGCCCCTCTCGCCACCTGTCGGCATCAGCCCCGGGTACTGGGAGATCTGGCACTGCACGAGGCGGCAGAACTCCATGTGCCCTGCTGCCGTTCTCAAATTGTCACCCGTTGCTCGTCCTCGCCGCGTGCGCGTATCGGGTGAGGGTGGCGAGCCCGGACTGCGATCATCCTCGCGCAGGCAGACCGGAGTTGGTCAAAAGCTCCCAGTACCGATAATGGCCGCCCGATGCACTCCTACATCTGAGCCGTCTCTGGCGAACTGCGCGGCAGCACTCGCCCCAGCACCATCGACGTACTAGCGTTTTGGTCGTGACCTCCGCCTCCGCAGGCAAACTCGTCGACGAGATCGCTCGTGCCGCCGCGGTCGCCGACGCCCGGATCGCGGTCGCCGAGTCCCTGACCAGCGGGAACATCGCCGCGCGCTTGGGACGGGGGCAGAACGCCAGTCAATGGTTCGCGGGCGCCGTCGTCGCGTACAGCGTCGACGTCAAGACAACCGTCCTGGGCATGACGCGTGGACTCGATCCCGTATCGAGCGCCGCGGCCCAAGAACTCGCGCGCGGGGTGCGTGAGCTGACGGACGCCACCATCGCCGTCTCCGCTACGGGTGTCGGGGGTCCGCAGGACCAGGACGGCCACCCTGCGGGGACGGTGTACCTGGGGTGGTCGACCGCGTTCGAGGAGGGCAGCCGACTGGTGGAGTGCTCCGACGACCCGGCGAAGGCCCTCGAGGACACCGTCGAGTCCGCGCTGCAGGAGATCCACCGACTCCTCCCGTGACCTTCGCCCTGCCCGACGCGAAGAGCCCTGCACGGGTGCAGGGCTCTTCGCGTGGATCGCGGGTCGACTACGTGGAACTCTCGCGATCACGGGTGCTGGACGACTCCTCGCCCCGGTCGGAGGACGCCTCCACTTCGACCGGCTGGGAGGAAGGTGTCCCGACCGAGATCTGTCGCGGCAGCGATCGCTTGTTCACCGGCAGGACGACGGTCAGGACCCCGTTGTCGTAGGTGGCCGACACCTGATCGGGATCGATGTCGTCCCCGAAGGTGAGCTGCCGCCGGTAACTGCCGGAGAAGCGTTCACTGGTCAACCACTGGACCTCTTGCTCGTGCAGGGAGGAGCGGTGAGCGGTCAAGGTCAGGACGCCGCGACCCATGTTGACGTCGATGCTCCCGGGGTCCATGCCCGGAAGGTCCGCGTGGACGAAGTCGAACGCGAGGCCCTTCACACAGCGCCGATCGCAGCTGGTCGACCCCTGCGCCATGACTGACGCGCGGTCTCGCAGTCTCAGGTGCGCACCGGCTCCGCCGTGGCCACGTCGTCGACGACGTCGATGAGGACCTGGAGGTTGGCGATGAGGGCGCCGTACAACGGCCACAGCAAACCGGACAAATCATCGGTCGACAGGTCCTCGGCCAGGACGATGGTGTCGCTCGACATCCGACCGCCGTCCCAGCGCACCGTGGGCCGGCCGATCTCCGAGACGTGCTGGACGCGGACCGGTGACCACCCGGCCACCGGCGGCACGCAGATCCGCGACAAGACCGTGCAGCAGCTCCATCGGGTCGAGCTGTGCTTGGTCGGCCAGCACCACGCACCCGGCGTGCGGCAAGGGGACGGGCAGGTCGTGGCTCCAGCCCGTGGACAGCCCCACCGCCGTCGCGGCCTCGTGCTCGCGCAGGCCACGCGTCGACCTCGATCGGTGTCGGGGGCATAGGTCACCCGCCCGCCGACCCGGGTGCCGACGTCACGGCCGGTGGGCACCTGCACTGGGTCCCGCGCAGGACTGCGACGGGGACGATGGCGGTCGCGCCCGTCAGCGGGTGAAGGTCTCGGGGATCTGCCGAACGGGGACGATGACGACGTCGTCGACCTTCCAGTCGAGGTCACGCGCTACCTGGGCGGCGTGCTCGAGGTCGTCGATGTCGGCGATGTGACCCGCGTGCGGCACGACGAAGCTCTCCACATGGAAGACGTGCCCCATGTCGCGCACGCGGCTGTGGCTGCTGTGCACCCACCCGATCTCCTCGAGTGCCTCGTCGACCTGCTCGGTCAGGGGGTGGCGTCGCGTCCCGTCCACCGTGCGGGCCTGGGCGTCCATGAGCGCGCCCGAGGCGTGTCGCACGTTGGTCCACCCGTCGCGGATGATCGACATGGAGATCGCGATCGCGACGACCGCGTCCGCCCACCACAGCCCGACCCCGATGCCTAGGACGCCGACGATCGTCCCGGTCGCAGTGCGCCAGTCCGCCTTCTGCATGTCCGCGTCGTTGTACAGGACCCGGTCGTGCAAGGTGTCTGCGAGCGGCAGCTTCATCCGTCCCAGGACGACGGGGCCGATGGCGGTGTAGGCCATCGCGGCGATCATCACCCAGCCCGCCCACACCGCATGTCCGAAGAGGTCGACGGTCCCGACCGGAGGGTGCTCACCGTGCAGCAGACCCATCGCCGAGTCGACGATGAGGTAGACGCCCATGCCCAGGAGGGCGACCGCGGCTGCCAGGTGTCCACCACCGACGGCGCGATGGTGACCGTAGGGGTGCTCGGCGTCCACCGGGCGTCGGGCGCGCCGCTGCGCGAACAGGAAGGCGACCGGCGGGATGAGGGCGAGCATGTCCTCCACCCAGGCCGCCTTCATCGCCTGCGAGCTGCCCATCGCGAAAAAGACCACGACGATGCAGGTCGCCATGTACCCCAGGGTCACCCACTCGAGCCGGATGGCCCGCCGCAGGGCCGTGCCCTGCTCGTCCGGTAGCCGGGTGCGCCCGAAGGAGAGCGCTCCCGGCGTGCTCACGGCGCCCTCCCGTGGGTGTCGAGCCACCGCTCGAGCGAGGACTGCGCGGCGTTCTCGCCGGCCGGGACCGCCATCACGTGGGCGCGTGGTCCGTCCGGACCAGGGACCTCGACGTAGGGCCGGGTGAGTCCGACCTTCGAGCTCCATGCGCTCTGGTCTGTGACACCGCCGATGAGGACATCGATGTCACCGCGCTCAAGTGCGGCCACGAGGGCCTCCTCACCATCGACCTGCCAGGCGACCGTGGCACCGAGTGATTCGGCCCATCCCGTGATGATCTCCACCTCGGAGCCGGAGGGCGGGCTCGTCGTCACGTCGGTCCACGGCGGGTGGTGGGACACACCCACCCGGAGCTCGCCCGATGAACGCACCCGGTCGAGCGTCCCGTCAGGGTCCTGCGGGATGCTCCCGCACGCGGCAAGAAGCATCAGGAGCACGACGCAGGCTGCCAGACGCACGACATTCCGCAAGCCGACGACCATGGGGACATGCTAGCCACGCGGCTCCAGTCGGGTCGGACTCCTTGCTCCTCGCGAGCACTGCAGTCACGCACATGACTCCTCCCGTGAGCTCGCCCCGCCCATCGACGGACGCCACCGACGAGGACGGCGCCCTGCGGGTCCTGGCGCCTGCCCTGTTGACGAACCGCCCGGACGCAGCAGAGTGGGGGGATGACGAAGCGACGTGTCCTCATCACCGGTTCGACGGGCGGGGTCGGCACGATCCTGACCCAGCGCCTGCACGACGACTACGACCTCGTCGGGCACGCACGCGAACCCGACCCGGGCGCCGACCCGGTGGTCCGCGGGGCCGACCTGGTCGACTACGACGCGGTCCTGGCAGCCATGGACGGCATCGACACCGTCGTCCACCTGGCCGGTGCGGCATCGCCAGAAGCCTCGTGGGGCCAGGTGCTCGACGCCAACATCGTCGGCACCCGCAACGTCCTGGAAGCCGCTCGTGCGGCCGGGGTGGCACGGGTCGTCTTCGCCTCGTCCAATCACGCGATGGGCATGTACGACCGGCTCGAGCAGTGGCCGGTCTACCCCGGCACACTCCCCCGTGCCGACTCGCTCTACGGGGTGTCCAAGGTCTTCGGCGAGACGCTGGGCCGGTACTACTTCGACGAGCACGGGCTGTCCTTCATCGCGTTGCGGATCGGCTGGGTCTGCGGTGACCCGACCCTCGTCGACACCGATCTCCTCCATGCCATGTGGCTGAGCGAGGACGACGCCGCACAGGTCGTGCGCTGCGCGATCGAGGCGGACATCGACTTCGGCATCTACTACGCGGTCTCCGACAACCTCAATCGCCGCTGGTCGATGACCAACACCATGCTCGAGCTCGGCTACCGACCCCGCGACTCGTGGTCGCACGAGGCACCGACCGACGAGCCCGTCGTCGAGGGCGGCCGCGCCGTCGACGACTCCTGGCCGAAGGGGTCGTGACCGGCCCTGACAGGATGACGCCATGTCCCGTGTCATCTGCCCGCTCCTGAGCACACGCGTCACGACAGCGGAGAAGGCGGTCGAGCACATCCGCCCCGGCGACAACGTCGGGATGAGCGGGTTCACCGGGGCCGGCTACCCCAAGGCGCTGCCGACCGCCCTGCACGACCGGATGGTCGCGGCGCACGCGCGGGGCGAGGACTTCCGCATCGGGCTGTGGACGGGTGCCTCGACCGCGCCCGACGCCGACGGTGTCCTCGCGGAGGCGAAGGGAGTCTCCTCCCGCCTGCCGTACAACTCCGACCCGACGATGCGCAGCCTGATCAACTCCGGCGAGGTCGACTACGTCGACGCGCACCTGAGCCACTCCGCCCAGCACATGTGGTTCGGCTTCTACGGCAACCTCGACGTCGCCGTCGTCGAGGTCACCGCGGTGCTGCCCAACGGCCTGCTCGTGCCGAGCAGCTCGGTCGGCAACAACAAGACCTGGCTCGACCAGGCCGACCGGGTGATCCTCGAGGTCAACCACTGGCAGCCGCGCGAGTTCGAGGGCTTCCACGACGTCTACTACGGCACCCAGCTGCCGCCGCACCGCCGGCCGATCCAGCTGACCGACCCGATGCAGCGGATCGGCGACCCCTACCTGCGGGTCGACCCGGCCAAGGTCGTGGCCGTCGTCGAGACCGACCGACCGGACCGCAACTCACCCTTCACCCCGCCCGACGAGACCTCGCGGGCGATCGCGGGTCACGTCGTCGACTTCCTCCGGCACGAGGTGCGGGCCGGGCGGATGCCCCCTTCGCTCCTGCCGCTGCAGTCCGGGGTCGGCAACGTCGCCAATGCCGTGCTCGCGGGGCTGGACGGCAGCGAGTTCACCGACCTCGTCGCCTTCACCGAAGTGCTCCAGGACGGGCTGCTCGACCTCCTCGACAGCGGGACGGTGCGGGCCGCGTCGGCGACCTCCTTCGGCCTCTCCGACGTGGGCGTAGAGCGCTTCCTCGCCAACATCAGCAGCTACAAGGGCCGGATCCTGCTGCGCAGCGAGGAGATCTCCAACCACCCCGAGCTGGTCCGGCGCCTCGGCGTCATCGCGATGAACGGCATGATCGAGGCCGACATCTACGGCAACGTCAACTCGACGCACATCGCCGGCAGCCGGATCATGAACGGCATCGGCGGCAGCGGCGACTTCACCCGCAATGCCTTCCTCAACTTCTTCCTCACCCCCTCCACGGCGAAGGGGGGCAAGGTTTCCGCCTTCGTCCCGATGGCCAGCCACGTCGACCACACCGAGCACGACGTGCAGATCATCGTCAGCGAGCACGGGCTGGCCGACCTGCGCGGACTCTCCCCGCGCCAGCGGGCGCCGCGGATCATCGACCACTGCGCCGACCCCTCCTTCCGGCCGGCGCTGCACGACTACTTCGCCCGCGCGCAGGCCGCCCGGCCCGACGCCGTGCACACCCCCCACCTGCTCGGCGAGGCGCTCAGCTGGCACGAGCGGTTCCTGGAGACCGGGAGCATGCACGCGGGGTGAGAGACTGCTGCCGGTGAGCAGTGTGTGGACCGCGCGGGGCATGCCCGCGCTGCTGATGGCGACCTTCCTGGGCTTCAGCGGGTTCGCCGTCCTCATGCCCGTGGCACCCCTGTGGGCGGTGCGCGGTGGCGCCGACGAAGGGGGGCGCCGGCCTCGTCAACGGCGTGCTCCTCCTCGTCACCGTCCTCACGCAGTTCACCGTCCCGGCGCTGCTGCGTCGCTTCGGCTGGGGGCCGACCCTGGCCACCGGGCTCGTCCTGCTCGGCGCCCCGTCGCTGGGCCTGGCGGCCAGCGATGCACTCCATTCGATCCTCGCGCTGTCTGCGGTGCGCGGGGTGGGCTTCGGCATCCTCACGGTCGCCGGCAGCGCCGCGGTGGCCGAGCTGTCCGACCCGGAGACGCGGGGCAAGGCGGTCGGTGCCTACGGTCTGGCGATCGCCGGCCCGCAGGTCGTGCTGCTCCCCCTCGGGTCGTGGGTCGCGGAGACGGTCGGCTTCGTCCCCGTCTTCGTCGCGGGCGCCATCCCCCTCCTCGGGGTGCCGGCGGCCCTGGCGCTCGGGCGGGCCCTCGAGACCTTCCCCTCCGGCAGCGACCGCGGCACGGACGTGGGTGGCGCGAGCACGGCCCGCGCGACGATCACACTGCTGCGCCCGATGGTCCTCCTCCTGGGCGTGACGATCGCCGGCGGAGCGGTGCTGACCTTCGGCCCGCAGATGGTGCGCGACCCGGCGGTCGTCATCCCGGCGCTGGCGCTCATGGAGCTCATGGCGGCGATCTTCCGGTGGTGGATCGGCGGCGTCGCGGACCGGCTCGGGGCGGAGCGGTTCCTCGCCCCCTTCGTCCTGCTCACCGTCGTCGGCGTCGGCGGCATGGCGTGGGCCGTGCACGAGCAGTCCGTGCCCGTGCTGATCGTCGGCGCGTTGCTCCTCGGCAGCGCCTACGGGGCGCTGCAAAACCTCACCCTCGTCATCTCCTTCGCCTCCGTGAGCCGACGCCACCTCGGGCTGGCCAGCTCGATCTGGAATGTCGGCTTCGACCTCGGCTCGGCCATCGGCTCGGTGGTCGTCGGCGCGATCGCGGTCGCCGCGGACTTCCCGACGGCGCTCGCCGTGACCGGCGCCTTCGCGCTGCTGACGCTGCCGTTGGCGCTCGTGCGGCTGCGGCAGGGGCGGCCGCGGGTGTAGCCCCTTCGAGACGGTCGCTGCGCGACCTCCTCAGGGAGCGAAGGTGGGGAGCGCTGCGCGACCGCCTCAGAGAGCGAAGATGGGGAGCGCTCCCCCTGATGCAGCCAAACCCCTTGTGGGACACTCGCCGCAACTCAGGGAACGAGCAAAGGGGCACGGGTGAGCAACCCAGCACAGCAGTTCATGGACAGGGCCAGGCAGGTCGCGGACGCGGCCGGCGTGGGGCAGGCGGTCGACCAGGCACTCGGGCAGGTGCAGCAGAGCGCCGGCTTCGACCTCAACGCGCGGGACTTCCCCGCGGCACGGGGCGAAGGGGGGTCCGCCGGTACCCGGATCAATGCCGACCACGTCGCCCTCGACGACGCGGCCGAGGCGCTCAGCCGCAGCCGCTACGAGATGGGCCAGAGCGGCCCGGTCCACGTCATCACGCCGATGGTCATGCCCAAGGGGCGCCGGCTGCAGGCGATGGCGCCGGCCATCCTGCTCGTGCTCATCGGCGTCGCCGGCGGGGTCGTGCTGCTGCCCTTCGGCATCAGCCTGGCGGTCTTCGGCCCGCACTACTGGCTGCTCGTGGTCGTCGCCGCGGCCTTCCTGTGGTGGCGCCAGGGCATGGTCATGGTGCCTGAGGGCTGCACGGCGCTGATCTCCCGCTTCGGCAAGGTCGAGGCCGAGGTCGGTCCCGGTCGGGTGACCCTGTGGAACCCGTGGAAGCGGGTCTCCTACATCGTCAACACGACGCGCGAGTACCCCTTCAACGCGCCGATCCGCTCGGCCCCCACGAAGTCCGGCGTGCAGGCATCGGTCGACCTCTTCCTCCAGTTCCGCATCGTCAGCGCGCGCGAGTTCGTCTTCGTCCTCGGTGCCGTGCAGGGCTTCCAGGACAAGCTCAACAACGCGATCTCGGAGACGACCCGCTCCCTGATCTACGAGCAGGAGGCCTCGGGCATCTACGACCTCGTCGGCGAGAGCACGGCGCGGCTGCTCGACCAGCTCAACGCGCAGTTCGCTCCCGCGGTCGAGCTGACGACGGCCAACATCACCCACGCCGAGCCCTCCGCGCAGGAGTACCGGATGGATCTCGCGGCGCCGGAGATGATCCGGGTGGCCAAGGAGGCCTACACCTACGACTACGAGCTGGGGCTGAAGAAGGAGCAGAACGAGGGTGACCTCAACAAGGACCTCGCCTCGCTCAACGAAAACCTCTCGGCGATCCAGGCCGACATCGCCCGCTACCAGGCGCAGATGGACACCGCCCTCGAGCGGGAGACCAACCGCGCCAATGCCGTGGCCCGCCAGCGCTTCGTCGAGTCCGAGTCCGAGGCCCACGCCAACGCGGCGCTCCTCGAGGCGCAGGCCCTCGACATCCGTGCGCTGAGCGCGGCGCTCGCCCCGGAGATCCTCGACTACCGCTATCAGCAGGACATGCTCGACAAGATGGAGGGCGTCTCCGGGTCGCTCCCCCAGATCGTGCGCGTGGGTGGCGAGTCCGAGGGCGTCGACTACCTGCAGATCGCCCGTCAGCTCGTCGGCGGTCAGAGCAGCCAGCTCTTCAGCGCCGACGACATGGAGGCCATCCGGGCCCGTCAGGCCGACATCGCCGAGCGGGTCGCCGAGCGCGAGTCCGAGATCGCCGAGCTGCTCCAGGCTCCGGAGGAGACCGAGGTCGAGATCCTGCCGGTCACCGAGACGGAGACCGACCCGGCCGGCGAGCAGCGTCTCGACGAGATCCGTCAGTCGGTCACCGAGGAGATCGACCTGCCGGGCGAAGGGGAGGAACCGCCGCCCCCGCCGCCGGGCACCAACCCGCCGGTCCCGCCGGCGGTCGACGAGCCGACCCCGCCGGCACCGCCGGCGCCGCGGGTGACCCCCGCGCCGCAGGTCACCATCAACGACATGAGCGAGGGTGAGCGCAATGAGTGACCAGATGATGGAGCAGGCGGTCCGCGCAGTGCGTGGCCAGGGCATGAGCTCGATCAAGGAGGTCGTCTCCGGGTGGGGCGACGTCGCCCGCTACCTGCGCGGCGGTGACTCCGGCTCGGTCGTGCCGGTTGTCATCCCCAAGGACAAGCGCGGCATGCGCTGGACCTCGCTCATCTGGTTCGGCGCGTGGGCCCTGCTGAGCGGGATCTTCCTCGCGGCGACCGACCACGGCGCACTCGGCGGGCTCGCGATCTTCGTCGCGATCCTCGCCTTCCTCCTGTCGGCACTGTGGTGGTGGCGCTCCTCGATCGTCGAGATCGAGGAGGGCACGGTCGGGGTGCTGACGAAGTTCGGCGCCATCTCCGGGCCCGGCCTCTCCCCCCGGCCGCCACTACCTGTGGCACCCGTGGGCCCGGGTCGCCTATGTCGTCGACGTGACGACCGAGATCCCCTACACCGCACCGGTGCTCAGCTCGCCGACGCACGAAAACGTGCCGCTGAAGTCGATCGAGTTCTTCCTGCGCTTCCGCATCGTCGACGCGATCCGTTTCGTCCAGACGATCGGTGCGGGCAACTTCGACCTCGTGCTGAGCAACTCGGTGCAGGACGCGATCCGGCAGCGCAGCCGGCAGGTGCGCACCGAGCAGGCCTACGACCTGCGCGGCAGCGACGTCAAGGACATGCAGGACCTGCTCAACCGTCAGCTGACCCGCTACGGCGTGCAGATCATGGGCTGCAACATCCCCGACGTGCAGCTGCCCGACCAGTACCGGGAGCACCTCGCCACGCGTGAGCGGGTGGCCAAGGAGCTCGTGGCCTACGAAAAGGAGTGGGAGCTGACCCGCAAGCGCCGCATCGACACCCTGCTGCTGGAGATCGAGCGCTCCAAGAAGGTCCGCGACGCCAAGGTCGTCGAGGTCCAGGCCTCGCTCAACAAGGCCCGCAAGGACGTCGCGCAGATGCTCGAGGAGCGCGAGACCGAGGCGCAGAAGATCCGCTACGAGATCGAGACCCGCGCGCGGACCAACCTCGTCGCGGCCCAGGGTGAGGCCAAGGCGCAGGAGCAGCTGGCCACGGCCTACCGCGACAACCGCGCGGTCCTCGGCTACGAGCTGGCCCGGCGCCGCCTCGACGTCGGCGCCACGCTGGCCGACGACGCCCCGCGCCCGGTCATCGTCCACACCGACGCCGGCTCGGGCGACAGCTCGGCCCTGTCGACGCTGCTCATGGCCCAGCTGCTGCCGCAGCTGCAGTCCGAGGCCTCCGCTCCCCGCAGCGCGCAGCGTCAGGTGAGCGGTGCGGTCAACCAGGCTGCGCAGCGAGCAGCCCAGGCCGTGCAGGAGAAGTCGCAGGGCTGACGACACCCGACCGAAGGGGGCCGCGCCGGGAGACCGGGGCGGCCCCCTTCGTCATGCCCGGGCCTGCGCATTTCCCTAGGCAAATACGGCAGGGGTGCGCATTTCCCTAGGCAAATACGGCCGGGGTGCGCATTTCCCTAGGGAAATACGGGAAGCGTGCGCATTTCCCTAGGGAAATGCGCAGGGGGTCAGTCGGTGGTCGAGCGAGCGTCGAGGACGGCGAGCACCCGCCGGCCCCAGCGCAGGTTTTCCTCCTCGAAGCTGATCCCCCGCAGCAGGGTGAGGTACTGCCCGACCGGCTCGCCCGACGCGAGGAACTCCTCCTCGGTGCGGCCGGCGAGGGTCCGCTCCTCGACGAGGCGGTAGATCGCGAGCTTCGCCTCGAAGGCCTCCATCCGCTCGACGACGTGCTCGCGGATCGCCTCGGGGTCACCGGACTCGAGCGCCGCGACCTGTACGAGCAGCTCGTCGCGGACGGCCAAGGGCTTGGGCGAGCGAAGGGTGTGCGCCCGCAACGCCTTGCGCCCCGCCGACGTCAGGCGAAAGACCCGCTTGTCCGGCCGCTTGGGCTGGGCGACGGTGCGCGCGGTGACCAGCCCCGCATCCTCCATCTTGTCCAGCTCGCGGTAGAGCTGCTGCGGGCTCGCGGTCCAGTAGTTGGCGACGGACACGTCGAAGGCCTTGGCCAGGTCGTAGCCGGAGGACTCGTCGTGGGCGAGTGCGGTGAGGATCGCGTCCTGGAGGGCCATGGGGTGATGGTAGGCGTCCCTTCGAGACAGTCGGCCGCGGACGGCCTCCCTCCTCAGGGACCGAGAGGTTCCTCTTATTCACTTTGTTGAGTAGGTTGGCTGCATGTTCCGAGACGCAGTGGAAGCCAAGGACCTCGACGCGGTGGACGAGCTGCTCGCGGAGGACGTCGTCTTCCGCAGCCCGGTCGCCCACACCCCCTACCCCGGCAAGGCGATCACGAGCGCGATCCTGCGCGAGGTCGTGGAGGTCTTCGAGGACTTCCGCTACGTGCGCCAGCTGCGTGACGGGTCGGAGGAGGCCTATGTCTCGAGGCCACGGTCGACGGGCTCGAGATCACCGGCTGCGACTTCCTCACTCTCGACGACGAGGGCAAGGTCACCGAGTTCATGGTCATGACCCGCCCGCTCAAGGCCTCGCAGGCCCTCGCCGCCCGGATGGCTGAGCGCTTCGAGGCGATCAAGCAGGCGGCTGCTGCCAGCCAGTGAGCTCGGGCCGCTTGGCCACGACCCCGTCGCCGGACGAGCGTCCGGTGAGCCGCCGGCCCACCCACGGCCCGAGGTGGCGGCGCGCCCACGCCGCCTCCGAGCGAAGTGAGCGACGCGGCGGATCCCCTTGCGGCACAACGCCCCACGCATCGACGTCCGGCACCCCGAGCACGTCCGCGGCGGCCATCGCCAGGCGCTCGTGCCCGAGCGGCGACAGGTGCAGCCGGTCGTCGGCCCACGCCCGCCGGTCCTCGAAGATCGTCCCCGTCGTCACCGCAGGCGGCTCCATGCCGTGCTTTCTGGACAGCCACGTGTAGATCTCGTTGAGCACGACCCGCCGTCGCGCGAGGAGCCGGCCCGCGGGCGAGACCGACCGGATGTCGGGGATCGGCACGACGACGAGGCGCGCCCCCTTCGCCGTGAAGGGGGCGACGACGTCGGCGAGCGTCGCGCGCAGCCGGTCGGGCTCGAAGCGCGGGCGCAGCAGGTCGTTCATGCCCGCGGTGAGCGTGACGACGTCGGGCTCCATCGCCAGCGCCGCCTCGACCTGCGTCGCGAGCACCTCGTGGGCACGCTGCCCACGCACGGCGAGGTTGGCGTAGTCGACTTCGCCGTGGTGGGCGCCGAGCAGTTCGGCGAGCCGGTCGGTCCAGCCGCGCGGTGTGCCGTCGGGCCACGGCTCGTCGCCGATGCCCTCGGACAGACTGTCGCCGATGGCGACGTAGCGCCGCGGTGGCGTGGTCATGCGATCAGACCGCGGCGGCCACGCGGGTGCCCTGGTCGATCGCTCGCTTGGCGTCGAGCTCGGCGGCGACGTCGGCACCACCGATGAGGTGCACGGTGACCCCCTTCGCCTGGAGCTCGTCGTGGAGGGTGCGGTTGGGCTCCTGCCCGGTGCACAGGACGATCGTGTCGACGTCGAGCACCTGCGGCGCGCCGTCGACGGTCACGTGCAGACCGTCGTCGTCGATCCGCTCGTAGGTGACGCCCGGGACCATCGTCACCCCGCGGGCCTTGAGCTCGGTGCGGTGGATCCAGCCGGTCGTCATGCCCAGGCCGGCGCCGACCTTGGAGGTCTTGCGCTGCAGGAGGGTCACCTCACGCGGCGCCGACCGGTGCGAAGGGGAGGTCAGCCCACCCGGCGTGGTCTCGGCCTCGTCGATGCCCCAGGTCTGCTGGAAGGCCGCGATGTCGAGGCTCGCGTCGTCGCCGGGGTCGGTGATGAAGGCGGCGACGTCGAAGCCGATGCCGCCGGCACCGAGGATCGCGACGCGCTCCCCCACCTGCGCGCCGCCGCGCAGCACGTCGAGGTAGCCGACGACCTTGTCGTGGTCGACACCCGGCAGCTCGGGGACGCGGGGGGTGACACCGGTGGCGATGGCCACCTCGTCGAAGCCCTCGAGATCGTCGGCGTCGACCCGGGCGCCGAGCTTGACGTCGACCCCGGTGTCGGCGAGCTTGTGCCGGAAGTAGCGCAGGGTCTCGTCGAACTCCTCCTTGCCCGGGACGCGCCGGGCGACGTCAAGCTGACCGCCGATGTCATCGGCGGCGTCGAAGAGGGTGACGTGGTGGCCGCGCTCGGCGGCGGTCGTCGCGAAGGCGAGCCCGGCCGGGCCGGCGCCGACGACGGCGATCCGCTTGGCCAGCCGGGTCGGGCCGATGATCAGCTCGGTCTCGTGACAGGCGCGGGGGGTTGACCAGGCAGGAGGTGATCTTGCCCGAGAAGGTGTGGTCGAGGCATGCCTGGTTGCAGCCGATGCAGGTGTTGATCGTCTCGGGGGCACCGGCGGCGGCCTTGTTGACCAGCTCGGGGTCGGCGAGGAAGGGCCGGGCCATGGAGACCATGTCGGCGAAGCCGTCGGCGAGGAGCTGCTCGGCGACCTCGGGGGTGTTGATCCGGTTGGTCGCGACGAGCGGGACGGTGACGGCGCCCATGAGGCGCTTCGTCACGCCGGCCCATGCGGCGCGCGGGACCTGGGTGGCGATCGTGGGGACGCGGGCCTCGTGCCACCCGATGCCGGTGTTGATGATGTCGGCGCCGGCGGCCTCGACCTCGCGGGCCAGCTCGACGACCTCGTCGTGGGTCGAGCCGTCGGGCACGAGGTCGAGCATCGACAGGCGGTAGACGAGGACGAAGTCGTCGCCGACGGCGGCGCGCACCCGGCGGATGATCTCGAGCGGGAAGCGCATGCGGCCCTCGTAGGACCCGCCCCAGTCGTCGGTGCGCTGGTTGGTGCGCGTGACGATGAACTGGTTGATGAGGTAGCCCTCGGAGCCCATGATCTCGACGCCGTCGTAGCCGGCCTGCTGGGCCAGGCGCGCGCACCGGGCGTAGTCGTCGATCGTCCGCTGGATGTCGACCTCGGTCATCTCCCGCGGAACGAAACGGCTGATCGGCGCCTGGATCGGCGACGGCGCGACCATGCCCGGGTGGTAGGCGTAGCGGCCGGTGTGCAGGATCTGCATCGCGATCTTGCCGCCCTCGGCGTGGACCGCGTCGGTGATGAGCCGGTGGTCGGCGACGTCGTCCTCGGTCGTCAGCGTCTTGCCTCCGGGCAACGGGGCCCCTCGTCGTTGGGCGCGATGCCGCCGGTGACGATGAGGCCGGCTCCTCCCTTCGCCCGCTCGGCGTAGAAGGCTGCCATCCGCTCGAAGCCGTCGGGCTGCTCCTCGAGGCCGACGTGCATCGAGCCCATGAGGAGGCGGTTGCGCAGGGTGGTCCGCCCGACGGTGATCGGCTCGAGCAGGTGCGGGTACGAGTGAGGCATGGTCGACGACTCCAATGGTCAATTTGTTGTCTAGGCGGAGTCTGCCACGAGGTCGGCGTCGACGAAAGGTGCGGTGACTCAGCCGACGCCCTGGTCGACGAGGCGCCACCGCTCGTCGTCGCCGTTGCGCGCGATGACATAGCCCCAGCTCGTGCGACGCGCCGGGGAGAAGGATCCGTCGGACTGGAGGACCCGGAGCGGCACCGGCACGTACTGGACCTGCTGCCACCCCTCCAGCCCCGTGCCGGCCAGCCAGTAGTCCCGCGCCCGACCGATGCTGTCGTCGGTGACGACGAGGTCCTGCTGGGTCAGCGGGTCGACGTAGGACGGCACGAAGTGATCCGGCCGGTCCTCCGACGCGATCGCCCGCATCGTGCCCAGGTCGTGACCGGGATCCTCACCAAGGAGACGCGTGACGTCGACCTCGACCGGTAGTCGACGAGGGCGAAGGGGGCGGACCGGCCGGACCGGCCGGTCCGCCCCCTTCGTCATGTCGTGGTGCTCAGGTGCGTCGCTCGACGACGTCGAGCACGGCGTCGGCAGCAAGCCGGTGCCACCTCCACGGGCGGTCCATCAGCGCGTGGCCGCCACCGGGTACACCGTCCCAGGTCGCGTCGGCACCCTCGGCGCGCAGCCGCTCGACGAGCTCCCGGGAGCGTTGGGGGCTGCACACGTCGTCGGCCTCGCCGTGGATCACCCGAACGACCCGATCGTGCAGGTGCTCGTAGGTCTCGTCCTCACCCACCCAGGGCGCGAGGGCGACGCTGCCGATCACCGCGTCCTGCCCGCCGCAGCGCAGCGCCGCCCAGCCACCGCTGGAGTGGCCGAGCAGGACGACGGGGCGACCGTGCTCCTCGTGGAGGCGGCGGACGATCTCGCGGGTCTGGAGCAGGCCGCTGCCGGAGGGGGCGACCCATCCCCCGTCGCTGTTGTGCACGAGTACGGGGGCGACCCGGCCGCGGGCGGCTCGGGTCACCGCGGTGACGAAGGGGAGCATGCGCAGGTAGGAGATGTCGCGATGGCGCCGGGGCTGGGTCGCGTCGGCACGACCGCCGTGCAGGAGCAGCGCGATCGCGCGCGTGCGTGGGCCGACGCGGACCCGGCCCTGCCGGATCGATGACATGAGGGTCTCGAGGTCGGGCGGGGTCGTCATCGCACGAGTCTCGCAGGTCGTCGACCGCTACGGCATGGCCGCTTCGTCGACGTGCTGCAGCTCGCAGTCTCGAGGCGGGTGACCATCTCGCGGGCGTCGTCCTGCGCCAGCGATCTGAGGGGTGTCGACGACTCCCTGCGCGAGGTGGAGGAACACGAGGAGGGCCACGAGCCCGCCGGCGATCCGGGCAGCCCACCGCAGTGCTGTCCTGGTCCGGCCACCGTGGGCGGGGTGCGCCGCCTACGCCACGGTGCCGCTACCCGTCGCCGGGGGACGAGGGGTGGCTCAGCCCGCCGAGTCCGTGGCAACGGCGAGCAGGGTCGCCGTCGCGGTGCTCATTCGAGCACCCTTGCGCCACACCGCTGTCAGTGGACGGTCGAGGTCGAGGGTCGTCGGCACGACGACCAGTGCTCCGGTGTCCACCTCGGCGGCGACGGCCCGCTCCGACACGACCGCCGGCCCGAGGCCGGCACGGACGGCGCCGAGGAGCGCGGCGGTCGAGCCCGCCTGCAGCGCGACCGTCGGCCGCCGCCCGAGCGCCCGCTCGAAGGTGCTGCGGGTCCCGCTGCCCTCCTCGCGCAGCACCCACTCGGCCGCGCCGAGTGCGGGCGCGGTCAGCGGGGAGCGCCGGCGCGCCCACGCGTGACCGGGTGGCACCACGACGACGAGCCGGTCGGTGCCGACGACGCGGTGCTCGAGACCCGGGGTTGTCATCGTCGTCTCGACGAAGCCGATGTCGACGAGCCGGCTGCGGACCATGTCGGCCACCCGGTCGCTGTTGACGACGTGCAGCTGCGGGTGGACCTCGAGCCGCTCACGCAGCTCGCCGAGCCAGCGCGGCAGGATGTGCTCGGCGATCGTCAGGCTCGCGGCGACGCTCACCTCGCCCCGCCTGGCCCCGCGCAGCGCGGCCAGACCCGAGCGCATCGTGTCGGCCTCGCGCAGCACCTGCCGTGCCCAGGCCACGACGGCCTGACCGTCGGTGGTCAGCCTCGAGCCTCGGGGGGTGCGGTCGAGCAGGGTCAGCTGCCAGCGCGCCTCGAAGGCCCGCACCCGGGCGCTCGCCGACGGCTGGCTCAGCCCGCGCGCCCGAGCGGCCGCACTCAGGCTCCCGGTGTCGTCCACGGCGACGACCAGCCGGAGGGTCTCGATGTCGAGGTCGGGCAGCTCAGCCATAGCCAAAGACTATGACCTGTGGCGTAACCGGGGTCTACTGGACGGCCTCGATGACGGGCACCGTGGTGGTCATGCAGACGATGACCGGACGGCCCCCTTCGAGACGCTTGCTGCGCAAGCTCCTCAGGGAGCGACGGTCGGCAGCGACGCTCGTCGCGCCGCTGGCCGCTGCCGCAACGGCGTTGGCCCTGAGCACGGTGGTCCCGCTGCTCGGCCCCCTGCTCATCGCCCTGGCCATCGGCGCGGTCGTGGTCAACAGCCGCCTGGGCACCCTCCCGGCCATCGCCGGTCACGACGCCGCCACGAAGTTCCTCCTCCGGCTGGGCGTGGCCGCGCTCGGGCTGCGCCTCCCCTTCGCCGACATCGTCTCGATCGGCCCGAGCGGGCTCGTCGTCATCGCGGTCACGGTGCTCGCGACCTTCACGGGGACGCGATACATCGGTCGTCGCCTCGGCCTCGAGGAGGGGCTGGTCCTGCTCATCGCCACGGGATTTTCGATCTGCGGCGCCGCGGCGATCGCCGCCGTCGAGGACACCGTCCGGGCCAGGCAGCAGCACGTGGCCCTGGCCGTCGCCATGGTCACCCTCTATGGCTCGGCGATGATCGCCGCCGTGCCGTGGCTCGCGGGAGTCATCGGCCTGAGCGATGAGCAGGCGGCGATCTGGGCCGGCGCGAGCATCCACGAGGTCGCGCAGGTGGCCGCGGCGGGCTCGCTCATCGGCACGTCCGCCGTGGCGCTGGCCATGACGGTCAAGCTCGGCCGGGTCGCCCTGCTCGCACCGCTGTCGGCCGTGCTCGCCCGCACCACCCCCGGGGCGAAGGGAGCGACCACCCCCCTTGTGCCGTGGTTCATCGTCGCCTTCGTCGTCGCCGTCGCGGTCCGCACGAGCGGCCTGCTGCCGCAGGGGGTCCTGTCGGTCGCCGATGTGCTGACGACGCTGCTGCTCGCGGCCGGCATGTACGGCCTCGGCATGGGCATCCGCGCCCGTGACCTGTGGCCGCTGCCGCTGCAGGTGCTCACCCTCGCGACGATCTCGACGATCATCGCCGCAGGCACCTCGCTGGCGCTGGTCCTGCTTGTGGGCTGGGGGGCGTGACGCTCAGGTCGACGTGCGGCCGTAGAACAACTCGGAGGTCAGATCGTTGAGCACCATGTCGGGACGCTCACCGCAGGTGAGGACAGAGTTGATCCGTGGCCTCGTACCCCTGATCGGGGTCACCCGGTGCAGGGCCCACTCGCCGCGGAAGAAGGCCAGGGTGCCGGCAGCACTGGGCAGGACCTGCAGGCTGGTCCGGTCTCCCTGCAGCACTCGTTGGACGCTCGGATGGTTCTCGTCGTCGCCGGAGCGCAGCCCCGGCAGGTACTCGAAGTCGCCGCCCTCCTGCGCCTGCTGGTACATGACACACCGGGACGGCGACCTCATCGAGATCCAGAGGGCTGGGTGTCGGCGATCTGGGCCCGCCGGACGGTGGCGATCTGGCCGGCGCTGCTCTTTCGGCAGCCAGCGATCACATCGGCGATGGTTCAGCGCGAGTTGGGTCTGTCACAGCCGGCCGTAGACGCCGTCATCGCGCGCCGGCGTGACGCTGGCGTCGTCACCAAGGCGGTGGGCCTGCAGCGTCGACGTCGGGTGGGCGGCTCCGCAGGTGACGTCGGCGCTCGACGTCTTCGCCGAACGGGCCAGGCGCGGCTGACCTCAGACCGCGAGATCGACCTGGTCACCGACGGGCGAGAGCACGATGACCTCGGGCTGAGCGAGCAGGTGCGGCGCGACGGCCTGGCTGAAGTCAGCGAAGGCGTCCATCTCGCCGTGCCGCTTCAGCGCCTCCGTGGAGTCGTAGGCCTCGAGGAGGATGTAGTCACCCTCGCTCTTGGCGACGCGCTGGAGGTCGTAGCGCAGACACCCCTCGTCGGCGAGGAATGTGCCGCGGGCCGCGGCGACGGCGGCCTCGACGGCGTCGGTGGACTCGGGCTTGGCGGAGATGCGGGCGACGACGTTGATCATGGGTCCACTATATGTGAATCATGGTTCAGATCAGGTGCAGCGCGTCGCCCTCCGACAGCCACGTCCTGCCCCCACATCACCAGGGCCTCATCGAAATGGCCGAGCGCACGGACCTGCTCGTGCACGAGGCGATCGGCGTGAAGGGGGGCCGGGCTCGGCGCGGCCAAGGTCGACAAGAACCAATGCCGCCGCGATGCGCAGAAGGGCTACCGCGGCAAGGTGACGATCGGGCAGGACCTCGACCGCTTCACCCTGCCGCTGCGCAACAAGGGACGAGGTCGCGGCTGACGCCCTAGAGCAGCTCGTCGAGTCACCACTCGGGGTGCGGGCCCCGGTCCAGCCGGTCACCGCATCGTCGGGCAGGATCTCCGACCCGGCCACCCGGGGCCGGAGCCACCGGTGCGCAGTGACTCTTGCCGGGCGCGCTCCGCCACTGCTCTAGACCCCGCAGGGTCAGTTCGGCCAGCTGGCCCGCACCGAGGCCGCTGCTCGTGCTCTTCGTCAGATCACTCATCGCCACTCCCCTTCGTCCTCCACCGACGAGGTCAACACCAGGTGCGGCCACCGACAACGCTCGGGGGTCGAATGGCTTCGAGGCTCCTTCGTCGCACCTCAGCCAACATGCGGGGAGCGCTCCCCCTGTACGCGGGTCGCCGGGGCCGCAAGGCTGTCGCTCATGACGACCTTCCCGCTCCCCCTCCCGTCGACCCAGCCCGAGCCCCAGCCCGCCGTCGACCTCGGTGGTGGCACCGTGGCGACGCTGCGCTGCGCGGGTGAGGTGGCTCCCTTCGCCCGGCCGGTCGTCGACCGCTACCGCCGCTACCAGGAGGCCGGCGAGACCCGCGACCGGCTGCGGACCGGTGTGGGCTTCACCTTCTGGCAGCTGCGGCAGGACCGGGAGACGCAGTTCGCGATCACGGCGCCGGACTACGCGGCGGAAGACTTCGTCGACGCCACGACCGACGACCTGACGCTCGCGCTGTGGATCGAGGCCGCCCAGGCGGACGTGCTCAGCCGCGCGGACGTCGACGGCGAGGAGATCGACCTGTCGATGCGGGTGCACTTCACCAAGGCGGCCCTGACGGTGGTCGAAAAGGGCCGGACCGACGAGCTCGTCCTCGTGCGGCGCCCGTCGACGTCGGAGGACGACTCCGGCTGGCTGGTGCGCACGGCCGAGAAGTCCTTCCTGCGCAACAAGGAGGTTGAGGTCCTCGCCGGGCTGCTCGTGCAGTCGGCCCCCTACCTCGTGCCCCTGCTCACGCTGCCCACGGGGACGGTGGCGCGGGTCGCCGGCGGCCGCTTCGTCGGCGCCTGGGCGACGCGGTCCGCCGATGGCACCGTCACCGATGCGGACCGGCAACTGCTCGACGCCGACGGTCGCGGCGCGGGCGCTCCCATCGGCGAGAGGAGCCCGGCGGCACCCACCACCGAGACGATCGAAGAGGTCGTCGACGGCGTGACCCTGCGCGCGCGGACCCACCCGCAGCTCGCGCCGCTCGCCGGCAGCGTCCTCATGGCCTTCGCCGCCGGCGCGGCCGGTCCGCTGGAGCCGGGCGCCCGGCTGCAGATGTCGTATGCGCCGTACACGCTCGAGGCCACGGACGAAGGGGGCGTCCTCCTCGTCACGACGCCGGACTTCTCCTCTCCCGAGGCCTATCGGGAGAGGACGACCGACGACCTCACCGGCGCCCTCATCTGGCAGGTCGAGCAGGTGCAAAAGGCTCGCCAGGCAGGCGTCGACGCGGCGCCGGTCAGGGCCACCGAGACCATCGCGATCCAGTCGGCCGCGCTCGACGCGATCGTCCTGGGTGAGCCCAGCGCCTTCATCATGGAGCGCTACGAGCTCGATCCCGGCACGGACACCCTCACCGACGGCACGCGGCGGTCCGGGTGGTCGATCGTCACACCGTCGGCCCAGACCGACGAGGAGCGCGCGCTGCGCAACATCGACGCGGGCGAGCTGCAGGCGTGCGACCGCACCTTTGGCCCCTACCTGGCGCTGCCGGTCGGGTCGCTGCTGCAGTTCGCCGGTGGTGAGCTGCAGTCGGCGCACCTCGTCGACCAGGCGAAGCTCGACGAGGTGCTCGCGCGGGGTGAGTACCGCACGATGGGTGAGGTGCTGGCCTCGGGTGAGGCGTCGCGGCCCCTTTTCGTCGACGCTGGCTGAGGGCGAGCACGGCAGCGGACGCCGCCCGGGGGGCTGTCAGTCGGGATTGTCGGGTGACTGGAGCGGCAGCAGTTCGAGGGCTTCGCTCGTGAGGCGCGCGGTGGTCTCGAGCAGCTCGCCGAGGGACGACGACCGCAGCAGCGTGAGCTGGTCCAGGGCGCCGAGCTGGGCGATCCATGCCAACTGCCAGCTGCGGGTGACCGGGTCGTCGGCCAGCTCGATGTCCGCGGGCAGGGCCGGCGAGCGGTACTCGCTCATCACCGTGAGCGCGCGTCGCACGGTCCGCTCGGTCTCGGCCAGGCGCGGGGCGTCGCCGTCGGCCCACGTCAGGTCCGGCAGGCGCGTGATCTCGGCTCGCGGATAGGGATCGTCGGGCAGCCACCGGGCGACCTCGATGCGCTCCTGCCCGCGAGCGATGAGACCGACCCGACCTCCGCCCATCGGCCGGACCTGCTCGATGCTCGCGACGCACCCGACAGCGAAGCGCTGATTTCCCCACCGACCTCGAAGCCCCGATCGATGAGCACTACCCCGAAGCGCCCGTCGCCGTCCGCGACATCGCGCAGCATCGTCAGGTAGCGCGGCTCGAACACCTGCAGCGGCAGGGGCTGCCCGGGCAACAGCACCGTCCCGAGGGGGAACATCGGCAGGACGTCCATGGACTCAACGTCGCACATCTACGACCGGCCTGGGCTGCTGGTGAGCGACCATCACACGATCTCGCCACGCTCCCGCATCCGCGCCTCCTTGTAGGCCGACAGCGCGGCAGCCTCGTCCGGGTCGGTCTCTGCCAGCAGCTCCAGGGCTTCCCCGTCGGAGTCCATGTAGTTGGGTCCGGGCACCCACGCGCTGACGAGCGGCACGCCCTCCCACGCTCCCCCGCGAGCGACGGCTACGACGGCGTGCGGGGCACGGAAGTCGAGATCGACCCGCTCCACGTCCACCTGCTCGAAGCTCGGCGCGGACCCAACCCGGTCCAGCGCCGTGAGCGCAGCCGCCCGAAACCCGTCGGCGTCGTACTCCGCCCGCACCGACTGCACGCAGCTCGTCGCCGCGCCAGGCTCGTCGGGCAGGATCGCGTGGCCGGCCTCGGCGACGCCGGGCGCCTCGGTGAGGTCGAGCGTCTCCTGAGCCGACCACGACGGCACCTGGCTGCGCCACTGCTGCGGCCTCCCCCAGGCGTCGGTCGGCAACTCTGCGCGCGCCAAGTCGGTCATCTGCACCCGCGCTGCCCTGGACCGCCAGCCGAATCCCCGGCGCGGCAACCCGTGCGGTCGCTCGCCGTGCCACAGCGCGCCGTCGTCCAGCAGCGCCACGACTTCGTCGACGGCCTGCCAGACCTGCGCCGGAGCGACCCTCGGGTGAGCGCGCACGCTGATGACGTCGATGCCGTCCTCGGAGTGCGGCTTGGCCACGAGGACGGCCCCGGCAGCGGCAGTCTCGACGATCGTCTGCAGGCCCCCACCGAGCCTCAACCACTGGCCGCCGCCACCGGTGGTGAGCTGCTCGGTCCACTGTGGCTCGAGGACGAGCGCCGTCGCCAGCACGATGCGGGTCAGCTCGGTGACCTCGAGTGGGAACTGCGGGATGAGTCCGCGTGTGCGCTCTGACGCCCACGCATCCAGCCGGGCCTGGTCAGGGATCGGCCGCTCCACCCCGACGGGTGTCACCGCATCCCCCGCAACCCAGGCTCCAGCCGCAGCAGCGAGGGTCGGGTGCGGTGCGCCGAGCAGCCGACGTGCGGCAGCACTCGCCTCCCCGACCGGCATGCCAAGGATCTCCTCGAGCACGGCGCGGTCGTCGCCGGTGACGTGCTCAGCGACGGAGGCGAGAAGCAGCCACAGCCCGGCGTGGGAGACGACGGAGGTCGTCGCCTGGCCGAGCTTTTCGCGGCAGCGAGCGGCGTACCGGGTGATCGCCCGGGCGACGGTGCAGTCGGGTGGCGGCGCCGGCATGAGGTCGGCTGGGCCCCCTTCGACCGCCTCTCGCTGACCGCAGGTCAGGCACTCGACCGTCCACATGCCCGGCACGATCAGACACCCACCGAGCCGCTGCCACGGCGTGGCCGCGACCTGCTCTGCCGTCTCGGCGGTGGGCATCCCCATGACGCGCTGGTGGGTGGCGTGGGACCCGCAGCGGTCGCAGCGCAGTCTCGTCGTGGTGGTGGCTTCGCTCACGTCGTCTCCTGTCGATCGCGCGCCTCGGGGAGGAACTCGTCCTCCCAGCCGTCGATGATCCGGAAGAGGTGCTCCACGTGCTCCAGCACGTGCTCGGGCACGAAGGGTCTGGCGAGCATGTCGACCATGACGAGGAAGTCCTCGTCGTCGAGCACGACGAACTTGAGCGCGTGCATGCACCCGTTGAGCCGCTGGGCGATCCGGGTGGCCTCGTCGAGGTCACGCTCGTGGTGCGGCAGCGTGCAGCACATGCGGATGCGCGGTGCGCGCCTCGACGGCCGCACCAGGATCGACGTGCCGGGGAAGTGGACGATGGCGTCACCGTCATCCGTGGTGTCCACCTCACCCACGAGCGGGCGAAGGGCGATGGCGACGAGGGCATTGACCTCTGCCCGGCTGGTGGGTCGGGCGCCGTCGGCGAGCAGCGGGCTGGTCTCCCAGGGCTCGCGCGTGGGTGGAGTCAGGACGGGGCTCGGGCTGGTGAGGAGCGCCGGGTCGAGGACACCGAACCCTTCGCGCAGTGCCGTGATAACCGCAGCGGCCGCCTCGTCGGGCCGCGTGATGTCGTAGTACTTGCCGTAGGTCGGCTCCTGCCGCGTCGGGCACGCCATGCCCAGCCGGCGGACCCTCGCCTGCTGGGTGCGACTCATGCGCCACGTACGAGCCAAGGTCATGTTGGAGGCGACCTCGACGAGCACCTGCGGCAGGACGACGTTGAGCTCGACGAAGGGAGCGTCCCCCGCCTCGTAGACGCTCGTGCGGTCGAGTGAGATCCGGAAGATCTCGCCCTCGCCGAACCGTTCGATGGCCACCACGAGACGCTCGTGGAAGTCCCTCCACGCTGCCTCGACCCGCTGATCGAACATCAGCCACTCCCCTCCGTCGACCTGCTCCACAGCGTAGGTGGGACCACCGACAATGATCCGGCTGAGCGTTTGACACCCCACCGAGGGACCACAAGTGTTCATACATGGCACAAGGGATCTACTGCTTCGAAGGTGAATGGGGCCCTGCCCGCGACCGACGGACCGTCGAGCCAGTGCTCGGCCTTCTCCAGGACTGCGAAGGGACCCCCTACGTCCACCGCAACGTCGCGACAAGGGACGCCCTCGAGTTCTATGCAAAGAAATGGCGTCGGCTCACCTCGATGCCCATCGGCTACTTCGTCTGTCACGGCGCTCGTGGGCAGCTCTGGTTCGGCGATGAAGGCGTGACGATCAAGGAGTTCGCTGAGATTCTCGGGAGCAGGTGTGAGGACAAGGTCTTGTTCTTCGCCTCGTGCTCGACGATGGCCGCCAAGGATCAAGAGCTCATAGACCTCTGTCGGGCCACCAACGCCAGGGCAGTCGTCGGGTACACCAAGACGGTGGACTTCGTCGAGGCGGCCGCGTTCGAGGTCCTGCTCCTGCGCGATCTGCTGTACACGACCAACTTAAAGTCGGCCTACACACGAATGGAGCGCGAGCACCCTCGGATGTCGCAGCGGCTCGGCCTTCGTATGGCACACAAGACGTGGGCCTCATCTCGAAGTGTTGCTCAGCAAGCCCTCGATTCCGCTTGAATGCGCCCGGCGGACAACAACTGCACCGATCTCCTCCGCCATCACTCGCCTTACGCCGCTGCGAACTCGTCGTCCGTCTCCAGACGGGGTGAAGCCTCGGTCACGGGTGCTTCGGCTGGTAGGTCCATCTCGGGCATGAACCGTGCCTCCTGCCACCCAATAGGAAGGGCCGTACAGCGCCACTCGACGAGGGGCAGCAGTCACACGGGCGGTCGAGGACAGGGACTCTGCGCACCCTGTCTAGACGACCTTTCAGCCGATCATGTCGATAGCGCGGTCGCCACCGTCGAAGCTATGGTGACCTGCGCGTCGACCTTTGAACCGCACTCGGCCCTATAGAGGCTCGTGACCTTGGAAACGAGGATGAGCACACACCGAAGGAGCAGGTGCCTGGGAAGCCGCAGACGCGGCGTTGTAACCGCAGGAGAAACGACCCGCACCTCGGGCCCGTGGCGCACCGTCGACGATCTCTCGCTCCACCCCGAGCGCGTCTTCAACCGCAACCTCGCCGCGGCGTCCGGCATCAAGCGGTCCCGGGAGCGCACCGACCTGAGCACGATCCGGGACTGGTTCGGCGCGGACCCTCGCACGGGCGAACTCATGCACCGAGAAGCTGCCTGAACACGCCGGAGAACGTTGTCGACAACGGCTATACGTTGCACGGTCTCCTCGTCGACGTAGCTCTCTTCCGCCTCCTGAGAGCCCGAGGCCAAGCTTGCGGAGCGGACGGGATCAACGGCCTGAAGCTCGAGCTCAGTCTCGTGGCCAGGAAGCCGATCAGCAACCCCCGCAAGGACGGGTGGGCGTGGCTCTCCGAGGGCAACCAGCTCCACGAAATCGTCGAGCGCATGCGCCCACATCGTCGCTGTCGCAGCCAAGCCCAGTCCCACCTCGACACCGCCAGGTGGCCTCAGGGATCGCCTGTGAGGCAGCGCCGTAGGACGAGGTCAACTGACTCAACCTGATCAAGGTCGCCGCCACCCAAGGGCATATAGAACTCGCCGAGCGCAGTCTCAACTACGACGTCTACGACCGCATCGACGACTACCAGCCACCGATTGACCTGCCCAAGAGGACGCGCGGTGTGGTCAAGAAGGAAGGCTCGGGAAACGCAAACTCGTCCTCGCGCTGTCGGCGGTTCCCACTAGTATTGCCGGCGTGTTGATCACCGTCGTAGAGGGAGACATCACCACCCAGGAGGTGGATGCGGTCGTCAACGCGGCAAACCGGCGAATACGAGGCGTCGATGGGGCGATCCATACGGCTGGTGGCTCGGCGATCCCCGAGGACTACATCACCCGCTTTCCCAACGGACTGGACGCCGGCGACACCGGATGGACGATGGCAGGCGAGACCGACCGAGACCACCTGACCTCGCGCTACACGCGTGCCTTGGGGCACGCGGACGAGCTCGGTGCCCGCAGTGTCGCCTTCCCCCTAGTCAGTGCTGATACCTACGGCTGGCCGAAGGAAGACGCAATCGCCGCGGCGGTGGAGGCGCTCAACGCTGCGTCCAGTGCTGTTGATGAAGCCCGCCTGGTCGCATTCGGCCAGCCCACCTATGCCGCGATCGCTCGCTCGCTGGCGAGCCAAGCCGAAGATTGGATTCACTGACATGCCGCAGGAACACGAGTCGCTGAAAAAGGCGCTCGACGACAAGACCTTCGTCATTGCGGACTACCAGCGGCCGTACGCTTGGACTGACAAGCAACTTGGCGACCTGTGGGGCGACCTTGACCTGCTTGGCGATGGCGAACATTTCGCCGGCACGCTGGTGTTGCGAGAGACCGGACATAAGAAGACCACGTCAGCTGGCGAGACTCTGAAGGAGTACGAGGTCGTCGATGGTCAGCAGCGTCTCACGACCGTAACGATCCTCATGACTCGTCTGGCGAAGGCACTCGACCAGATTCAGGGCGTCACGGACGAGGGACTGGCTGATGGCGTACTCGAAGCCAAGCGTCAGATCGGCGCCCTCGTGCGCATTCAACTTCTGGGCACGCAGGAGCCACGGCTCCAACTAGGGACAGACCTCCGAGGCTTCTGGCGCGATCACATCATTGAAGACCTTCCGGCACCCAGTGACCCCATCGCGTCTGCACGCAGGTTGCTCCGTGCCGCGACCTTCTTTGACCAGCGACTCGTGGAACTCGTGGAGGGTGCAGCACCTGAAGTCGCCGCAGGGCGCCTGCTGGACCTCCGGCGCCGCCTCACGTCCGGTCTCCAGTTGCTTGTCTATCCGATCAAGTCGACTGCCGAAGTGGGCGTCATCTTCGAGACGCTCAACGACCGCGGGATCCTCCTCACCGATCTTGAGAAGATCAAGAATTACCTTCTCTACCTCGCGTCCCAGCTCGACGACGTTCGCAGAACGAAGCTCGCGGATCTGATCAACGAACGATGGTCGGGCGTGTTCAAGAACCTGGCTGGACTCCCGTCCGACAGCGAGGACCGACTCCTCCGTTCACACTGGCTAGCCACCCAGGAGCCGAACATCCGCCTGTGGGAGCGGTCTGAGTCGATCAAGAAGAAGTTCCCACGTACGCACTACGTTCACGGCTCTCAACGCCTCCGCGATGACGATGCAGGCGACAGGACCGACCCAGAAGCAATGCGGCAGCGGCTGTTCGACGACGTCTCCGACTACGTCGACCAGCTCTGGCAATGCTCTGCGTTCCTTCGCGATCTGGAGGGGACCTCAACAGCATTCGCATCGTCGACAGCCGACCCCGCGGACATCGCTCGCGTGTCCAGGAACTCGCAAGCTCTTGTCCGCAGCGGGGTCGTTGCTCAGTTCCTCCCCCTACTGTTCGCGACCCGTCTGGCGTCCCCCGGCAACGCCGCCGGCTACGCAGATGTACTCGTCGCGTGCGAAACCTTCGCGGCACGCGTTTTTGCCATCTGCGCGCGTAGATCCGGCGCGGGCAGGCAGGCTCTGGCTGGTCTGGCGCATCAGGTCTTTAAGGGATCGACCTCAATCGGTGACGCCGTCACGCGAGTCGGTTCACTGACCTGGGAGTACGCACCGGACAGCCTCGTGCGAAACAACCTCACGGTGGAGACCAACTGGTATGTGCGGAGCTCCCACAAGTATGTCCTCTATGAGTACGAACTGTCGAAGGGGAAGACGGTCGCCGTACTGAAGCCGTTCGAGACCTTCACGAAGAACTTTGAGAAGACCACCGAGCACATCCTGCCCCGCAACCCGAAAGACATCGACAAAGCGTCGCCCACTTACGCGGGGTCTTGGCGGGACATCTTCAGTGACGATGAGCGAAAGAGTCACACGCATTCGCTGGGCAACTTGATTCTGACGATGGACAACAGCTCCTACAGCAACAAGGAGTACGTCGAGAAACGCGGCAAGACCGGTCAGACGCAGCCCCCGTGCTACTTCACAGCAGCCTTGGCGAGCGAACGCGAGGTCGCCGAGAAATGGCCCAGCTGGACCGCTAAGGCCATCGAGGAGCGACTCGCTGCACTCACGACCTGGGCCGTGTCCGAGAGATGGCCAGCCACAGGGCCGTCAACGTCCGAACCGACGGTAGATGACCCAGCCGACGACGCGGACCAGGCACCCTGACTCCTCACCAAGCCAGATTGCTTCATCCATGTCGACCTAGCGGGACTGCCAAATGCCGGGGCTGGGACTGCTGCACGGATAGGTGACATCTGATCTGTGGCGTCGAGGGACGCTGCTGGAAGGATGGACACCGTGCCCAAGCCCTACCCCAAAGAGTTTCGTGACGATGTCGTGCGGGTCGCTCGCAACCGTGAGCCGGGTCAGCAGTTGAAGCAGATTGCTGCTGACTTCGGGATCAGCGAGTCGTGCCTGACCAACTGGCTCAAACGCGCCGACGTCGAGGACGGCACCGCGCCGGCCGTGACGAGTGAGCAGGCAGCCGAGCTGCGTGAGCTCGAGCGCCGTAACCGATTGCTGGAGCAAGAGAACGAGGTGTTGCGGCGCGCGGCGGCGTACTTGTCGCAGGCGAACCTGCCCCCAAAATGATGTTCCCGCTCGTCCGCGAGCTGGCTGGCAAGGGAGCCCGGATCCGGGTGCCTGTGTCGGTGACGTGCCGGGTGCTGAAGTTGTGTCGTACGCAGTACTACCGGTGGCTCACGTCCCCGGTCACCGCCTCCGAGCTGGCGTGGGCGCATCGCGCGAACGCGTTGTTCGACGCTCACCGTGATGACCCCGCCTTCGGTTACCGATACCTCCACGAGGAAGCCGCCGACGCCGGGACGGGCATGTCGGCTCGCACGGCGTGGCGGATCTGCTCAGCGAACGCCTGGTGGTCGATCTTCGGGAAGAAGCGCTCGGCCCGTCCGCGGCCCGGACCACCGGTGCACGATGGCCGGCTCGCGGTCGAGGACGAGGTGGGCCGCGTCACGCATGACTTCACCAGCGCGGCGGCACCGAATCGGGTGTGGCTGACCGACATTACTGAGCACTGGACCGGTGAGGGCAAGCTGTACCTCTGCGCGATCAAGGACGCCTGCTCCGGGCGGATCGTGGGCTACAGCATCGACTCACGCATGACGTCGCACCTGGCTGTCACCGCGCTGAACTCAGCCGTCGCACGCCGCGCCGCTGACGGCGCCGACGTGGCCGGGTGCATCGTGCACAGCGACCGAGGCTCGCAAGGCGAATTCAACCGGTCGTCGCAACACCTTGATCGAGAGGTGAAGCGATGGGAACAACCCCACGGCAGAAGCGGGTCCGTGCGTATCGAGGACAGATCCCGTCACCGGGACGGCCCTCGGTCGCGTGGCGGCAGGACCGAGTCACGTTCTGGGCGGCTATCGCTCGCGGCGTGAAGA
>NZ_ALWX01000067.1 GCF_000297495.1 Janibacter hoylei PVAS-1 | reverse complement strand
GAAGGCGGTGGCCACCTTGGACCGCGGGACCTCGGTCGTCCAGCTCCGCCGCGGGTTGTCGCTCTTGGTGCTCCACGGGTCGGGCACACCGCGCAGGTAGGGCACCGGGGCCCCGCCCCAGATGTCCTCGTTGTTGACCGTGTGGCCGCCGGAGGATGACGAGTAGATGGCCTCGATGACCTGACCCCCGTAGCGGGGTACGTAGCCGGTCGTCGAGCTGCCGCCCGCGGCGACCGCGGCGCGCCACCGCGGCCATGCGCTGGCCTCGCTGCCCGTGGGCACCGCGCCGTAGACCTGGTCGGTGATGCTGTCCTGCACGTGGCAGGCGCAGGCCGATCGTACGCCGCCGGCCACCTTGCGCAGGGCGTACGCGCGAGCTGCGGCCGCCTGCGTCTCGAGCGCGGCGTCCGGCCACGACCACGGCACCTCACGCACCTGGTCGAGGTACTCGTCGGCCAGACGCAGGTGCAGGACCCCCTCGAGCGTCGCGGCCCCCGGTGTCGGCGTGACGACGAAGGGAGCATGGGCGTACCGCTTGCCGCCGAGCGAGAGATCCGTGCGTGTCTGGTCCCAGGTGATGGAGACTGCCGAGCCCGTCACCGACGCCGGCGAGCAGCCAGAGCACGAGGCGACGACCGACGAGCCGCTGCGTCGCAGGGAGACGCTGCGGCCCGCGGCGGCCCTGAGCGTGCTCGACCCGGCCGTCACCGTGAGGGTGCCACCGCCGCTGGAGCGGGCGAGACCGCTCACCGCGGTCGTGCTCCGGCCCCGGACGATGTTGACCCGGATCGTCTGGGTGTCGGGGACCGCGTCGTAGGTCGTGCCCGCGTAGTAGAAGCCGAGGATCTCGCGTGCGGAGCGCCCCGCCTTGGCCTGGGCGAGGGCGCCGTACTGGCTCATGCCGACCCCGTGACCGAAGCCGCGTCCGGTGAAGCTCCACGGCGAGGTGTCGACCGACTGGGCGGCGGCCGTCGCGGGAGCAGCCGCAGCACCGTGGGCCGAGCCACCACCGATCGCGATGACGCTCACCGCCGCCACGACGACGCGGGTCAGGACACGACGATGCTCACGGACGACTCCCATGGGGGGATTGTCCTCGCGTCAGCGCTCCTGCGGAAGTCCGGCCGACAGGTGTCGCGGACTCGTGATGAAGCCCAGCCCCCAGGCCCAGTGCATCGTGGCGATCGCGAGGGGAACCCGGGCCCGCACGGCGGGCTCCTCCCCCTTCGAGATGGCGATGCCACCGACGGTGACCGCGGCCAGGTAACCGGCGGGGACGATCCACGCGGGGCGCCAGACGGCGCCGACCAGGGTCGCCGCCGTCGTCCCCGCCACCATCGCCGGCGGCGCGAGGTAGCGCGCGTTGGCGGTGCCACGGTGCAGCCGGGCGACGACCCTCCGCCAGCGGCCGTAGTTGAAGTACTGGTCGGCGAGCGCCCGCACGCTTGAGCGGGGCCGGTAGGTGACGACGAGCTCGGGCGTGAACCACACCCGTCCGCCGGTGGACCGGATGCGGTGGTTCATCTCCCAGTCCTGGGCCCGCGCGAAGTGGGGGTCGTAACCACCGACCCGCTCGAGGGCGGAGCGGCGGAAGACGCCGAGGTAGACGGTGTCGGACTCGCCGGCCCCGCCACCGACGTGGAACCGCGCCCCGCCGACGCCCAAGGGGCTCTTCATGGCACAGGCGATGGCCCGCTCGAGCGGGCTGCGCCCCACGGCGTCCATGATCCCGCCCACGTTGTCGGCCCCCGTGGCCTCGAGCACCTCGACCGCCCGACTCAGGTAGTCGGTCGGGATCTCCGCGTGCGCGTCGACCCGCGCGACGATCTCGCCCGTCGAGGCGGCGATGGCGGCGTTGAGGCCCTCAGGAGTGCGGCCGGAGGGGTTGGGCACGGTGCGGACCCGGGTGTCCTGCGCGCTCAGCCGAGCGGCGATCTCGTCGGTGTCGTCGGTCGACGGGCCGAGTGCCAGGACGAGCTCGAGCTCACCGGGCCAGTCCTGCCCGAGGACCATCGCCACGGAGTCGGCGATGTGGCGGGCCTCGTTGAGCACGGGCATGACGACGCTGACACGGGGGGGACACGCGCTCCAGTATGGACAAGGTCACGGTGGGCGCCCCGCGGACGCGCCGTCGTCGTCCTGCGACCTGCCAGCCTTTGCTCCTATCCTCCTTGGCATGCCTGATCGCCCCACCAGCCCGCGACGCCCCGACGACGGGCGCGACGACGCGATGACCTTCGACATGCGCAAGGGTCGCCGCGGACGCGACGAGGCGCGGGCGATCCCGACGGGCAAGAGGGACCGCCCACGCCGCCCGGCGTCCGGCGAGCGCGCCGCGGCCTCGTCCGCGACGGGCGGCTCCGGTGCCGCCC
>NZ_ALWX01000066.1 GCF_000297495.1 Janibacter hoylei PVAS-1 | reverse complement strand
TCCTGGGCTCTTCCTCGGCGCGCTCGTCGGGCCGCCGTCGCGGCCTCTTCACCTACCGCAGGTGACGTCTGACCCCTTCCGTCCGCATCTCCTAGGGAATACGGCTGGGGCGCGCATCTCCTTAGGAAAGTTACGGCTGGGGCGGCGCATCTCCCCAGGAAATGCGGCTGAGAGTGCGTCTTTCCCTCGGCAGATGCGCAGGAGCGAAGGGGGAGCAGCCGCGCCCCGGCCCTGTGGGAGACTGGTCCCCGTGCCACGCGGAGACGGAAACCTGTCCCATGACCTGATGCCGGGCGAGAAGGGACCCCAGGACGCCTGCGGTGTCTTCGGCGTCTGGGCGCCCGGCGAGGACGTCGCCAAGCTGACCTACTACGGCCTCTACGCCCTGCAGCACCGCGGGCAGGAGTCGGCGGGCATCGCGACCTCCAACGGCCAGCAGATCCTCGTCTACAAGGACATGGGGCTGGTCTCGCAGGTCTTCGACGAGCGCAGCCTGTCCACCCTGCGGGGTCACATGGCCGTCGGCCACTGCCGCTACTCCACGACCGGCGGGTCGACCTGGGAAAACGCGCAGCCGACCCTCGGCGGCCACGACACCGGCACCGTCGCGCTCGCCCACAACGGCAACCTCATCAACTCCGCCGAGCTGCTCGAGCTCGTCGAGGCGCGCGCCGAGACCCCTGAGGTCGACGGCACCTGGCGTGGCCTGTCGAAGGGAGAGCTCAGCCGCGGCAACACGACGGACACCGCCCTGGTCACCGCACTCCTGGCCGGCGAGCAGGACCGCTCCCTCGAGGAGGCGGCGATGGAGCTGCTGCCCCAGCTGCGCGGCGCCTTCTGCTTCGTCTTCATGAACGAGGACACCCTCTACGCCGCGCGTGACCCGCAGGGTCTGCGCCCGCTCGTCATCGGCCGGCTCGAGCGCGGCTGGGTCGTCGCCTCCGAGACCGCAGCCCTCGACATCGTCGGCGCCTCCTTCGTCCGCGAGGTCGAGCCCGGCGAGCTCGTCGCCATCGACGAGGACGGCCTGCGCACCCGCAGCTTCGCCGCTCCGACCCGCAAGGGCTGCGTCTTCGAGTACGTCTACCTCGC
Organism: Janibacter hoylei PVAS-1; assembly: GCF_000297495.1. GTDB lineage: Bacteria > Actinomycetota > Actinomycetes > Actinomycetales > Dermatophilaceae > Janibacter > Janibacter hoylei. Next base: position 3,069 of record NZ_ALWX01000066.1, on the reverse strand, counting down.
CCGCCCCGACACGACGATCAACGGCCGCACGGTCCACGAGGCCCGGGTCGAGATGGGCCGTGCCCTGGCCCGCGAGCACCCGGTCGAGGCCGACCTCGTCATCGCGACGCCCGAGTCGGGCACCCCGGCCGCCATCGGCTACGCCCAGGAGTCCGGCATCCCCTTCGGTCAGGGCCTGGTCAAGAACGCCTACGTCGGCCGCACCTTCATCCAGCCGAGCCAGACGATCCGCCAGCTCGGCATCCGGCTCAAGCTCAACCCCCTGGACCACGTCATCAAGGGGCAGCGCCTCGTCATCGTCGACGACTCGATCGTGCGCGGCAACACCCAGCGGGCCGTCGTGCGGATGCTCCGTGAGGCCGGCGCCGCCGAGGTGCACGTGCGCATCTCCTCGCCGCCGATCAAGTGGCCGTGCTTCTTCGGCATCGACTTCGCGACCCGGGCCGAGCTCATCGCGACCGGGCTCGGTGTCGACGAGATCTGCACCTCGCTGGGCGCCGACTCGCTCGGCTACATCAGCGAGGAGGGCATGATCGCCGCCACCGAGCAGCCCGTCGACGAGCTGTGCACCGCCTGCTTCTCCGGCACCTATCCCATGGAGCTGCCGAGCGAGGACCGCCTCGGCAAGTCCCTGCTCGAGCTCGAGTTCACCCCCACCGAAGAGGCGGTACGCCGACCGTGACGACCCCCGACACCACCCAGCAGACCCCGATCACCTACGCCGACGCGGGCGTCGACGTCGAGGCCGGCGACAAGGCCGTCGACCTGATGAAGGAGTCGGTCCGCCGGGCCACCCGCCCCGAGGTCCTCGGTGGCCTCGGGGGCTTCGCCGGCATGTTCGACGCGAGCGCACTGCAGGGCATGCGGCGGCCGGTGCTCGCGACCTCGACCGACGGCGTGGGGACCAAGGTCGCGATCGCCCAGGCGATGGACCGGCACGACACGATCGGCCAGGACCTCGTGGGCATGGTCGTCGACGACATCGTCGTCTGCGGTGCCGAGCCGCTCTTCATGACCGACTACATCGCCACCGGCAAGGTGGTCCCCGAGCGCATCGCGGCCATCGTCGGCGGCATCGCGAAGGGGTGCGAGCTCGCCGGTGTCGCCCTCGTCGGCGGCGAGACGGCTGAGCACCCCGGCCTGCTCGACCCGGACGAGTACGACGTGGCCGGTGCCGCCACCGGCGTCGTCGAGCACGACGAGGTCCTCGGGCCGGACCGCGTCGCCGCCGGTGACGTCGTCATCGCCCTCGCCTCCTCGGGCCTGCACTCCAACGGCTACTCGCTCGTGCGTAGCGTCGTCGCGGGCGCCGGGTGGGAGCTCGACCGGCAGGTCGACGAGCTCGGCCGCACCCTCGGCGAGGAGCTGCTCGAGCCGACCCGCATCTACACCCGCGCGCTGCTCGACCTCGTGCGGTCCGACGACGTCGACGTGCACGCGCTGAGCCACGTCACCGGCGGCGGGCTCGCGGCCAACCTCGCGCGCGTGCTGCCGCAGGGCACCATCGCCCGGGTCGACCGCGCCTCGTGGACGCCGCCGCCGATCTTCACCCTCGTCGGTGAGCTCGGCGCCGTCCCGCGCGCCGACCTCGAGCGCACGCTCAACATGGGCATCGGCTTCGTCGCGGCACTGCCGCAGGCGAGCGTCGACGCGGCGATCGCCCGCTCGCGGGCCGCCGGCATCGACGCCTGGGTCCTCGGTGAGGTCTCCGACGCCGCCACGACCGAGCCGGTGGCCGGTGCCGAGGTCGTCCAGGGGGCGAAGGGAGTGCACGGCGGCGCCGTGCAGGTCGTCGGGGAGCACGTCTGAGACCCGCCGCCATCCGGGTCCTCGTGGCCGATGCCGCGGAGACCCGGCGCCAGTCCCTCGTCGCGGTGCTCGCGGCGGAGCCCGACCTCGAGCTCGTCACGCCTGCGGCGACGGCCCGTGAGGTGCTCTCGACCCCGGCAGTCGACGTCGTCGTGCTGCTCGGCGGCCTCGACGTCGGACCAGGTGCGACGGACGTGCTGCCCGAGCTGCGCACACCGGACGGCCCGGCGTGGGTCGTGCTCACCGAGGTCGTCGAGTGCACCGAGGCGATCATCTCGGCCGGCGCCCACGGGTGCCTGGCCGAGTCGAGCACGCCCCTGGAGATCGGGGCGGCGATCCGGGCGGCATCCCGCGGGGACGTCGCCGAGCTCGGCCAGCCGGTGACCGGGCCGCTCGTGCAACGGGTGCGCCGAGAGGCGCCGCCGCTCACGGAGCGGGAGGTGGAGGTGCTGCGGCTCGTCGCCGACGGGCTGGGCAACCAGGAGATCGCCGAGCGGCTCTACCTGAGCCCGTCCAGCGTCAAGTCGCACCTGTCACACACGTACGGGCGGCTCGGTGTGCGGCGCAGGGAGGCTGCGGCCGCGGAGGCCCGGCGTCAGGGGTTGATCTGAGGCAGGTCAGCGCTGTGGCGGCGACCAGTCGTCGTAGTCGTCCTCGTCCCGGTCGGGCGCGTCGTCATGCGTCGCACGCCCCGTGGACTTGGCGGACTGACCGTGAAGTTCCGTCTCCAGCGCTCGCAGGTCGGTCTCCGGCGAGTAGTACTTCAACTCGCGGGCAACCTTGGTCTGCTTCGCCTTCGCTCGGCCGCGCCCCATGGCGTGACCCCCTCATTACGCTAGTGCGGGTCGGCGCTGATCGTCCCGCTCTCCCCGTGGGGAGGGCGGCACTACCAGAGCGGACCCGGATCTGTGTGGTTTCTCGTGAGGCCAACGGTACATGAGGCGCGGCCGGTTCGTCCCATCGGTCTCACCGGGCCGCGACGTAGGATCGGCGCCACGACACCGACGAAGGGAGAGGTCGTGACCGCTGGCCTGCCGCGGAGCCCCCTCCGGGCTCTCGTCGTGACGGTCGTGCACCATCCGCAGGACTCGCGGATCCGTCATCGGGAGATCGCCGCCCTGCTCGAGGCGGGGTGGCAGGTGACCTACCTGGCTCCCTTCGTCGCCCACGACCTGCCCGTGCCGGCACCCGCGGGCGGGCTGACCTGTCTCGACCTGCCGCGTGCGGCCGGGGCGTCGCCGCCTCGCCGCCGGCCGCGCC
>NZ_ALWX01000065.1 GCF_000297495.1 Janibacter hoylei PVAS-1 | reverse complement strand
ACCCGCACGCCGGTGCCGTCCTCCAGGCGTGCCGCCGCACGCCTGGCCGACGCCGACCAGCAGGCGCAGTCGATCGTGTCCACCGGCTGCCCGTCATCTCTCGCGACGACCACCCGCAGCGTCACGAGCTCGTCGCCGCTCGGCAGCGTCCGGCTCGCCGGTGGCCCGCTCACCCGACCGGTGATCTCGACCCGGTTGACCTCCGTCGTGCGCTCCGCCGTCGTGCCCATCACGTCTGCTCCCTGTCGTCGGTGTGGCTCCTACCCTCTCCGCCCGAGCCCTCGACCGGCGGGCCGGCGATGGACCTGTGGACAGTGCGTGGTCGCGCCGAGAGGGTGGTGACATCACGGTTCGGTATACGTCCCAACCACCCCTGTCGGGCACACGTCTGCCGGGACATGGAGATCACACGCCGCACCGTCCTCGGCGCGGGGGCAGCACTCCCCCTCATCGCCGCACCCGCCCGCGCCGGAGCCGCCACGACGAGCGGCCCGAGCCCACGCGACTGGGCCGAGCTCGACTCGGCGCTGCGCGGCAGCATCGCCAGACCGGGGTCGTCGAGCTACAGCAGCCGGGTCCCCCTCTTCGACCCCCGCTGGGACTTCCGCCGACCGGCTGCCGTGGCTCGCGTCCTGTCGACTCGTGACGTGGCCACGTGCGTGACCTTCGCCCGTGACCACGGGCTCCGCGTCACCGGTCGCTCTGGCGGGCACTCCTACGTCGGTGCGTCGGCGACCTCCGGGTCGCTCGTCGTCGACACGCGGAGCCTGCGCAATGTCGTCCTCCGATCCGGTGACACCCAGACGATCGTGGGCGCCGGTGCCGGCCTGTACTCCGTCCACGCCGCACTGGCCCAGCGAGGCCGCTCGATCCCCACCGGCACCTGTCCCACCGTCGGGACCGCAGGGCTCACCCTGGCCGGGGGGCTCGGGGTCGACAGCCGCCGCTACGGCCTGACCGCCGACCGCCTCGTCGGCGCCACGGTCGTCGACGGCCGCGGCCGCATCCACGAGGTCGACGCCTCGCACGAGTCGGACCTTTACTGGGCGCTCCGGGGCGGTGGCTCCGGCGTCGGGCTCGTCACCATGCTCACCTACCGGACGATCCCCGCCGCCTCGATGGGCTTCTTCTCGCTGTCCTTCCCGGCGTCCTCCGCCGCCACCGTGCTGCGCCGCTGGCCCGAATGGCTGGCCACCCAGCCCAAGGACACCTGGGCCAATGCGCACGTCGACGTCTCCGGGTCGTCGCTGTCGGTGCGCATCTTCGGCGTCTGTCCAGCAGGCAGGCAGGACGCCCGGGCCGCGTCCCTGCGCCAGGGCATCGGCATCACCCCGACCCGGACGAGCACGACCTCGCGCTCCCACCTCGAGGCAGTGAAGTACCTCGGCGGTGGCTCGACGACGCCACGGACCCGGTGTGCGGCCGGGTCCGACATCATCGCCCGGATGACGACCGGGACAGCCGACGCCATCGTCTCCGCCATGCGATCGGCCGGCTCGCGGGGGCTGGCCGCCGCCGCGATCCTCGACCCGCTCGACGGAGCGGTGAGCTCCCCGTCGACGGGGGCCACCCCCTTCCCCTGGCGCTCGCACACCGCGAGCGTGCAGTGGTACGTCGGCCTCCCCTCGTCCGCGACCTCGAGCAGCTATGCCGCCGCGCACGACTGGATCGGGCTGGCGCACGAGCGGCTCGGTGGGCGCAGCGTCGGTGGCTACATCGGCTATCTCGAGTCCGGACGGACCCGCCGTGACTACCTCGCCGACAACGCCACCCGCCACACGCAGGTGAGCGCCGCGTACGACCCCGACGGCGTCATCCTCTGACGCTGACCCGACCCGCCCCGGGAGCGCCCGGCCCGGTGGGATCCGGTCCCCCGGAGACGCGCGGACGTGCCATCGTGGGTCGAGGCGCGCACGACGCGTGGGTGTGCGCCGACCACACCGACCCAGGAGACCTTGTGACGACCCATCCCCGGACGGGCACGACGACCGACGCCCGCCCCATCGAGCACGGCACGATCCGAGCGGCGCGGCGATGAGCGCCGAGACGCACCGGTGGCCTGCCGGCGCCGTCGTCACCGGCGCCGGCCGCGGCCTGGGGCGGCAGATCGCCGGCCTTCTCGTGGAGCGGGGCTACCGGGTGCTCGTCACCGACCTCGACGAGGCGGCGGCGCAGCAAGTGGCGCGCGAGCTCGGCGAGCGAGCGACAGCTCTCGCGCTCGACGTCCGTGACGACGCGGCCGTGCGTGCCGCGCGCGATCGGATCATCGCCGTCGCCGGTCGCCTGGACGTCTGGGTCAACAACGCCGGCGTGCTCTTCACCGGCCCCGCGTGGGAGCACGACGAGCAGCAGCGCCGCCTGATGATCGAGGTGAATGCGATCGGGACGATGAACGGCACGCTGGCCGCCGTCGAGTCGATGCGTGCCGACGGCGGTGGCCAGATCATCAACATCGCCTCGCTCGCCGGCCTCACCGCCGTGCCCGGCGAGGGGGTCTACGCCGCCTCGAAGCACGCCGTCATGGGGTTCAGCCTGAGCACCATGGCCGACCTGCGGGCAGCCAAGGTCAAGAACGTGCACATCTCGTGCATCTGCCCCGACGGCATCTGGACGCCGATGCTCCACGACAAGCTCGACGACCCCGGCGCCGCGCTCTCCTTCTCCGGCAAGCTGCTGCAGCCCCACGAGGTCGTGTCCGCGGTGGGCAAGGTCCTCGAAGAGCCGCGGCTGGTCACCACCCTGCCCGGGTGGCGCGGGGCGGTCGTGCGGTTCGGCGACCTCTTCCCGGCTCTCGGGCTGGCCCTGACGCCCTTCGTCGTGCGGCAGGGCGAGCGAACCCAGCGCCGGATGCGCAAGGCGCAGCAGGGCCGCCGGCGGATCGGCTGGCGCTGACCCAGGCGCGAGCGCCACGTTGACCTCCTCCCCGTCGAGCACGAGCGCACGCTCGTCCTTGACGACGGACAGCGAGCTGACCTTCGGGTCGCCGACGACGTCGACGAGGGTCGTGGCCACCAGGGCTCCGGCCATGGCGAAGGGGATGCTGCTGGCGTCGACGTGGCGGCGACGAGCGGAAGCCGACGACCATGGCGACGTAGGCCCCGGCGTTGACCCCGAGGAGCCCGGGGTCGGCGAGCGGGTTGCGGGTGATCCCCTGCATGAGCGCGCCCGCGATGCCCATCGCGGCACCCACGGTGAGCACGAGCAGGGTGCGCGGGAGACGTGACCCCCCGGATGATCTGGGCGTTGGTGCTGCCGTCGTCGTGCCACGGGGCCGCCACGCGACCTAACCCTCGTGGCCCACGTAGGCCGCCAGGTGCGTGGCGGTGAGGGTCTCCCCCTTCGCCACGAGGTCGGCAGGCGTCCCCTCGAAGACCACCCGGCCCCCGTCGTGACCGGCGCCGGGCCCCAGGTCGATGATCCAGTCGGCGTGGGCCATGACGGCCTGGTGGTGCTCGATGACGATGACCGACTTGCCCGAGTCGACGAGGCGGTCGAGCAGCGCGAGCAGGTTGTCGACGTCGGCCAGGTGCAGGCCGGTCGTCGGCTCGTCGAGGACGTAGACCTCGCCCTTGTCGCCCATGTGCACGGCGAGCTTGAGCCGCTGGCGCTCGCCACCGGAGAGGGCCGTGAGCGGCTGGCCGAGGGTGAGGTAGCCCAGACCCACGTCGACGAGACGAGTGAGGATCCTGTGCGCGGCCGGCAAGGAGGCCGGGCCATCCTTGGCGAAGAAGGCCTGCGCCTCGGTCATCGACATCTCGAGCACGTCCGCGATGTTCTTGCCGGCGAGCTCGTACTCGAGCACCGCCTCCTGGAAGCGGCGCCCCTCGCAGTCCTCGCACGGTGACTCGACCGTGGCCATGACCCCGAGCTCGGTGAAGATCACGCCCGCGCCGTTGCACGTCGGGCAGGCGCCCTCGGAGTTGGAGCTGAAGAGCGCCGGCTTGACCCCGTTGGCCTTGGCGAAGGCCTTGCGCACCGGCTCGAGCAGCCCCGTGTACGTCGCGGGGTTGCTGCGGCGCGAGCCCTTGACCGCCGACTGGTCGACGACGACCTCGTCACGGTGGTCGAGCCCCGAGTGGATGAGCGAGCTCTTGCCCGACCCGGCGACGCCCGTCACCGCGACGAGCACCCCGGTCGGGATGTCGACGTCGACGTCCTGGAGGTTGTGGGTGCTGGCCCCGCGGATCTCCAGCGCCCCCGTGGCGGAGCGGACCTCGTCCTTGAGCGCGACGCGGTGGTCGAGGTGGCGCCCGGTGAGGGTGTCGCTGGCCCGCAGCTCGTCGACGGTGCCCTCGAAGACGATCTCGCCCCCCTTCGACCCCGCCATGGGGCCGAGGTCGACGGCGTGGTCGGCGATGGCGATCGTCTCGGGCTTGTGCTCGACGACGAGCACGGTGTTGCCCTTGTCGCGCAGCCGCAGGAGCAGGTCGTTCATCCGGTCGATGTCGTGCGGGTGCAGACCGATCGTCGGCTCGTCGAAGACATAGGTGACGTCGGTGAGCGAGGACCCGAGGTGGCGGATCATCTTGGCCCGCTGGGCCTCGCCGCCCGACAGCGTGCCGGCGGGACGGTCCAAGGAGAGGTAGCCCAGGCCGATCTCGGTGAAGGAGTCGAGCAGGTGCTGCAAGCCGGCGAGCAGCGGCCCGAAGCCAGGCTCGTCGAGCTCGCGCACCCAGGCCGCCAGGTCGTTGATCTGCATCGAGCACAGGTCGGCGATGCTCTTGCCCTCGATCTTCGACGCGCGCGCCTCCGGCGTCAGGCGAGTGCCCTCGCACTCCGGGCAGGTCTGGAAGGTCACGGCCCGCTCGACGAAACGGCGCACGTGCGGCTGCATCGCCTCCGGGTCCTTGGAGAGCATCGACTTCTGGATCTTGGGGATGATCCCCTCGAAGGTGAGGTTGACGCCCTCGACCTTGATCTTCGTCGGTTCGCTCCACAGCATCGTCTCGAGCTGCTTCTTCGTGAAGTCCCTGATCGGTGTGTCCATCGGCAGACCCATGCCGGCGAAGAGGCGGCCGTACCAGCCGTCCATCGAGTAGCCGGGGACGGTCAGGGCCCCGTCCTCGAGCGTCTTGGTGTCGTCGTAGAGGGCCGTGAGGTCGATGTCGCTCACCTGCCCCATGCCCTCGCAGCGCGGGCACATGCCGCCGAGGTAGACCGCCTGCTTGACCGTCTTGCGCTCGGTGTGGGTCCCCTTGTCGGTCGTCATCGACCCGCTCGCCTTGCGCGTGGGGACGTTGAAGGAGAAGGCAGTCGGCGGGCCGACGTGCGGCTGGCCGAGCCGCGAGTAAAGGATGCGGAGCATGGCGTTGGCGTCGGTCGCCGTGCCCACCGTCGAGCGCGGGTTGGCCCCCATGCGCTCCTGGTCGACGATGATCGCCGTCGTCAGCCCCTCGAGGTGGTCGACGTCGGGCCGCGCCAGCGAGGGCATGAAGCCCTGGAGGAAGGCGCTGTAGGTCTCGTCGATGAGCCGGCGCGACTCGGAGGCGATCGTCCCGAAGACGAGCGAGCTCTTGCCCGAGCCCGAGACCCCGGTGAAGACCGTCAGCCGCCGCTTGGGCAGGTCGACGCTCACGTCCTTGAGGTTGTTTTCCCTCGCTCCCTGCACCCGGATGAGGTCGTGGCTGTCGGCGGCGTGCGGCATGGGTGCTCCAGACGATGGGGTCGAGGCGGGTCTGCTCGAGCAAAGCAGATGCTGGCCACATGTCGCATCCGGCCCCGCACGGCCTCCTCGTGCTGCACACTCTGGGCGTCCTCGGTCATGCGAGTGCCGGCGCCATCGCGGCACGTGACCGATCGCGGCCGGGCGATGGGAGAGCGAGACCTCGCCGCCGAGCTGGACTCGGCTTCCCGCTCGGGAGCGACGACCCCACCGGCTGAGTCCCACCGATCCTCCGCTGGACGACCACTTGCGATAGATAGGAGTCCTATGTAACGTGGCGGGACGTGCCCGACGACTCCATCGACCAGACCGCGAGCGACCTCGTCACCTATGCCGCCCGTCTCGTCCGCGCCTCGCGCCAGCACATCCACCGCACTCCCCCCGCCGGCATCCGCGTCCTGTCGCTCGTCGACGAGCACGGCCCCACCGGCATCGGACGACTCGCCGAGCTCGACCGCACCTCCCAGCCGACGATGTCCGGGGCCGTCGCGACGCTCGTCGAGCGCGGCTGGGTCACCAAGGAGCCCGACCCGTCCGACGCCCGCGCCACGAGGGTCACCCTCACCGACGCCGGACGCCGCGCGCTCGCGGTCGTCCGCGAGCGCAGCGCCACCACCGTCTCCCGGGTCATCCGGGAGCACCCCACCCTGACCCCCGAGGACCTCGCGACCGCCGTCACGGTGCTGCGCGCGGTGCTGGAGGCCAGCTCGTCCCAGCAGGAAGGTCAGCAGTGACAACCCCCGCAGTACCCGCCGAGACCACCCCGTCGATGTGGAAGCAGCCGCGCGCCGTGTGGGCCGTCGCCTTCGCGTGCGTCATCGCCTTCATGGGCATCGGTCTCGTCGACCCGATCCTCAAGCCGATCGCCGACGAGCTCGGCGCCACCCCGAGCGAGACCTCGCTCCTCTTCACCAGCTACATGGCGATCATGGGCGTGGCGATGCTCGTCGCCGGCTTCATCTCCTCGCGCATCGGCGCCAAGCGCACCCTCATCGCCGGCCTGACCCTGATCATCGTCTTCTCCGCGCTCGCCGGGATGTCCGACAGCATCGGGGCGATCGTCGGCTTCCGCGCCGGCTGGGGCCTGGGCAACGCGCTCTTCGTCGCCACGGCCCTGTCGACGATCGTCGTCGCCTCCGCCGGAAGTGTCGGCCAGGCGGTGATCTTCTTCGAGGCCGCCCTGGGCCTGGGCATCGCCGTCGGCCCGATCGTCGGCGGTCAGCTCGGCTCGATCTCCTGGCGGGCCCCATTCTTCGGGGTCGCGGTCCTCATGGTCGGGGCCGTGGTCGTCACCTCCTTCCTCCTGCCGCCCACTCCACCGTCGGGCCACAGGACCTCGCTCGCCGCGCCGCTCAGGGCGCTGCGTCACCCGGGTCTGCTCACCGTCGCCCTCACCGCGCTCTTCTACAACATGGGCTTCTTCACCCTGCTCGCCTTCACCCCCTTCCCCCTCGACATGACCGCCTCGCAGGTGGGGTGGGTCTTCTTCGGCTGGGGCGTGCTCCTCGCCATCACCTCGGTCAAGACCGCCCCGTGGTTGCAGCGCCGCTTCGGCACCATCCCGTCGATCATCGGCGCGCTCACCCTCTTTGGCCTCGACCTGGCAATGATGGCGGTCCTTGTCGACTCCAAGGCCGCCCTCGTCGTCGGTGTCGTCCTCGCCGGCGCCTTCCTCGGCGTCAACAACACCCTCATCACCGAGGCGGTCATGGGCTCGGCTCCGGTCGACCGGCCGATCGCATCGTCCGCGTACTCCTTCGTCCGCTTCTCCGGTGGCGCCGTCGCCCCCTGGGCCGCGGGTCGCCTCGGGGAGGAGGTCGGCATGAGCGCCCCCTACTGGATGGCGACGATGGCGGTCCTCGTCGGCGTCGCGATCTTCGCCTATGGCTCCCGCTACCTGCGCGGCGAGCAGACGCCCGCTGCGCACAGCCCGGCCGAAGGGGAGGCCGTCCTCGTCGGCGACGCGGACTGAGCGGCCCTTCGAGACGGTCGCTTCGCGACCTCCTCAGGGATCGGGGAGGGCATCTACCCCAGGTCGAGGAACATCACGTGCAGTCCCACGGGACCGTGCTCCGGGTGGTCGAAGGCCCCGGGCACGGTCCCGATGACCTCGAAGCCCAGTGACTGCCAGAGACCCACAGCGCGCTCGTTGGTCTCGACGACGGCGTTGAACTGGATGCCGGCGTAACCCTGCTCGCGCGCCCACCCGATGACGTGCTCGCCGAGTGCTCGTCCCACGCCCCGCACACCGGCGTCCGGGTCGACCATGAAGGACGCGGTGGCGATGTGCGACCCGCGGCCGGGCCGGTTGGGCCCCATCTTCGCCGAGCCGATGACCCGGTCACCCGACTCGGCGACGACGGTCCGGCCGGGCGCCGTCTCCATCCACAACGCGTGCGCCTGGGGGGGACGTGAGCCCCTCCGGGTAGGCGTAGGTCCGCCCGTCGTCGACGATGCGGGCCCAGAAGGGGAAGATCTGCGACCAGTCCTCGTGGGTGGCCGCGCGGATCGTCAGGTCGCTGCTCACCGGGTCAGCATCGCACCCGGGAGCGTGGCAGGCTTCGCGGGTATCGCAACGACGCGACGACGGAAGGTGACCATGACCCAGCCCGCACTCCCTTCGTACTCCTCCGGCACCTCGGACGCACCCCTGCTCGGCGACACGATCGGGGGCAACCTCGAGCGGACCGTGGCGACCCACGGTGACCGCGAGGCGCTCGTGGACGTGCCGAGCGGCCGCAGATGGACCTATCGCGAGCTGCTCACGGACGTCGACGCCGTGGCGCGTGGCCTCATGGCGAAGGGGGTGTCCGCCGGCGACCGGGTCGGCACCTGGTCACCCAACTGCGCCGAGTGGACGATCCTGCAGTATGCGACGGCGCGGGTCGGTGCCGTGCTCGTCAACATCAACCCGGCCTACCGCTCGCACGAGCTGACCTACGTCGCGCAGCAGTCCGGCCTGCGGATGCTCGTGAGCGCCCAGCAGCACAAGACCTCCGACTACCGGGCGATGGTCGAGGAGGTGCGGGGTCAGCTGCCCGACCTGCGAGACGTGGTCTACATCGGCGACCCCTCCTGGGCGGAACTCGTCGCCGGCGGAGCCTCGGTCACCGAGGACCAGCTCGCCGAGCGCGGCGCCGGTCTCACCCCCGATGACCCGATCAACATCCAGTACACCTCGGGCACGACCGGCTTCCCCAAGGGCGCCACCCTCAGCCACCACAACATCCTCAACAACGGCTACTTCGTCGGCGAGCTGATCCGCTATACCGAGGCCGACCGGATCTGCATCCCCGTGCCCTTCTACCACTGTTTCGGCATGGTCATGGGCAACCTGGCGGCCACTTCGCACGGGGCGTGCATGGTCATCCCGGCACCCTCCTTCGAGCCGGCGGCCACCCTCCGGGCGGTCGTCGACGAGCGGTGCACCTCGCTCTACGGCGTGCCGACGATGTTCATCGCCGAGCTCGGGCTCCGGGACTTTGCGGACTACGACCTGTCGAGCCTGCGCACCGGGATCATGGCCGGGTCGACCTGCCCGGTCGAGGTGATGAAGCGCGTCGTCGCCGAGATGAACATGGCGGAGGTCGCCATCAGCTACGGCATGACGGAGACCTCCCCCGTCTCGACGATGACCCACACCGACGACGACCTGGCCCGCCGCACGGAGACGGTGGGCCGGTCGATGCCGCACATCGAGTCCAAGGTCGTCGACCCGGTGACCGGTGTGACCCTGCCGCGTGGTGAGACCGGCGAGCTGTGCACGCGCGGCTACAGCGTGATGCTCGGCTACTGGCAGCAGCCGGACAAGACCGCCGAGGCGATCGACGACGCCCGGTGGATGCACACCGGAGACCTGGCGACGATGGACGAGCACGGCTACGTCGAGATCGTCGGTCGGATCAAGGACCTCGTCATCCGGGGCGGCGAAAACATCTATCCCCGCGAGGTCGAGGAGTTCCTCTACACGCACCCGTCGATCGCCGACGTGCAGGTCATCGGCGTGCCCGACGAGCGCTACGGCGAGGAGCTCATGGCGTGGGTCGTGCTCAGGGAGGGCGTCGCTTCGCTCACCGTGGACGACGTGCGCGAGTTCGCCGCCGACAAGCTCGCCCACTACAAGATCCCGCGGTACGTCCACGTGACCGATGCCTTCCCGATGACGGTGACGGGCAAGGTCCGCAAGGTCGAGATGCGGGAGCAGGCGGGCGAGATCCTGCGCGCCGACTGAGCCGGACGCACGAAGGGTGGTACCCCGGAGACCGGGGGTACCACCCTTCGTCATGTGGTGCGGTGAGTCAGACCTGCCGGTCGCCCGTCGACGACTGCTCGGACGGGGCCTGCGCCTTGTCCGATGCACAGCTTGACCAGGAGGTTGGCGAGGAGCGCACCGACGAAGAAGACGATCCCGGCGCCGATGAGGTTGGGGCGGAAGCCGAGGACCCCGTCGACCATGCCGTGGATCGGGGTGAGCACCGGCTCAGGCCGAGGAGCTGCAGGATCTCGACGGCCTCCTCGGCTGGCTAGGCTGCAGCCATGAAGCACAGAGGTCGGCTGCACCAGCGGGTCGTGGAGTCACCTCCGCCGGGATGGTGACCATGCGCTGCCCCCACTACGACGCCGGGGAGTGCCGATCGTGCACCCTCATGGGCACGCCCTACGAGCAACAGCTGGCCGACCTCGACGCCCACGTGCGCGAGGTCCTCGCCGACGTCGTCCCGCACGATGTCTGGGACGCCCCCGTCGCCGGCCCCGAGTCCGCCTTCCGCAACAAGGCCAAGCTCGTCGTGGGCGGGACGAAGGGAGCACCCACCTTCGGCATCCTCGACGCCGACCGCCGGGGAGTCTCGCTGCCGGAGTGCGGGCTCTACGAGCCCCGGCTCGCCGCAGCCCTCGACGGTCTGCTGCCGGCCGTCGCCGAGCTCGGGCTGACCCCCCTTCGACGTCCCGGGACGTCAGGGCGAGCTCAAGCACCTCATCGTCACCGGCTCGCCCGATGGGGAGCTCATGGCGCGCTTCGTGCTCCGCTCCCCCGGGCAGATGGGTCGGGTCGAGCGCGGGCTCGACCTCCTGCGCAAGGCCGCCCCCGGCCTGCGGGTGGTGTCGGTCAACCTGCAGCCGGAGCACAAGGCGGTCCTCGAAGGCGAGGAGGAGGTCGTGCTCACCCCGGCCGACACCCTGCCGATGCGCGTCGGCGAGATCGTCTTCCACCTGCGGCCGCGCAGCTTCTTCCAGACCAACACGACGGTGACGACCGCGCTCTACGGGCAGGCCCGTGACTGGGTCGGGCAGATCGACCCCGGCAGCGTGCTCGACCTCTACTGCGGTGTGGGTGGCTTCGCGCTCAACGCTGCCCTGGCGCCAGGTCGTCAGCGGCGCGTCGCGGGTATCGAGGTCGCCCCCGATGCGGTGCTCAGCGCGCGCCGGTCGGCGGGCGAGCTCGGCCTCGACGTCGACTTCACGGTGGGGGACGCGAGCGCCCTCGACGCGCTCGACCACGACCTCGTCGTCGTCAACCCGCCGCGTCGCGGAATCGGGCCGGACCTGTGCGGCGCCATCGAGGCCACCCGACCGGACCACGTCATCTACTCCAGCTGCAATGCCACGAGCCTCGCCGGTGACCTGGCAGCGCTCCCGGGCTACACGGTGCGGCAGGCACGCGTCTTCGACATGTTTCCCCAGACGCGCCACCACGAGGTCCTCGTCCTGCTCGAGCGCGCCTGAGCGGGCTCAGGGGCTCGTGCCGATGATCGCGACGAGGCCGAGGATGAAGACGACGTAGCCGACGACGAGCAGCACGATGAAGCCGAGGAGCGCTGTGCCCACGATGCCGACGAGGCGCCCGATGACCGCGTGGTCCCGGTTGGTCCACCCCATCTCCGGGTGGGCGTCGATCTCCTCAAGGGCCTTCGAGCCCATGATCCAGCCGATGATGCCCAGACCAGGGACCATGGTGAGGCCGATGATGCTCAGCACCAGGGACGTGGTCGCGTTGCCGTGCGATCGCGGCATCGGCGGGTACGAAGGGGGTGGCAGCTGGGGCGTCGTCATGGTGCCTCCACCGTAGGGGCCCGCGACCGTCCCGACCACGGGGAGGTCTCCCCTTCGTCCCGCGTCGTGATGCGGCCGGAGGGCCGGCTCGGGTCTAGGGTCGTGACCGCGGTCACCCCGCACCACCCGTCGACAGGACAGCAGATGCGCGCACTGGTCAAACCCCGCCGAGGCCCAGGCCTCGAGCTGACCGACCTCCCCGAGCCCCACGCCGGCGACGACGAGGTCCGCGTCCGGGTCCTGCGTGCCGGCCTGTGCGGGACCGACCTGCACCTGCACGGCTGGGACGACTGGGCCGCCGGTGCGGTGCCGAGCACGCCCCAGATCATCGGTCACGAGTTCTACGGCGAGGTCGACGAGGTCGGTCGCAACGTGACGAGCGTGCGGGTCGGCGACCGGGTCTCCGGCGAGGGCCACATCGTCTGCGGCACCTGTCGCAACTGCCGCGCGGGGCGTCGCCACCTGTGCATCAACACCATCGGTGTCGGCGTCAACCGTGACGGCGCCTTCGCCGACCACGTCGTCATCCCGGCGACCAATGTCTGGGTCCACCACGACGACATCGACCCCGACCTCGGGGCGGTCTTCGACCCGCTCGGCAACGCCGTCCACACGACCCTCTCCTTCCCCCTGGCCGGGGAGGACGTCGTCGTCACCGGTGCCGGCCCCATCGGCGTCATGGCCGTGGCGATCGCCCGGCACGTCGGGGCGCGACACATCGCCGTCACCGACCTGTCCGATGCCCGCCTCGAGCTCGCGAAGGGAGCAGGCGCAGACCTGCTCGTCAACGCCGCCCGCTCCGACCTCGGCCAGGCCATGCGAGAGCTCGGCATGAAGGAGGGATTCGACGTCGGTCTCGAGATGTCGGGTGCCCCACCGGCGGTCGCTGACATGATCGACCACCTCAACCACGGCGGGCGGATCGCGATGCTCGGCCTGCCCAAGGACGCCTACCCCGTCGACTGGGGCAAGGTCATCACGCACATGATCACCATCAAGGGGATCTACGGCCGGGAGATGTACGACACCTGGTACACGATGAGCTCGATGCTCTCGACGTCACCGGTGCTGCGGGAGGCCATCTCCTCCGTCATCACCCACCGCTTCCCCGCGGAGCAGTGGGAGGAAGCCTTCGCCACGGCCGCCTCGGGAGAGTGCGGCAAGGTCATCATGGACTGGAGCTGAGCATGTACACGATCAAGGACGACCTGACCGCCACCCTGCAGGAGATCCGTGACGCGGGTCTGTGGAAGGACGAGCGCCGGCTGACGAGCGCCCAGCAGGCGCACATCACGACGACCACCGCCGAGGCGATCAACTTCTGCGCCAACAACTACCTCGGGCTGGCGGACCACCCGCAGG
Organism: Janibacter hoylei PVAS-1; assembly: GCF_000297495.1. Classification (GTDB taxonomy): domain Bacteria; phylum Actinomycetota; class Actinomycetes; order Actinomycetales; family Dermatophilaceae; genus Janibacter; species Janibacter hoylei. Next base: position 10,432 of record NZ_ALWX01000065.1, on the reverse strand, counting down.
TGCGGGCGGCGGCCGCGGCCTCGCTCGACGAGTGGGGCTTCGGCATGGCGAGCGTCCGCTTCATCTGCGGCACCCAGGAGCTGCACACGCGTCTCGAGGCGGCGCTGTCCGACTGGTTCGGGACGGAGGACACGATCCTCTACTCGAGCTGCTTCGACGCCAACGGCGGCGTCTTCGAGGTCCTCTTCGGCGCCGAGGACGCGATCATCTCCGATGCCCTCAACCACGCCTCCCTCATCGACGGGATCCGGCTGAGCAAGGCCGCCCGCTACCGCTACGCCAATGCGGACATGGACGACCTGCGCGCCCAGCTCGAGGCGGCGAAGGGAGCCCGCCGCACCGTCATCGTCACCGACGGCGTCTTCTCGATGGACGGCTACCTCGCCCCGCTGGAGCAGATCTGCGACCTGGCCGACGAGTACGGCGCGATGGTCCTCGTCGACGACTCCCACGCCGTGGGCTTCGTCGGTGAGGGTGGTGGCGGCACCCCCGAGGCCTGTGGCGTCGCCGACCGCGTCGACCTGCTGACCGGCACGCTCGGCAAGGCCCTGGGTGGGGCGAGCGGTGGGTACGTCAGCGGGCCCGCCGAGGTCATCGCACTGCTGCGTCAGCGCTCGCGGCCCTACCTGTTTTCCAATGCCGTGGCCCCGGTCGTGGCGGCCGGCTCGCTGACCGCCATCGAGATCGCGCGGGGGGTCGGACGAGGCGCGGGCGACGCTGCGGCGCAACACGCTCATGTTTCGCGAGCTGATGACCGAGGCGGGCTTCGACCTGCTGCCCGGCGACCACCCGATCACGCCGGTGATGTTTCCCGGCGAGGACGGCGCCCGGCAGGCGGCGCAGATCGCCGACGCCATGCTCGGGCACGGCGTCTACGTCATCGCCTTCTCCTACCCCGTCGTGCCGCAGGGCCAGGCGCGCATCCGGGTGCAGCTGTCGGCCGCCCACAGCGAGGAGGACGTGCGCACGTGCGTGCGGGCCTTCGTCGCGGCCCGTGACGAGGTGCTCGGCGCAGCGGACTGACGCCTCACTCGAAGGGCGTCGGGTCGCCTGCCCCGTGGCGGGCGACCTCGGCCTCCCCGGACGAGAGGTCGACGACGGTGGTCGGCTCGGTGCTCACCTCGCCGGCGTCGATGACGATGTCGACCTGGTGGTCGAGAGCCTCCTTGACGTCCCACCCGAAGGTCGGCGTCTGGGTCTCCCCCGGCAGGAGGAGCGTCGAGATGAGCATCGGGTCGCCGAGCCCGGCGAGCAGAGCCTGCGACAGCGGGTGGTCGGGGATGCGCACTCCGACGGTCTTCTTCTTGGGGTGCAGCAGCCGCTTGGGCACGTCCTTCGTCGCCGGGAGGATGAAGGTGTAGGGCCCCGGTGTCGCGGACTTCACCGCGCGGAAGACGGCGTTGTCGACGTGGACGAGCTGCCCGAGCTGCGCGAAGTCGGCGCACAACAGCGTGTAGTGGTGCTTGTCGTCGAGCCGGCGGATGTCTCGGATGCGGTCCTTGACGGCCTGGTCGTCGAGCCGGCCTCCGAGGGCGTAGCCCGAGTCGGTGGGGAAGGCGACGAGGGCACCCTCGCGGATCCGCTCGACCACCTGGGCGACCGTGCGGGGCTGGGGGTTGTCGGGGTGGACTTCGACGAAGGTGGCCATGGGTCCACCGTAGGCCCACCGGGCCTCCGTGCGCCCGGACGGCCTCAGGGCTGGTGCGTCTCGTCGGCGAGCTCGCGGGCGAGGGAGGCCGCGAGGGACTTGGCGGTGCGCCCGACCCCGATGAGGGTGGCCGAGGCGGGCCCGGTCCAGTCGCCGTAGCCGACGAAGCAGACCCGGCGATCCTTCGTCGACCGGTTGTCCACGACCTCCGGGTAGCCGTCGGAGGTCCGCAGCCGCAGGGAGCGCAGGTGCCGCAGGGCCGGCCGGTACCCGGTGCACCAGATGATCGCGTCGAGGTCGAGGAGCTCCCTCCCGATGACGGCGCCCGACGGGACGATGCGGTCGAACATCGCCCGGACCCGCAGGGCCCCCTGGGCCCGGGCCTCCCGGACCCGGGGAAGGGCGACGATCTCCCCGATGATCGCCTCGGTCTGGGCGCGGGCATCGCCGGCCGCCTGCAGTCGCGCGGTGGCCCGGTCGAAGAGGTGCCGACCGTCGACGTCGTCGGGCAGGAAACGCAGCCGTCGGGCCGACACCAGCGACACCCGTTCGGCGACGTCGACGAGGTCGGCGGTGATCTGCACGCCCGAGTTGCCGCCCCCGACGACCGCGACCCGCTGCCCGGCGAAGTCGTCGGGACCCCGGTAGTGGGCGCTGTGCAGCTGGGTCCCGGCGAAGTCGGTCCGCCCCTCGACGGTCGGGACGAAGGGGGCCGCCCACGTGCCTGTGGCACTGACGACGTACCGGGTCCGGATCTGCCCGACGTCGGTGAGCACGGTCAGCCCGTCGTCGTCGGCGATCACGTCGCTCACGACGACCGGACGCTGCACGTCGAGGTCGTAACGCTCTTCGTAGGCCCGCAGGTAAGCCAGCACGTGCTCCACCGGGGGGAAGGCGTCCGGGTGCGGCGGCATCGGCCAGCCCGGCAGCGAGGAGTAGGCCGACGGCGAGAAGAGTCGCAGCGAGGGCCAGGTGCTCTGCCAGGCACCGCCCGGCTCGTCCTGCGCGTCGAGGACGACGTGGTCGACTCCGGCGCGACGCAGGTGGTAGGCCGTGGCGAGACCCGCCTGTCCCCCACCGATGACGACCACCTCGACATCACCGAGCATGTGACCTCAGGCGTCCTCGGCGGTCATCTCGACCGGCGTGCCGATCTGGACGGTGCGGGAGACGGTGCACAGGCGATCACGGGACTGGGCCACGGACCGCGGGAAGGCCGCGCGTGCGGCGTCGCCCCCTTCGCCCTCCGGGAAGCCGAGCCGGAAGGTCACCTCGAGGTCGGTCATGTGGTTGCCCTGCTCGGGTGAGGAGGCCTTGGTGCCCTCGGCAACGACGACGAAGCTCTCCGGCTCGGCCCGGCGGGAGGTGATGTGGTCGACGTCCACGGAGCTGCAGCCGGCGAGCGCGGCGAGCAGCAGCTCGACGGGGGTGAAGTCGTCGGTGGTGCCGTCACCGATGGTGATCGTGCCGCCCCGGGCATTGCGCAGCTCGTATCGGCCGAGTTCCAGCCGCGTCAGCTCGACACTGCGGTGGCCCTGGCCGGTACCCCCCGTGGTCTCGTCGCTCGTCATCCCAACCTCCGCATGTCGTCGTGGTGCGGCCGGATGGGCCGCGTGCCGATCCTCGCAGACATCGCCGCACTAGGCTGCACGCATGCCAGCCACCCGCTCCGGCCGCCTCGTCCTGCTGCGCCACGGTGAGACGGAGTGGAGCCGCGACGGGCTGCACACGGGCCTCACCGACCTGCCGCTCACCGACCACGGGAGGGCGCAAGCCGCGGAGGCCGGCGAGCGGCTGCGCGCCCACGGCGTCGAACCCGCTCTCGTCCTCTGCTCCGACCTGCGGCGTGCCGCCGACACGGCCAAGCTGGCCGGTCTGCGGGCGCAGACCGACGTCGACCTGCGCGAGTGGGACTACGGCGGGTACGAAGGGAGGTCGACCGCCGAGATCCGCGAGGAGACGGGCACGGCGTGGGACGTCTTCCGGGACGGTGTCGTGCCGGGTCCGACGCCCGGTGAGACGGTCGAGGAGGTCGCGGCACGTGCCTCCCGGGTGCTGCGACGGGTCACGCCGACGCTGGCTGACGGTGACGTCGTCCTCGTCGGGCACGGGCACACCTCACGAGTGCTCGCGACGGTCTGGCTGCGCACCACTCCACGACTCGCGGCGGGTCTCACTCTCGATGCCGCCCACCTGGCTGTGCTGGGCCACCACCGCGAGGACCCCTGCATCATCAGCTGGAACTGCTGACGGCAGCGCCGACTCAGGGCAGCGGCCAGGTGTGCACCGGCTCGTTGGTGTGCATGTGCTGCCCGTAGAGCCGGGTCATCTCGGCCAGCGCCGCTGACCGGTCCAGCCCGCCCTCCTCGAGACGGGCGACGCACTCGGTCTGCCAGACCGCGCCGTTGACCCCGCTGGTGCACCGCCCCTCGATGACGCCGAGGTACCGGCTGATGACCGCATCCGAGACGCCCCAGTTCTGCAGCCCGCGGCGGGCCAGCGGCAGCAGGTGGCGCACGGTGAGCTCGTCGGCGCCCAGCTCGCCGTGGCCGGGCCAGTAGAGGCGGGCACGGAGTCCGTCACGGGCCGCGGCCTCGAAGTTGGCCTGGGCGGCGGGGAAGGACATCTGAGTCCAGATCGGCCGGTCCTCGCGGGCGAGCATCCGCACGGAGCCGTAGTAGAAGGCCGCATTGGCCAGCGTGTCGATGATCGTCGGGCCGGCGGGGAGCACGCGGTTCTCGACGCGGACGTGCGGTCGCCCCGAGCCGGTGTCGTAGATGGGCCGGTTCCACCGGTACACCGTGCCGTTGTGGAGGTTGAGCTCGCCGAGCTCAGGGGTGCCGCCGGCGTCGAGCACGGCCACGGGGTCCTCGTCGGTCGTCTCGGCGAGCAGCGCCGGGAAGTACCGCACGTTTTCCTCGAAGAGGTCGAAGATCGAGGTGATCCACCGTTCGCCGAAGAAGACGCGCGGGCGCACGCCCTGGTTCTTCAGCTCGATGGGCCTGGTGTCGGTCGCCTGGCTGAAGAGCGCGATCCGGGTCTCGGCGTGCAGGCGCCGCCCGAAGAAGAAGGGTGAGTTCGCCGCGAGCGCGATCTGCGGCGCAGAGATGACCTGGGCGGCGTTCCAGTGGTCGGCGAACTCCCCGGGGCCGACCTGCAGGTGCAGCTGGACCGATGTGCACGCGGACTCGGGCGCGATGGAGTCGGCGAAGGTGTGCAGCCGCTCCCCCGTCGGGCCCTCGATGTCGAGGACGATGTCCTCGCCGCGGGCGACGAAGATCGAGTCGTTGAGCGCCGTGTACCGGTTGTTGTCGCTGATCCACTCGCCCTGGAAGTGCTCGGGACGGATCGTCGGCAGGATGCCGATGGCGACGATCCGTGCGTCGGCCTCCTCCGCCTTGGCCTCGGCCCGGTTGAGCGACTCGCGCAGGCTCTCCTCGAGCTGCAGGGCGGAGTCCCCAGGCAGGGGCCGCGGTGCGACGTTGAGCTCGATGTTGAACTGCGCGAGCTCGGTCTGGTACTCGGGGTCGGCGATGGCCTCGAGCACCTCGTCGTTGACGAAGGCGGGCTGCTGGTCCTCGTCGATGAGGTTGAGCTCGATCTCCAGGCCGGTCAGCGGGACCTCGTCGTCGAAGGCCCGCTCGGCGAGCATCCGCTCGAAGACATCGAGGTCCTGGCGGACCTTTTCGCGGTAGCGCTGGCGCTCTTCGCGGGTGTAGCTCTGCGCGGCGACGTCCTTGCCCATGGCCCCTGCCTCTCACCGGTGCTGCTCCTGCCGGTGAATCTACCCACGACCGCACCCGACGGCGAGGATCCGACCACGGGCTGATGCATCGGCGCCCGGCACCTGCCTTCGCTCGGCCCGTGAACCTCCCTGCGGCTCCCGACGACGCCGGCAGCCGGCTCGAGCGGCTGTGCTCCTGGCCGGCCGCCCACGTCGAGCTCGTGGACCTCGCGCTCGCGGCGCTGCTGTGGCTGCTCACCGCCGCCGCGTACCTCGTCTCGTACGCGGGACTGCCGATGGGCGCCCTCGAGATGCTCGCCCTCTTCGGCGTGGCGACCCTCCAGGCGGTGCCGCTCGCCTGGCGGCGCACGCGCGGCGGGCCGTCCTGGGCGCTCGTCGTCCTCGGGCACCTGGCGCAGCTGCTCGTCGAGGGCCGCGACCGTGGCGTCGGCCGCGGCGCTCGCTGCCGACTGATCCGTGGACCGGGGTTGGGGCTGCGCAGGGGGCAGCCCCACCACCTTCGTCCCCCGCCCCGCCCCGGCGAAGGGGGTGTCGCGCCGCCGCGTTGTCGGTGGCGCCTCATAGCGTGGTGCTCATGAAGCTGATCCACACCTCCGACTGGCACCTGGGCCGCGCCTTCCACGGCGTGGGCCTGCTCGGTGCACAGGCGGACTACGTGGACCATCTCGTGGAGACCGTCCGCGAGGAGTCGGTCGAGGCGGTGCTCGTCTCGGGCGATGTCTACGACCGGGCACTCCCGCCGCCCGATGCGGTGCAGCTGCTGTCCGAGGCCCTCACCCGGCTCATCGACGCCGGTGCGACCGTCGTCCTGTCCAGCGGCAACCACGACTCAGCCATCCGGCTCGGCTTCGCCTCGGGGTTGCTCGAGCGCTCGGGGCTGCACATCCGCTCCGACGTCGCCGACGTCGGCCGCCCGGTACTCGTCGGCGACACCGCCGTCTACCCGCTCCCCTACCTCGAGCCGACCGCGACGTCGGTCACCGAGTCGCTCGCGGTCGGCGAGCGGACCCACACCGCGGTGCTCGGGGCCGCGATGGAGCGGGTCCGCGCGGACGCTGCCGGGCGTGGCCCGAGCACGGTGGTCATGGCGCACTGCTTCGCCAGCGGGGGCGCCGCGAGTGACTCCGAGCGCGACATCACGACCGGTGGCGTCGCCATGGTGCCGGCAGACACCTTCGACGGGGTCGCCTACGGTGCCCTCGGCCACCTCCACCGGCCCCAGCAGGTCGCCGACCACGTGCGCTACAGCGGCTCACCGGTGGCGATGTCCTTCAGCGAGACCGGGCACACCAAGGGTTCGCTCCTCGTCGAGATCGACCCGCAGGGTGGCGTGTCGGTGGAGCAGGTGGCCGCACCCGTGCAGCGGGAGCTGGCCGTCGTCCGCGGTGACCTCGACGAGGTGCTCGCCAGCCAGCAGCACGCCTCCGCCGAGCGGGCCTGGGTGCAGGTCGTCCTCACCGACCCGGTCCGCCCCGTCGGCGCGCTGGAGCGACTGCGCCGGCGCTTCCCCCACCTGCTGCAGCTGACCTTCGAGCCCCGCGGTCAGGTCGTCCCGGTGCGCTCCTACACGGCTCGTCTGCAGCACCGCGAGCCGCTTGACGTGTGCTGCGACTTCGTCGCCGACGTCCGCCACGGTGTCCCGGCCGACGAGGCCGAGCGGCACGTCCTCGCCGCTGCCCTGGAGGCGGGCCGCCGCGACCGCGACCGGGCGGAGGAGTACGCGGCCCCGCGCCGGCGGCGTCGAGGCGTGGCATGAGGATCCACCGGCTGCGGGCGACGGCCTTCGGTCCCTTCGCCGACTCGATCGATCTCGACTTCGAGGCCGTGGGCGCCAGTGGCCTCTTCCTCATCCACGGGCCCACCGGCTCCGGCAAGACCAGCCTGCTCGACGCCATCTGCTTCGCCCTCTACGCCGGTGTGCCCGGCGAGCGACGGGGCCCGTCGCTGCGCAGCCAGCACGCCCCGATCGAGCTGCGCACCGAGGTCGAGCTGGAGATCACGGTCGCTGGTCGGCGACTGCGCGTCGTGCGGCACCCCGCGCACGAGCGCCCCAAGCGACGCGGCACGGGCACCACGACCGACCCGGCCGGGGTGCGCCTCGAAGAGCTGGAGGGCACGACGTGGCGGACCCTGAGCACGCGCATCGACGAGAGCGCCCAGCTGCTCGACGACCTGCTCGGCATGGGGCTCGAGCAGTTCCGGCGGGTCGTCATGCTGCCCCAGGGGGACTTCGCGGCCTTCCTCCGCGCCACCGACGAGGAGCGTCGCGAGGTCCTCGAGCGGCTCTTCGACATCTCCGACTACGCCGCTGTCGAGGAAGAGCTGGTCCAGCGACGTCAAGCCGGCGACGGGGTGATCAAGGCCGCCCGGGCACGTCTGGACACCCATCTGGCACACCTGGTCGACGTGCTCTCGGCCGCCGATGCCGACCTGCCCGAGCCGGAGATGCCCTGGTCCGAGCTGGCGCTGGAGTCGCTGCCGACGGCCCTCGATGCGGTGTCGGCCGCCCTCGACGAGCGCTCGGCGGAGGCGCTGACCCGTCTCGACGCCGCCGACCGCGCTGCGGTCTCGACCCGGGACCGGCTCGACGAGGCCCGGCACACGGCGGCGCTGCGGCGACGGGGCGAGGCGGCCCGGTCGCAGCTGGACGGTCTCGAGGCGGTCGGTGACGTCCACGACGAGCGGCGGGTCGCTCTCGCCCGAGCGCGAGCAGCTCTGGCCGTGCTGCCACACGTCGAGGAGGTCGCCCGGGCCGAGGTGGCGTCGCGCACGGCGCAGGAGGCCCGTGCTGCGGTGGAGCTCAGCCTGACTGACGTGCTGGCCGGGCGCGACGTCGATGCGGTACGGGCTGGTCTGGTCATCGGCACCGAGCCCCTCGCTCGAGCCGGCACCCAGGTGGGTCACCTGCGCAGGGTGTGGGCCAGCGGCCCGGTCCTCGACCAGCGGATCGAGGCCGTGACCGCGCGGTGTGCGCGCGCGGCAGAGGCCGTGGCAGCCGTGCAGCAGCAGGCCGAGTCGGACGCTGCGGCACTCGAGCGGATCCACGGGGCGCGTCGTCGGTCGGCACTCGTCGAGCCGGAGATCGCACGTCTCGACGAGCTGAGGCGGAGCCGGCAGCTCGCTGGCCGGCTCGAGGAGGAGCTGCGCGCCGCCACGGACACGGCCCAGGCCGCACGGGAGCGTGCCCAGGACCTGCGGGGAGCCGTCCAGGCGCTCGTGGCAGCACGGCTGGACAACATGGCCGGTGAGCTCGCGGGACTGCTCACCGACGGAGACCCGTGCGCTGTCTGCGGGTCGTGCGAGCACCCGGCTCCCGCATCCGCCGCCAGAGTCGTGACTCCGGAGGAGATCGAGGAGGCCCAGTCACTGGCCGACGAGGCAGAGGCCTCCCACGAGCTCGCGCGCGGACGGCGCGAGCAGCTGGGCTCCCGCCTCGACGCCGCCCGCACCGAGGTCGTCCGGCTGGCGACGGCGGGCGACCCCGGTGTCGTCCCGCACGACCTCGATGCGGCGGCAGAGATCCGGGTCCGTGACGAGCTCGCGGCCGAGGCCGCAGCCCTGTCCACCGAGCTGTCGGCCGCGGCCGATGTGGAGCAACGGATCGCGCAGAGCACCGAGGATCTGGCCACCACGCGCCAGACCCTCGTCGAGCACGAGAGCGAGCTGGCCTCGCTGCGGGCGCGACGTCAGGAGCTCGTCGACGAGATCGACGAGCTGCTCGAGGCCCTGGCCAGTGATCTGCGCGAGCACGCCCGGGTCTGTGTCTGCGCCCCGGACGAGGAGGCTGGCCCGCTGCCCGCCGAGCCGGATCTCCAGCGGTCCGCCGACCTCGGCACCGTCAGCTCCAGCATCTCTGGCCTCGTCGACCGGGTCGAGGCGACCCAGGAGCGGCACCGACGCGTCGAGCAGGGCGTCGAGGCGCTGGCGGTCGCCGATCGCGACGTGGCCCGGTCCACGCAGCTCCTCGAGGCTGCCGGCGAACGGCTCGCCGACGCCCTGCAGGAGCACGACGTCGCCGGTGCCGACGAGGCGCGGGCCTCGGCGCTGCCCACCCACCGGCTCGCTGCCCTCGCCGAGCAGGTCGACACGCACGAGCGGCAGTTGGCCGCCTGCCGCGCCACGCTCGACGACGACGAGGTCCGCGGTGCCTTGCAGACCGACGAGGTCGATCTCGCCGAGATGGAGCAAGCGGCCCGGGCTGCTCGAGTGCACGCCGACGAGACGCGACGTCGGCAGGCCACCTCAGGGGCGGTGCATCAGCAGGTCACGCGAGTCGCCCGACTCGTCGTCGACGAGTGCAGCGTGCTCGGTCCCGCGGTGGACGAGGCCGCGCTCGTGCGGCGCGTGGCCGACCTCGTCACCGGGACGAGCAGCGACAACGACAAGCGGATGCGTCTGAGCACCTATGTGCTCGCGGCGCGGCTCGAGCGGATCGTCGAGCTGGCCAATGCCCGGCTGACCGCCATGGCGGACGGCCGCTACGAGCTCGCCCACGACGACTCCTCCGCCAGGGGCCAGCGTCGCGGTGGTCTGGGCCTGCTCGTGCGCGACCTGTGGACGGGGCAGGACCGTCACCCCGCGACCCTCTCCGGCGGGGAGTCCTTCACGACTTCCCTCGCCCTGGCTCTCGGTCTGGCCGACACGATCCGGGAAGAGTCCGGCGGGGTCGAGCTCGGCACACTCTTCGTCGACGAAGGTTTCGGCAGCCTCGACCAGGACAGCCTCGAGCAGGTGCTCGACGTCCTCGACGGGCTCCGGGACGGCGGCCGCTGCGTGGGCGTCGTCAGCCACGTCAGCGAGATGCGTTCTCGCATCCCCACCCAGGTGCGGGTCGACAAGACCCAGCACGGCTCGACCGTCGGCGTGACCGGGGTCCTCGGCGTCGCCTGACCCGGCCACCACCCCCCTTCGCGCATTTCCCTAGGGAAATACGCACCCCACCCCGCATTTCCCTAGGGAAATGCGAACCCCCTTGCGCATCTGCCCAGGGAGATGCGCAAGGGGGGCTCGGGTGGAGGGGTCAGTCCTCGAAGGCCTCG
>NZ_ALWX01000064.1 GCF_000297495.1 Janibacter hoylei PVAS-1 | reverse complement strand
GCCGCCCGCGGTGACGAGAGCCCGGTCCCTGAGGAGGCCACCCGCGGTGACGAGAGCCCGGTCCCTGAGGAGGCCACCCGCGGTGACGAGAGCCCGGTCCCTGAGGAGGCCGCCCGCGGCCGTCTCGAAGGGTCAGCCCACCGTGACCGTCGCGCCGGACTCCTCGCCGTCGATCTGCTCGCCCATCTCCTCGGCGATGCGCAGGGCCTCCTCGATGAGGGTCTCGACGATCTTGCTCTCGGGGACGGTCTTGATGACCTCACCCTTGACGAAGATCTGGCCCTTGCCGTTGCCCGAGGCGACGCCGAGGTCGGCTTCACGGGCCTCACCGGGGCCGTTGACGACGCAGCCCATGACGGCGACGCGAAGGGGGACGGTCATGCCCTCGAGCCCGGCCGTCACCTCGTCGGCGAGCTTGTAGACGTCGACCTGCGCGCGCCCGCAGCTCGGGCAGGAGACGATCTCGAGCTTGCGCGGGCGCAGTCCGAGCGACTGGAGGATCTGCTGGCCGACCTTGATCTCCTCGACCGGAGGAGCCGAGAGGGAGACGCGGATGGTGTCACCGATCCCCTTCGACAGCAGCGCGCCGAAGGCGGTGGCCGACTTGATCGTGCCCTGGAAGGCGGGACCGGCCTCTGTGACGCCGAGGTGCAGCGGCCAGTCACCGGCCTCGGCGAGCAGCTCGTAGGCCCGGACCATGGTCACCGGGTCGTTGTGCTTGACCGAGATCTTGAAGTCGTGGAAGTCGTGCTCCTCGAAGAGGCCGGCCTCCCAGACGGCGGACTCGACGAGGGCCTCGGGCGTCGCCTTGCCGTACTTCTCGAGCAGGCGCTTGTCGAGGCTGCCGGCGTTGACGCCGATGCGGATCGAGGTGCCGTGGTCCTTGGCGGCATTGGCGATCTCCTTGACCTGGTCGTCGAACTTGCGGATGTTGCCCGGGTTGACGCGCACGGCGGCGCAGCCGGCCTCGATCGCCTGGAAGACGTACTTGGGCTGGAAGTGGATGTCGGCGATGACCGGGATCTGGCTGTGCTGGGCGATCTCGGCGAGCGCGTCGGCGTCGTCCTGGCTCGGGCAGGCCACGCGCACGATGTCGCAGCCGGCGGCGGTGAGCTCGGCGATCTGCTGCAGCGTGGTGTTGACATCGGAGGTCAGCGTCGTCGTCATCGACTGCACCGAGATCGGCGACTCGCTGCCGACACCGACCGATCCCACCTTGATCTGCCGGGTCTGGCGACGGGGCGCGAGCACGGGGGCCGGGGCCTTGGGCATACCGAGGGAGACGCTCATGCCTCCATTATGCGACCTGCAGGCTGGACGTCCCCTGCGCCCCGCGCGTGAAGGTGCGAGGACGCCCGGACCACCCCCACTGGTGGAGGTGCGAAGGCCGTCCACGGCTGTTCCTCGACACCACGCACGCCGGAGGACTCGGGTGCGCACATCGCTCGGCAGCGTTGTCGTCACCTGCCGGCGTTGCCGCCACCCGGTTGACTGGAGAAGGGGGACCAGGTGACATCACCGCCGACAGGCTGACCGGGGACCCCTCCGGGTCCCGCCCCTGGAGGGTCAGGTCAGCTTCACCGGCTTGACGATGTCGGCGTAGACGAGCAGCAGGGTCATGCCGATGAAGGCCAGGGCGACGACATAGGCCAGCGGCAGGGCCTTGGCGACGTCGACGGGGCCGGGGTCGGGCAGGCCGCGCAGCTTGGCCCAGCCCTTCTTGACCGCCTCCCACAGCGCGCCCGCGACGTGGCCGCCGTCGAGCGGCAGGAGCGGGATCGTGTTGAAGGCGAAGAGGACGAGGTTGAGCGAGCCCATGAGGGTCAGCAGGAGGATCGCCTTGTCCGAGGTGTCGCCGAAGTCGTCGGAGCTGGCCACCTCCCCCGCGATCCTGCCCACGCCGACGACCGACATCGGGCCGTCCGGGTCGCGCTCCTGGCTGCCGAAGGCCGCCTCGGCGACGCCGACGAGCTTTTGCGGGATGCGCACGAGCAGCCCGTAGGTCTGCCCGAGCTGCTCACCGAAGAGGCCGGGCACCGCGGTGATCGGCTGCTTCTGCATCTCCCGGGTCCCGGTCGCGCCCAGGAAGCCGGCCCGCTCGGTGACGGGCGCTCCCGTCGCGTCCGTCTCGATCCGCCCCTGGTCGTCCTGGACCGGCAGGTCGAGCACGATCGGCTCGGCACGCAGCGTCTTGGTCGTGCCGGCCCGGTCGACCTGCATCGTCAGCGGCTCGTCGAGGTTGCTACGGATCGCGGCACGCACATCGGCCCACGTCGAGACAGGGGTGCCGTTGATCGAGGTGATGGTGTCACCGGGCTTGAGCCCGGCAGCATTGGCCGGGGCGATCGGCATGTCGTCGGTGCACTCGGTCGCGGCCTGCTGGCCCTGCTGCTGGATGTCGACGCACTCGTTGACAGCGGAGATCGTCGGGGTGGCGACGGCGATGCCGTTGAGGGTGAAGATGCCGGTGAAGAGGACGAGCGCGATGAGCAGGTTCATCACCGGGCCGCCCATCATGATGACGATCCGCTTCCAGATGGGCAGCTGGTAGAACATCCGCCCGTCGTCGCCGGGACGGATCTCCTCGAGGCTCTGCTGACGCGCCTCGTCGACGAGCTGGCTCATCCGGCCGGTGCTCGACGCGCGCACGGTGCCGTCCGCGGCGGGCGGAAACATCCCGATCATCCGGATGTAGCCACCGAGCGGGATCGCCTTGACCCCGTACTCGGTCTCACCGCGGCGTCGCGACCAGATCGTCGGCCCGAAGCCGACCATGTACTGGGGCACCCGCAGCCCGAACTTCTTCGCCGGGACCAGGTGGCCGATCTCGTGCAGGGCGATCGACAGACCGATGCCGAGCACGGCGAGCAGGACCCCCAGGACGTAGAGCATGTCCCGATCGTCTCACGCTGACGCTCCCCCGCTCCCTGCGTGGGTGGCCCCCGCGACCGTCTCTGCCGCTCCCTGAGTGGGTCCCACGCTCCGCGTGGGCGGTCGCCCCGCGACCGTCTCTGCCGCTCCCTGAGGAGGTCGCCCCGCGACCGTCTCGAAGGGAGGCGCCCCGACCCTTCGAGACGTCGGCCGCAGGCGGCCTCCTCCTCAGGGACCGGTGCTGCTCCCGCTGAGCAGCCCCGCGGCCTCGTCGCGCGCCCAAGCATCCGCAGCGAGCACGCCCTCGACCGTGTGCGCGTCGAAGCGCGCGTCGTCGTGCCGCTGCAGGACCTCGGCGATCGTGTCGACGATGTCGGTGAAGCGCGCGGCCCCGTCGTGGAAGGCGTCGACCCCGACCTCGTTGGCCGCGTTGTACACCGCCGGGTGCGTCCCACCCGCGGCACCGACCTGCTGGGCGAGGCGCACCGCCGGGAAGGCCCTGTCGTCGAGCGGCTCGAAGCGCCAGTCCTGCGCCCGCGTCCAGTCGACGGGAGTCTCGATGTCGGTGAGCCGCTCCGGCCACGACAGCCCGAGCGCGATCGGCGCGAGCATCGTCGGCAGCCCGAGCTGGGCGATGACGGCGCCGTCGTGGAACTCGACCATCGAGTGGATGATCTGCTGCGGGTGGACGACGGCCTCGATCCGCTCCATCGGCACGTCGAAGAGCAGGTGCGCCTCGATGAGCTCCAGCCCCTTGTTGACGAGGGTGGCGCTGTTGGTCGTGATGACCCGCCCCATGGCGAAGTTGGGGTGCTTGAGCGCCTGTGCCGGCGTCACCTCGCGCAGGGCGGCCCGGTCCATCCCGCGGAAGGGCCCGCCGCTCGCGGTGACGACGAGCTTGCGCACCTCGTCGGCCCGGCCGGAGCGCAGGGCCTGGGCGATCGCGGAGTGCTCGGAGTCGACGGGCACGATCTGGTCGGGCGCGGCCGTGTCCTTGACGATCGGGCCGCCGATGATCAGCGACTCCTTGTTGGCCAGCGCGAGGCGTGCGCCGGAGCGCAGCGCGGCGAGCGTCGGTCGCAGGCCGATGGCCCCGGTGATCCCGTTGAGCACGACGTCGGTGGGCGCACCGGCGGCGATCGTCGCGGCCTCCTCCCCCACGACGACCTCGGGCGCGTAGCCCGGGTCACCGGCCGCGGTGGCGATGGCTGCGGTCAGGTCCTCGCGGGTGCCGGCCGCGGCCGCGACGAGCGAAGGGCGGTGACGTGCCGCCTGCTCGGCGAGCAGCTGGGTGTTGGCACCGCCCGCGAGCACCTCGACGGCGAAGCGCTCGGGGTGGGCCTCGATGACCTGCAGTCCCTGGGTGCCGATCGACCCGGTCGACCCGAGCAGGGTGACGCGCGTGCTCACGCCCCGCCCTCACGGCGGCTGGAGTCGATGGCCTCGCGGCGGGCGAGCCGGTGGGCCCGGCGGATCTCGGCCTCGCGGTGGCGGCGCTGCTCCTCTGGAGTCTCGATCGCCAGCTCGGGGACCCGGCGGGTGCTCCCTTCGGCATCGACGGCGACGAAGACGAGGTAGGCGCTCGCGACGTGGACGCGGTCGGTGACGGCGTCCCAGCGATCGACCTCGGCCCGCACGCCGACCTCCATCGACGACGACCCGGCCCAGTTGACCTGGGCGCTCACGTGGAGGACGTCACCGACCCGGACGGGGTTGAGGAAGGCCATCTAGTCCATCGCCGCGGTCACGGCCGGCCCCTGGGCGAAGCGGTTGGCCGAGACGCCGGCGGTGTCGTCGACCATCTTCATGATGTTGCCGCCGTGGACATTGCCCAGGAGGTTGGCCTCGGCCTGGGACATGACGCGGGAGAGGGTGATGCGGGTGTCGGTGGGTGTCGTCACCGCGTCATCATCTCAGCGATCGGCCACGACGATGCTCAGGTCCGGGTACTCCTCGTCGAGGTCGGCGAGGATGTGCAGGACGCCGGCGTCGGGTGCGCCCGGTCGCCACACGAGGGTCCACGGCGCCTCGTGTCGGTCGGCGACGTCGCGCAGGCAGTCCATGAGCGCGTCGAGGTTGCGCCCGAAGTGCTCCGGCAGGAGCAGGGCCTCGACGAAGCGGTCGTAGGTCTCGTCGCGGTCGGCTCCCCCGTCGACGAGGTGGACGTGGTCGGTGCCGGCGACGGCCCGCGCGAGCAGCCCGTCGACCCCGGCGGCCTCCATGTGGATCACTGCCCCTCCTCGATCTGGGCGAAGCTCGCGTAGTGGTCGTCCGTGTAGTACCGGTCACCGTCCTGCCCACCGACGATCCGTCGTGCGCCACGGTCACTCTCGCCGGGCGTCGGGACCGTGTACTCGCGGTAGTAGCCGCGGGACCGGTCCGGCAGGATCCCCTCCCTGTTGCCGAAGGTGATGCCGTCGCGGTCGTACGGGAAGGGCCCGCCGACGCGGACCAGCTCGAGCGTCTCGCGGCCCTCCTGCGGCAGCTGCGACTCGGCGATCGTGCCCAGCCCAGAGTCCGGTGTGAAGCCGGACCCCGGTGTGCCCGAAGGGGGTTCCTCCGCCTCGGCCTGCGAGGTCGCCGACGACGCGGCCGAGGTGGTCGACCCGCCCGTCGAGGAGTCGCCGCCACCACCGGCGATGACGATCCAGGCAGCGAGCAGGATCAGCAGGACACCCCCGGCGAGCTGGAGCCGGGTGCGCCAGGTCTTCGACACGGTCAGAGCGCCAGGCCGACGTACTTGGTCTCGAGGTACTCCTCGATGCCCTCGAATCCCCCTTCGCGGCCGAAGCCGGAGTGCTTGACCCCGCCGAAGGGGGCCGAGGGGTTGGAGACGATGCCCTGGTTGATGCCGACCATGCCGAACTCGAGCGCCTCGGCGACCCGGATGGTCCGGGAGGTGTCCTGGGTGAAGACGTAGGCGACGAGGCCGTACTCGGTGGAGTTGGCCAGGCGCACGGCCTCCTCCTCGGTGCTGAAGGTCGTGATCGGGGCGACCGGACCGAAGACCTCCTCGGTGAGCACGCGCGCGCTCGCCGGGACGTCGGTGAGCACGGTCGGCGGGTAGAACCAGCCCTTGCCAGTGGGCACCTCGCCACCGACGAGGGCGCGGGCGCCCTGCGAGAGCGCGTCGTCGACGAGCTCGGCGACGCCGGCGCGCGCCTTCTCGGTGATGAGCGGGCCGACGTCGACCCCCTTCGTCGTGCCCTTGCCCATGGTGAGGGCGCCCATGCGGTCGGCGAGGGCCGCGGCGAAGTCGTCGGCGACCGACTCGTGGACGATGAAACGGTTGGCGGCGGTGCAGGCCTCGCCGATGTTGCGCATCTTGGCGAGCATCGCGCCCTCGACGGCGCGCTCGAGGTCGGCGTCCTCGAAGACGACGAAGGGGGCATTGCCCCCGAGCTCCATCGAGGTGCGCAGCAGCTGCTCGGAGGACTGCTCGACGAGCCTCTTGCCGACGGGCGTGGAGCCGGTGAAGGTCAGCTTGCGCAGTCGCGGGTCGCGGATGATCGGCTCGCTCATCTCGCCGGAGGAGCTCGTCGGCACGACGTTGAGCACACCGGCGGGCAGGCCGACCTCCTCGAGCAGACGGGCCAGGGCGAGCATCGTCAGCGGCGTCTCGTGCGCGGGCTTGACGACGGTCGTGCAGCCGGCGGCGATCGCGGGACCGATCTTGCGGGTGCCCATGGCGAGCGGGAAGTTCCACGGGGTGACGGCGAAGACCGGCCCGACGGGCTGCTTCATCGTCATCAGGCGGGTGCCGCCGCTCGGGGCGACGGCGTAGCGTCCGTGGATGCGCACGGCCTCCTCGGCGAACCAGCGGAAGAACTCGCCGCCGTAGGTCACCTCGCCGCGGGACTCGGCCAGGGGCTTGCCCATCTCGAGGGTCATGAGCATGGCGAAGGTGTCGGCCCGCTCGGTGATGAGCTCGAAGGCCGAACGCAGGATCTCCGAGCGCACCCGCGGCTCGGTCGCCGCCCACTCGGCCTGCGCGGCGACGGCCGCGTCGAGCGCCGCCTTGCCGTCGGCGACGGTCGCGTCGGCGACCTCGACGAGCGTCTTGCCGGTGGCCGGGTCGGTCACGGCGAAGGTGGCGCCGTCACCGGCGTCGCGCCACTTCCCTCCGATGAAGAGCTGGGTGGGTGCGTACTCGAGGGCTGACTTCTGCGTCACGGCTGCCATGGGGGCTACGTTACGACCAACGGCCGCCTTAGGCGACTGGCGCAAATCCTTCGGTTTTGTCACGCTATGGGCGTTGAACTTCCAGATCTCGCCGCCGGAGGCCGCAATGACTGTCATGACCCCCTTCGCCCGGGTGCTCCTCGACCAGGCGCACAGCAGCGCGTGGTCCATCGACCCGGAGCTCGCCGAGCGGATGAACCCCGCCAACCCCGGCGACGCGAGCCTCGCCCGGGCCGCCGCGGTCCTGCGCGAGCGCGGCACCGAGGTCCTGGCCCACACCGACGGTGAGCTGACCCCGGAGGCGCTGGCCGGCGCCGACGTCCTCGTCATCGCCCACCCCGCGGCCGCCTCGAGCGAGCGCGTCGCCGGCGACCTGCCGCCGGTCCTCTCACCCGCCGAGATCACGGCCGTCACCGATCACGTGGCGCAGGGGGGCGGTCTCGTCGTCCTCGGCGAGTGCGACCACGACGCCCACGGCAACAACCTCAACGACCTGCTGGCTCCCTTCGGCCTGGCGATCGCCTCCACGCTCGTCCACGAGCGCGCCGACGGCGGACGCCGCCACCAGGGCAACGCGACCTGGGTCCTCGGCGAGACGAGCGCCGGCCCCGGGCAGGGCGTCATGGCCGGCATCGACGAGCTGTGCTTCTACCGGGCCGGGACCATCGACGTCTCCGGCGCTCCGGGTGCGCGCGTCCTCGCCCGCACCTCCGCCACCGCCCACCCCGCCGCCCAGCCGCTGGCCGTCGCCGTGCAGCACGGCGCCGGACGCGTCGTCGTCCTCGCCGACTCCGACCTCGTCGGCGACGACTCGATCGCGGAGCTCGACCACGAGGAGTTCTGGGTCAACCTCGTGACGTGGGCGGGGAACGGTGGCGCGGCTCTTCGAGGCACGCCCACGCGGAACGTGGCACCCAGCCCGCAGAGCGGACTCGCTCCTCAGGGACCGGGGGTGGGCGCGAGCGAGGCGTGGGTCGCGCTCAAGGCGGCGGTCGAGGAGCTGCGGCTCATGCAGACCAAGGACGGTTCGCTCGCCGACGACGCCGACCGCGAGCGCGCGACGGCCCTCGTCGCCGTCATGGCCGAGCGGATCACCGAGCTCGCGCCGCGCTTCCCGCACGACGCCGACTACCTGGCCGCGCTGCCGGTCGACCTCCAGCGGTGGGTCGACGGCGGCTTCGGGGTGCCCGACTTCCTCGACTCGCTCATGGCCTTCCGCCCCGACCAGCACCGCGTCGACGGCACGCAGCACCTCGCCGTCTTCCCGATGTACACGCAGAACGGCAGCCTCGACCGGGTCTTCGAGGCCGTGCTCTTCGACGTCATGTGGCCGCAGTGGCTCGCCGACGTCGAGGCGACCTACGACAACCCGATGTTCCTGCCGGTCCGCTTCATCGACTTCACCCCCGGCTATGACACCAACTCGGCCGTCCTCTTCCCCGAGACCGTCGCCGTGCGCGAGGTGCCGAAGTTCAGCTGGGGCGCGATCTTCTGCGACCGCGAGGCCGCGCGCTTCCGTCGCGTGACCTCCGCCTCCGC
Organism: Janibacter hoylei PVAS-1; assembly: GCF_000297495.1. Classification (GTDB taxonomy): domain Bacteria; phylum Actinomycetota; class Actinomycetes; order Actinomycetales; family Dermatophilaceae; genus Janibacter; species Janibacter hoylei. Next base: position 14,964 of record NZ_ALWX01000064.1, on the reverse strand, counting down.
GGAGGTGCTCGGCCTCGACCTGCCGCCCGAGGGCGAGCGGCTCGTCGCCTCGCAGGAGGTCGCCCAGGCGACCTTCGCGATGTGGGACCTCATCCACGACCGCACGCACAGCCACGGAGACCTGCCCTTCGACCCCTTCATGATCAAGCAGCGCATGCCCTTCTGGATGTACGCCCTCGAGGAGCTGCGCTGCGACCTCAACACCTTCCGGCAGAGCGTGACGCTGGCTGAGCAGGGTCACCCCTACGCCCGCGCCGTGCAACTGGCGATCCTCTTCGACCGACTCTTCCGCTTCCCCGTCACCGGCGACCGGGTGCGCAACTACGACGGCCTCGGTGGGCAGCTGCTCTTCGCGTGGCTGCACAAGCGCGGGGCGATGCGCTGGACCGACAACACGCTGACCTTCGACTGGGCGCAGGTCCCGGCCGCAGTCGTCGCCCTGTCCGACGAGGTCGAGACCCTCTACCGCGAGGGCATCGACCGCTCGCGCGTCGGTCACTGGATGGCCGCGCACCAGTTCATCGCCGGCTACGTCGCGCCGCACCCGGCCTCGGCGTGGGCGAAGGGGGCCGAGCACCTGCCCCTCGACGGCCCGCCCAAGGGGCTGACCGATCTCGTCCAGCCCGACGAGTTCCCGCTCAACGTCTTCTACGAGGCGCTGCGCAAGAAGCTCGCGCCGGTCATCGAGGCCACCCGCGGCATCACCGGCACCCTCGACCCCCGCGCGGCGGAGGCCGCCGCGGCTGAGAGGATCCCCGCGTGACCGACACGACCACGCAGGCCGCCCCCTTCGCCCCGATCCACGACCCGTCCGTCCGCGGCTTCGCCAGCGACAACTACGCCGGCATCCACCCGGAGGTGCTCGCTGCGCTCGTCGCGGCCAACGGCGGCCACCAGGTGGCCTACGGCGAGGACGTCTACACGGCGCGTCTGACCGACGTGCTCGCCGAGGTCTTCGGCACGGCGGCGCAGGTCTACCCGGTCTTCAACGGCACGGGAGCCAATGTCCTTGCGCTGCAGGCCTGCACGCCGCGCTGGGGATCAGTCCTCACGACGACCAGCGCGCACATCCACGTCGACGAGGCCGCGGCGCCCGAGCGGGTCGGCGGGCTCAAGGTCAACGTCGTCGACACCCCCGACGGCAAGCTGACCCCGGAGCTCATCCGCGCCTACCCCGCGCGGGTCGGCGACGAGCACTTCGCCCAGGTCGGCGTCGTCTCGATCACCAACTCGACCGAGATCGGCACCGTCTACACGCCGACCGAGATCCGCGCCATCGCCGACGTCGTCCACGACATGGGGTGGGTGCTGCACCTCGACGGCTCCCGCCTGTCCAATGCCGCAGCCGCCCTCGGCGTCGAGCTGCGCGAGCTCACGACCGACGCCGGCGTCGACATCCTCTCCCTCGGCGGGACCAAGATCGGCGCGATGCTCGCCGAGGCGGTCGTCGTCCTCTCCCCCGACCGGGTGACGGGAGCGACCTTCCTGCGGAAGCAGTCGATGCAGCTGGCGAGCAAGATGCGCTTCGTCTCGGCGCAGTTGCTCGCACTCTTCGAGGGCGACCTGTGGCGGCGCAATGCGGAGCACGCCAATGCGATGGCGCGGCGTCTGGCGGAGGGGGTCGCCGGGGTCGAGGGGCTCACCCTGCCCCACGAGGTCGAGGCCAATGCGGTCTTCCCGATCCTCGCGCGCGAGTCGAGCGAGCGCCTCATGGAGTCCTTCCGCTTCTACTTCTGGGACGAGAGGACGGGGCAGGTCCGTTGGATGTGCTCCTGGGACACCACCGAGGGCGATGTCGACGCCTTCGTCGAGGCGGTGCGGGCCGAGCTGAGCCGGTGAGGTTGCTCACAGACCGGGGTTTCTTCAGGTTCTGCTCAGATTCATCTACTACACCTGAAGGGTGGCCCGCCTCCCTCGACTGACCAGCGCACCGGTACTCGCCGGTGCGCTCGTCGTCTTCACCCTCCTAGCGGCCGGGCCGCTCCAGCCGTACGACGAGCGCTTCCAGGGCTACTGGGCCAAGCGGTACACCCCCAACTGGTGGCAGTTCCTCGACCAGGTGCCCAATGCCGTCGCCGGTCAGGCGGTCTGCCTGCCCGTGCTGCTCCTCGTCGCCGTCACGCTCGCCTGGCGGCACCGCACCTGGCACCCGCTCGCGATCGTCGCCGCCGCCGAGATCGGCTTCTACGCCGGCATCGGCGGGTTGAAGGTCCTCCTCGGTCGCTCGGCCCCCATCCACGGCAATGGTGGCGGCTTCTGGGACGGTGGTCCCATCGCCCACGGCTGGTACGGCATCGCCTACCCCTCCGGGCACGCGGCCGAGGCGGTGCTCATCTACGGCGCCGCCGCCTACCTGATCCTCGCCTACGCGGGGCCGGACAACCGTCTGCGGCGGCGACTGACGTGGCTCGTCGGGCTCATCGCCGCCAATGCGATCGTCGTCGCCTTCTACCTCGGCTTCCACTGGCCCACCGACCTCGTCGCGGGGCTGCTCGCCGGCGGTCTCGTGCTGCGACTCATCGTCAACGGCGACCGGGCGCTGCAGCGACGGGGCCTCCCCTTCGGCTGGAGCTACGACCTGCCGGGCCGCCATGGCCGCGAGAGCGAGCCCGAGGCCGCCCCGGCACCGAGCCCGCGGCCCCAGCCGGTGCCCGTGCCGGCGGCGGTCTGGCTGCGCACCTCCCCCTTCGACCTGCCCCGGCCGTCGGTGCAGCACCTGCGCCCGCTCACGGCGCAGTGGTCGGTGCGCACCCCGGGCACACCCACCCACCGCCGCCCCGAGCGCGAGCTCCAGCTCCACTGATCCTGCCCCGCGACCCAGATGGTTGTGTGTTGAACCGGTAGGCCTGGAAGCCGGCAGGCGTTGGTGGGGGCTGCCGGCTCCCCCGGCTACCACTTCAGGACACAACCATCGACGAGATCAGCCGGGGGACCGGTTGGGGGCAGCCGGGTCCCGCTCCTCGAGCCCCCAGGGCGAGCCGTAGCCCTGCGGGGCGGGCGCGGCGAGCAGCTCGAGGAAGGGCCTCGCATCGAAGGCCTCCGGCCCCTTGGCCCCCGCACCCGACCAGACGCCTGTCGCGAGCAGCTCGAGCGCGACGACGGGGTTGATCGCCGTCTGCCACACCACCGCCTGGGCGTCGTAGTCGCGCATCGTCGCCTCGTTGTCCGCCACGTGGTGGAGGTACACGGCCCGGGGCGCGCCGTCCGTGGTGCCGGTGACGAGCACGCCCGCGCACGTCTTGCCGGTCATCCGCGGACCGATCGTCGCCGGGTCGGGCAGCACGGCCGCGACGACATCACGCGGGCTGACCCGCACACCCTTGACGTCCACCGGCTCGGTCGAGTCGAGGCCGAGCTCGTGGAGCACCTTGAGCATCGAGATCATCTGCTCGCCGAGGCCATACTTGAAGGTCACCCGCCCGGCATCGAGCCAGCGCGGCATGAGCAGGACCTCCTCGTGCTCGACGTGGACGCACTCGACCGGCCCGATCCCCTCGGGGAAGTCGAAGACCTCCGGCTCGGCGAAGGGAGGCAGGGTCACGAATCCCGCCTCGACGTCACCGCCGGCCCGCTCGCGCTCCCACACCACCGGCGGGTTGAGGCACTCCTCGATGATCGTCCACATCGAGAAGCCGGGGGCGAAGACCTCGTTGCCGTCGTCGTCGCGGACGACGAGGTTGGCCCCGTCGCGGGTGCCGAGCTCGTCGATCTCGTCGAAGAGCTCGTCGGCCGCGTACCGGGCGAAGACGTCGGACAGTCCCGGCTCGACCCCGATGCCGAGCAGCGCGAGCCGCCCCGCGGCCTCCCACTCCCTCGCGCGCGCCAGCTGCTGGTCACCGAGCTTGACCCCCGGCAGCTCGTACGGCCGCTGCGGGTGCGGGCTCGACAGCGACATCGCCATGTCGAGGTAGTCGGCACCCGCTGCGAGCGCCCCCTCGAAGATCGGCATGACGAACCGGGGGTCGACGGCGTTGAAGACGTGCGTCGCCCCGTGCTCCCGGGCCAGCGCCGTCACGGCCGCCGAGTCGGAGGCGTCGACCTGCGCCGCGACAAATGCTCCGTCACTCCCCCTTCGTGCCGTCGCCGCGGCGACCGTCGCCTCGGCTCGCTCCAGGGAGTAGTCGGCGACCACCCACCGCTCGAAGAAGTCGCGCTCGGCGGCGATCTTGGCCGCCGCGTCACCAACCCCGCCGGCACCGATCATGAGCACGCGCATGAGAGCCTCCCGACTCACTTCGAGGTCCGGCTGCTCGCCACCCGCTGGCCCACCACGACGAGGAGGACCGCGATGACGAAGAGCGAGAAGCCGATGACATTGGCCTGGGCGGGGATGCCGCGCAGGTAGCTGACGTAGACGAACTTCGGGAAGGTGCTCGTGTCACCCGAGACGAAGTTGGTGATGATGAAGTCGTCGAAGCTCAGGCTGAAGGCGAGCATCGCGGCGCCGACGATGCCCGGCAGCACGAGCGGCAGCGTCACCCGCCAGAAGGTCTCGCCCGGCCCGGCGTAGAGGTCCTGGGCGGCCTCCTCCATCCGCGGGTCGAGGCTCTGCAGCCGCGCCCGGACGGTGACGACGACGAAGCTCAGGCAGAACATGATGTGCGCGATGACGATCGTCCAGAAGCCCAGCCGCAGCCCCACCTGGGAGAAGCCCTGCACGAAGATCGTCAGCAGGCTCGCGCCGAGGACGATCTCGGGCGTGGCCATCGGCACGAAGACGAGGACATTGCTCGCGGACTTGCCGCGGAAGCGGTGCCGCACCATGGCGAAGGCGATCATCGTGCCGAGCACGGTCGCGACGAAGGTCGCGAGCAGCCCCACCTGCAACGACGTGGCGAGCGACTCGCAGATGCCGGGGGCGCCGCACGGGTTCTGCCAGTGCTTGAGCGTCGGGCCGGCGTTGGAGTTCCACGTGATGTTGGACTTGCGGTAGTCGTTGAAGCTGAAGACGAAGGTGTAGAGGACCGGCAGGAAGAGGTAGAAGAGCACGAGGAGTGCGGCGATCATCGCGAAGCGGTCACCGAGCCAGCGGGTCACGGTGCGCATCTCAGACCAGCTCCTCGGTGCCGAAACGGCGCACGTAGAAGAAGACGAGCACGAGGATCATCGCCATGAGCGTGAAGCTCAGCGCCGCGGCGGTGTCGTAGCCGCCCGGCACCTTGAAGAACTGGCTCTCGATGACGTTGCCGACCATCTTGGTGCTGCGGTCGGACCCGAGGAGCTCGGCGTTGACGTAGTCGCCGGAGGCGGGGATGAAGGTGAGCAGCGTCCCCGCGAGCACGCCCGGCATCGACATCGGCAGGGTCACCCGCGCGAAGGTCGTCATCCCGCTCGCGTAGAGGTCGCCCCCGGCCTCGATGACCCGCGGGTCGGCGCGCTCGAGCGAGGCGTAGATCGGCAGGACCATGAAGGGCAGGAAGTTGTAGGTCAGGCCCGCGACGACCGCCACCCATGTCTCGGTGATCCGTCCGCCCGGCAGCAGGTGCAGCGTCGTGAGCACGCTGGCGACGACCCCGTCGTCGGCGAGGATCTGGCGCCACGCGATCGTGCGCAGGATGAAGGAGGTGAAGAAGGGCGCGATGACGCAGATGAGCATCACCGGGCGCCACCGCCCCGCCTTGAAGGCCATCGCGTAGGCGAGCGGGTAGGCCAGGACGAAGGCGAAGAAGGTCGCCAGGGCCCCGAAGAGCAGCGAGCGCAGCATGTGCGGCCAGAACTCGACGAGCGCGTCGACGTAGTTGGAGAAGTTGACGTCGCGGTAGTAGTAGCCGGGCGCCCCGGGGTAGTCGCTCTGCAGCGAGACGGTGAAGAGCTGCACGACGGGCACGACGAAGAAGACGACGAGCCAGAGCACGCCGGGCAGGAGCAGCAGGTAGGCGATCCGGCGCGAGCGCCGGCCCTCGACGGCGTCGGGATCCGTTGCCGCCGAAGGGGGTCCGCCCGCAGTCGCGGTGGTCACGCCCTCTCCCCCCGCGGTGGCGACGAAGGCCTTGTCCTGCGCTCCCTCGGGCAGGTCGTCGGCGGCGACGACGAAGGCGTGGGCGGGGTTCCACGACAGCCACACCTCGTCGCCGGGACGGGTCGCCTGCGGCTCGACGTCGAGGTTCTGCTCGTAGACCGACCAGGTACCCCCGGAGGGGACGGTGACGAGGTACTGCGTCGCGACACCGGTGAAGGAGACGTCGGTGACCGTCGCCCGCACGTCGCTCCCGGCCGCCTCGGGCCGAAGGGTGTGCAGCCGCACCTTTTCGGGCCGGACACCGAAGAGCACCCGCCCCTCGGTGACCGCGGCCCGGGCACCGGGCACCCGCACCGTGGTCCCGGCCGCGTCGGCGACGAGGTGGTCCCCGTCGCGGCCCGTGACGGTGGCGGGCACTAGGTTGGACTGCCCGACGAAGCCGGCGACGAAGGCCGTGCCCGGCAGGTCGTAGAGCTCCTCGGGGGCACCCATCTGCTCGATCCGCCCGCCGTTCATCACCGCGACGGTGTCGGCCATCGTCATGGCCTCCTCCTGGTCGTGGGTGACGTGGATGAAGGTCAGGCCGACCTCGGTCTGGATCCGCTTGAGCTCGACCTGCATCTGCCGCCGCAGCTTCAGGTCGAGCGCGCCGAGCGGCTCGTCGAGCAGGAGCACCTCGGGCCGGTTGACGATCGCCCGGGCCAGCGCCACCCGCTGCTGCTGGCCGCCCGACAGCTGGGCCGGGCGACGCCCGCCGAGGTGGGCCATCTGGACGAGCTCGAGCGCCTCGTCGGCGAGACGGGTCGCTGCGCTCTCCCCGCGGCGCTTCGGCCCGAAGGCGACGTTGTCGCGGATGCTCAGGTGCGGGAAGAGGGCATAGCTCTGGAAGACGGTGTTGACCGGGCGCTCGTAGGGGCGCGAGCCGGTGAGGTCGGTGTCGCCGATGAGCACCCTTCCGGCAGAAGGCTGCTCGAGCCCTGCCACCATCCGCAGGGTCGTCGTCTTGCCGCACCCGGATGGGCCGAGGAGGGCGAAGAAGGAACCCCGGGGAACCCGCAGGTCGAGGTCGTCGACGGCGGTGAAGTCGCCGAAGGTCTTGGTCACCGACGACAGGACGAGGTCGCCCTTCGCCTCGCGGACACCGCCGGCACCGGATCGTGAGAACAGGCCCATCAGTTGCCCACCGCCTTCGCCCACAGCGCGCTGTAGTCCGCGTCCTCCTGGGAGGACAGTGCCCTGAAGCCGACGATGTCGTGGTCGGCGATGTAGTCCTCGCTCGGGAAGATGAAGGGCGACTCCGCGAGGTCGGGGTCGATCTTTTCCATCTCCGCCCGGGCGCCCTCGACGGGGCAGATGTAGTTGACCCACGCGGCGACCTCGGCGGCCACCTTGGGGTCGTAGTAGTAGTCCATGACCTGCTGGGCATTGCGCCGGTGGTGGCTCGTGATCGGCACCATGAGGTTGTCGCTCCAGAGCATCCCGCCGGACTCGGGGATGACGAACTCCCAGTCGTCGTCCTCGGTCTCGGCCCGCAGGACGAAGAGGTCACCGGACCAGACGATGCCGGCCACGGCATTGCCGCTCTTGAGGTCGTTGAGATAGCTGTTGCCCTTGACCCGGCGGATGTAGCCCTCGGTGAGGCGCTTGTCGACCTCACCAATCGCCGCCTCGAAGGCGGCCTGATCGAAGTCACCGGAGGGGTCGACGCCCTGCGACTGCATGATCAGGCCGAGGGTGTCGCGGAACTCGCTGAGCACCGAGATGCGGCCCTTGAGGTCGTCGGCCCACAGGTCCTCGATCGCCTTGAGCTCCCGGCCGACCTTGCCCTTGTGGTAGCCGATGCCGGCGAAGCCGGACTGCCAGGTCAGGGAGTACTGCCGCCCGGGGTCGAAGGAGACGTCCTTGAGCGGGGCCAGGAGGTTGCTCGCATTGGGCATCTGGATCAGCTCGAGCGGCTGGCACAGCCCCTCGCGGATGATCCGGTTGGCCATCCAGTCGGTGAAGGTGAAAATGTCGCGGTTGATGTCCTGCTTGGCCCGCAGCTGCGGCGCGATCTTGTTGAAGTAGGTGTCGTTGTCGTCGACGTCCTCGGTGTAGGAGACCTTGATGCCGGTCTGCTTCTCGAAGGCGGTGAGCGTCGGGTAGGTCTTGCCCGCGTCGTCCATGTCGAGGTAGGCGGTCCAGTTGGCCCACCGCACCGTCTTCTCCCGCTCGGACCGGTCCTCGGGCAGGTCGAGCTCGGCGACGCCGCCGGCCGGCGGCTCGGGCGGGGCGCACCCTGCGAGGAGGGAGGCCCCGAGCCCGAGGGCGCCGGCCCCGAGCATCGTGCGTCGGCTCGGCTGGAAGGAGCCGCGCGAGCGGGCCGAGGCCTGCGCGGCCCGGATCAGCGCGGCGGTTCTGGGGTCGGCAGGTCGCCGGAGGCGGTCCATCTCGGACCTCGCTTCCGTGAGGAGGGACGAAGGGGGTGTGCCGCCGGCGAGGAGCCGGTCAGCTCTCGATGTTGGCCATGACGTGCTTGACCCGGGTGTAGTCCTCGAAGCCGTACATCGACAGGTCCTTGCCGTAGCCGGACTTCTTGAAGCCGCCGTGCGGCATCTCGGCGACGAGCGGGATGTGGGTGTTGATCCAGACGCAGCCGAAGTCGAGGCGCTTGCTCATGCGCATCGCGCGCCCGAAGTCCTTGGTCCACACCGACGACGCCAGGCCGTACTCGACGCCGTTGGCCCAAGCGACGGCCTGGTCCTCGTCGGTGAATCGCTGGACGGTGATGACCGGGCCGAAGATCTCGTCCTGGATCGCCTCGTCGTCCTGCTGCAGGCCGGAGACGACGGTGGGCGCGTAGAAGAAGCCCTCGCCCATCGCGGTGAGTCGCTCGCCGCCCTGCGCGAGGTTGGCATGGTCGGGCAGCCGGTCGATGAAGCCGGCGACCTTGGCCAGCTGGTTGCTGTTGTTGACCGGGCCGAGGAGCGCGTCGGAGTCGTCGGGCATGCCGACCTTGGCGTTGTCGCGGGCGTACTCGGCCAGGGCGGCGACGAAGTCGTCGTGGATGCCGGGGGCGGCGAGCACGCGGGTCGCGGCGGTGCAGTCCTGGCCGGCGTTGAAGTAGCCGGCCGTGGCGATGCCCTCGACCGCGGCCTCGATGTCGGCGTCATCGAAGACGACGACCGGCGCCTTGCCGCCGAGCTCGAGGTGGGCCCGCTTGAGGTTGCGCGCCGCGGAGGCGGCGACCTCGACACCGGCACGCACCGAGCCGGTGATCGCGACGAGGCCGGGGGTGTCGTGCTCGACGACCATGCGGCCAGTGTCGCGGTCACCGGTGATGACGTTGAAGGTGCCGGCGGGAAGGAACTCGCTGGCGACCTCTGCCATGAGCAGGGTGGTCTCGGGCGTGGTGTCGCTCGGCTTGAGGACGATCGAGTTGCCGGCCGCCAGCGCGGGGCCGATCTTCCACGCGGCCATCATCATCGGGTAGTTCCACGGGGTCACCTGGCCGACGACGCCGATGGGCTCGCGGCGGATCCAGCTCGTGTGGCCGGCCATGTACTCGGCGGAGGCGCGGCCCTCGAGCACGCGGGCGGCACCGGCGAAGAAGCGCAGCTGGTCGCACATGACCGGCACCTCCTCGATGGCGGTGAGGGCGTGCGGCTTGCCGGTGTTCTCCCCTTCGATCCGGATGAGGTCCTCGGCGCGGGACTCGAGGGCATCGGCGAACTTGAGCAGCGCACTCTGCCGCTCGCCCGGCGTCGCCTCGGACCACTTGGCGAAGCCGGACTCGGCGCTGGCGTAGGCGGCGTCGACATCGGCCTGCGTGGAGACGGGGGCGTGGGCAACGACCTGCCCGGTCGCGGGGTTGACCAGGTCGATGCTCGCATCGCCGGTGGCGTCGACGTACTCGCCACCGATGAAGTTGCGCAGGGTCCGGGGCTGGGTCACGACTGGGGTCCTTCCGATCGGGAATGTGACCCAGACGATAGTGCGCCGTCGACGAAATCGACAGTCTCTCGCACTCACATTTGTGAAAACATCAGCGATCACCCGTGTTTCGTGCGGATTTCGTCGTGCTCGGCTTGCCATGCGACCGGGATCGCGCCACCATGGCGACATGTCCTCCCCGGTCCACCTCGACGAGATGAGCAAGCAAATCATCGAGCACCTCCAGGAGGACGGACGCCAGTCCTACGCGACGATCGGCCGGGCCGTCGGCCTCTCCGAGGCCGCGGTGCGCCAGCGCGTCCAGCGCCTGCTGGACGCCGAGGTCATGCAGATCGTCGCGGTGACCGATCCCCTGCAGGTGGGCTTCCACCGTCAGGCGATGATCGGCATCACCGTCGACGGTGACCTGCGCCCCGTCGGCGACGCGCTCGCCGACATGCCCGAGGTGTCCTACGTCGTCACCACCGCCGGCAGCTTCGACATCCTCGCCGAGATCGTCTGCGAGGACGACGACGAGCTGCTCACCCTGCTCACCGAGCGCATCCGCACCCTGCCGGGCGTGCGCTCGACCGAGACCTTCGTCTATCTCAAGCTCAACAAGCAGCACTACAACTGGGGGACCAGATGACCCAACCGACCACCACCGCTCTCGGCACCGACATGCAGCAGGCGGCCCGCGACCACCTGTGGATGCACTTCAGCCGCCACTCCGTCTACGAGGAGGGCGGGCGCGTCCCGACGATCGTCCGCGGCGAGGGCCACAAGATCTGGGACGACCAGGGGCGCGAGTACATCGACGGCCTCGCCGGCCTCTTCGTCGTCCAGGTCGGTCACGGGCGCACCGAGCTCGCCGAGACCGCGCTCAAGCAGGCCGAAAAACTGGCCTTCTTCCCCATCTGGTCCTACGCCCACCCGGCAGCGATCGAGCTCGCCGAGCGTCTCGCTGCGGGTGCCCCCGGCGACCTCAACCGGGTCTTCTTCACCACCGGCGGCGGCGAGGCCGTCGAGTCCGCGTGGAAGCTGGCCAAGCAGTACTTCAAGCTCACCGGCAAGCCGAAGAAGCACAAGGTCATCTCCCGCTCCATCGCCTACCACGGCACCCCCCACGGCGCCCTGTCGATCACCGGCCTGCCGCCGCTCAAGGAGGACTTCGAGCCGCTCGTGCCTGGTGCCCACAAGGTGCCCAACACCAACATCTACCGCGCCTCCGAGGACCTGCGCGACGACCCCAAGGCCTTCGGCCGCTGGGCCGCCGACCGGATCGCCGAGGCGATCGAGTTCGAGGGTCCCGACACCGTCGCCGCCGTCTTCCTCGAGCCGGTGCAAAATGCCGGCGGCTGCTTCCCGCCGCCCCCCGGCTACTTCGAGCGGGTGCGCGAGATCTGCGACGAGTACGACGTGCTGCTCGTCTCCGACGAGGTCATCTGCGCCTTCGGCCGCATCGGCTCGATGTTCGCCTGCGAGGACTTCGGCTACACGCCCGACATCATCACCTGCGCGAAGGGGATGACCTCCGGCTACTCCCCCATCGGCGCGATGATCGCGAGCGACCGGCTCTTCGAGCCGTACAAGAGCGGGACCAACAGCTTCGCCCACGGTTACACCTTCGGTGGTCACCCGGTGAGCGCGGCCGTCGCCCTGGCCAACCTCGACATCTTCGAGCGCGAGGGGCTCAACGACCACGTGAAGGAAAATGCCCCGGCCTTCCGCCGCACCCTCGAGCGGCTGCTCGACCTGCCGATCGTCGGCGACGTGCGCGGCGAGGGCTACTTCTACGGGATCGAGCTGGTCAAGGACAAGGCGACCCGCGAGACCTTCGACGCCGCCGAGTCCGAGTCGATGCTGCGCGGTTACCTGTCCAAGGCGCTCTTCGACGCGGGCCTGTACTGCCGCGCCGACGACCGCGGCGACCCGGTCGTCCAGCTCGCTCCCCCGCTGACGGTCGGCCAGGCCGAGTTCGACGACATCGAGCAGCGGCTGCGCACGGTCCTCACCGAGGCACCCAACCACCTCTGACCTCCCTTCGCCCGCCCCTCCCTGCGCATTTCCCTAGGGAAATGCACACCCCGGCCGCATTTCCCTAGGGAGATGCGGCTCCGGCGGTCATTTCCCTAGGGAAATGCGGATTTCCGGCGGCGGGCGAGCAGCGGCGGGCCCGCCCCCTGTCGGTCCCTGAGGAGGTCGCGCAGCGACCGTCTCGAAGGGCTGACGAAGGGAGCGGACCCGCCGCTGTCGTGGGGTCGCCGATCAGCCGGCAGCCACCTGGAGCAGACCCCCGGTCGTGCCGGAGGGGGCATCGCCGATGACGTCGACGGCGCTGTCCTGCAGACCGCTCGTGATGGCGTCGGGCGTCGCACCCGGGTTGGCCTCGAGGTAGAGCGAGGCCGCGCCCGCGACGTGCGGGCTGGCCATCGAGGTGCCGCTGTAGGTGTCGGTACCGCCACCGGGCACGGTCGACTCGATGTCCTGGCCCGGGGCATAGCCCTCGACGACCGACCCGTAGTTGGAGAAGTCGGCGTTGCCGTCCCCGTCGGTCGAGGCGGCGGTCGTGAAGACCCCGTCCGCGCTCGCCGGGGAGACGTTGGCCGCGTCCTGCGACTCGTTGCCCGCCGCCACCGAGGTGAAGACGCCGCTGTCGACGAGGCCGCTGGCCGCGTTGTCCAGCGCCGGGTCCTTGGACCCGCCGAGCGACATGTTGGCGACGGAGGGACCGTCAGCCTGCTGCGCGACCCAGTCCATAGCCTCGATGATCCCGGCCGACGAGCCGCTGCCGCTGTCGTCGAGCACCTTGACCCCCACGAGGTCGACGCCCGGGGCGACACCGTAGCTCTCGCTGCCGATCGTGCCGGCGACGTGCGTGCCGTGGCCCTGACGGTCGAGGCCGTCCCCGCCGGTCACGTCGAAGCCGACGGACGCCCGGCCACCGAACTCGGTGTGGTCGGGGTCGATGCCGGTGTCGAGGATGTAGGCGGTGACGCCGGCACCCGTCCCCGCCGGCTCGTAGCTGCCGTCGAGGGGCAGCGCCGGGTCGTCGATGCGGTCCAGACCCCACGGGGTGTCGGCCGCGGCCTGCCCCTCGGAGGGGTCGACGCGGATGCTCATGTTTTCCGAGACGGCCGCGACGTCCGCGTCGGCGCGCACGTCGTGGAGCTGCTGCGGTGTGAGCCGTGCGGAGAAGCCGTCCATGACCTCGGTGTAGACGTGCGTCGGGGTCACGCCGAGGGAGGAGGCGACAGCCCGCGCGTCCTCGCCCTCGTCGAGCGTGACGACGTAGGTCGTCTCCCCCTGCATCTCCAGCGCTGCGTCACCGTGCGTGGTGAGCGGGGCGAGGTCCTCGCCGTGGGCCTGGGCTGCGAAGGGGGTCACCGCCAGCAGGAGTGCCGCCGAGGAGACGACAACACTGGCGCTCTTCGTCGAGTACTTCATGGGTTCCTTTCGTCTGCCGTCCCGGATCTCGGAGCGGCTGCTGCTGGACACTACGAGTGGCTCACGGGGGTGTCCACGGCTCGAGATCGACCCCTCCCTGGCGTCAACGAACGGTAAGAACCGGTGCGAGAGAGGCGATCTGCCGCGGATCCTGCGGCGGCCGGGCCCAGTCGCCGCAGGCCATCACCCACCCTCCGGAGCCCGATTTCCGGAGAGAATCCATACCGATCCCCGACGCCCCCGACACCCGCGGCTAGGTTGGGCGGCATGACGAGGGAGACCCGCCACCACCCCCTGCGGGACGTGCTCGGACGCCGTCCGGGCGACCCCGCCTTCCGCGAGGTCCACGACGAAGGGGGTCTGCGTCGCCTCATCGGAGCGGGCACCCCGCTCGCGGGCTGGCGCCTGCAGGGCCTGGACCTCGAGCCCCACGCGGAGCACCTCTCCCGGGCCGACGTGCGCGGTCTGGTCGTGCTCGGCGGTCAGGTCCCCGACGCGCTGGCCCGCGACCTCGTCGCGCGCGGCGCGGTCATCATCCCGCCCGACCCCACCTGCCCGGTCGAGGCCTTCCGCTCGCGGCTGTACACCCCCTTCGACCTCTACGACGGCATCGCCGAGCACGGCTACGCCAGCACCGTCGACGCCCGCGCCTACGCGTGGAGCCGTGAGGCGCGGACCCAGCACGATGCGTGGGCGACGCTGCTGCGGGCGGTGCACGACGACGCGGTGCAGGACGCCCTCGTCGAGGCGCTCCACGGTCGCGACGTCGTCGGCGTCATGGGCGGGCACGCGCTGGAGCGTGGGAGCAGCGACTACGCCGACGCCGCCCGGCTGGGCCACGCACTCGCCGCGAGCGGGCGCGTCGTGCTGACCGGCGGCGGGCCGGGAGCCATGGAGGCGGCCAACCTCGGCGCGCTCGCCCCGACCCCCGACGCGGTCGACGCGGCGTTGGGCCGGCTGGCCGCGGTGTCGAGCTTCCGCCCGTCGGTCGAGGCCTGGGCAGAGCTCGCGCTGCGGGTGCGCGACGACCTCGGGGCCGCGCCGGGTCGGGCCCGCAGCTACGGCATCCCGACGTGGTTCTACGGCCACGAGCCGCCCAATGTCTTCTGCGACGGCATCGCCAAGTACTTCTCCAACGCGCTGCGCGAGGACGTGCTGCTCGCCCAGAGCAGCGGCGGGCTCGTCGTGCTGCCCGGCGCAGCCGGGACCGTGCAGGAGATCTTCCAGGCCTGCACGCCGCTGTACTACGCGCCCGAGGGCGAGACGCTGCCGCCGCTCGTGCTGGTCGGCCTCGAGCACTGGACCGAGACCGTCCCCGTCTGGCCCGCCCTGCGCGCGCTGGGGACCGGACGGCCCCTCGGCGAGGTGCTGCACCTCGCCGAGACCCCCCGAGGAGGCCGCCGCGCTGCTCGCCGCCTGAGGAGCCACCGCCCCAGTGCACATTTCCCTAGGGAAATACGGAACCCGTGCGCATTTCCCTAGGGAAATACGGCCCCCGCGCGCATTTCCCTAGGGAAATACGGCCCCCGTGCGCATTTCCCTAGGGAAATGCGCACGGGGGTGCGGTCAGTCGAAGACGATGGTGCGCCGGCCGCGCAGGACGACCCGGCGCTCGACGTGCCCGCGCCCTGCGCTGGCCACGTCGA
>NZ_ALWX01000063.1 GCF_000297495.1 Janibacter hoylei PVAS-1 | reverse complement strand
GACCACCCCACCCGCGCGTTTCCCTAGGGAAATCACCACCCTCACCCACATTTCCCTAGGGAAATCACCACCCTCACCCACATTTCCCTAGGGAAATACGCACCCCCGCCGTATTTCCCTAGGGAAATGTGCACCCCCGCCGTATTTCCCTAGGGAAATGCGCATGACGAAGGGGGCGGCACCGGTGATCCGGTGCCGCCCCCTTCGCGCTGCGGAGCTCAGTCGTGGTCGATGTGCTCCGGGTCGCGCATGTAGGTCTTCTTGGCGTAGACCGCGCGGTTGATGAACCAGGTGATCGCCCAGAGGACGACGCCGAGGGCCAGCAGGCCACCGGCGATCTCGTACTGCTGCTGCTGCTCCTCGTTGCGGGCCCACGGGCCGACGAGGAAGGCGCAGGTCAGTGCGGCGACGATCGGCAGGAAGGTCGGGGTCTTGAAGTGCTCCCGCCCGACGTCGTCGCGGCGCAGCACGAGGACCGCGATGTTGACGATCGTGAAGACGGCCAGCAGCAGCAGCGAGGTCGTACCACCGAGGAGCGAGACGACGGTCGACCCGCTGCCCAGGACGACGTAGCTGATCAGGCCGTAGGAGATCAGGGTCGTGAAGAGGATCGCGACCCACGGCGTCTGGCGCGTCTTGTGCACGATGCCCAGTCCGGGGGGCAGGACCTCCTGGCGCGACATGCCGTAGACGAGACGCGAGGCCATGAGCATGTTGATCAGTGCCGAGTTGGCCACGGCGAACATGCCGATGAAGGGGAAGATCTTGTCGAAGGGCAGGCCCGGCGCGCCGGTCGCGACGACCTGGGTCAGCGCCGACTGCTCCCCGCTGACGAGCTCACCGACGGGCACGAGGGCGACCGCGGTGATCGAGACGAGGACGTAGATGACACCGGTGATCGCCAAGCCGCTGAGCATGACCTTGGGGAAGATCTTCGCCGGCTCGTGGGTCTCCTCGGCCATGTTGACCGAGTCCTCGAAGCCGACCATGGCGAAGAAGGCGAGCGCCGTCGCCATGGAGATGGCAATGAAGGTGCTCTTGTCGCTCGGGCTCTCGAAGACCATCGCGCGGGAGAAGTCCGCCTTGCCCTGCGTCACCGCGTAGAGGCCGACGAAGATGATGAGCAGCAGGCCGGAGAGCTCGACGAGCGTGAGCACGACATTGGCCTTGACCGACTCGCCGACACCGCGCAGGTTGATGAGCGCGATGACGGTCATGAAGGCGAGGGCGACGAAGAGCAGCGGCGTCGAGCCGGCCTCCCACTCCAGGCCGAGCCCGTCACGCAGGAAGCCTGCGAAGGCGTTGGAGGCCGTCGACGCAGACGTGATGCCGGAGCACATGACGGCGAAGGCCACGATGAAGGTGAGGAAGTGAACGCCAAAGGCCTTGTGGATGAAGGTCGCGGCGCCGCCGGCCTTGGGGTACTTCGTCACGAGCTCGAGGTAGGAGAAGGCCGTCATCGTCGCGACGATGAAGGCCGCGAGGAAGGGCGCCCAGGCCGCTCCGCCCACCTCGGCCGCCACGTCACCCGTCAGCGCGTAGACCCCCGTGCCGAGGATGTCTCCCACGATGAAGAGCAGCAGGAGCTTGGGCCCCATGACCCGCTTGAGCTCGGTCTGCTCCTCCCCTGCGGCATGGTCCGAGGTGGCGACGTCGGACATGTGTCCTCCCTGGGTCGGGGCGCGCTGGTGCGCACCAATCCCCTTACCGTGACCCACGCCACGCACCGGCGCAACAACTGACGCGCCGACGCGCCGAACTTTCGTCGCAATCGTGACGTGCCGTCACAGGTCAGGCGTCGATGCGCTCCCGGTCGAGCTGATCGGCCGACGAGACGATGAAGTCGCGACGGGGGTCGACGTCCTTGCCCATGAGCAGTTCGAAGACCTGCTCGGCGATCTCAAGGTCCTCGGTCGTCACCCGGCGCAGCATCCGGTGGCGTGGGTCCATCGTCGTCTCGGCGAGCTGGTCGGCATCCATCTCACCCAGACCCTTGTACCGCTGGATCGGCTGCTTGATGTTCTTGCCCCGTGAGGTCAGCGACGCGAGCTTCTTGCGCATCTCCGCCTCGGAGTAGGTGTAGATCAGCTCGTTCTTCTTCGACCCCGGGTTGACGACCTCGATGCGGTGCAGCGGCGGCACGGCCGCGAAGACCTTGCCCGCCTCGACGAGGGGACGCATGTACCGGAAGAAGAGGGTGAGCAGCAGCGTGCGGATGTGGGCGCCGTCGACATCGGCGTCGGTCATGATGATGACCTTGCCGTACCGCGCGGCGTCGACGTCGAAGCTGCGGCCGGAGCCGGCCCCGATGACCTGGATGATCGAGGCGCACTCGGCGTTCTTGAGCATGTCGCCGACCGCGGCCTTCTGCACGTTGAGGATCTTGCCGCGGATGGGCAGCAGGGCCTGGAACTCGCTGTTGCGCGCCTCCTTGGCCGTGCCCATCGCCGAGTCGCCCTCGACGATGAAGAGCTCCGTGGCCTCGACGTCGCTGCTGCGGCAGTCGCGCAGCTTCGGCGGCAGGGACGAGGTCTCGAGGGCGTTCTTGCGGCGCTGGGTCTCCTTGTGCAGCCGCGCGGAGATGCGCGACTTCATCTCGGCGACGACCTTTTCGAGCAGCTGACCGGCCATCTGCTTCTCGGCCCGCTTGGTCGAGGTGAGCAGGCTGGTCAGCTCGGTCTCGACGACCTTGCTGACGATCGAGCGCACGGCATTGGTCCCGAGCACCTCCTTGGTCTGCCCCTCGAACTGCGGCTCGGCCAGGCGCACGGTCACGACCGCGGTCAGTCCGGCGAGCACGTCGTCCTTGTCGACCTTGTCGTTGCCGACCTTGAGCTTGCGGGCATTGACCTCGAGCTGCTTGCGGAAGACCTTGAGCAGGGCCTGCTCGAAGCCGGAGACGTGGGTTCCGCCCTTCGGCGTCGAGATGATGTTGACGAAGGAGGAGACCTTGGCGTCGTAGCCGGTGCCCCACCGCAGGGCGATGTCGACCCCGCACTCACGCTCGACCTCGGTCGGGGTCATGTGCCCCTTGGCGTCGAGGACCGGCACCGTCTCGGTGAAGGTGCCCGTGCCCTCGAGCCGCCACACGTCGGTGACCGGCGCATCGGGCGCGAGGTAGTCGACGAACTCGCTGATGCCGCCCTCGTGGTGGAAGACCTCCTCGATCGCCTCGTCACCGCGCTCGTCGCGCACGACGATCGTCAGCCCCGGCACGAGGAAGGAGGTCTGGCGGGCGCGCGCGGCCAGGGCCTCGCGGTCGATGTCGGCACCCTTGAGGAAGATCTGGGGGTCGGCCCAGTAGCGCACCCGGGTGCCGGTGACCCCGCGCTTGGCCTTGCCGACGACCTCGAGCTCGCTGCCCTTGTCGTACGGGCTGAAGTCGTTGTCCGGGGACTTCGCCCCCTTCGCACCGGCGACGTCGGAGAAGGTGCCGGGCTCCCCACGGCGGAAGCTCATGGCATAGGTCTTGCCGGCGCGATCGACCTCGACGTCCAGGCGCGAGGAGAGCGCGTTGACGACCGAGGCGCCGACGCCGTGCAGTCCACCGGAGGCCGTGTACGATCCGCCGCCGAACTTCCCGCCGGCGTGCAGCTTGGTGTAGACGACCTCGACGCCGGTCAGACCGGTGCGCGGCTCGATGTCGACCGGGATGCCACGACCGTTGTCCCGGACCTCGACCGAGCCGTCGGCGTGCAGGAGGACCTCGATCCGGTCACCGTGGCCGCCGAGGGCCTCGTCGACCGCGTTGTCGATGATCTCCCACATGCAGTGCATGAGGCCGCGCTGGTCGGTCGAGCCGATGTACATGCCCGGCCGCTTGCGGACGGCCTCGAGCCCCTCGAGGACCTGCAGGTGGTGCGCGGTGTAGTCCTGCGCGGTCTTGCTGCTCGCGGTCTTCTTGGCGGTGCTGGCAGCCGGAGGCACGAAGGGAGCCTGCCTTGTCGTCGGTCGGAGGTGGACGTCTCGCAGGGTAGTCCGCGCCGCCGACACCGCCCGGGAGGCTGCACCTCGGTGGTGTCGCAGGCCCGGACTCCTGTGCCCTCGGTCACGCCACGACCCCGCGGGTGCAGGTCGGGAAGGGATCGGCGTGTTTGACTGTTGTCTCGGACGTCCACGGAACGACGCATGAAATGAGGCACCACGTGAACGCGACTCTGGCCAGCCCCCTGACCGCAGCCGACCGCTGCGACCGCTGCGGAGCCAAGGCCTACGTGCGCGCTCGGCTCCACGCCGGGGGCGAACTGCTCTTCTGCGCCCACCACGGGCGTGAGCACATCCCGGCGCTGAAGGACCTCGCCGAGATCGACGACGAGTCGGCCAGCCTCGACGAAGGCACCCCGGCCTCAGCTCCCGTCGACGAGCGCTGAGCGGGACCGATCCACGACCCTCCGGAGATGCCTGACCTGACCGAAGGACCCCGTTTCGAATGAAGGCACTCGACCTGATCGCACGCATGAAGCCGACTGCCGAGTTCATCGCAGCGGCCGAGGGCGCTGGCCTTGGCGCGCCTCGCGCTGACGGCAAGAGCCTGCTGATGGCGGCTCTGGGCAACACGGACCTCGAGTCGCGCTACGCGACCACTCAGTGGCTGCTCGACCACGGCACGCACCTGGGGCCACCGAACTCGGAGGGCTATACGGAGCTGCACGTGCTGTTCGGGCAGGTCGAGCACGACATCGCGAAGGACCTCGCGATCGCTGAACAACTGATCGCGCTCGGGGCCGATGTCAACGCCGTCAGCCCACGCGGTGGACTGGTCTTCTGCGAGGTGCTTCGCATGAAGTTCACCGACGAGGACCTCGAGCCCATCTACGATCTGTGGTTCAGGCAGCCGGTGACACTCGATTTCGAGACGCCGTCGAAGCTCGGGGCGACGCCGCTGAATTTCGCGCAGGCCATTCCGTACCGCGCGACCATACTCGAGCGCATGCAAAAGTATGTCGCTGAGCACTCCTGAGCTCGTTCGGGACTCCGTGCGCACAGGCTGCTACGCGGGACGTCTGTGGCAGGTTGACAGTGGGCTCGCATGTCCACGCCATGTGCATGAGATGAGGCCTCACGTGAACGCCACCTTGATAACGCCCTTGCCCGCAGACGACCACCGCGGGAGTCCACGGTCTGCACGCGTGGCGAGAGCGCCCGGCCCGAGCTTCCGTCGACGAGCGCTGAGCGGCACCGCCGCATGCTGACCTTGGCCGCCGAGGCCACCCACGACCCGACGTCGATCGCTCTGGCGGTCGGCATCGTCATCTTCGTCATCGGTGTCCTCGGCATCGTCATCCCGGTCCTGCCGGGTCTCCTGCTCTGCGTCGCCGCCGTCCTCGTGTGGGCCGGCTTCACGGGCGGCACGACGGCCTGGGTGACCTTCGGCATCGTCGCGGTGATCTACGCGGTGACGCTACTGCTGCAGTTCCTCATCCCGGGGCGGCGCATGAAGCGCGACGGTGTCGGCGGTCTGACGCTCACCCTGGGCGTCGTGGGCGCGATCATCGGCTTCTTCGTCATCCCGGTCGTCGGCCTCCCGGTCGGCTTCGTCCTCGGGGTCTTCGCCGCCGAGTACGTCCGCTTCCGCGATCTCGACCGCGCCTGGCAGGCGACGAAGGCCGCGCTGCGCGGTGTCCTGCACAGCATGGGCATCGAGCTGTCCGCGGCGCTCATCATCGCGGTCACGTGGACCGTGGGCATCATCGCCCACTGACGACCCCGGACATCTGCCCGCGGCCGTCGCGAAGGACTACCAGCCCTGACCCTTGCTGCGGCGCTCCTCCCAGCGCTGCTCGAGCCGCTGCATGAAGGTGCCGGACCGGGCAGACGCGCGCGCCTTGGCCCCCTTCGTCTTGCGCTGACGGGCCGGGCGGACCGTGCCGTCGTCCCCGACGAGTCCGAGACCGCCGATGCCCTCGCTGCCGCCACCGGGGGTGACGGCGACCGCGACCGAGGCGACGATGAGGGCGAAGCCGGCGACGCCGATCCACAGGGTGGTGTTGATGCCGAGCAGCACCAGGCCGAGCCCGACGATGGCGCCGATGACGCCGATGGCGACACGGCGCCGGTCATGACCGGAGTGCGTCCCCTTCATCTGCGAGGCAAAGCGAGGGTCTTCGGCCCGGATGGCCTCTTCCATCTCCTCGAGCATCTGCCGCTCGCGCTCTGACAGCGCCACGGTGACCTCCCTACGAACCTGGTCTCGTGCGGGCGGTGCCCGCGGGTCCCCACGGCGAAAGGACCGCCGTGGTCTCCTCAGTCTAGGTCGCGGCCGCGGCCTGCGGTAGGCCGGCGTCCCGCTCGGCCCCGGTCACCGAGCAGGCTGGCCGGGCGCACGCTGCCCGCCCCGAAGCGCGCGCTCGCGCGGTCGACCGCGCGGTCAGCCTCCCGCCAGCCGTGCTCGGGCTCGTCGAGCGCCACCTGCACCGGCGTGGACGAGGCCTCGGAGAGCTGCTCGACGCGCACCCCGACGAGCCGCACCCTGGCCCGCTGCAGGCCGAGGGCGTCGTAGAGCTCACGGGCCAGCGCCGCGATGTCGCGGGAGACGTCGGTGGCATCGCGAAGGGAGCGGGAGCGGCTGATCGTCGTGAAGTCGGCGAAGCGCACCTTGATGCTCACCGTCCGCCCGACGAGGCCGGCGGCCCGCAACCGGGAGGCCGCCTTGTCCGCGAGCGCGAGCAGGGTGCGGTGGACGACCTCGGGGTCGTCGACGTCGTGGTCGAAGGTGCGCTCGTTGCCGATGGAGCGCTCACGGCGCACCGGCTCGACGGACCGCGGGTCCCTCCCCCAGGCGAGGTCGTGCAGGTGGTTGCCGGTCGCCTCGCCGAGCGCACGGACCAGGGTGGCGCGGGGGGGTGTGGGCGATGTCGGAGACGGTCTTCAGCCCGAGGCGGGCGAGCGCCTCCTCGGTCTTGTCGCCGACTCCCCACAGGGCCCCGACGGGCAGCTGCTGGACGAAGGTGACGACCTCGTCCGCGGGGATGACGAGCAGCCCGTCGGGCTTGGCCAGGCCGGAGGCGAGCTTGGCGACGAACTTCGTGCTCGCGACGCCGACGGAGCAGGTGATGCCCTGCTCGTCGGCGACGGTGTCCCGGATGCGCTGTGCGATCGTCGCCGGCGAGCCCATGAGGCGCACCGCGCCGGCGACGTCGAGGAAGGCCTCGTCGCTGCTCAGCGGCTCGACGAAGGGGGTGATGTCGGCGAAGGTCGCCATGATCGCCGCGCTGATCCGCGAGTAGAGCTCGTGCTCGGGCGGCAGGACGGTCGCCTGCGGGCACAGCCGCCGGGCACGGCCCATCGGCATGGCCGAGGTGACCCCGAAGGCCCGGGCCTCGTAGGTCGCGGAGAGCACGACGCCGCGGTTGCCGCCGCCGATGATGACGGGGGTGCCGACGAGCTCGGGGTGGGCGATGAGGGAGGCGGACGCGAAGAAGGCGTCCATGTCGACGTGCAGGATCGTGCACCCGGTGTCATCCGGGGGGCCCTGGCCGGCCCGCGGTGGGGGCCGGTACTGACGCCGGCTCATGAGCGGTCAGTCGCGGCGGGCGATGAGGTGGACGGCGCCACCGAGCGCCGACAGACCGGTGCGACCGGCGTCGGCGGAGGCGAGCTCCTCGAGGGCCAGTAGCGCCCGGCGCTCGGCCTCGGTGTCGACGAAGGTGCTCGGCACGACATCGCTGAAGATGCGCACCCCACGTGTCTCGAGGGTCGTGAAGCCAGCCCGGGTGAGCATCTCGGTCAGGGCGGCCCGGTCGAAGCGGCGCGGCACGGGGTCCTCTTCGCCCCACCGTCCGTCAGGGCTGGTGAGGGCAGTGGTCGCCTGGTCGAAGCGCCCGGCGAGGGCTCGCGAGATGACGGCGGCGACGCGCTGCGCGGTGACGAGCGAGAGGTGCCCACCGGGGGCGAGGACCTCGGCGATGCGGGCGAGGGTGGCCTCGGGATCGTCGACGTACTCGAGGGTGCCGTGGCAGGAGAGCAGGTCGACGGTGCCGGGCGGGGCGATGCCGGCGAGGGTGTCGGCGTCGCCCTGCACGGCGGTGATCCGCTCGGCGGCCGGCGACTCGGCGACCCGGCGACTCATCGAGGCGAGCGCGTCGGGGCTGGGGTCGACGACGGTGACGGTGTGGCCCTGCTCTGCGAGCGCGACGGCCAGCCCACCCGTGCCGCCGCCGAGGTCGAGGACCCGCAGCGGCCGGGAGAGCTCACGCTGACGGGACTCGCTGAGCGCGCGCACCTGGGTCCAGATCGCGGCGGTCCGGACATTGCCCTCGACCCCGCTGCCGCCACGGCGCCACGCTCGCTCGTCGTTCATGCCTCCAACCCTAGTCGGCGGGGGTGACACCCCCTTCGGCCTCCCCGCCCCGTCAGGTCAGGAGAGTCCCCTGGTGATGGACCTGGCGCCAGCCTCCATCCCGTTCGCACCAGATCGACGTGCGTCGCGCGCGGCGCTCCCCTTGGGCCGACGTCCATGAGACCCGGACGACGCCTGGTGCGATGGTCCGGGCTCGCAGGTCGTCGATCTCGATGGTCGGCGAGTCGGGGCCCGCGGACTCCGACTCGAGCATCGCAAGGATCGAGTCGCGGTCCCACACCCGGCCGGACGCCCCGACCTCCTCGAAGTCCGGGGCGATGAGGTCGCGCAGACGCCCGGCATCGGCCCGCGTCTGCGGCGACTGCAGCTCGCGCTCGAGGTCCAGGACCGTGGTCAGCGTCGCGTCATCCGTGTGGGGCATTCACCTACCGTCGCACGGTTCGTGCGAGACATCCCCCGCCCTGACTCCTCTCTGTCAAAGACACGTCGCGTCTCCCGGCACGCGCGGTGTCTTTGACCGAGGCGAAGGGGGCCGCCCCGGCCGGCCTCGCCCCCCTCAGTGGCCGGAGCTGCCGGGCGAGGAGTGCCACAGCTTGCGCGGGGGCTCGACACCGGTGCCCGCCGGTCGGGTGTCGGCCCACGGCGACTGCCGGAAGCCCGAAGCGTGGACGAGCACCCGGTGCCCGGCCGGCTGCTGGTGCGCGGCATCACGGGCCCGGGCGAGCTCGTCGGCCTCGTCGAGCGCGGCGTGCACGGCGGTGATGCCGCCGCGCTGCCATGCCTCCCACAGCGTCGACAGCTCCCACGCGCCGGAGGCGAGCACCGAGACCCCGCGCGGCCCCGCGCGCCGGATCGTGCCGCGCACGAGGAGCAGCCAGGAGTGGAAGATCGTCGCCGCGTAGGGCCCCTGCACGTCCTCGAAGAAGGTCGCGTCGACCGGCCCGGTCGCGTCGTCGACGGTGAGGAAGACGACCCGACGCCCGGAGCGGATCGGTGGGGTCTGGGTCGCGACCTTGACCCCCGCAGCGAGGATCTGGGCACCGCTGCGCACCGAGAGCAGGTCCGCGCTGCGGGTCACCCCGAGCGCCTCGAGCATCGGCGCGTAGAAGTCCATGACGTGCCGCGAGGCGTCGAGCCCGAGGATCTCCAGCTCGGCGCTCACCTGGTCGGGGATGCTCATCTCGGGCAGACCGACGCCTTCGCCGAGCTCCGGGGAGTCGCCGAGGTCGAGGGTCAACTGGCTCGCGACCGGCGTGGTCGTCGTGCCCGTGCGCACCTGCTGGGCGCCCGGCCGTCCGGCCGCCCAGGCCGCGCCTCGGACGACCGTCCCCGCGCACCCAGGCCACCGGTACCCCGGCCCCGCGCGCCGCGTGACCGACCCGCGCTCGCCCGCGACCACCGGTCGAGCTCGGCGACATGCAGCAGCAGATCCCGCCGGGTGAGCCGCCCGCGGCTGCCGAGCCCCGGCCCGGCCCGGTCGGCGCCGGTGCCGTGCACCGCGTCGAAGGCCCCGACGAGGACGAGCCGCTCGACGACCGGCCGGCTCACCTGCGCCCGCTGCCAAAAATCGGCGAGCGAGTCGAAGGGGCCCCGGCGACGACGCGGGCGACCTCCCCTTCGCTCATGCCCTTGACGTCGGCCAGCGAGAGCCGGATCGCCCACGGCGACCCGTCGGGCAGGTCGGGATCGTCCGGTGCCCGACCGGGGACGGGGGGCGCGCTCGACGCGGTACTCCCCCGTGCTCGCGTTGACGTCGACGCCGAGGACCGTGATGCCGAGCGACCGGGCCTCCTCGAGGAGCAGCCGCTTGGGGTACATGCCCGGGTCGTGGGTGAGCACGCCGGCGAGGAAGGCCGCGGGATGGTGCGCCTTGAGCCAGGCCGACTGGTAGGTCGGCATGGCGAAGGCAGCCGCGTGCGCCTTGCAGAAGCCGAAGGACGCGAAGGCCGCGAGCACCGCCCAGATGCGGTCGACGTCCTCCGGCGGGTACCCGCGCGCGGCCGCCGCCGGACGCCACCACGCCTCGATGCGCGCCTGCCCGTCGGGGCTGCCCATCGTGCGGCGCACCTCGTCGGCCTGGGCGAGGGTCGCGCCGGTCGTCTCGGCGATGATCCGCAGCATCTGCTCGTGGAAGACGACGACCCCCTCGGTCTCGGCGAGCGCGGGCACGAGCCGGTCGTGGAGGAACTGCGGCCGGCTCCACCCGTGCCGCGCCTCGAGGAAGGGGCGGATCATGTCGGACTTCACCGGGCCGGGGCGGAAGAGCGAGATGTCGATGATCAGGTCGTCGAAGACGCTCGGCGCGAGCTTGCCGATGAGCTCGCGCTGCCCCGGGCTCTCGATCTGGAAGCACCCGAGCGTGCGCGTCGTGCGGATCATCGCGAAGGTCGCCGGGTCGTCGAGCGGCACGTCGGAGCGGTCGTCGAGGTCGACCCGCTCCCCCGTGACCCGCTCGACCTCGCCGACGGCGTGCGCCATCGCCGACTGCATCCGGATGCCGAGGACGTCGAGCTTGAGCAGCCCGAGCGCCTCGACGTCGTCCTTGTCGAACTGGCTCATCGGGAAGCCCAGCCAGCTCGACTCGACCGGGGTGCGGTCGAGCAGCCCGCCATCGGACAGGACGACCCCGCACGGGTGCAGGGCGATGTGCCGGGGCAGCCCGTCGAGCCGCTCGACGAGGTCGAAGAGCGTCGTCAGGCGTCCGCCGTCGAGGCTGCGGGTGCGCAGCTCGGGCAGCTCGGCCATCGCCGAGCGCACGTCCTTGGCCCGGATGTGCGGGAAGGCCTTGGCGATCTCGTCGACCTCGGCCGGGGGCACCCCGAGCGCGGCGCCGACGTCGCGGATCGCGTGCCGTGCCTTGTAGGTGTCCATCATCGACACGCAGGTCACCCGGTCGCGGCCGAAGCGCTGGAGGATCAGCTCGTACATCTCGGTGCGGCGGGCCGACTCGACGTCGATGTCGATGTCGGGCAGCTCGGCCCGTAGCGGCGAGCAAAAACGCTCCATGAGCAGGTCGTGCCGGATCGGGTCGATCGCGCTGATGCCGAGCAGGTGGTTGATCAGGCTGCCGGCGCCGGAGCCACGGGCGGCGACCCGCACCCCCGCGCCGGTGATGAGGTCGACGACCTCGGCGACGGTGAGGAAGTAGGTCGGGTAGCCCAGCGCCTCGACGACGTCGAGCTCGTCGGCCAGACGCTCCTCGACCTGCCGCAGCACCGCCGGCGACGCATCGGGGTAGCGCGCGCCGATCGCGGCCCGGCAGCGCTGCGCGAGCACCACCTGCGGGTCCGCGTCGGGGGGCAGCCCGAGCACACTCGCCTCGGGCAGGTGGACCCGCCCGATGCCGAGGTCCTTGCGGTCGTCGAGCGCGCACTCCACCGCCGTGCGCACCGTCGCCTCGAGCAGCGCCGCGGCCCGCTGCCGGGGACTCGCGCAGGCGAAGCCGCCCGCACCGCCACCGAGCACGCTCGCCACCCGGTGGGCGTGCTCGACCATCGTCGCGTCGTCGGCGAGGTGCCCGGCGGTCGTCACCCGGTCGAGGTGCCGGGCGTCGAGGACGACGAGTCGTCGGGTCGCGTCGAGGACGTCGGCGGTCGTCGCGTCGTGCGGGTGGAGATGACGCACTGCCGCGGTGAGCACGGCCGGGACCCCGCAGGCGTCAGCGAGCCCGAGCAGGTGGGCGGCGTGCCCGGTCGACGCGGGGGTGCCGGGCGGTCCGCCGTGGTCGACGACCTCGATGGCGAGCGCCCCGGCCGGCAGCACCCGCTGCCAGGCCTGCAGCCGCTCGCGGGCCACGTCGGGACGTCGGGCGAGCAGCGCGGCGCCGACGTCGGAGGTCGGGCCGAGCAGGACGAGCAGCGGGGCCGGCTCGTCAGCCCCGGGGGCCGCGGCGTGCCGGGCGATCATCGCCGCGGTCGCGACGGCCTCGCCGCGCTCACCCGTGAGGTGCACCTCGCTGACGAGCCGGCACAGCCGCGCCCAGCCGACCCCGTGCGGCACCCCGGCACCCGCCCCCCGGGCGAGCACGGTGACCGCGGGTGACGCGGGTCGACCTCGGC
>NZ_ALWX01000062.1 GCF_000297495.1 Janibacter hoylei PVAS-1 | reverse complement strand
AAATCGGGCGCCGGGACGTCCCCCCGGTGATGACGGTGATGCGCCTTGGCACGTCTCAGCCCCGTGACGAAGGGGAGTGCCCGCCCGACCGTTCAACGCTCCATAGCCTCCCCGGCTTGACGACGCACGCATGACACGCATGTAATTACAGACATGTCACGTGGTCACGGCCACGCGGCACGAAGTCCGGGTCGAGTG
Source organism: Janibacter hoylei PVAS-1 (assembly GCF_000297495.1). Taxonomy (GTDB): domain Bacteria; phylum Actinomycetota; class Actinomycetes; order Actinomycetales; family Dermatophilaceae; genus Janibacter; species Janibacter hoylei. Next base: position 31,994 of record NZ_ALWX01000062.1, on the reverse strand, counting down.
TGTCGAGGTCGAGGAGGGACCATGCACGAACTTCAGCTGATCATGGGTGGTGAGACCACCGACGAGGCATCGGAGATGTCCTGGCAGGAGCGATCGCTCTGCGCCCAGACGGATCCTGAGGCCTTCTTCCCCGAAAAGGGCGGGTCCACCCGCGAGGCCAAGAAGGTCTGCGTCGGGTGCGAGGTCCGCCAGGAGTGCCTCGAGTACGCGCTCGAGCACGACGAACGTTTCGGCATCTGGGGCGGTCTGTCCGAGCGCGAGCGCCGCAAGCTCAAGAAGCGCGCAGTCTGACTGTCGGCGAGGTCGTGACGCAGCGCAGCCTCCCGTCGACCTCCGCCACCCCCTCCCGGCGGACGACGACGCCTCCGGTCACCGTCACCGCCGTCGTCGTGGCGCGCAGCCGTGACGACGCAGGACAGGTCCTCAGCTCCCTCCTCGCCCAGGACCGTCTCCCCGATCGACTCCTCCTCGTCGACGGGGCCCTCGACGGTCTCGGCGACACGAGCGACCTCCTCGCTCCCGTGGCCGACGCCGGGATCGAGGTCTTGACGAGCACCCTCGGCCCGCGCCGTGGCATCCGCAGGATCCTGCCGGCCATGGTCGATCGGCTGCCGCGCGACGGCTCCGGACGCGACCTCGTGTGGGTCCTCACCTCCCGGACCCGACCCCACCCCGAGGCCCTGCGACTGCTCGTCGCGGCGAGCGGTCGGGGCGTCGGCATGGTGGGGCCGAAGCTCGTCGACGAGCGCGACCCTCGCGCATCGTCCGCCTCGGGCTCCAGGTGACCCGCACGGGTCGGATCGTCCCGACGCCCGTGGCAGGCACGACCGACCAGGGGCAGCACGACGGTGACGTCGACGCGGTCGCCGCGCCCCTCGACGGTCTGCTCATCGACCGCGACACCTACGAGGCCCTCGACGGGCACGACCCGGCGCTCGGGGATCTCGGGGGCGACCTCGACCTCGGCTGGCGCTCGCAGCGGGCCGGCCGTCGCGTGGTGCTCGCGCCTCGTGCGGCCGTCGCCGTGCGACCGACCGCCGCCGAGCTTCGCCCCACCCCTGACCACCGGCGCCAGGCCCGCCGCGCGGCCCTGGCCCGGGCCCACTTCGCCGCCGCCCCCCTTCGTCGCGCTGTGGATCGCCCTGAGCAGTCTCGTGGGTGGTCTGGCGCTCGTCGTCCTCAAGCGCCCCGGCATGGGCGCCGACGAGCTGGCCAGCCTCCCGGCGGTCCTCGACGTGCGCACCCTGCGCTCTCGCCTGCGGGGCAGGGCCCCGCGCGAGGTCGCCCGTGGCGACCTCGATGCCCTCTTCGTCACCCCGCGCGAGGCGCGCCGTCGTCTCGTCGACGAGGCCCGGGGGTCGACCGGGCCGGGCGCCGCGGTCGAGGCGCGCTCGCTCGAGGTCGAGCGGGGCGGTGGGTGGCTGACGCATCCCCTCCTGTGGCTCCTCGTCGCGACGTGCGCGCTGTCGGCCTGGTCGGCCCGTCACGTCACGGCGCAGCTGCGCCACCGTGTCGACTCCGGCCTCGTCGGGGGTGAGCTGCTCGGCGGCCGCGCGACGGCGGGCCAGCTCTGGGACTCGTGGTGGATGACGTGGCACGGACCCGGCTGGGGCGGTGCCGCGGAGCAGAGCCCGGCCGTCGTCGTCCTCGCGGCGCTCAGCGGTCTCGTCGGCTGGGTGCCCGGGCTCGGTTCGGGCCACTCGCCCGCCGGCATGGTGCTCACCCTCCTCGTCGTCACCGCCCTGCCCCTGGCAGCCCTCACCGCCTACGGTGCGGCCGGCACCTTCACCGATCGTCGCTGGCTGCGCGCCGCTGCCGCCCTCGCCTGGGTGACGACGGCCCCGGCCGCCGCCGCCGTGGGTGAGGGACGGATCGGGGCCATCGCCCTGCTCGTGCTGCTGCCCCGCGTCGGTGCCGGCGTCGTCCGGGCGACGCGGCGCACCGCGGCCCCGAGCGCCACGGTGCGGACCGCGCTGTGGGCCGCACTGCTCGCGAGCCTCGTGCCGCTCGCCGGGGTGGTCGTCGTCGCGGCCGGTCTCGGTCTGCTCCTGGTCGGTGACGCCCGCAGGCGCTGGGCCGGCGTGGCCCTCGTCGCCGTCCCGCTCCTGCTCGCGGGCCCCTGGCTGCTCACGCTGCAGGCTGCACCGCGCCGGCTGCTGGCCGGCTGGGGCATGACCGCCACCCAGGACCCGACCGCCGTCGACCGCCTCGCGCTCGGCCAGCTCGCCGGCGGTGCCACGACGACCTGGTGGACCGCGGCCCTGCTTGCCCTCGGCGCGATCGCCCTGCTGGTGCCCGGGCGCCGCCCGGCCTCGTGGGCCGCCGCGGTCTGCGCCCTCGCCGGCCTCGCCTGGACGCTGGGGGCGCCCCACCTCGTCATCGGTCACCGAGCACAGGGCGAGCCCGGCGCCGGGGCAGCGCTCACCCCCCTGGGTGGGTGCCGGTCAGCTGCTGCTCGTCGCCGGGGCGCTCGTCGCGGTGCTCGTCGCGGCCGACACGCTGCCTCGTGCGTGGCGCGGCGCCGGGCACCGGCGCTGGCTCGTGCTCCCGGCGCTCGTGCTGCCGGTGGTCGCGATCGGCAGCGGCGTCGTCGTCGGCCAGCACTCCTACGGGGACCAGCTGGCGACCTGGCGCGAGCCCCGCCCCCTCGTGGCGGTCGCTGCTGCCGAGGGGCCGACCGCCTCCCGGACCCTCGTCGTCGAGACCACCGACAGCGGCGTCTCCTACCGCCTCGTCGGCTCCGAGCCCGGTCCGCTCGTGCGCGACCTGACCGAGTCGTCGCCGCCCGTCCCGGGCGAGGAGCAGGTGGCTGCCGCGGTGGCCCAGGTGCTCGGTGCGGGCGAAGGGGGCCGCACCCCCAGCGAGGTCTTCGCCGAGCACGGCGTCTCGCACGTGGTCATCGTCTCACCCACCGACGCCCAGCGGCGCCTCGTCGACGCCTCGCCCGGGCTGGCCAGGCTCGGTTCGAGCGCGGGCACGATCACCTGGGCGGTGCGCTCCGACGTCACCGGTGGCGCGGTGCCCTCGAGGGCGCGACTCGAGGCCGGCGACACCAGCACGACCGTCGCCACGGGTGCCCATGCCGACACCGACGGCGACGTCGACGCGGTCGGCGGCGACACGTTGGTCGTCGCCGAGTCCCTCGACTGGAGCGACCGCGCGGTGGTGCGGGCCGACGGGCGCCGGCTCGAGGCCGCCACGCACAGCGCCATCCCGACCTACGAGCTCCCGGACGACACCGAGGACGTGAGCATCGACGTCGGTGCCGGTCACCCGGTGTGGAAGGCGGGCCAGGCCCTGGCCCTCGTGCTCGCCCTCTACCTCGCACTCCCCACGGAGCGGCGCGTCGACCCCGAGGAGGACGAGTGAGTCCACGTCCCTCGACCAACGGATGGGTCCCCCCGGTGGTCCGGGTCGCCGCCGTCGGGCTGGCTGCCGCCGGCCTCGTCGTCGGTGCCGGCCGCGTGGGCGAGGTGTCGACGGGCACCGCGGCCCCGCCGACGGCAGCCCGGGTCGCCGCCACCCAGTCCACCTCGTACTGCACGGGGGACCCCTTCGCCGGCGACGACGAGACGTCGACGGTCGACGTGGCCGGGTCGGTGACCGCGCACGCCGCTCCCGCAGAAGTGCTCGACGGGCTCGTGGAGCCGACGGACGAGCCGGGTGACATCACCGTCGAGGCCCTCACCGGCGAGCCGGCGACACCCGAGGAGGGCACCCCGCGCAGCGGCCCGACGACCCGCACCCTCGACGAGCTCGACGAGCACGCCGTGCGGGTGCAGGCCACGCAGGAGCGGGCCCCGGGGCTGCTCGCCGGCCAGAGTCTCGAGGCCGGTGGCAAGCAGGTGCGAGGTCTCGCCGCGACCCCCTGCCCGACCGCGACCGCCGACGCCTGGCTCGTCGCGGGCGGTGGTGAGGCGGGACGCCAGGAGCGCCTCGTCCTCGCCAACCCCGGCGGCAACTCCGTGAGCGTCCAGCTCGACCTCGTCGGCACCTCCGGTGACGACGCCGAGCGCTCGGTGGTCGTCCCCGCGCACGGGCGCAGCGTCGTCCTGCTCGACGGCATCGGTGGCACCCAGCACCCGCAGGCGGTGCACGTCACGGTGACGGGCGGGCTCGTCGTGCCCACCCTCGTCGACCACCACCGCGACGGTCTCGACCCCGCGGGTGTCGAGATCGTGCCCCCGACGGCGGCGCCGGCCCGCCGCCTCGTCGTCCCCGGCTGGGCTGGGGGCAGCGCGCGCACGCTCGTCCTGGCCGCCCCGGGCGAGCGCGACGCCGTCGTCCAGGTGCGACGGCTCGGCGAAGGGCCCGCGACGAGCATCGAGGTCGTCACCGTGCCCGCCGACGAGATGGTCGAGGTCGAGCTGCCCGCCGACGCCGCGCTCGCCGGGTGGGAGATCGAGTCCGACGAACCCGTCGTCGCAGCGGCCGCGACGACCGTGCAGGACGACCGCGACCGCGAGGACCATGCGTGGTCGGTCGCGACACCACCGGCAGGCACCCTCGCCGGGGCGGTGCTGCCCGTCGACGCCGACAGGGGCCTGCGCCGACTCGTGCAGGTCGTCGCCCCGGAGGACGCGGCGTCCGCCGAGCTCTTCGTACAGCGCGAGGGCGAGGTGACCACGGAGAGCATCGACCTCGAGGCCCGCAGCGGGACCACGGTGCAGGTCGACGGGGCCGAGGCCGTCTGGCTGCGACCGACCCGGGGGAGGCTGCACGGCGCCGTGGTGCTCGCCCCGCCGTCGTCCGACCCGCGCGCCGAGACGACCTCGATCCCGCTGCTGCCCACGCGGGTCTCCGTCCGCGACGTGCCCGTCACCCAGGTGCGCTGACCGCCCTTCGTCCCGGCCGTCGGTGACCGCGGCGCCCTAGCGGCGGTCCGGGTCGACCTCGTCGGGGTCGACCCCGAGCAGCAGCGCCACCTGCTCGACCATGACCTCGTGCACGAGGTCGACGGGCTCGACACCTCGGGCGGCGGTCTCCACCGGGCGCCGGTAGACGACGATCCGCGCGGGCAGGGCGCCCTCGGCCGGCCACATGCGGGCCAGCGGGACCCCGTCCTCCCAGCCGGCCGGGTCCGACGGTGGGATGTCCTCGACGGCGAACTCGACCGCCTCCCACCGGCGGCCCAGCACCCCGCGGAAGCGCTGCGCCGTGTCGACCACGAGGTCGTCGAAGGCCTCGGCTCGGGTCGTCATGGCGGGGACCCCCGGCACGGCCAGCGGACCGCGCAGGCCCCGTCCACGACGATCCCGATGACGACTCACGAGCACGATCGTAGGGGGAGGCGGTCGGCGTGCCTTCGTGCATCCGGTCCCTCGTGGCCTAGCCTGCACGGGTGACTCTCTCCCGCCAGTGCTCCCGTGCCGCCTGCGCACGACCGGCCGCCGGGACGCTCACGTACGTCTACTCCGACTCGACGGTCGTCCTTGGTCCGCTCGCCACCTACGCCGAGCCGCACGCCTACGACCTCTGCGACGAGCACGCCCAGCGGCTCACTGCTCCCCGCGGGTGGGACGTCGTGCGCCTGGCGACCGACCAGCCCGCCCCGGCCACCTACGACGACCTCGTCGCCGTCGCCGAGGCGGTCCGCCGCCGCCCCGAGCCGGCGACCGACTCCGAGCGGACCGCCAGCCTGCCGACGAGGGCCCGCCCCGAGCCGACGACGGTCACCGAGACCGGCCGCCGCGGCCACCTGCGCGTCCTGCGCGACCGCGACTGACGACCCCTGCCCACGAGACGTCGTGGGCGAACTAGGCTGACGGGGTGACCACCACGCTCTCCGACTTCGTCAAGGCCTACGACGTGCGCGGCGTCGTCCCGGACCAGCTGAACATCGACGTCGCCCACGCGCTCGGGGCGGCCTTCGCCGAGGTCGTCGCCCTCGCCGAGGGGGCCACCGCCGTGGTCATCGGCCACGACATGCGCCCGAGCTCGCCGGAGCTCGTCGACGCCCTCGCCCGCGGCATCACCGCCCGGGGCGTGGACGCCGTCCTCATCGGGCTCGCGAGCACCGACGGTCTGTACTACGCCAGTGGTGCCCTCGGTCTGCCCGGCGCGATGTTCACCGCCAGCCACAACCCGGCCAGGTACAACGGCATCAAGTTCTGCCGCGCCGGGGCCAGACCGGTCGGGCAGGACAGCGGCCTCGCCGACATCCGCGACCTCGCCCAGCAGCACCTCGACGCCGGCGTCTCCGCCTTCGACGGGGTGCGCCCGGGCACGGTCACCGAGCGCGACGTCCTCGCCGACTACGCGGGCTTCCTGCGCGAGCTCGTCGACCTCTCCGGCTCCCGGTCGCTCCGGGTCACCGTCGACGCCGGCAACGGCATGGGCGGCCTCACCGTCCCCGCCGTCCTCGGCACCGGCTCGGGCCTGCCCGAGCTGCCCCTGACGATCGACCCGATGTACTTCGAGCTCGACGGCACCTTCCCCAACCACGAGGCCAACCCCCTCGACCCCAAGAATCTCGTCGACCTGCAGGAGCGGGTGCGCAGCCACGGCGCCGACATCGGCATCGCCTTCGACGGTGACGCCGACCGCTGCTTCGTCGTCGACGAGCGGGGCGAGCCGGTCAGCCCGAGCGCGATCACCGCGATGATCGCCCGCCGCGAGATCGACCGCGAGGTCGCCGCCGGGCGCGACGCCGGCGAGGTCGCGATCGTGCACAACGCCATCACCTCTGCCGCGGTGCCCCAGATCATCGCCGAAGGGGGTGCCCGGCCCGTGCGCACCCGCGTCGGCCACTCCTACGTCAAGGCGGTCATGAGCGAGCACGACGCCGTCTTCGGCGGCGAGCACTCCGCGCACTACTACTTCCGCGACTTCTGGTTCGCCGACACCGGGATGCTCGCGGCCATGCACGTGCTCGCCGCGCTCGGCGAGACCGACGCCCCGCTCAGCGAGGTCATGGCGCCCTACGAGCGCTACGTCGCCTCCGGCGAGATCAACTCGACGGTCGCGGACGCGGCCGCGGTGACCGAGGTCGTCCGGGAGCGCTTCGTCACCGACGCGACGGTCGTCGACGAGCTCGACGGGCTGACCGTCACCCACGCGGGAGCAGACGGCCCGATGTGGTGGTTCAACCTGCGCCCCAGCAACACCGAGCCGCTCCTGCGGCTCAACGTCGAGGCCGCGGACGAGGCGACGATGGCCCGCGTGCGCGACGACGTCCTGACGACCATCCGAGAGGCCTGACATGAGCGACCCCGTCATCGAGCCCTGGCTGCGGGAGATCTTGCGCTGCCCCGCGTGCCGCAGCGAGCTGCGCGACGAGACCGGCGCCGCCGGCCCCGAGCTCGTGTGCACCGGCGGCGACTGCGGTCTGGCCTACCGGGTCGAGGACGGCATCCCCGTCCTGCTCGTCGACGAGGCCCGTCCGCGGGCCTGAGGCGACGATGTCTCCCTTCGACGAGACCCTGCTCGACGACGAGGGACGCCGCCGCGCCGTCGACCGCAGCGACGTGCTGCGCAGCCTGGCCGGAGCCGGGGCGCAGGTCCGTCGAGCGGTCGCCATCGCCGCGGAGACCGACCTCGGGCTCGTGGCCGGGGGAGAGCGGCCACGAGCGGTGCACGTCGCCGCGGTCGGTGGGGCCGAGGGCGTGGGGACGGTGCTCGACCTGCTCGCCGCCCGCACCGGGCCGGTGCTGCTGACCGCCGACGGGTCCGGGCCGCTGCCCGGCTGGGTCGGCACGCTGGACCTCGTCGTCGCCGTCTCCCTCTCCGGTCGCGCCGACGGTCCCGTGCGGCAGGCCCGTGAGGCTGCCCGGCGTGGGGCCCAGGTGCTGACGATCGGGGCGCCGGACAGCCCACTCGCCGAGGCGGCGCACGCGGCACGCGGCGTGCACCTGCCGATCGAGCCGGGTAGCGGGCACTCGCGGGCGGCCCTGTGGGGGATGGTCGCTCGCGCCGTCCTGGCCGTGGCCGCCTGCGGCGTCGTCGACGTGCCCGGCGACGTCCTCGGCGACGTGGCTGACCGGCTGGACGCGCAGGCCGAGGCCTGTCGGCCCGACGCCGAGTACTTCGTCAACCCCGCCAAGACCCTCGCGCTCGACCTCTCGAGCCGGGTGCCCGTCGTCCTCGGTGACGGCCCGGTCACCGGGGTCGCCGCGCGCCGTGCGAGCACGATGCTCGCCCGCACGGCACGCACCCCGTCGACCTGGGGGCGGCTGCCCGATGCGGCAGCCCAGGTCCTCGCCTGCCTCTCCGGCCCCTTCACCGGCGCCGCGAGCGCTCCTGACGGCGGCCGCGACGTCTTCGCCGACCCCTACATCGACGGTCCCGCCGGGCCGGAGCTCGGCCTGCTCCTGCTGCGCGACCCGCGACCGACCGCGGACGGGCGGCCGGAGGAGGTCGAGCGGCACAACACCGCCCAGTCCATCGCCGACCACGCGCAGTCGGCCGGGGTGCGGGTGCTCGAGCACTGGGCGGGCCCGGGTCACGACCTCGCCCGGCTCGCTGAGCTCGTGGCACTCACCGACTACGCCGCCACCTACCTGGCGATCGGCCACGGGCTCGACCCGGCGTCGGCGCCGGGCATCTCCGAGCTGCCCCTCCCACGGAAGGCCCCAGAGTGATCGACGTCGACATCGCTGTCATCGGCAGCGGATCGGGCAACAGCCTGCTCACCGATGAGCTGTCGGATCGCACCTTCGCGATGATCGAAGGGGGAGCCGTCTTCGGCGGAACCTGCCTCAACGTCGGGTGCATCCCGACGAAGATGTACGTCCACGTCGCCGAGATCGCCACCGCGGTGCGCGAAGGGGGCCGCCTGGGTGTCGACGCGACCCTCGAGCGGGTGCGTTTCACCGACGTGCGCGACCGCGTCTTCGGTCGGATCGACCCGATCTCCGCCGCCGGCGAGGCCTACCGGCGCGACGGCGAGGGGGTGCACCTGCTGCGTGGACGGGCCCGCTTCACCGGGCCGCGCGAGCTCGAGGTCGAGATGCGCGACGGCACGACCGAGCAGGTGCGGGCCGGACAGGTCGTCATCGCGACCGGGGCGCACGCGACGTGCCCACAGGAGCTCGGCAACGCAGCGGCGCGTGAGGACGTCCAGATCCACACCTCTGACACCGTCATGCGCCTGCCGGAGCTGCCGGCGCGGATGCTCGTCGTCGGAGGTGGCTACATCGCGATGGAGATGGCCCACGTCTTCTCCGCCTTCGGGACCGAGGTCGTCGTCTCCGCCCGTGGAGACCGCCTGCTGCGTCATCTCGACGGCGACATCTCCGAGGCCTTTACCGCGGCAGCCGCGGGTCAGTGGGACGTGCGGCTCAGGACGACGGTCACGGACCTGCGACGGGGTGACGACGGCATCACCGTCACACTCTCCGACGGCTCGAGCGTCGTCACCGACGTCGTGCTCGCCGCGACCGGCCGCCGCCCGAGCACGCAGCACATGGGCCTGGACCTCGCCGGTGTCGAGGTGCGCGACGACCACCGCATCGTCGTCGACGAGCACGGCCGCACCACCGCCGACGGGGTGTGGTCCCTCGGGGACGCCAGCTCCCCCTTCCAGCTCAAGCACGTCGCCAACCACGAGGCCCGCGTCGTCGCCCACAACCTCGCCCACCCCGAGGACCTGCAGTCCTTCACCCACACCGCCGTGCCGGCCGCGGTCTTCACCCACCCGCAGATCGCCTCCGTCGGGCTCACCGAGGAGGAGGCCCGCGCTCAGGGGCTCGACATCAGCGTCAAGGTGCAGCGGTACGGAGACACCGCCTACGGCTGGGCCATGGAGGACACGAGCAGCATCTGTAAGGTCATCGCCGACCGTCGCACCGGGCGGCTCGTCGGTGGGCACCTCCTGGGCCCCGAGGCCTCGACCCTCGTCCAGCCGCTCATCCAGATGATGGCCTTCGACCAACCGGTCGCCGACATGGTCCGCGGCCAGTACTGGATCCACCCGGCGCTCACCGAGGTCGTCGAAAATGCGCTGCTCGGGCTCGACTTCAACCCGCCCGAGGACCACGTGGAGTCGCCGCCGCTCGCCTGAGCGCACCGACCGCCGGGCTCCCATACGCTGTCCCCGTGCAGACGACTCACACGATGACCGGATCCCGGCGATGAGCGGCGGTCTCTTCGCCCTGCTCGACGACATCTCGGTGCTGGCCCGCGCCGCCGCGGCGTCCATCGACGACGTGGCCGCAGCCTCCGGGCGCGCCAGCGTCAAGGCCGCCGGCGTCGTCGTGGACGACACAGCGGTCACCCCGCGCTACGTCGAGGGGCTCGACCCCAAGCGCGAGCTGCCGATCATCAAGCGGATCACCATCGGGTCGCTGCGCAACAAGCTCGTCTTCATCGTGCCCGCGATCCTGTTGCTCAACGCCTTCATCCCGTGGTTGCTCTCGCCGCTGCTCATGCTCGGCGGCACCTACCTGTGCTTCGAGGGCGCCGAGAAGATCTGGGAGAAGGTCTCCGGCCACGGCCACCACGCTGAGGAGGAGGGGCAGATCGGTGACGAGGACTCGATCGTCAAGGGCGCGGTGACCACAGACTTCATCCTCTCCGCCGAGATCATGGTCATCTCGCTCAAGGCGGTCCTCGACGAGGGGCTCAACGACTCCTTCTGGTACCTGCTCGCCGTGATGATCGTCGTCGCCGTCGTCATCACGCTCGTCGTCTACGGGACCGTCGCGCTCATCGTCAAGATGGACGACATCGGTCTGGCCCTCGCCAAGCGCGAGTCCGGCCTCTCGCAGACGATCGGCCAGGGCCTCGTCTCCGGCATGCCGAAGCTGCTCAGCGTGCTGTCCGTCGTCGGTGTCGCCGCGATGCTCTGGGTCGGTGGCCACATCATCCTCGTGGGCCTGGAGGAGGAGACCGGCTGGCTCCCGCAGCCCTACGAGTTCGTCCACCACCTCGAGGAGCTCGTCCACGGGGCGACCGGCGCCCTCGGCGGCGTGCTCGGCTGGCTGACCAACACCGTCGCCTCGGCGATCCTCGGCCTGCTCGTCGGTGCCGTCGTCGTCGCGGTCATGCACGTGCTGCCCTTCGGCAAGGACGAAGGGGAGGGCGCAGCGGCCCACTGAGGCAGCCCCCTTCGCCGAAGTGGGGTCGGACGGTCCCGACGCCTACACTGGCGGTGCCGGCGTGGGTGATACCCCGCGACAGACCCAGAAGGGTCGCGCCGGGTCCGATCCCACACCTGTCACAGGAGTTTTCACGTGTCCTTCGACTACAAGGTCGCCGACCTGGGCCTCGCCGAGGCCGGCCGTCACCAGATCCGCCTCGCCGAGCACGAGATGCCCGGCCTGATGAGCCTGCGCGAGGAGTACGGCGAGAGCCAGCCGCTCAAGGGCGCGCGCATCGCCGGCTCGCTGCACATGACCGTCCAGACGGCCGTGCTCATCGAGACCCTCACCGCGCTCGGCGCGGAGGTCCGCTGGGCCAGCTGCAACATCTATTCGACGCAGGACGAGGCCGCCGCGGCGATCGTGGTCGGCAGCGGCACGCCCGACAACCCGCAGGGCGTCCCCGTCTTCGCGTGGAAGGGCGAGAGCCTCGAGGAGTACTGGAGACTGCACCGAGCAGATCCTCACCTGGGCCGATGGCGGTCCCAACATGATCCTCGACGACGGTGGCGACGCCACGATGCTCGTCCACAAGGGCAAGGAGTGGGAGGCGGCCGGCCAGGTGCCGCCCACGACCGAGGACGACTCCGAGGAGTTCACCGTCTTCAAGGCGCTCGTGCGCCGCACCCTCGCCACCGACCCGCACAAGTGGACGAAGGTCGCCGAGCAGATCAAGGGCGTCACCGAGGAGACCACGACCGGTGTCCACCGCCTCTACCAGCTCGCCGAGGCCGGCGAGCTGCTCTTCCCGGCGATCAACGTCAACGACGCGGTGACCAAGAGCAAGTTCGACAACAAGTACGGCACCCGCCACTCCGTCCTCGACGGCCTCAACCGCGCCACCGACGTGCTCGTCGGCGGCAAGGTCGCCGTCGTCGCGGGCTACGGCGACGTCGGCAAGGGCGTCGCCAGCGCGCTCGCCGGCCAGGGCGCCCGCGTCGTCGTCACCGAGGTCGACCCCATCTGCGCCCTGCAGGCCGCGATGGAGGGCTTCGAGGTCACGACGATGGACAAGGCCGCCACCTACGGCGACATCTTCGTCACGACGACCGGCTGCTACGACGTCATCACCGCCGAGCACATGTCGTCGATGAAGAACAAGGCGATCGTCTCCAACATCGGCCACTTCGACAACGAGATCGACATGGCCGGCCTCGCGCGGATCGAGGGCATCACCAAGACCGAGATCAAGCCGCAGGTCCACGAGTGGACCTTCGCCGACGGGCACTCGATCATCGTGCTGTCGGAGGGTCGCCTGATGAACCTCGGCAATGCCACCGGCCACCCGAGCTTCGTCATGAGCAACTCCTTCGCCAACCAGACGATCGCCCAGATCGAGCTCTTCGCCAAGGCGGACGAGTACGTCGACGAGGAGGGCCGGCCGAGCGTCACGACGCTGCCCAAGCACCTCGACGAAAAGGTCGCCCGCCTCCACCTCGACGCCCTCGGTGTCGAGCTGACCGAGCTGACCAAGGGCCAGGCCGAGTACCTCGGCGTCGACGTCGCCGGGCCGTACAAGCCGGAGCACTACCGCTACTGAGTCCAGGGACGAAGGGGCCCGGAGACGCACGTGTCTCCGGGCCCCTTCCTGCTACCTCAGCGCAGGGAGGCGAGGGCGGCGTCGCTGTCGGCCAGGGCGGCGCGGTCGTGGGTGGATGAGAAGGCGAGGACTTCGTCGGCGCCGGTGCGCTCGACGATCGCGGTGAGCTGGTCGGCGACGTCGGTCGCGGTGCCGTGGACCACCTGGTCGAGGTGCTGCTCGACCTGCTCCTGCTGGCGGGCGGTGAGGCGCATCGCCGGCTCGGGACGAAGGGGAGGGAAGGCGCCGGTCGTGCGTGACTCCACCATCGCCCAGGCCTCCGGCATCGCCAGCTCGCGGGCCTGCTCGCGGCTGTCGGCGACGAGGACGTCGACGCTGACGAGCACGCGCGGGACGTCGTCGGGGCGGTGCGGGCGGAAGCCCGCTCGGTAGTCGTCGAGGGGGACGAGGTCGCCTCGCAGGAGGGGGCCACCGACGACCACGGGCAGCCCGAGCCGCGCCGGCGACCGGCCAGCCCGGAGCCGGTCGCCAGCACCAGGAGCGGGGGAGCGGGCACTCCCTTCGGCATGGCAGTGACGGCCGCGGTGCCCGCGAGCAGAGCGGTGAGCTCCTCGAGGTCTCTCGCAAAGTGCTCCGGTCCGTAGTCGTGGACGCCGAGGGCATCGCGCACCGGTGCCGTGAAGCCGAGCGACCTGCCCACGCCCAGGTCGATGCGGTCGGAGTGGAGGGCAGCGAGCATCTTCGCCTGCTCGGCCACGACGATCGGCCGGTGGTTGGGGAGCATGACCCCTCCGGAACCGACCCGGATCCGCGCGGTCCGAGCAGCGATCGCCGCCATGAGCAGCGGCGGGCTCCCGCTGGCGATACCGGGGACGGCGTGGTGCTCGGCCACCCAGATGCGGCCGAAGCCGAGCTCCTCCGCCCGGCGCGCCCGCTCCACGGTGTCGCGCAGCGCACGTGCGGCTGGCTCCCCGGCGCGGGTGCGCGAGCGGTCGAGCAGGCTGATCGGGATGGGCAGGGTGGTCACCACCCGAGCCTAGGCCGCGCCGGTGTCGTCAGGGTCGTCGGGCGAAGGGAGGAGCTTCAGCCCGATGACCGCGCCGACGATGCCGACGAGGAGGAGGGGTGGGGCGTGGGCGGGTGAATCCGTGGGAGGCGGCCAGCGCGGCCGCCCAGACGGCCTCGAGCATCCCCGAGACGATGAGAACGAACCAGGACATGGGACTCCTCACGAGTCCGTCGTGTCGTGGTACGGGTACGGCTCCCTCGTCCGCGGGCCCGGTCGTGGGCCTCGCCGCCAGCCTACGCCGTGGCGCGCCGGCGGGCACGTCCGCCTGTGTGATGATGGGCGGGCAGCTGCCGCACCCGTGGGAAAGGGAACACCGTGAAGGGACGTGTCCTCGTCGTCGACGACGACCAGGCGCTGGCCGAGATGCTCGGGATCGTCCTGCGCAAGGAGGGCCTCGACGTCGCACACGTCGCCGACGGCGCCCGCGCGATCGACGCCTTCCACGAGGCCCGCCCCGACCTCGTCCTGCTCGACGTCATGCTCCCGGGCATGGACGGCATCGAGATCTGCCGCCGACTGCGGCAGGAGTCCGGTGTCCCCATCGTCATGCTGACCGCCCGCACCGACACCGTCGACGTCGTCGTCGGGCTGGAGTCGGGCGCCGACGACTACATCGTCAAGCCCTTCAAGCCCCAGGAGCTCATCGCCCGGCTGCGCGCCCGCCTGCGCCGTGGGGACGAGCCCGAGCCCGAGCGGTTGACCATCGGTGACCTGACGATCGACGTCGCCGGCCACTCGGTCAAGCGGGGCGAGCAGTCGTTGAGCCTCACGCCGCTCGAGTTCGACCTCCTCGTGGCGCTGGCCCGCAAGCCCTGGCAGGTCTTCAGCCGCGAGGTGCTGCTCGAGCAGGTGTGGGGCTACCGGCACGCGGGTGACACCCGTCTGGTCAACGTGCACGTGCAGCGCCTGCGCAGCAAGATCGAGCACGACCCGGAGAACCCGCAGATCGTCGTCACCGTCCGCGGGGTCGGGTACAAGGCCGGGCCGTCCTGACGATGTCCTCGGCCCCTGCCACGGAGACCGAGGACCCGGCATCCACGCACTCCGCGTCGGCCCCGGAGTCCACGGACTCCGGTGACGGCTTCCTCGTCCGGCAGGCCAAGGCGGTCGTCGGCCTGTGGCGGCGGTCGCTGCGCTTCCGTGTCGTCACGAGCACCCTGATCCTCGGTCTCGTCGTCGTCTCGATCATCAGCCTGACGATGTACCGCTCGATCGCCGACGGCCTCGTCGACAACCGGATCAACCTGGCGCAGGCCGAGTCCCGCAAGCTCACCGACGACGCGCAGGCCGGTTTCAACGGGTACACGGGGACACCGGAGTTGCCGGTCTTCGCCAGCAACCTCGTCAACCGCACGCTCAAGGCGCCGGCGGGCGACGAGAGCCGGTACGTCATCTTCACCCGAAGCATCGACAACTCATCGGACGTGCGGATCCCCTCGGAGGAGTCCGACCACGTCAACCTCGAGTCCATCCCGAGCTCGCTCCGGCAGGCGGTCTCGGCCGACCCGAGCCGCCAGCAGACGACGGTCATCGAGCTGGACCGGCCGACGACCGACGCGGTGGGCACATCCTTCCCGGGCAGGTCCGACTCCGAGACCGTCCCCGCCGTCGTCGTCGGCTCGCAGATCGAGGTGCCGAGCGCGGAGAGCTACGACATCTACTTCATCTACCCGATGGACCAGGAGGAGGCGACCCTCGGGACGATCTCGCGCTCCTTCATCCTCGGCGCCCTCTTCCTCATCGCCCTGGTCTCGGCGATCGCCTACATCGTGACGAGCATGATCGTCACCCCGGTGCGCCGAGCGGCGGCCGCGGCAGAACGCCTCTCATCGGGCCACCTCAACGAGCGGATGTCCGCGCGCGGGCACGACGACCTGGCCCTGCTCGGCCAGTCCTTCAACGAGATGGCCGACAACCTCCAGACACAGATCCGCCAGCTGGAGGGGCTCTCCCGCGTGCAGCAGAGATTTGTCTCCGACGTCTCGCACGAGCTGCGCACCCCGCTGACGACGATCCGCATGGCTGCCGACCTCCTCCACTCCTCGCGCGACGAGATGGACGCGGTGACCGGCCGGTCCGCCGAGCTGCTGCACGACGAGCTCGACCGCTTCGAGGAGCTGCTCGCCGACCTGCTCGAGATCAGTCGGTACGACGCCGGTGCCGCGGTCCTCGAGCAGGACCCGGTCGACCTCTTCGCGATCATCGACCGGGTCGTGGACTCGACGGCCTCCATCGCCGACGCCAGGGGCAGCGACGTCACGGTCCACCGTGAGGCCGGTCAGACGGCGGTGGCCGAGGTTGACGCCCGGCGCATCGAGCGCGTCCTGCGCAACCTCGTGGTCAACGCGATCGAGCACGGCGAGGGGCGCCCGGTCGACATCTGGGTGGGTGGCGACGACGAGGCGGCCGCCGTGCTCGTCGAGGACCACGGCGTGGGGCTCAAGGCGGGGGAGGCCTCGCTCGTCTTCAACCGCTTCTGGCGTGCCGACCCGGCGCGCACCCGGACCACGGGCGGGTCCGGGCTGGGTCTGGCCATCGCCCTCGAGGACGCTCGCCTGCACCACGGGTGGCTCCAGGCCTGGGGCGAGCCGGGGTCCGGCTCGCGCTTCCGGCTCACCGTGCCCCGGACGGCCGGCGGACCGCTCACCACCTCGCCGCTGCCGCTCACTCCCCGCGAGGGGGGACCTGCCCGGAGGCACGGCGTGACCGCGTCGCGGGGGGTCTCCCGGCGCGCCGTGCTCGGTGTCGCCGCCGCGGGCGCGCTCTCCGGCTGCGGACTCGGTGCGGACACCACGGTGCGTCCGGGGCTCAAGGTCGACGGCGAGCCTCCGGTGCCGCTCAACCGCATCCCCAACAAGCCGGACGAGGGAGCGAGTCCCGAGCAGATCATCGTCGGCTTCCTCCACGCCGGGGCGACGAGCGGCGAGCGGCTCGACATCACCCGCTCGTACCTCACCGACACCCTCGCCCGCGCGTGGATCCCCGACAGCCAGACGGTGATCTACGACGGCAACGAGCCGAAGGTCCGCCCCGTCAAGGGGGCCGCGGACACCTACCGGGTCAAGGTTCACGTGCGGGCGACGATCGACACCGAGGGCCGCTACACCGTCGCACCGCCCAACCTCTGGGAGATCTTCGACTTCAAGATGACGCAGGTCGGTGGCGAGTGGCGCATCGACCAGCTCGAGGAGGGCTTCGGTCGGGTCCTGCAGGAGCAGGAGGTCGGCTTCATCTTCCGGGACTACCCGGTCCACTACCCGGCGATCGGGTGGAACACCCTCGTCGTCGACCAGCGGTGGTTCCCCCCAGGACCAGCTCGCGACCCGCCTCGTCCGAGCCCAGCTGGGACGGGTGCCGGACTACCTCGAGGACGCCGTCTCGACCGACAACGGCGCCCGGCTCGTCGTCGACGCCGTGCCCGTCCGTGACGGGGTCGCCCGCGTCGACCTGGACAGCGAGTCCGTGGCCGACGACGCGACGACCCGCAAGCAGCTCGCCGCGCAGCTCGTCGCGACGCTCATGTCGCTGCCCGCGGTCACCGAGGTCGTCATCACCCTCTCGGGCAACGAGCTCGACCTCGGCATCAGCGACCCGCTGACGACACCCGAGCAGCTGGGCTTCGTCGACCGCACCCGCTCGAGCACCCCGGTCGTGCTGGCCCGCCGTGGGACCAAGCTCGTCACCGTGGGCGACCGGCTCGCCTCGGTGTCGACGCAGCACCTCAAGGCGGCGTCATCTCCCTTCGCCCCGATCCCGAAGACGTCGGTGCGGCTGGGGTTGCGTCTGGACGGCAAGGAGGTGGCGGCTGTCTCCGGTGACGGGCAGGACCTCGTGCGCTATCGCGACGACGGGAGCCAGATCTCCGTGGCGACCTTCGCCGCGGACATGAGCGATCCCTGCTACGACTACGGCGGGGTCCTGTGGATCGGCGGCTCCGGTCTGGGGCGCGAGAGCGGGCACCGGCTCTGGGCGATCAATGCGACGGTCGACGCCGACGACGAGGACGCCGCTGCGCCGCAGCACGTCCCGACCCCGTGGCTGGGCCAGCGGCTCGTCCAGGCTGCGGTCGTCTCGCCCGAAGGGAGCCGCGTCGCCGTGATCTCGGAGGTGCGGCGGGGCTCGGGCAGCACCCTCGAGATCGCAGGCGTCGTCCGGCGGGCCAACGGGCTGCCCATCAAGACCTCGCCCCAGACCTTCCGCATCGGGGCCGAGCTCGTCGAGATGATCGAGGCGGTGTGGGTCGGCCCGACGACTCTCGCCGTCATCGGTCGTCGCGACAAGCAGGCGGTGCTGCAGCCCTACCTCGTGCACGTCGGTGGTCAGGTCGAGGCGATGACCGAGCGCCCCGGCGCCGTCGGCATCACGACGACGGGCGACGACAAGGACGTGGTGCTCATCAGCGACAAGCAGCGCGTCTTCCAGCGCTCGGGCGGTCGGTGGCAGGAGCTCAAGCCGCTCACCGGGGCCGTCGTCGCCGGCAAGTGACCCACAGGGTCCCCACCCGGGCGCTGCCAACACACAGCTCGCCGGCTCGGCCAGGGCCCGCCCCCCGAGGCAGGGCAGTCTCGGAGCATGGCACTCGCGTCCCGCCTCGGGCCTCTGCACGCGGCTCTCGACCTCGTCCTGACCCGGACGTGCGCAGCCTGTGACCTGCCGGGCGAGGTGATCTGTGCCGCGTGCCGGCAGGATCTGGCGGCGCTCGCCCTCGGCGAGCTCGGCCGCGTCGCCCCGCAGCCGGTGCCCGCGGGCTGGCCCGGGTGCACGGGCACCGTCAGCTACGCCGGGGTCGCTGCCCGCCTGGTCCGGGCCTTCAAGGACGGGGACCGACGTGACCTGGCCCGCCCGCTGGGACGGCTGCTCGCCGACGCCGTCCGTCGTGAGGTGACCTCCGTTCCCTTCGCCCCTGACCGGCGCACGGTGCGGGTCGTGCCCATCCCGTCGTCGCCCGCAGCCGTCCGGCAGCGAGGGGACCGCCCGACCATGCTCCTCGCGCGAGAGGTCACGCGCGCACTGGGTCCGGCCGTACGTCTGACCCCGGTCCTCGGCATGGCGCGGGGGACCGCTGACCAGGCGGGGCTGGACCGGTCCGGGCGACAGGCGAACCTGCGCGCAGCGATGTCCGTCGGGCGCCCACAGGTGGTCCGTGGCCATGACTGCGTGCTCGTCGACGACGTGCTCACCTCGGGCGCCACCCTGGCCGAAGGGAGACGCGCCCTGCTCGAGGCCGGTGCCGCGCACGTCGGCATGGCGGTGTGCGCGGTGACCCCCCGCAGATTCCCAGCGCGTGACCTACCTTTACCCGGCCCCACGGACTAACGTGTCGTCATGGGTCCCTCGTTCGACCGGCACAGCCGGCACGGCGCAGGGGCCTCTCGCGTTCCCGGGCGGCAGCCCGCGACGAGACCGTCCCCAGTGGAGGTGGTGCCCTGAGCCCGACGCCCTCGCCAGGCGTAACCCCACCGCAGTACCGACGTCCCCAGGAGGACTCCGTGGAAATTGCCATCACCGGACGCCATGTCAACGTCTCCGACCGGCTGCGCGACTACCTCGACACCAAGCTGTCGAAGGTCACGCAGCTCGATCCCCGCGTCCAGCGCATCGAGGTCATGGTGAGTCACGAGGCCAACCCACGTCAGGCCAAGGCGAGCGAGCGCGTCGAGATCACGTGCCGCTCCAAGGGGCCGGTGATCCGTGCCGAGGCCTGCCACGACGACCGGCAGGCCGCCGTCGACCTTGCCGTCGACAAGCTCCTCGAGCGCCTGCGCCGCGCCCACGACAAGCGCAACGTGCTGCGCGGTCGTCGGCGCCGGTCGGTCAGCGAGGCGACCGCCACGCTCACCGAGCCGCTTGCGACCGACCTGCCCACCGAGGAGACGGCCGAGGAGCCCGACCAGTTCGGCACCATCGGCGACAGCCCGATCGAGGTGCGCGAAAAGGTCCACGAGAGCGCGCCGATGACCCTCGCCGAGGCCGTGCGCCGCATGGAGCTCGTCGGGCACGACTTCTTCCTCTTCCACGACTCCGACAACGACCGTCCGAGCGTCGTCTACCGCCGCCGCGGCTGGTCCTACGGCGTCATCCACCTCGACGTCCAGGACGGTGCCAACGGCACCTCCGTCGACGGCGCAGCCATCAACGGCACCCGCGTCGAGGAGCCCGTCTCCGTCCGCTGACCCGGCGCAGCTCCCGCCCGGCTCCACGCGACCGTGCCCTGACCTGATCCGGGCACGGTGACGGCGCGGACGAAGGTCGGGGCGGCCCGACTCATGGAAAAGTCCGGACTGCCCCTCGACGTGACGTCGAGGACCAGCGGTCCGGACTTTTCCTTAGGGCCGTCCGAGCCTTCGTCCGCGCCACCCAACCACGCCGGTCGTGCCGGCCGCGTATCGCGCGGGCTGTCGGTGGGGTGGGGCAGTCTGGGCTCGTGCGCACACTGACGGAGGCCGCGGCGCGGCGGATCGCCATCGCGGCCCAAGGGCTCGCGCGGCCGCGGCCGGAGCGGGAGCCGACGACGCGCGACCTGCAGCGAGTCGTCGACACCGTCGGCCTCGTCCAGATCGACAGCGTCAACGTGCTGACCCGCAGCCACTACCTGCCCTTCTTCTCGCGCGTCGGGCCCTACGACACCGCCCTGCTCGACCGGATGCGTGACCGGGCGCCGCGACGGCTCGTCGAGTACTGGGCGCACGAGGCGAGTCTCCTGCCGCCCGGCACGTGGCCGCTCATGGAGTACCCGCGGATGCGTCGGGCGCGGGAGGAGTCATGGGGCGGTATGCAGGCCGTCGCACGCGACCAGCCGGACGTCGTCGCTGCGGTCCTGGCCGAGGTCCGGGCCGGCCGTCCGCGCACGGCCCGCGAGATCGAGGCGGCGCTGGGGCACGAGCGCACGGGGGACGAGGAGCACTGGGGCTGGAACTGGTCGCAGGTCAAGCACGCTCTCGAGCACCTCTTCTGGGCGGGGGAGATCAGCTCTGCCGGGCGGACCCCGCAGTTCGAGCGCCGCTATGCGGCTCTCGAGCGCGTCGTGCCAGCGGCACACGCCGCGACCTGGCTCGACCCCGAGACCCGTCCGTCACACGAGCAGGCCCATGTCGAGCTCGTGCGCATCTCCGCGCGCGCCACGGGCGTGGCGACCGAGGCGGACCTCGCAGACTACTTCCGGCTCAAGCGCGTGCACGTGCGGCCGGCGATCGGGCGGCTCGTCGAGACCGGCGAGCTCGAGCCGGTCGAGGTCCGTGGGTGGGACCAGCCGGCGTGGCTGCACGTCGGGGCCCGCAGTCCTCGGTCCGTGCACGCCCGGGCGCTGCTGTCCCCCTTCGACAGCCTCGTGTGGTGCCGGCCGCGGGTGGAGCGGATCTTCGACTTCCACTACCGGATCGAGATCTACACGCCGGCGGAGCAGCGGGTCCACGGCTACTACGTGCTGCCCTTCCTGCTCGGCGACGAGCTCGTCGGCCGGGTCGACCTCAAGGCGGACCGTACCGCCGGGGCGCTGCTCGCCCGCCAGATCACCTGGGAGCCGGGCCGCGGGGGAGCGCAGGACCGTGGCGAGCTGGACGACGAGCTCGGGCAGATGGCAACCTGGCTGGGCCTCGGCGAGGTCGTCGGCGCCTGAGCGCAGGTCAGGCCAGCCGCTCCCAGTGCAGTGCGGGGCCGACCGAGCCGTCAGGGGCCTCGGCAGCCTCCTCGCGGCCCCACCGCGTGAACCCGGCGCCGGCGAGCATCCTGTTGCTCGCCTCGTTGTCCGCGACCGTGCGCGCTCGGTCGGACGGAGTCGCCGAGCTCCGCCGTCCCGCCCTCGACGAGCTCACCGCCCCGGGTGAAGACGAGGACCTCGCCGAGCGGGTCGTCGGACGCGACATCGGCGATGGCCCGGTCGTCGTCGCGCAGGGGGCGCAGACGCAGCCCGCCGACCTCGACGAGCGGCGGCACGACCCACGTGTGCCGCGGGGTCATCGGCTCCCCATGCAGGAGCGAGGCGCGCCAGGCGTCGGCGGTGCCGTCGCGCACCGGCACCCGCTGGGGGAGGCTGCCGTGGTGGGTGAACCCGCAGGCGTGGGCGACGCGCCAGGAGGCGAGGTTGCGCCGTGCGGCGTACCAGTCGAGGCTCGGCGCGCCGTGCGTGAAGGCCCAGCCCCGCGGCTGGGACCACTCGTCGACGTGGCTCTGCAGGAAGGTCTCCGCGGTGGCGAGGTCGTAGGGCTGGGACGATGTCGGGGAAGGGGCCGTGCGGAACCTCGCTGTCAGCGTGCTCGTTCACCCGGGTCACAGTGCCCGGTCGGTCACCGGCCCGGCAAACGATTAGCCTGTGGGATGACCCTGCCGGTCGCGGCGACCTGTCGTGCCCGGATGGACCATGTCAGGAGTGAAGTTCGTGAAGATCGTCGAGCGCATGCTGCGCGCCGGAGAGGGCCGCGCCGTCAAGCGGCTCGAAGGCATCGCCGCCCAGGTCAACGCCATCGAGGAGGACTTCGAAAAGCTGACCGATGCCGAGCTGCGTGCCGAGACCGACGTCTTCCGCAAGCGCCTCAAGGACGGCGAGACCCTCGACGACATCCTCCCCGAGGCCTTCGCCGCGGTCCGCGAGGCGAGCCGCCGGACCATCGGCAAGCGGCACTTCGACGTGCAGATCATGGGTGGTGCGGCCCTGCACCAGGGCAACGTCGCCGAGATGAAGACCGGTGAGGGCAAGACCCTCGTCGCGACGCTCCCGTCGTACCTCAACGCCATCGAGGGCAAGGGTGTGCACGTCGTCACGGTCAACGACTACCTCGCCGAGTACCAGGCCGACCTCATGGGCCGCGTCCACCGGGCCCTCGGTCTCGAGACCGGTGTCATCCTCGCGTCGATGAACCCCGAGCAGCGCCGGGCCGAGTACGCCAAGGACATCACCTACGGCACCAACAACGAGTTCGGCTTCGACTACCTGCGCGACAACATGGCGTGGAACACCGACGAGCTCGTCCAGCGCGGTCACAACTTCGCCATCGTCGACGAGGTCGACTCCATCCTCATCGACGAAGCCCGCACTCCGCTCATCATCTCGGGCCCCGCCGACCAGCCGACGAAGTGGTACTCCGAGTTCGCGAAGATGGTCCGCAAGCTCGAGCGCGGCCACGGTGCCGACCTCATGCGTGGCATCGAGGCCGAGGGCGACTACGAGGTCGACGAGAAGAAGCGCACCGTCGGCATCCTCGAGCCGGGCATCGAGAAGATCGAGGACATGCTCGGCATCGACAACCTCTACGAGAGCGTCAACACCCCGCTCATCGGGTACCTCAACAACGCGATCAAGGCCAAGGAGCTCTTCACCCGCGACAAGGACTACGTCGTGATGAACGGCGAGGTCCTCATCGTCGACGAGCACACCGGACGCATGCTCGCCGGGCGTCGCTACAACGAGGGCATGCACCAGGCCATCGAGGCCAAGGAGGGGGTGGAGATCAAGAACGAGAACCAGACGCTCGCGACGATCACCCTCCAGAACTACTTCCGCATGTACGACACCCTCTCGGGCATGACGGGTACCGCGCAGACCGAGGCCGGCGAGCTCAACTCGATCTACCAGCTCGGCGTCGTGCCGATCCGGACCAACAAGCCGATGATCCGCAAGGACCAGCCGGACCTCGTCTACCGGACCGAGCAGGCGAAGTTCAACGCCGTCGTCGACGACATCGCCGAGCGCCACGCCCAGGGCCAGCCGGTACTCGTCGGCACGACGAGCGTGGAGAAGAGCGAGTACCTGTCGCAGGAGCTGAAGAAGCGCAAGATCAAGCACGCGGTGCTCAACGCCAAGCACCACGAGCGCGAGGCTGCCATCGTCGCCGACGCCGGGCGCAAGGGCGCCGTCACCGTCGCCACCAACATGGCGGGTCGAGGCACCGACATCATGCTCGGTGGCAACCCGGAGTTCCGTGCCGTCGCCGAGCTCAAGGCGCGAGGGCTGGACCCGGAGGAGACACCGGAGGAGTACGAGGCCGCCTGGGACGAGGCACTCGCCGAGGCCGAGAAGGCCGTCGAGGCGGAGCACGAGGAGGTCACCGAGCTCGGTGGTCTGTACGTGCTGGGTACCGAGCGCCACGAGTCGCGACGGATCGACAACCAGCTGCGCGGCCGCTCCGGCCGTCAGGGCGACCCGGGTGAGTCCCGCTTCTACCTGTCCCTCGAGGACAGCCTGATGCGCCTCTTCAACGCCGGCTTCGTCGACCGCGTCATGCAGACGGCGAAGATCGACGACGAGACGCCCATCGCCGGCAAGATGCTCACCCGCTCCATCGAGGGGGCCCAGAGCCAGCTCGAGGGGCAGAACTACGAGACCCGCAAGAACGTGCTCAAGTACGACGACGTCCTCAACCGGCAGCGCACGGTCGTCTACGACGAGCGTCGTCGGGTCCTTGAGGGGGAAGACCTCGAGGAGCAGGTCCGGCACTTCATGACGGACGTCGTCGGTGGGTACGTCGACAGCGAGACCGCGAGCGGTTTTTCGGAGGACTGGGACCTCGAGCGGCTCTTCACGGCCCTCAAGGCGATCTACCCCACCACCCTCGGCCCCGAGCAGGTCATCGAGGCGGCGGGCGGTCTGGCCCGGCTCAACGCCGAGAGCCTGCGCGAGGAGATCATCACCGACGTCCACGAGGCCTACGACCGTCGCGAGGCCGAGCTCGGCGAGCCCGTGGCCCGCGAGTTCGAGCGCCGCGTCGTCCTGTCGGTGCTCGACCGCAAGTGGCGCGAGCACCTGTACGAGATGGACTACCTCAAGGAGGGCATCGGCTTGCGGGCGATGGCCCAGCGCGACCCGCTCGTCGAGTACCAGCGCGAGGGCTTCCAGCTCTTCGAGGCGATGAACGAGGCGATCAAGGAGGAGTCGGTCGGCTACCTCTTCAACTCCGAGGTCCAGGTGCCGACGGTGCCCGAGTCCTCGACCCAGCCCAAGAGCGTGGACGCCCTGCTCGGCGGCGAGGGGCAGGAGCGGCCGCAGGTGACCGCCAAGGGCCTGGAGGACGGGTCCCGCCAGCGTCGGCTGCACTACTCCGCGCCGTCCGAGGACGGCGGTGTCGAGGAGCGCGACGAAGGGGGCTCCGCCCGTGGTCAGGGGTCCCGCTCCGAGCGTCGGGCCGCCGCCAAGCAGGCGAAGAGGGCCAAGAAGGGCCGCTGACCCGGCCGGTCACCCGACCTGGAGAGCCTCGACGACCCACCTGCCGTCGCGGCCGGCCAGGCGGAGCGCGAGGGCTCGAACGCGCGCCCCGTCGACGAGCACGACCGATGCCTCGACGACGTCGGTGGCGGGCTCGCACAGGTGGACCGAGACCACTCGCGTGCGGTGTGCCGAGCTGCGCTGGTCACGTCGGCGTGCGGCGCGGGAGCCGCGGCGAGCCACGACGGCGTACACCTCCGGGCTGGTCCATCGCATGACCTGACTCGGCGGGCGCACGCCGTGCATGACCTCGACGACGCCTTGGGCGATGTGCGCGGCCCACTGGCGGGCGTCGGGCAGGTCGCAGGTCCGGGTCGGCTGCGGGCCGAAGATCTGCTCGTCGCTGGCCGCGGCGAAGTCGACGGCGAGGGCGTCCTGCACGTAGGGGGTCGGCTGGGCGAGTTGCTCGTCGCGGCCCTGGTCGTGGGTCGGGAGCGGGATCCCGACGGGCGTGTGACGCGGGGCCGGCAGCACCCGCAGTGTGGTGGTGGTCATGGCGTCCCCTTCGTCGTCGGGCTGGTACCCGGCTCGTGTCGGTCGGTGGGCGGGACGAGTCGCGTCCCGGGCAGCAGCAGGTGGGGGTCTGGCCCGACGCGTCGCGCGTTGGCGGCGTGCCACCGGGGCCAGGCGTCGGCGATCTCGGCGTCGGTCGCTCCGGGGCCGAGTTGGGCGCGCACGATGGACCACAGGCTGTCGCCCCGCCGGACCACGACCTCGGCGCTCGCTGCCGTGCGGTCGCGTCCGACGAGCAGGTCCGGGGCGATGCGCTGACGGGCCGGCGGCCGTCGTGGCGTCCAGCCGGGCCCGTGCGGCGCCGTGGTGGCAGTCGCCGTGGGTGACGGGGCCGTGGTCGCGGTCGCCGTGGGTGAGGGGGCGGCGGGCGAAGGGAGCGAGCTCCATCCGGGCTCGGGCGCGCCGGACGAGCCGCTCGTCGGACTGCTCGTCGCACCGCCGGTCGATCCCGGCGTGGGCGTGCCGGTCGAGGCGGCCGACCATCCGGGTCCGCGGAGGCTGGCCGCGACGGCGGTCCCGGGGGAGCACGGAGGCGGTGAGCGATGCGCCGAGGGCGACGGCGGCCCAGCGGCGCACGACGGCGGGCGTCACCCGCTCGTGGGCCCGACGGGGCGGCGGGCACCGACGGCGCCGGGGAGGTGGGCGACGAGGGCGAGCGCGAGCGCGAGGGTCGCCCACGTGGCGATGAGCACGACGGCGAGGGCGGCCAGCCCGGCGACGGCGGCGTCGGGAGGTCCGCCCGGGGCCGCGGCCTCACGGAGCAGGCGGTGGGCGCCCGCCGCGGTGGCCGACGCCAGGGCGAGCCCGCCGAGCAGACCGGTGGTCGTCAGGACCACGGCCGGGATGCGCTTCATCGCGTCGATGTCATTCATCGTCGATCCATGTCGTTTGATGTCGTTTGCTGGTGTTTGACAGCAAAGCATGCAATTCGCGTGGTGGCAACCGGTGGCGGTCATCTCGTCGGCGGGCGGCCTAGATTGGGTCCATGCGCTGGGACCGGCTCTTCGACGACCTCGAGGCACAGCTCGCTGCCCAGACCCGCCTCGAGCTCGACGCCGAGGTGGCCGAGCGGACCCGCACGGAGCGGTCGAAGATCACGCTGGGGGAGCAGCTCGCCGGTGCCGTCGGGTCCCGGGTCGTCGTGCGGGTGCGCGGTGGTGTGACGGCTCGTGGGGTCCTCGAGGACTGCGGTGACGGGTGGCTGCTCGTCGTCGAGGAGACGGGCCGTCAGCTCGTCGTGCCGACCCCGGCGGTGCTCGGGGTCTCGGGCCTGGGCCGGCCGCGGGACGACACCCGGGCCCGCCGCTTCGGGTTGGGGTCAGCGCTGCGGGGGATCAGCCGCGACCGTCGGGCCGTGGCGGTCACGGACGTCGACGGCGGCCTCGTGCACGGGACGATCGACAGGGTGGGGGCCGATGCCTTCGGCATCGCCGAGCACCCGCTCGATGCGCCGCGGCGCCCGCACAACGTCACCGGCGAGCGGGTCGTCCCCTTCGCCGCCGTCGCGCTCGTCGCCTCGGCGTGAGCGGCGCTCAGCCCTCGGTGCCCCCGCGCTGGACGAACTCGCGCGTCTGCGCGTACATCCGCTCGATGTAGGCGTCGAGCTCGGCCACCTCGACGCGCCACTGACCACGGCCGCCCACCTTGATCGCGGGCAGCTCACCGCTGCGGACGAGCGCATAGGTCTGCGCAGCCGAGACGCCGAGGACCTCGGCGACCTCGGTGAGCGGGACGAATCTGCGGGCCATGGGACCAGTCTGCCACCGGGCCGTCTCCTCACCGACCGGCGGGACGGAGCCTGTGGACGGTCGACGGGCGAAGGGGGCTACCTCCGTGCATGATCGTCTGCGAGAGCGCCGTCGACACGTCAGGAGCGCCGTGACCACTCTGCCCACCCCGTCCGCCCGGCGGCTGACCAAGCCGTCGTGGAAGGACGCGCGCCTGATCATCGGCGTCCTGCTCGTCCTGCTGTCCGTCGTCATCGGGGCCCTGGCCTTCCGGGCGGCGGACGATCGCATCGGCGTCTGGGCCGCCAGCACGACGCTCACTCCGGGGGAGCCGATCGAGGAGGGGGACCTCCAGCGGGTCGACGTCCAGCTGGGTGACGCCTCGTCCGGCTACATCCCCACGAGCCAGCAGATCCCGGTGGGCGCGGTCGTCGACCGTGCTCTCGGCCCCGGCGAGCTGCTGCCGCGCGCGGCGGTCGTCAACGCCGCCGACCTCGACGTGCAGCGCGTGCCGGTGCGGGTCGACCCCGTCTCGCTCAGCAACCTGACGAAGGGCTCGACGGTGACCGTGCTCGCGCCGGCCGCACCGGAGCGTGATGAGGACGGCCGTCGCACCGACGAGGACACCCCCTACGAGGTCGTCGCCGAGGGAGTGCCCGTGCACTCCCTCCCGAAGAGCTCGGGTGGGGTCATCAGCTCTGGGTCGACCGCGGCGGCCATCCTCGTCATCCCCAAGGACCAGGTGCCGCAGATCCTCTCCCTCGACGACTCGAAGCGCCCGATCAAGCTCGTCGTCGAGGCGGGCAGCCCGGAGAAGCAGGACTGATGGCCGCTGTCGTGCTCACCGCGCTCGACCACGGCTGGGAGGGGCGCATGGTCGAGGTCGTCGACCGGCTGCCGGGCATCACCGTCGGGCGCCGCTGCGTCGACCTCGCCGACCTGCTCGCAGCGGCAGCGGCCGGGCTGGGCGACGTGGCACTGGTCTCCGCCGACCTGCGTGGCCTCGACCGGGATGCGCTCACCCACCTCGCGGCGCACGGGGTGCTCGTCGTCGGCGCGAGTGCCGACGGGGACGAGGCGCAGGAGCGTCGGCTGCGCCAGCTCGGCATCGGTCGCCACGTGCACGTCGGCACGCCGGCGACCGACCTGCTCGACGTGCTCACGGCTGCGTCGACGGGGGCGGTCCCCTTCGGCACGGAGGTGCTCTGGGGCGACGAGGACCCGCCGACCGCACCGATCGAGCCCGTCACCGAGGCCACGCCGCCACCGCCGGTCGCACCGACGCGCGGTCGGGTCGTCGCCGTCTGGGGTCCCACCGGGGCGCCGGGGCGCACGACCCTGGCCGCCAACCTCGCGAGCGAGATCGCGATGGCGGGAGGAGCCGCAGTCCTGCTCGACCTCGACACCTACGGTGCCGCGACGGCGCAGCTGCTGAGCGTCCTGGACGAGGCGCCGGGGCTGGCCGCGGCAGCGCGGGCCTCAGAGCTCGGCACGCTCGACCTGCACGCCCTGGCGCGGCTGGCCCTCGAGGTCGCACCCCGCTTCCGCGTCCTCACCGGCCTGCCCACCCCCAGCCGCTGGACCGAGGTGCGACCCGCCGCCGTGCAGCAGATCATCGAGCTGGCGCGCTCGCTCGCCCCCTTCGTCGTGCTCGACCTCGGCTTCGCCATCGAGGACGACGAGGAGCTCAGCTACGACACGCTGGCCCCCCCGTCGCAACGCGGCGACGCTGACCGGTCTGGCCGAGGCGGATGACCTCCTCCTCGTCGGGGCGGCGGACCCCATCGGCCTGCAGCGCATGGTGCGCGCCGCGCAGACCGTGGGGCAGGTCCCCTCGCCGACGCCCCGGCCGGTGGTCAACCGGCTGCGCGCGTCGTCGGTCGGGCCCGACCCGGAACGCCGGGTCGCCGAGTCGCTCGCCCGGTTCGCCGGCCTCGAGTCCATCACCTTCCTGCCCGACGATCCTGCCGCGACCGACAAGGCGGTCCTGGCCGGGCAGACCCTGGCGGAGTGTGCACCGGACAGCCCGCTGCGGTCGGCGATCGCCAACCTGGCCAGCCGGATCGCCGGCGCACCCGTGCCGCAGGAGCGACGTGCAGGCGGTCGGCGTCTGCTGCGACGTCGCTCATCGTGACGGTCGTCATCACAGCGCCGGCAGGGGTGCTCCCTTCGCCGGGTCGTGCCACGATGACCTCGTGGTGAACAGACTCGGCAACCTGGACGCGGCCTTCCTCTACGTCGAGGAGCCGACCCTGCCCATGCACGTCGGCTCGGTCATGGTCTTCGACCCGCCGGCAGAGGGCTTCGACTACGACCGCTTCGTCTCGGTGGTGGGCGACCGCGTCGCGCGCCACGGGCGCTACCGGCAGCGCATCCGCGAGGTGCCCGGGCGGCTGGACAACCCGGTGTGGGTCGACGACGCGCAGTTCGACCTTGCCTACCACGTGCGCCGGTCGGCGCTGCCCACGCCCGGGGCGCGGTCGGACCTCGAGGACTTCGTCGCCCGCATCATGGCTCGTCCGCTCGACCGGGACCGCCCCCTGTGGGAGGCGTACTTCGTCGAGGGCCTGGAGGGTGGGCGCTTCGCCGTCGTCACCAAGGCACACCAGGCCATGGTCGACGGCATCCACGCCGTCGATCTGGCCCACCTGCTCATGGACCCCGCCGCGGTGCCCGCCGACGACAGCACGGTCGCCCCGCGGCCGGAGCCCTCCAGCCTCCGGCTGCTCACCGACGCCATGCTCGGCTCCTTGCTCAACCCGGCGCGCGTCGTCACCACCGTCGGCGCCGGGCTGCGGGACATCTCGGCGACCGGCCGGCGCGCCTCCGAGACGGCCGTTCGGGTCGTCTCGACCCTGGCGAAGGTCGGTACCCGGCCAGCACCCGACTCTCCCCTCAACGCCCACGTCGGCGCCGCCCGCCGCTACGTCATGGTCGACACCGACCTCGACGACTACCGCCAGATCCGGTCGCGGCTGACCCGCGGCAAGTACGTCGACGACGTGACGATCAACGACGTCATCCTCGCGACGGTCACCGGGGCGCTGCGCACGTGGATGCAGACCCGTGGCCTCCCGGTGACGAGCGCGTCGACGCTGCGGGTCATGGTGCCGGTGAGCATCGTCGACGGCTCCGGTGACCCGCTGACGGACGCCGCGATGACCGCCTGCTTCATCGACCTGCCGATCGGGGAAAACACCCCGTCGATGCGACTGCACCAGATCGCCTTCGCCATGCGTCAGCAGATCGAGTCGGCATCGGCAGAGGGCATGGGCGCGACCTCCCTCGCGTCGATCGCCGGCTTCGCCCCACCGACCCTCCACACCCTGGGCGCCCGGCTCAGCAGCGTGATGTCACGACGCCTGTCCAACCTCGTCATCACCAACGTGCCCGGCCCCCAGCAGCAGCTGCAGGTCGAGGGCAGCCAGCTCGTCGAGACCTACCCCGTCATGCCGCTCGGGCGCGGTCAGGGCCTGTCGATCGGCCTGACCTCCTACGACGGGCGGGTCTACTACGGGCTCACCGGCGACCGCGACTCCATGGCCGACCTCGACCTGCTCGCGCAGGCCATCGAGGACTCCCTCGCCGAGCTGCGCTCGGCCCGGCGCACCCGGAGGGCCTGACGTGCGGGTCTACCTGCCGCTGCTCGAGTCCGACCTGACACAGGTCGCCGCGGACGGGATGCTGCCGGAGCGCACCGGCTACGCCGTCACCGACGAGGTGCGCGCGCTCGACCCCGCCGCGGACGAGGAGGACCTCGAGTTCGAGGCCATGTGCCAGGCGCTCGACGCAGCCCGTGCGCTCGGCGCCGGACGACGCGTCATCGCCTCGGCGGACGTCGACCAGGCGAGGGGGAGTGGCACGGACGCCGCGCTCGCCGGGCTGCTGCACGTGCCGGTCACCGACGTCGTCTCCTTCCATGTCGAGGAGAGCGCCGGCGAGGTCGGGTCCGGCTACGACGACCTGCTCTGGTACGACGTCACGGAGCTGTCCGCGCTCGTCTGACGCGTGGACGCCCCCTGGTCGGCAGGGGCCGGGGCGTCAGGACAGGCGCGTGGTCAGCTCGGCGATCTCGTCGTCGATCGACTGCTCGATCGCCGGCTTGCTGGCCGCCTCGATCTTGCGGCCGAGGAGCGGGATCGAGCAGGTGAGGTCAGCGGCCACGGACAGCCGGGAGGCGCCGGCCTCCGGGGCGAGGGTGATCGTGCCGACGAGGCTGACCGGCACGCCTGCCACGGAGATCTCGAGGTCCGCCGTGCGCGACCCGTCATCGGCAGCGGGGCGCCAGTGCTGCTGCTCGGACACCGTGAGGGTGTCGCCGACCATGGAGACGACCGGCCCGGGCATGCCCGCGGTCGGCAGCCTGCGCTCGCAGTGCACGTTGGCCCCGCCGCCCGGAGCATCGGCGACGGTGGCCGTCGCGTCGGGGACCTGCGCGCGCACCTTGGCGAGCTGGTAGTCCTCGGTGCGGATGACGGCAAAGGCCTCGTCGACTCCGGCGGGCAGGGTCGCGCTGCGGGTGATCTTCATGGGCACACGCTAGCGCGCGGAGCGGGTGGTCACGTGCGCAGCGCAGCGGCCGCCAGGGCCAGCTCGTGCGCCGCGCGCCGGCAGTCCGCGGCGAGCCGAGCCCGGTCGCTGCCCAACCCCGAGACGAGCTGGTGCACCCGACCCTGCAGCTCCTCCCTCCGATCGGCGCCCGCGGCCTCGCCGCCGGCATCGGCGACGCCCGTGATGCCCCAGGCACGGTGCACAGTGCCGTCGCGGACCTGCAGGCCCGCGGCCGCGGCCTCCTCCTCGAGGGCGCGCAGGCCGGCCGTCGTCGCGGCCAGCTCGGCCGCCGACTGCTGGAGCGAGCGCGCGCACTCGTCGA
>NZ_ALWX01000061.1 GCF_000297495.1 Janibacter hoylei PVAS-1 | reverse complement strand
TGGGGGTCGTGGCCAACTACCCGCTGCTGGCCCTCGGCCGCGGGCTTGGGGCTCAACGCCTTCGTCGCCTTCGGCATCGCCAAGCTGCCGGAGATGACCTGGGCGGACGCGATGGGCCTCGTGGTCCTCGAGGGCCTGATCATCCTGCTGCTCGTGCTCACCGGCTTCCGCAAGGCGGTGCTGCACGCCGTGCCGGCGCCGCTCAAGACGGCCATCTCCGTCGGCATCGGCCTCTTCATCACCGTCGTCGGCCTCGTCGACGCCGGCTTCGTCCGCAAGGCCGAAGGGGGTCCCCTGGGTGAGCTGGGTGTCGGCGGCTTCCTCGCCGGCTGGCCGCTGCTCGTCTTCGTCATCGGCCTCTTCATCATCATCGCGCTGCACGTGCGCGGCGTGAAGGGCGCGATCCTCTACGGCATCCTCGGCACGACGATCCTCGCGATGGTCGTCGAGGCGGTCTTCAGCATCGGCTCGCAGACCAACGAGGCGGGTGAGCTGGTCAACCCGACCGGCTGGGGGCTCAACGTCCCGCAGGTGCCCGACTCCATCGCCGCCACGCCGCAGTTCGGCCTGCTCGGCGACTTCAACCTGCTGGGCTCCTTCGACAAGATCGGGGTCGTCTCGGCGGCGCTGCTCGTCTTCACGATCCTGCTCGCGGACTTCTTCGACACGATGGGCACGATGGTCGCCGTCGGCGCGGAGGGCGACCTGCTCGACGAGGAGGGCAACCCGCCGAACTCGCAGCGGATCCTCGTCG
Organism: Janibacter hoylei PVAS-1; assembly: GCF_000297495.1. Taxonomy (GTDB): domain Bacteria; phylum Actinomycetota; class Actinomycetes; order Actinomycetales; family Dermatophilaceae; genus Janibacter; species Janibacter hoylei. The sequence goes on along the minus strand of NZ_ALWX01000061.1, from coordinate 9,880 downwards.
TCGACTCGCTCGCCGCCGCGGCCGGTGGTGCTGCTGCGGTCAGCTCCAACACGAGCTACATCGAGTCGGCCTCCGGTGTCGGCGAGGGGGCCCGCACCGGTCTGGCCTCGGTCGTCACGGGCGTGCTCTTCCTGCTCGCGACCTTCTTGTCGCCGCTCGTCGCAGTCGTGCCCTACGAGGCGGCCACCCCCGCGCTCGTGCTCGTCGGCTTCCTCATGATGCAGCAGGTCAAGGAGATCGACTGGGAGGACCTGGAGATCGCGATCCCGGCCTTCCTGACGATCGCCCTCATGCCCTTCACGTACTCGATCACCGCGGGCATCGGCGCCGGCTTCGTCAGCTACGTCTTCATCAAGGCGGTGCGTGGCCGCGCGGCGACGATCCACCCGCTCATGTGGCTCGTCGCTGGCCTCTTCGTCCTGTACTTCGGCATCGACCCGATCAAGGGGGTGCTCGGGGTGGGGTGACGCTCCCTTCGCCGATCGACGCGGACACCCCGCCGTCGCACGTGGTCCACACCCGTGCGGCGGCGGGGTTTTTCTGCGCCGCCGAGGAATAGTTAGCACAGGTAATGAGTTGTACCAACGTGTTGATGCGAGCGAAGGGAGAGCCGGTGGCGGAGTCGAGAGCGCTGGGCCGTGCGGCGGTGGGCGCGTTGAGCGAGGACCTCCGGCTGGCGTGCATGCGCATCAGCCGCCGCATCCGCTTCGAGAGCACCGACGTCATCGCGCCCCACCAGTTCTCCGTGCTCGCCCGCCTCGAGGACGGTCCGCTGACCCCCCGGGCGCTCGCCGACATCGAGAAGGTCTCGGCCCCGAGCATGACCCGCACCGTCGCCTGCCTCGCCGACGACGGCCTCGTCGAGCGGCACGACGACCCGCAGGACGGGCGCCGCGTGCTCGTCGAGCTGACGGAGCAGGGGCGCACGGCGCTGACGCAGACCCGGCGGCGGCGCGACAAGTGGATGACCGAGCGGGTCGCCGAGCTGACCCGCGAGGAGCAGGACACGCTCGTCGCGGCGAGCGGGATCCTCGGTCGGATCGCGGCCCGATGAGCCCCACCTTCGCCTCCCTCTCGATCCGCAACTACCGCATCTACGCGCTCGGCGCGATCGTCTCCAACGTCGGCACGTGGATGGGCCGCGTCGCCCAGGACTGGGTCGTGCTCACCGAGCTCACCGACCACTCCGCGTCGGCGCTCGGCATCGTCACCGGCCTGCAGTTCCTGCCGATGCTGCTCCTCGCGCCGTGGACCGGCGCGGTCACCGACCGCTACCCCAAGCGGGCGCTGCTGCTGCTCACGCAGACCCTGCTCGCGCTGAGCGCGCTCATCGGTGGTGTCCTCGTCGTCACCGACAGCGCCCAGCTGTGGCACTTCTACGGCCTGGCCCTGATGACGGGCATCGCGACCGCCTTCGACAACCCGGCACGGCAGACCTTCGTCTCCGAGATGGTGCCGCGCGAGCGCCTGGCCAACGCGGTGGCGCTCAACTCGGCCTCCTTCAACCTCGGTCGCCTCGTGGGCCCCGCCGTCGCGGGTCTCGTCATCGCCTGGGTGGGGTCGGGGCTGGCGCTGCTCGCCAACAGCCTGACCTTTGTCTCGGTGCTCATCGCGCTGCTGCTCATGCGCGCGAGCGAGCTGACGCCGGCACCGCGCTCGACCGGTCGCGGCTCGGCCCTGGAGGGCCTGCGCTATGTGCGCGGCCGCCCCGACATCGTCCTCGTCATGGTGCTGATCTTCGTCCTCGGCACCTTCGGCATGAACTTCCAGATCACCATCGCGCTCATGGCCACCCAGGTCTTCGAGCGCGGCGCCGAGGACTACGGGCTGCTCGGCTCGATCATGGCGATCGGCTCGCTGAGCGCCGCCCTGCTCGCCGCGCGCCGCAGCGAGCCGCGGCTGAGGGTGCTGCTGCTCTCGCTCGTCGGCTTCACCTTCGCCGCGGGCTTCGCCGCCCTCGCGCCGACCTACGCCACCTTTGCCGTCGCGCTCGCCGCATGTGGCCTCACCGCCCTCACGACGATGACGACGGCCAATGCCATGGTCCAGATGCGCACCGACCCGGTGATGCGCGGCCGGGTCATGGCGCTCTACATGGCGATCTTCTTCGGCGGCACCCCCATCGGCGCGCCGCTCATCGGCTGGGTCGGTGACGTGCTCGGGCCGCGGTGGACGATCGGCATCGGGGCCGTCGCGGTCGGGATCACGCTGGTCGCGGTGTCCTTCTGGCTCGCGCGGCACGAGAATGTCGAGGTGACCTACTCCAGCCAGCGCCGCCCGCGCGTGCGCGTCTCCTCCGCGCCCACCCACGACGTCCCGCAGGCCGCCCGATGACGCCCCGGTTTCGGCGGATCATGACGTGGGCCGTCCTCGGCTCGCTCGTCCTCGTGGCCGTGCTCTCGGCCCTGCTGTGACCCGCGCGCGGGTGCCTCAGATGCGCTCGCGGACGTGGTCGATGCAGGCGAGCAGCGCGGTGACGTCGTCGGGGTCGACCGCCGGGAAGGTCGCGATGCGCAGCTGGTTGCGACCGAGCTTGCGATAGGGCTCGACGTCGACGATGCCGTGCTGACGCAGGGTCGCCGCGATCGCTGCCGCGTCGACGTCGTCATCGAAGTCGACCGTCGTCACGACCTGCGAGCGGGCGGCCGGGTCGGCGACGAAGAGGCTCGTCGCATCCCCCTGCTCGGCCCACGCGTGGATCCGTGAGGAGGAGTCCGCGGTGCGGCCGGAGGCGAAGGGGAGGCCGCCGGACTCGTTGAGCCAGCGCACCTGCTCGGCCATGAGGGCCAGGGTCGCCACCGCCGGGGTGTTGAGCGTCTGGTCCTTGCGCGAGTTGTCGATCGCCGCGGTCAGCGAGAGGAAGTCGGGGATCCACCGGTCGGTGGCCGCGATCTCCTCGGCCCGCGCGATCGCGGCAGGGGAGAGGATCGCGAACCAGATGCCGCCGTCCGAGGCGAAGGACTTCTGCGGTGCGAAGTAGTAGGCGTCGGTCTGCGCGATGTCGACCGAGAGGCCGCCTGCGCCCGAGGTCGCGTCGACGAGGACCAGGGCGTCGTCGTCGACCCCCGCCGGGCGCTGCACCGGCGCCATGACGCCGGTCGAGGTCTCGTTGTGCGGCCAGGCGTAGGCGTCGACGCCGGCGACCGCCTCGGGCGCGACGAGCGACCCGGGGTCGACCGAGCGCACGTCGGGCTCGGCGAGGAAGGGGGCGCGGCGGGTCACCGCGGCGAACTTGCTCGAGAACTCGCCGAAGACGAGGTGCTGGGCCCGCTCGCGGACCAGCCCGAGCGCGGCGATGTCCCAGAAGGCGGTCGACCCGCCGTTGCCGAGGACCACCTCGTAGCCGTCGGGCAGCGCGAAGAGCTCGCCGAGCCCCTCGCGCAGCCCGCCGACGAGGGAGCGCACCGGCGCCTGACGGTGCGAGGTGCCGAGGACGGTCTGGCCGAGGGTGACGAGGTGGTCGAGCTGCTCGGGGCGGACGAGCGAGGGGCCCGAGCCAAAACGGCCGTCGCGGGGCCGCAGCTCCTCGGGGATGGTGATGTCGGCAGTCACGGACGTCAACCGACCTTCGCCAGCTCGGAGGACGTGGGCTTGCTGATGGTGAGCGGCTTGCCCCAGTCCGTGGCGATGAGCTCGGCCTCGGCGCCGTTTTGCGTGAAGGACATCTTGCGGATGAGGTCGTCGTCGTCGAGCCACACGTCGTAGATGGCCGTCGCCGGTCCGTTGGGGTCCTGGTCCAGGCCCAGCTCGCGACGGACGTCGGCGGTGCGGACCGTCGCGGTGTAGTGAGTCGTCGACACGCCGTCGATCTCCTCGGTGCCCTTGTCGCCCGCGGACTCGACGCCGGCGATGAAGGCGTCGAGCTGGGTCCGCATGCTCAGCAGCTCCGTCTGGCTCAGGGCCTGCTGGATGAGGGGGTTGGTCGAGTCCTTGGTCACCGGGACCCACTTGGGTGGTTGGGCGAGGTAGTACTGGCCGTCGACGAGGCGGTAGGTCAGCTGCTGGGACCCGACGGAGACCTCCATCTCCAGGGCGTTGTCTGCCAGGTCCTGCTTCCCGGTGGCCGTGGCCGCGGGGGAGTCCTTCGGCCCGATCCGCACGTCGAGAGCCACTGTCGGGTTGGCGTCGACCGCGGCCTCGAGCTTGCTCGTGAACTCGTCCGCGTCGAAGGGCGTGCCCGTGTCGGTCGACGTGGACGAGGGGGCGGAGCTCGACGGGGACCGGTGGCTCGACGAGCTCGTGGTCCCGGCTCCCTTCGACGTCGACGACGGCGCCGTGGACGAGGCGGAGGCCGAGGGCGTCGACGAGGGGATCGGGGCGTCCTTGGAGGTGCTGCCGGCCGTCGGGCCCGGGCCCCCGTCGCCACCGCACGCCGCCAGGGCGAGGGTGGCGGTGGCGGCGAGGGCCATCGCGACGGTACGCATCAGCCGGGGAGCAGGTCGTAGCCGTGGACGTCGGTGATCGGACGCGGGCCGGGACCGGTGTACTTGCTGCTCGGGCGGATGAGGCGGCCGGTGCGCTTCTGCTCGAGCACGTGGGCCGACCAGCCGGCGGTGCGGGCGCAGACGAAGAGCGGGGTCATCATCTCGCCGGGGACGTCGGCGAAGTCGAGCAGGACCGCGGCCCAGTAGTCGACGTTGGTCTCCATCTTGCGCTCCGGGTAGCGGTCCGCGAGCTCGGCGATGGCGGCCTTCTCCAGCTCGAGGGCGACCTCGTAGCGCGGGGCGCCGAGGCGCTTGCAGGTGTCGCGCAAGACGGCCGCGCGCGGGTCGTAGGCCCGGTAGACGCGGTGCCCGAAGCCCATGAGGCGCTCCTTGCGGTCCAGCGCCTCCTTGACGTACTTCGTCGCGTCGCCGGTGCGCTCGACGCCCTCGATCATGTGCTGCGCCCGCGAGGGGGCGCCACCGTGCAGCGGGCCGGACATCGCGCCCACGGCCCCAGAGAGGCAGGCGGCGGCGTCGGCGCCGGTCGAGGCGATGACGCGCGCGGTGAAGGTCGAGGCATTCATGCCGTGCTCGGCCGCGGAGATGAAGTAGGCGTCGATCGCCTCGACGTGCTTGGGGTCGGGCTCGCCGCGCCAGCGGATCATGAAGCGCTCGACGATGTTCTTGCCCTCGTCGACCCGGGCCTGCGGCACCATCGCCGAGTGCTGCCCGTGCGCCGACTGGGCGATGAAGGACAGCGCCATGACCGAAGCGCGGGCCAGGTCGTCGCGCACCTGCGTGTCGTCGATGTCGAGGAGCGGCTTGAAGCCCCACAGAGGAGCCAGCTGTGCGAGGGCCGACTGCACGTCGACACGGATGTCGCCGCTGTGGACCGGCAGCGGGAAGGGCTCGGCCGGGGGGAGGCCCGGGTCGAAGGAGTCGTCGACGAGCAGGCCCCAGACACGGCCGAAGGAGACCTTGCCGACGAGATCGTTGATGTCGACCCCGCGGTAGCGCAGGTTGCCGCCGGCCTTGTCGGGCTCGGCGATCTCCGACTCGAAGGCGACGACGCCCTCCAGACCGTGCTTGACCTCGGTGTCCGTCATCGGGTGCCTCTTTCGTTCGTGCGTCGAGCTGCTCAGCGATCAGTGTCGCACGCACCACGGGCGTGCCGAAGACCTGCCACGGGTAGCATGCCGCACGGCGGGCCGCGAGGGAGGGACACAGGTGTCGAAGGTGCGTACGGGGTACAGCCCGGCTCTGGACGGGTTGCGAGGCGTCTTCATCCTCCTGTTCATCGCCTTCCACTTCGGGCTGACCCAGCTCGAGGGCATGTGGGTGACGATCAACCTCTTCTTCGTCCTCTCCGGGTTCCTCATCGTGCGTCTGCTGACGGCCGAGCAGTCCCGCTACGGCTCGATCGACGTGTGGGGCTTCTACAAGCGGCGGATCCGCCGCCTGCTGCCGGCACTGCTCGTGATGCTCCTCGTCGTCATGGCCTGGGGCGCGCTCGCGGCTCCCGAAGGCATCCGCCGCAAGCTCGGCGGCGACGTCCTGGCGACGCTCGGGTACGTCATGAACTGGCGACTCATCCACCAGGAGGACCAGTACTTCGGGACGGCTGGCGGCGCCTCTCCCCTTCGTCACGCGTGGACGCTGGCGATCGAGGAGCAGTTCTACATCGTCGCCCCGCTCGTCCTCATCGGCCTGTACGTGCTCTTCCGCAACCGCCGCATCTCGATGGCCGTCCTCGTGCTGGGCGCGGTCGCCTCCGCGGTGTGGACCGCGATGCTCGGCTTCCACGACCAGTCGGACTACCCGCGGCTCTACTACGGCACCGACACCCGGGCCCAGGCGCTCTTCCTCGGTGCCGCGATCGGTGTGCTGCGCGCTCCCAAGGGCAAGGGCATCGCCCCGCCGGACCTGCCGATGCCGCTCATCTGGGTCGGCGGCCTCGTCGGCCTCGTGTCGTCGGTCATCTGCTTCGCGATCATCACGCCGTACACCGGGTGGATGTTCAACCACGGTGGGATGTTCTTCTTCGGCATCGGCAGCGTCCTGCTCGTCCTCGCCTGCGCCGACCCGCGGCCCAACCCGACACGCACGCTGTTTTCCTGGGCGCCGCTGGCCTTCGTCGGGGAGCGCACCTATGGCCTCTACCTCTGGCACTGGCCGATCTACGTCATGCTGGCCCAGACCTCGCTGGGTGACAGCACCATCGCGGTCTTCGTCGTCGGGATGGCTCTCACCGTCGCCATCGCGCACGTCTCGTACACCTACCTCGAGGAGCCGGTCATCGCGCGCGGGATCCGTGGGGTCCTGCCGCGGACGCGCGAGCCCCTGCTCGCCGCCGTCCTGCCCGTGGTCCTCGTCGCCGTCCTCGGCCTCGGGCTCGTCCGGACCGCGCCGGAGCAGCAGTCGACCGCGCCGACGGCGACCGTGGCCGACCTGCCGGACATCGTCGACGGGCAGGTGGAGTACGTCCCGGACGCGCCCACCCGGATCGGCATCCTCGGCGACTCGGTGCCCTACTTCCTCGGCGAGCGCTTCCCGGCGGCGCAGTTCCCCGGGGTGCAGATCGACAACCACGCACGGGAGGGCTGCGACCTCCTCGACGAGCCGATCAGCTGGGCTCCCGGTCTGTCGAAGAAGACCGAGCCGTGGTGCGTCACGCAGAAGAAGCAGTGGACCACCGACTTCGAGGCCGCCGACGACCAGGTGCTCATGCTCTTCGCCTCGCCCCTCGTCGGGCTGCCGCACATCGTCGACGGCGAGCGGCTCTGGCTCGACGACCCGCGCTTCCGTCAGGTCATCACCGATCGCTTCGAGACCGTCTACGACCAGGCGAAGGGAGCCGGGGCCGAGCAGGTGCAGATCGTCAACGTGCCCTGCCGCCTGCCCCCCGACGACATCCCGGACGAGGTCCAGGCGGTCCTGGAGTCGGAGCCGCAGATGCTCGCGGAGTACAAGAACCCGGAGATCCTCAACGGGCTCGTCGAGTCCTGGGCCGAGACCCACCCCGACGACGTGCGGGTCGTGGACCTCGACGGGGCGCTGTGCGCCGACGGGTACCCCGAGGAGCTGCACGGCGTGCAGGTCTACAACGACTTCCTGCACTTCTCGCCGGAGGTGACCCCGATGCTGTGGAAGTGGCTGCTGGGGCAGGTCAGCAGGAACTACGCCGACCGGTGACCCTCACGCGTCCCGGAAGCCCCAGGCGGTGACGATCTCGGGCGCGAGCCAGGTCCACACGAGCTCGGAGCCCTGCCGGGAGAAGTGCACCCGGTCGGCGTAGAGCTCGGCGCCGTTGATCTGCGAGCGGTACCCCTCCCCGCACACGGCGGAGTTGAGGTCGAGGACCGCCGCGGAGACGTCACCGCGCTGGTCCTGCACTCCCTTCGCCCAGCGGGACACGACCTCGTTGGTGGGCGACGGGTCGATCTTGACCGCGCCGAGCTCCTCGCCGTCACGCACGGTGGCCGGGTCGTCGTGGCAGGTGGCGTTGATGAGCTGCAGCTGGCGGGCGCCAGCCCGGCGGGTCTGCTCGAGCAGGGCGTCGAGGGCGCGGCGGACCTCGCGAGCATGCGCCTCGGTGCCCGGCTCGACGGTGCGGCCGTCGAGGACGATCGGCTGGGTCAGGGCGGTCTCGATGGGGGACAGGACGATGTCGGCGTCCGCCCCGCGGACCTCGTCGGGCCAGCTCTCGCGCCAGGCGGCGCACGTCGCGTCCTCCTCGACCTCACCACCACCGAGGTACTTGAAGGTGATGGGTACGGGGTTGCAGGACCCGCGGCGCGTGTGGCCGCTGACGTCCAGGCCCGGGTAGTCGCCCCCGTCGAAGCCGTCGCGGATCGACTGCGCGATCGAGCTGCCGACGACCGAGACGCGCAGGTCCTGCGCCGGCTGCTGGTACTCGGCCGCGGCGGCGAGGGGGCGGCCGTCCCAGTCCCCGTCGATGAGCGGGGACCACACCGTGCTCAGGGCGTAGGCCACGGCGGCGAGCGCGGCGACGACTCCGGCCGGAGCCCACTGCCGGGCGGTGCGGCCCAGGCTGCGGGGGACGAGTGCGCGGAAGCCGTCGATCATCACCGGCAGCTCGACGAGGCGGTAGGACAGCACGGCGCAGACCCAGGCCAGGGCGAGCTTGATCGCGATCGCGACGACGAGCGGGAGCCCGTCGACGGGCAACCACAGGGAGATGGGCCAGTGGAAGAGGTAGAGACCGTACGAGATCTGGCCGAGGTGCACGAGGGGCGACCAGCTGATGATCCGGTTGATGAGCAGAGGGCGGGGGTCGAGCGCTGATGCGCCCATGCACGCGGCCATGACGGCGAAGAGGAGCATGCCGCCGCTCTCGAAGATCCACCGGCCGGTCTCGTCGAGGACGAAGAAGGCCGAGATCGACAGCAGGGTGCCGGCCCAGCCGATGGCTTCGGCTGTCGAGCGGCCGAGGCGGGGGGCGTCACCACGCCGGTCGGGCGTGAGGAGCATCGCGACGGCGACGCCGACGAGGATCGCCTGGGCCCGCACGTCGGTGCCGTAGTAGAGGCGCGAGCCGGTCGCGCCGCCGTCGGCGAGCATCGCGGTCCACGCGGCGCTGACCCCGGCCAGGCCGAGGACGGCGGCCGTGCGCGCCCACCGGCGCCGGAGCACGAGGACGGCAGCGACGAGGAAGGGCGCAAGGAGGTAGAACTGCTCCTCCACCCCCAGGGTCCACACGTGCCGCAGCGGGCTGGGCTCGACGAGCACGTCGAAGTACTGGTCGTCGCGGCCGATGAGGCGCCAGTTCTGCCAGAAGGTCAGGCTGGCGAAGGCATCGCCCGCGGTCTGCGGCCGGTCACCGGAGTTGACGAGCAGGGTGTGCACGAGCACCGCGACGACGAGCAGGACGAGTGCCGGCACGATCCGGCGAGCGCGCCGCAGGTAGAAGCGCACGGCGTCGATCCGGCCCCGCCGCTGCCACTCCTTGATGAGGATGCCGCCGATGAGGAAGCCGGAGAAGGTGAAGAAGTGGTTGATGCCCACCCATCCGCCGGTCAGCTGCGTGACCCCGAAGTGGTACAGCATGACGAGGATGATGAAGAGCCCGCGGTAGCCGTCGATCGCCGGTCGGTACGAGCGGCCCATCTGGTCGAGGTCCGTGCTCACCAGGTCGCGCCACCAGGTGCGCTGACGGCGGGTGCGCCGCGGGGCGGCAGGGCGCATGCGGACTCCAGGGGATGGGCGGGACTGTGGTCCCGGGCAGGCTACCCGCCGGTCCGGTCGCGCTGGGGGAGACGGCCGTACGCTGGCGCCCATGAGTGCCTCCCTGACGGGATCATCCCGCGCACCCCGCCGCGGCCGGACCACGTGGACTACTCCGGCGAGGGCCTGACCGAAGGGGAGGTGCCCGGCTGCCCCCTTCGCGTCTCGTGACGTCGTGGGTGGACGCGGCGCGGCCCGTCAGGTCGACCGTG
>NZ_ALWX01000060.1 GCF_000297495.1 Janibacter hoylei PVAS-1 | reverse complement strand
GGTGCTGCCGGTGACGGTGGCGCGGACGGTGCTGCCGGTGACGGTGGCGCGGACGGTGCTGCCGGTCGACGGTGGCGCGGACGGTGCTGCCGGTGACGGTGGCGCGGACGGTGCCGCTGGTGACGGTGGCGCCGACGGCGGGGTCTGAGTGACCGACCCCCACGAGGCCGGTGCACCGACGGGGTGCACCGGCCTCGCCCGTCTGACCGACCTGGCACCCGACGACTTCGCGCGGGCCTGGGGCCGCGAGCCTCGACACGTCCGCGCCGACGCGCTCCCCGCCGGCGGTGCCCTGCTCGGCATCGACGACGTCGACGCGCTGCTCTCTCGCCGGGGGATGCGGGCCCCCTTCGTCCGGGTGGCCAAGGAAGGTCGCACGCTGGCTGATGCCGACTTCACCCGCGGTGGCGGGGTGGGTGCCGGGGTGCGTGACCAGGTCGACGACACGGCCCTGCTGCGGCTCTTCGCCGACGGGCACACGATCGTCCTGCAGGGACTGCACCGCACCCATCCGCCCGTGCTCGCCCTCGCGCAGGAGCTCGCGGCCGACCTCGGGCACCCCGTGCAAGCCAATGCCTACGTGACCCCGGCGGCCAACCGCGGCTTCGCCGCCCACTACGACGTGCACGACGTCTTCGTCCTGCAGACCGAGGGCACCAAGCGGTGGTCCCTCCACGCCCCCGTCCACGAGCACCCGCTACGCGACCAGCCCTGGCAGGACCGTCGGTCCCAGGTGGAGCAGGCCGCCGCGGCCGAGCCCTACCTCGACGTCACGCTCGAGCCGGGGGACGTGCTCTACGTGCCGCGTGGCTGGCTCCACTCCGCCACCGCGCTCGGCGGGGTGAGCGTCCACCTGACGATCGGCGTGCACGTCTGGCACCGGCACCACCTCGCCGAGGCCGTGCTCGACGGCACCCGGCGCGCTCTCGCCGAGCAGCCGGAGCTGCGGACCTCGCTGCCGCCCGGCGTCGACGTCAGCGACCCGACCCACCTCGCCGAGCACCTGACCGCCGTGCGCGCGGCCCTCCACACGGCCGTCGACGCGCTCGACGACGCGGCGGTCGCCGCCCTGCTCGCACCCAAGCAGCGGGCCGCGCAGCGCCCCGCCCCGGTCGCCCCCCGTCGCGACGGCGGCTGCGCTCGCCGACGGGCTCGCCGACCACGAGGTCGTGCCCCGCGAGCACCTGCGCGCCAGCCTCGAGCCGACCGGGGCCGGCGTCGACCTCGTCAGCCGAGCAGGTCGCCTCCCGCTCACGACCGCCGAGGCCGACGGGGTCGCCACGTGGCTCACGGGCTCGGGCGCCGCGCTGGACCGGGCGCTCGCCTATCGCCTCGTGGTCGGCGGGGTGGCGGTCCTTGCGCCCAGAGGCGCCGCGTAGGCTCTCGGAGATGACCGAACCCGTGCCCCCCCGAGCGATTCCGCTGCTCGGTCGCCGCCCTCGAGCGCGGCGACGCGCCCGTCGGCACCGCGGTACCGGCGCGCTACTGGATGCTCGTCGGGCACCCCGGCCCCTGGCCGCCCAAGCCGATCCAGGCCCCGCCACTCACCGAGGTCGGCGACGACCTGTCGGTCCAGCTGGGACGCTTCGGCGCGCGGTTGCAGCTCATCCGCCGGCACGGTCGACTCGAGGGAGACCTCGTCGAGGCCGACGGGCTCCAGCCGGTCTTCCTCGTCGACGTCCGGCGCGGCCTCGTGGGCCGTGCCTCGTGGCAGACCCCGGAGGACCTCGTCGCGCTCGCCGGCAGGTTCGACGACCTGCCCGACCCGACGGACGAGCCGCTCCTGCTCGTCTGCACCCACGGCCGCAAGGACGTGTGCTGCGCCATCGACGGCCGCGTCGTCGCCGCCGTCCTCGACGATGCCCTCCCCGGTGCCGTGTGGGAGACGACCCACCTGGGCGGCGACCGCTTCGCCGGCAACGTGATCCTCTTGCCCGAGGGCTCGCAGTACGGCCGGCTCACCGGTGACACCGCCCTTCGCGTCGTGCTCGACCACCTCGACGGACGGGTCGACCTCGACCGGTGGCGCGGGCGTTGCTCGTGGCACCCGGCCGCCCAGGCCGCGGCCCACGACCTGATGCGCACCGACGCCTCCGTCCGCCTGCGCGACCTCGCCCCGCCGCGCCTCGAGGCCGCGGGCGACGATGCCTGGCTGGTGCACCTCGACCACGGTGATCGGTCCTCCCTTCGTCATGTCGTGCGCACGATGAGCGCGCCCCACGAGCTCACCTGCGGAGGTGCTCCCAAGGTGCAGGCGCTCTTCGACGTGACGACCCCCGGCTGAGCGGTGTGAGATCCATCGTCTCGGGCCGGTCCCGGGCCCGTCCCCGAGGCGTCAGCGGCTACGATCTGGGCCCATGACGACGACGCCGCAGAGCACCGCAGCAGACGAGCACCTGGCCGAGTGGGCCGACCGACAGGCCAAGGCCGAGGCGATGATCCCCGTCGTGGGCCGCCTCTACCGCGAGTTCGGCGTCGTGACGTCGATCCACGGCCGCACCCTCCTCGGCCAGTCGCCGACCGACATCCTCAAGGCGCACCGTTTCGCCCGCCGCGTCGACATCGAGCTGACCCTCGACGACACCCTCCCCTTGCTCGAGGCGCTCACCGCCCTCCAGCCCGGCCCCGCCTCCGTCGACGTCGCGCGCCTGCACCGTCGCCGCCTCGAGACCGGCGAGGACGTCTCCCTCGAGGACTTCCTGCGCGCCGAGCTCGGCGACGTCATCGGCAAGCACGGCGGTGACGAGGGCGAGAGCGCCGACGTCGTCCTCTACGGCTTCGGCCGCATCGGCCGTCTGCTCGCCCGCATCCTCATCGAGCACGCCGGCACCGGCCACGGACTGCGGCTGCGCGCCATCGTCGTGCGCAAGGGCGCCGACAACGACCTGTCCAAGCGCGCCAGCCTGCTGCGCCGCGACTCGGTCCACGGCTCCTTCCCCGGCACGATCACGGTCGACGAGGACAACAACACGATCCTCGCCAACGGCACGCTCATCCAGGTCATCTACTCCGACAGCCCCGCGAGCGTCGACTACACCCAGTACGGCATCGACAACGCGATCGTCGTCGACAACACCGGCAAGTGGCGCGACGAGCTGGGTCTCTCCCAGCACCTGCAGTGCCCGGGCGTCTCGCGCGTGCTCCTCACCGCCCCCGGCAAGGGTGGCCTGCCCAACATCGTGAGCGGCATCAACGACGCGATGATCGGCGACGCCGACGTCGTCACCGCCGCCTCGTGCACGACCAATGCCATCGTCCCGGCGCTCAAGGTCATCAACGACGAGTACGGCGTCGTCGGCGGCCACATCGAGACGGTCCACTCCTTCACCAACGACCAGAACCTCATCGACAACTTCCACAAGGGCGAGCGTCGCGGCCGCTCCGCAGCGCTCAACATGGTGCTCACCGAGACCGGTGCCGCCAAGGCCGTGGCCAAGGCGCTGCCCGAGCTCGAGGGCAAGCTCACCGGTAACTCGGTGCGCGTCCCCACCCCCAACGTGTCGATGGCGATCCTCAACCTCACCCTCGAGAAGGCGGTCGAGCGCGAGGCCCTCAACGACTTCCTCCGCCAGGCCTCCCTCTACGGCGACCTGCACAAGCAGCTCGACTACGTCGACAGCCCCGAGGTCGTCTCCACGGACTTCGTCGGCAACCGCCACGCCGGCATCGTCGACGGCCGCGCGACCATCACCGCCGGTGACCGCATCGTCCTCTACGTCTGGTACGACAACGAGTTCGGCTACTCCTGCCAGGTCGTGCGCGTGCTCGAGGAGATGGCCAAGGTCCACCCGCCGGTCTTCCCGGCGGTCTGAGCCCACCCCGACGCCCCGGTCGCCGTGCGCGGCCGGGGCGTCGGCGTGCTCGGCGGACCTCGGCCAGGACGAAGCGGGGGAGCACGTCACCGGTCGAGCGGGCGGACCTCGAGCTCGTCGCCCCCGCAGGTCCGCCCCTCGTCCGGAGCGTCCGTGATCCGGCCGGCGTTGAGCACCGACAGCGAGTCGAAGCTCGGACGCCCCTCGATGACCGAGCGGTACTCGTAGCGGGTGAGTCGTTGGGCGCGGCACCGGTCGTCGAAGGTCAGCACGTCGAAGCTGCTCGGCTGGCCGCCGAGCTCCGTGTCGGGCCCACCGACGAAGTGGGACAGCGTCCCGCCCCCGGTGAAGGTGCCCACCTGCAACCGGTTGCCGTCGAGCAGCGGCACGTGGCCGTGGCCGTGCACCCGCAGCCGGCCGGGTGCACGATCGAGCGCCGGTGCCTCGTGCGAGACAGTGAGGTCCGGGGGAGCCCCCTCGCCGAGGGCCTCGAGCCAGCTGTCCCTGGCCTCGGTCTGGGCCTCGGTCGTGCCGTCGTCGGCGTCGCCGTAGTAGCGCGGGTCGTTGAAGCCCGCGATCCGCAGACCCCCGACCGTCACCTCGCGGTACTCGCCCGGCCCCGGCTGCAGCAGCTGCACGCCCGGCGTGCGCGCCAGGTCGTCGAGCAGAGCGGTGTCGTCGGGGGCGTTGCTGTCGTGGTTGCCGGCGACGAAGACGTAGGGCACCCCGAGCGAGCCGATCGACCCGTAGAGGTTGCTCAGTCGCGCCTCCTCGACGTGCCCGAGGTTGATGAGGTCGCCGGAGTCGATGACGACGTCGACCCCCTGCTCCTCGATGATCGTGCGCATCAGGGCGTACTGGTTGCTCGAGTGGATGTCCGACACGAGCAGCACCGTGAGCGCCTCGCCGTCGGGCGCGGCCTCGGGCGCGTACTCCTCCTGCAGGGCCGAGGAGAGGGCGAGCAGGTTGCGCAGGTAGGGCGTCGCCTGGTCGGCGCGTGCCTCGACGTCGTCGAGCAGACCGCGGTTGTCGAGGGCCAGCTGGAGCAGGCCGGTGGAGTGGAGCGCGACGAGCCGGTCCGGGTCGTAGGTGCGCTGGGTCGACAGGCCGAGGCCGGCGCAGGCGACAGCGGTGGCGGCGCTCGCCGCCAGCGTCGTGCGGGCCGAAGGGAGGGCCTGCCGCCGCAGACCCACGGCCCCGAGGGCGAGGCCGAGCCCGCCGAGCGCACCGACCCCGAAGCGCCACCCCACACCGGTCGCCGCCTCACGGATGACGCGCGAGCGCTCCTGCGGGCTGACGTCCAGCGCCGTCGCACCGAGGTCGCCGGAGGCGACGAGCTGGGTGATCTCGGGCTTGACCCGCGGCGAGACCTGCACCCCGGGCGCGACGCCGGCGAACTGCGCGGACACGCTGCCGACGACGGTGTCCGTGCCGATCCGTGAGCGGTCCGCCCAGCTCGGGGAGAGGTGCACGTCGGCGGCGTAGTAGTCGGTCTCGACGGTGACGGGCCAGAGCGAGGCGGTCACGAGGCCACCGAGCAGCGCCACCGCGGCCACGAGCAGGGCGAGCGCGGGGGTCCTCAGGCGGGCGAGTCGACGCACGTGACCACTGTAGGCAGGCTCGGGGAGACCCCTTCGCTACTCGTGGGTAATGAGTATTAGAGTCACCCCATGGATGCAGACGCCATTGTCGTGGGCCACGGGCTGGCCGGACTCGTCGCGGCGGCGGAGCTCGCCGACGCCGGTCGCAAGGTCCTCCTCGTCGACCAGGAGAGCGAGGCCAACCTCGGGGGGCAGGCGCACTGGTCCTTCGGAGGACTGTTCTTCGTCGACAGCCCCGAGCAGCGCCGCCTCGGCATCAAGGACTCCGCCGAGCTCGCGCACTCGGACTGGATGAACACGGCCGGCTTCGACCGCGACGAGGACCACTGGCCGCGGCAGTGGGCGCAGGCCTACCTCGACTTCGCCGCCGGCGAGAAGCGCTCCTGGCTGCACCAGCAGGGCATGCGCTGGTTCCCCATCGTCGGCTGGGCCGAGCGCGGCGACGGGTCAGCGCACGGGCACGGCAACTCCGTGCCGCGATTCCACATCACGTGGGGCACGGGGCCGGGGGTCGTCGCCCCCTTCGCCCGACGGGTCGCCGAGGCCAAGGAGCGCGGCCTGATCACCTACGCCCACCGCCACCGCGTCGACGAGATCATCGTCGAAGGGGGTGCCGTCGTCGGCGTCCGCGGAGCCCGGCTGGCGGACGACGGTGCCGAGCGGGGCGTCGCGACCAACCGCGACAGCATCGGCGGCTTCGAGCTGCGCGCGCCGGTCGTCCTCGTCGCCTCCGGCGGCATCGGCGGCAATCACGACCTCGTGCGCGCCAACTGGCCCGAGCGCCTCGGCGCGCCGCCGAAGCACATGGTGACCGGCGTGCCCGCGCACGTCGACGGACGCATGATCGGCATCACCGAGGCGGCCGGCGGCAACCTCATCAACCGCGACCGCATGTGGCACTACGTCGAGGGGATCCGCAACTGGGACCCCATCTGGGCGCAGCACGGCATCCGCATCCTGCCCGGGCCGAGCTCGATGTGGCTCGATGCCGAGGGCAACCGCCTGCCGGCGCCGCTGCTGCCCGGCTACGACACCCTCGGCACGCTGGAGCACCTGCGCGCCACCGGGCACGACCACTCGTGGTTCATCACCAACCGGTCGATCGCCGGCAAGGAGTTTGCCCTCTCCGGCTCGGAGCAAAACCAGGACCTCACGGGCAAGGAGGTCGCCGGGGTCATCCGCAAGCGCTCGCTCGCCGACGTCACGCCGTCGATGCAGGCCTTCCTCGACCAGGGGGCTGACTTCGTCCAGGCCGACACCGTCGAGCAGCTCGTCGCCAAGATGAACGAGCTCGTCGAGGACGGCGAGCCGCGACTCGACCCCGCCCTCGTGAAGAAGCAGGTCGACGAGCGCGACGCCCAGCTCGACAACCCCTACGGCAAGGACGCCCAGATCGCCGCGATGCGCGTGGCCCGCTCCTACGTCGGGGACAAGATCTCCAAGCGGGCCTACCCGCCGCACAAGCTGACCGACCCCAAGAAGGGCCCGCTCGTCGGCGTCAAGTTGCACATCCTCTCCCGCAAGACCCTCGGCGGCTTCGAGACGGACCTGTCGGCACGGGTGCTCGGCAGCGACGGGCAGCCGATCCCCGGTCTGTACGCGGCCGGGGAGGCGGCGGGATTCGGCGGCGGTGGCGTGCACGGCTACCGCGCCCTCGAGGGCACCTTCCTCGGCGGGTGCATCTTTTCCGGGCGGACCGCCGGTCGGGCGATGGGCGCCGAGATCGGCGACTGAGTCTCACCCCGTGCGCCCAGGACGGAGCAAAGGGCGGGGAAGGGGAGAGGTCAGGCGGTGAGGAGGATCTTGCCGATGTGGCCGCTCGCCTCGAGCTCGCGGTGGGCATCCGCGGCCCGCTCGAGCGGGTGGGCGCCCTGGACGATCGGGCGCACCGCGCCGGCCTCGATCAGGGGCCACACGTGCTCGCGGACGGCGGCGACGATCGCCGCCTTCTCCCCGGCGGGGCGGGCGCGCAGCGAGGTCGCGATGACCGCGGCGCGCTTGCTGAGCAGCTTGCCGAGGTCGAGCTCGCCCTTCCGGCCACCCATGAGACCGATGACGACGAGACGGCCTGCCGTGGCGAGCACGTCGACGTTGCGTGGCAGGTACTTCGCGCCCATGAGGTCGAGCACGACATCGGCGCCGTGGCGGTCGGTCGCCGCCCGGACCTCCTCGACGAAGTCCTGCTCGCGGTAGTTGATCGCGATGTCGGCCCCGAGCTCGCGGCAGAAGGCGAGCTTGTCCTCGCTGCCCGCGGTGACAGCGACCCGGGCTCCGGCGGCCTTGGCCAGTTGGATCGCCATCGTGCCGATGCCGCTCGACCCGCCGTGGACGAGGAAGGTCTCGTCGGGCTGGAGGTTGGCGGTCATGAAGACGTTGGACCACACCGTGCACGCCACCTCGGGCAGGCCTGCGGCAGAGGTGAGGTCGACTCCCTTCGGTATCGGCAGCAGCTGGGCCGCAGGCACGAGGACCCGCTCCGCGTAGCCGCCGCCGTCGACGAGCGCGCAGACCTCGTCGCCGACGGACCAGCCCTCGACCTCGGGGCCGACCTCGAGGACCCTGCCCGAGACCTCGAGGCCCGGCAGGGGGGAGGCGCCCTTCGGCGGCGGGTAGTGACCCAGCCGCTGCATGACGTCCGCGCGGTTGACGCCGGCGGCGACCATGTCGACAACGACCTGACCGGGCCCGGCGGTGGGTGCCTCGACCTCCGTGATCTGCAGGACGTCGGCGTCGCCGGGCTCGGTGATGGAGATGCCCTGCATCACGACTCGAGCCCCAGCTCCTTCTCGACGTCCTCGCGCATCGGCTTGGGCAGGTGACCGGCGGACCTCTGGTAGATCGCCGCCGCCTGACGGGTGGTCATCGTGCGGGCCAGGCCGACGGCCAGACCGGCGAGGGCCGCATAGGCGAGGGCCTCCCCGAAGGAGGTGTTGGGGTTGGTCGGGTCGATCTCGGTGTCTCGGCCGGCCTTCTTCCACACCTCGGTGATCACCTTGTTGGCGACGATGCCGGCGAGGATCGCCGATCCGCTGCCCAACAGCTTCCACACCACGTTGCCCATGAGGGGTCCTTTCGCCATGCGTGAGAGGTGGTCACGGTCCGCGCCACCCGGTACGGGACCAACCCTGCCACAGGCCTATGCTGGAGGGGCACGACAGGGGAGCGCAACAGCGCTGAGAGTGCGGGCGACCGCAGACCCTCGTACCTGATCCGGTTCGCACCGGCGTAGGGAGTCGAGTCTCACGGACCGTCGTCGCCGGACGGCCTCGCCGTCGCGGTTGGCGCCGGCCCGCCCTGTGGAGTCACACCACACAGGAGAAGTACGCATGCCCACCACGAAGTCCACGGGCGCGACCCGCGCCGGGACCGTCCTCGCCACCCGTCCGCTCCTCGGCTGGCGGACCGTCGACCTGCTGACCATCGCCTTCCTCGGCGTGGCCTTCGGCGTCGCCTACTGGGGGTACGGACTGCTGTACAACGGCCCGATCTCCGCCCTCGGGCTCGCCTTCCAGCCCCTCTTCGGCCTCTTCGTCGGCTTCTGGTTCATCGCCGGGGTCGTCGGGGGCCTCGTCGTGCGCCGGCCCGGTGCCGCGATCGCCTGCGAGCTCATCGCCGCGACTGTCTCCGCGCTCTTCGGCAACCAGTGGGGCGTCACGACGATCGTCTCGGGCCTGGCCCAGGGGATCGGCGCCGAGCTCGCCTTCGCGATCTTCGCCTACAAGGCCTTCGGCCCCGCCGTCGCGGTCCTCGCGGGAGCCCTGTCGGCGCCCCTGGAGTGGGTCTACGAGATCGGTGCCTACTTCACCGACTGGGCGTGGGCCTGGAAGCTCGCCTACCTGCCCCTCATGGTCGTCTCCGGTGTCGTCATCGCCGGCATCGGCGGGTGGCTGCTCACCCGGGCGCTCGCGGAGGCCGGTGCGCTCAACCCCTTCCCGCCCGGCCAGGAGGTCCTCGAGCGGAGGGCCGTCTGATCCCCGACACCACCGGCGGGCCCGCGGACCGCTCCGTCGCCGTCCGCGGGCTCACCTGGCGACCGGCCGGACGAAAGGAGCCGGTCCTGCGGGAGATCGACCTCAGCATCCCCGCTGGCCAGCGGGTGCTGCTCGTCGGGCCGAGCGGCTCGGGCAAGTCGACGCTGCTGCGGGCGCTCGCGGGGCTGCTGCTCACCGTCGACTCGGGTGACCTCACGGGCACCGTCACGATCGAAGGGAGCCCGCCGGGTGAGCGGCCCGGTGCGGTCGGCCTCGTCCTCCAGGAGCCCGGGTCAGGCACCGTCGCCGCCACCGTGGGGCGGGACGTCGCCTTCGGTCTCGAAAACGTCGGGGTGGCCGCTGACGCCATGCCGGCCCGGGTCGCTGCCGCGCTCACCGCGGTCGGGCTCGGCGACCTCGACCCCGCGACGCCGACGAGTGCCCTCTCCGGCGGGCAGACCCAGCGCGTCGCGCTCGCCGGTGCGCTCGCCCTCCAGCCCTCGCTGCTGCTGCTCGACGAGCCGACCGCCATGCTCGACGAGACGAGTGCCGCCACCGTGCGCGACGCCGTCCTCCGTGGTGCCGCCGGCGTGTCGACCATCGTCGTCGAGCACCGCATCGAGCCGTGGGTCGAGCACTGCGAGCGGCTCGTCGTCCTCGGCCGCGACGGTCGGGTGCTGCACGACGGACCGCCCGCGGTCGTGCTCGAGGAGCACGGGCCGCGGCTCGCCGCGGAGGGTATCTGGGTCCCCGGGGTCGCCGCGCCGGAACCCCTGAGCGTGCCGCTCGGGCCGCTCGCCCGCCCGGTCGACGGGGGTGCCCCCCTCCTGCAGGGTGAGGCCCTGCGGGTCGAGCGCCGACGCAACCACCTCGACGGCAGCAGCGAGTCGGCGACCGCGCTCGTCGCGCAGCCGCTGGCCGTGACCGGCGGCCGGGCGACGGCGCTCGTCGGCCCGAGCGGCGGCGGCAAGAGCACCTGGCTGGCCGCGCTGGCCGGACTCGTCACCCCGGTCTCCGGCCGGGTCACCACGGCCGAAGGGCGTGAGGTCGGCGAGCTCCCCGCGACCGAGATCGCCCCGCTGCTCGGGTGGGTGCCCCACGTGGAGCTCCAGCGCGCTGCTCACGCGCACCGTGCTCGACGAGGTGCTGCTCACCGGCCGCACGCTCGGCGAGCGCGACGAGGCCGCCGCCACGGCCCGGGCCCGACAGCTGCTCGAGGCCCTCGGGCTCGCCCACCTCGAGCGGGCGGACCCGCAGACCCTCTCGGGTGGCGAGCAGCGTCGCCTCGCCGTCGCCGCAGCCCTCGCCCACGGTCCCGCAGCAGTGCTCGCCGACGAGCCGACCGTCGGGCAGGACCGCGGCACCTGGGCCGCGGTCGTCGGGCTGCTCCTCGCGCAGCGTGCCCGCGGTGGTGCCGTCGTCACGGCCTCCCACGACCCCGACCTCATGGCCCTCGTCGACGCCGTCGAGCCGGTGTCACCCCCTTCGCCGGGGCCGACCCGCTCCACGCCCCGCGCGGTCCTGTCGGCCTGTGGTCCGCTGTCGCTCTTCGCCGCCGCCGCGATCCCGATGGTCGCCGCGGTGCTCTCGCCCGGCTGGCGCACCTCGCTCGTCGTCCTCGCGCTGCTCGGGGTGGGCGCGGTCATCGGGCTGGCCAACCGGCCCGGCCCCGGCTGGGTCGTCGGGCGGTGGTGCGGGTTGGCGATCCGGCTCCTGCCGGGGCTCGTCGGCGCGGTCGGCGTCGGGTGGTCGACCTGGCTCCTCGGGTCGCGTGATGTCGACACGGCGTTGTCGGCCGCTCTGCGTCTGCTCGTCATCGTGGTGCCGTCGGCGATCACGCTCGCCTACGTCGACCCGGACGACCTCGCGGACCACCTCGGCCAGCGGCTGCGGCTGCCCGCCCGGCCCGTCGTGGCGCTCGGCGCTGCCCTGCAGCGGGTGCAGACCCTCGGTGCCGCGTGGACCGAGATCGGCTGGGCCCGCCGCCTGCGGGGGCAGGGAGTCTCGTGGCGGCACCCGCGCACGCTCGTCGCGCACCTGTGGGCCTCGACCTTCGGCATGCTGATGCGCTCCCTCGGGTCGGCCGCGACGCTCGCGGTGGCCATGGACGCTCGCGGTTTCGCCTCGTCCGCCCGCCGCACCTGGGCCGAGCCGGCCCCCTGGCGCCCGGCTGACACCCTCGTCGTCCTCGCGGCGAGCCTGCCCGTGCTCGTCGTGGTCATCGCCCGTCTCTGAGGGCAGGATGGCGGGCATGGCTCGTCTGCTCGTCGTCCACCACAGCCCGACCCGGTCGACCCGCGCGCTGCTCGACGCGGCGCTCGCGGGGGCCCGACACCCCGACCTCGACGGCGTGGAGGTGCACGTCGTCCCCGCCCTCGAGGCGAGCGCCGACGAGGTGCTCTCGGCCGACGGCTACCTGCTCGGCACCCCGGCCAACTTCGGCTACATGTCAGGGGCCCTCAAGCACTTCTTCGACTCGACCTTCCTCCAGGTCGGCGGAGCACTCGACGACTCCGGCGGGGCCGGCGAAGGGGGCGGTGGCTCCACCGCGAAGCGGCCCTACGGCCTCTGGGTGCACGGTCGGTACGACGTCACCGGTGCCGTGCGGGCGGTGGGCTCCATCGTCCAGGCGCTCGACTGGCGTCAGGCCGCCGAGACCCTCGAGGTCGTCGGTGACGTCGACGACGCGGCGCTGGAGGCGGCGACCGAGCTCGGCGGCACGCTCGCAGCGCTGCTGAGCTGAGCAGCGCGAGCGTGCCTGCCACCAGACCGGTGACACCGGGTGGTCTGATGGGCCCATGGCCTACTTCGAGCGCATCGACAGCCTGACCGTCCGCCCCACGGCGCACACCGGCGGCGCCTGGACGCAGAGCGAGCAGCACATCGCGCCGGCCCTCGGCCTGCTCGCCCATCTCGTCGAGGTCGACCGCGACGCTCGCCGCGACGACGGGCTGCCGCTCGTTCGGCTGGCCTGCGACATCCTCGGGCCCGTCCCCGTGCAGCCGTGCACGCACGAGGTGCGCGTCGTGCGGCCGGGGCGGACCATCGAGCTCGTCGAGGCGACGCTCTCGCACGGGGGCCGCGCGGTCGCCGTCGCCCGGGCCTGGCTCGTCGCCGCCGGAGAGACCAGCGCCCTCGAGCACAGCGACCTGCCGCCCATGCCGGCGCCGGGTGACACCGAGCCGTGGGACCCGAGCAGCGTGTGGACGGGAGGATTCATCGAGAG
Source organism: Janibacter hoylei PVAS-1 (assembly GCF_000297495.1). Taxonomy (GTDB): domain Bacteria; phylum Actinomycetota; class Actinomycetes; order Actinomycetales; family Dermatophilaceae; genus Janibacter; species Janibacter hoylei. The sequence goes on along the minus strand of NZ_ALWX01000060.1, from coordinate 27,037 downwards.
CGTCGAGGTGCGCCGCGAGGCGGTCGAGCCGGGGCGCGGGCGGGTGTGGGTGCGCACCGACGTGCCGCTCGTCGACGAGCCGCACAGTCACCTCGCCGCGACGGCTGGTCTCCTCGACATCGCCAACGGGATGAACGTCCTCGCCTCACCCCGGGAGGTCCTCTTCCCGAACGTCGATCTCACCGCGCACCTCTTCCGCCAGCCCGAGCCGGGCTGGCTCGGGCTCGACACGACGGTCTCCTTCGGACCCGCCGGCCACGGGCTGACCTCCAGCGTGCTCCACGACGAGCGAGGGGCCTTCGGCACCCTCGCCCAGGTGCTCACCGTCCGGCCGGTCAGCCCTTCTGCGTGACCACGGACTGCAGCTCGCCGACGGTGACCTGCTCGGTGGAGGACATGGTCTGGGTCGCCGAGCCCGTGGCGTCACCCGAGATCGAGATCTCCCAGACGTAGCTGGCCGTCAGGGTGTGCGTGCCGGCGGTGGACCAGCCGGAGGCGAAGCCGCAGGTCGGGTCCGACCAGCCGTGCGTCGCCGAGTCGTACTTGGTGCCGGTGGTCGTGCAGGTGGTCGTCGTGCCGTCCCCGAGCGACCACTTCACCTTGGAGACCTTGGCGGTCGCGGTCACGGAGTATGGGCCGGCCGTGGCCGTGGTCGACATCGAGGGCAGCGCACCGCCGGTGCCGTCGCCGACCCACAGCCAGACGGGCAGGCCGACGGTGCCGCGGCAGGCGCCGGTGTCGGTCTGGCACGGGGAGGCGCCGATCTCCGGGCGGCTGAGGTCGAGCCGGCTGATGGCGGTGATGCGGGCGCGGGCGATGGCCTGCGCAGGCGTCTCGTCGGCCGGCGCGTCCTCGGTCGCGTCATCCTCGCGGATGATGCGGTCGTTGTACGCCGCCATGCACGAGATGGACAGGGCGTCGCCGTCGCGCATGCAGATCTCGATGACCTCCGCCATCGTGTACATGCGCGGGCCGGACGAGGTCGAGTCGCCGGACTCCGACTGACCACCGGTGGTGCCGCCGCCGTTGTTGCCGTTGTAGTTGCCGCCGCTGTTGTTGCCGCCGCTGTTGTCGTTGCCGCCGTTGTTGCCGCCGGACTGGCACCAGTCGGCGCCGACGATGACGGAGCCACCTCCGGTGTCTCCTCGACCACCCTCTCGGCAGTCGGCCGTGGCGCTGGCCTGCGGGAGGGCGGGCGTGAAGAGCAGGAGGGCTCCGGCGAGGAGCGTGGTGGCTAGGCGTCGCACGGGGTCCCCTTCTTGTCCTTGTCAGGTAGGTTGCGCGACCGGTCGAGCTGCCAGGTCGTGCCGTCGTCGGTCGTGGAGTAGGTGTTGAGGTAGGTGTCGTGCCGAGGCTTCTTGGGCAGCACCTTGGTCGGGTCGTTGGGGTGCGCCGTGACGTCCTTGCCGTCGACGATGATGCGCGTGGTGTCGACCGTGCAGGCATATGCGGTGAGCTGCCCACCGCCCGGAGCATCGGGGTCGGACTCGCCGAGATGCAGTGACTCGGTCGTGATCTTGCCCGTGAAGACCGCGCCCGCCTCGGTGAAGTCGGCGGCTGCCGCGTCGAAGCGGGTGCGGAAGCCATCGGTCGCCCAGGTGGCGTCCTCGGGCAGGGGCTTGCTGGGGTCCGCGGCGCGAAGCTGCTTGTCGATCGCCCGGACCTGCTCCATGGCGTGCTCGTCGTCGGAGGTCGTCGCGTTGCTCGCCGTGGCGGACGAGGTCGGGTCGGACGTGCCGGACTCGTCGTCGCCGCAGGCGCTCAGGGTCAGCAGCGAGGCGGCGCAGGCCAGCGCGGCGATGTCTCGTGTGCGCACGCGGCGCATGCTCGTCCTCCCGATCGTGGTCGTCGATCCGGTCGGGCGCCGACTGCCAGGGCCCCACCTCGGGCCAGATTAGCGAGAACACGCCAAGGGCGGCAGGGGAGGACTCCCCTGCCGCCCGTGGCGTGCGTCTCTGTCGGGTCAGGCGTGCCGCGGGGTGTAGCGGCTGTGCCGTGCCGTGTAGCGCGAGTTGGAGCGGCGGATCGCGATGGCGCCGGCGACGACGAGCAGGGTCCAGACGCCGAGGGCGATCCAGCCGGCGAGCCAGGTGGCGGCCGCGCCGATGAGGACGACGGCGGCCAGCACGCAGGCGACCGCGATGAGGTTGCGGCGGATGGCCGCGACCGACTCTGGGCTGGCGTGGCGGCGGCGCAGGTTGTGGCCCACGGGTGCGGCGACGTGCTCGACCTCGTCGGCCGGCTCGGTGACGATCGTCTGGCCAGGGACGGCCGCCTCCTCGACGGCCTCGCGGTAGGCGAGTCGCGGGATGACCGCGGTGTCCACCGTGTCGTCGTCGGTCGCCAGCATGGCCTCGAGGTCCTCCGCCTGGATGGCCCAGGTCGGCAGGTCGGTCGGGGCGGTGCGGGGAGAAGTCGTGCGCGCCGTGCTCATGAGGGCTATGATCCCGCGCTTCTCGGCCGTTGTCGTGCACGTCCGGCGCCCGGGCGTGTCTCGAGCCGCACCACCTCATCGGCCTCACGTGCCACACGTGTCTCGAGGTCCTTCGTGCGGTCGCGGGCGGCGACGAGCGCGGCCCGCGCCTCCGACTCGGCGAGGCGGGCGGCGGCCAGCTCCCGCTCGACGTCGCGCAGCCGGTCGCGCGCGGCCTCGAGGGCTGCCTGCCGAGCGCGCTCCTCGGCGCTGACCTCCTCCGTGTCGTCGCCGGGGTCGTCCGGCAGGGGCGGCAGGAGGCGAAGGGGGGTCGCCACCGCGTCGTCGAGCTCGACCTCACCGAAGCCGGCGTACGCCAGAGGGCGGAGCAGCTGACCCGAGGCCACCGCCGTGCCGCTCGCCTCGTCGGCGAGCGCGGCGACGGCCGTCGCCGCCACGGAGTCCTGCACGCCGGCGGACCAGCCCAGGCCGTGCTCGTGGGCGGCGCGACCGGCGGCCGCGACGAAGGCGTCGATGCACTCCCTTCGCTCAGGTCGGGCCGCTGCGAGCGCGGCTCCGTCGCCACTGGCCTGGGCGGCGCGCATCCGCTCGCCGAGAGCGAGGAGCGCGGCCACGACCTGCGGCTCTTCCCGCGCGACGACGTTGACGAGGTGCGCGGGGACGGTCGGCTTGCGCAGGGCCTTGATCGCGGCGGCCAGATCGGCGTCGCCCTCGTCCTTGGCCGCGGTCACCCACCGGGTGCGGGTGGCGACGAAGTCGGCCAGGGGCGCTGCGTAGACGTCGGTGACGGCCTCGCTCAGCTCCACGGGCTCAGGCGCGCTCGTCGGCGATGCGGGTGAGGCGCTCGACGTACCGGGCCCAGCGCCCTTCGTCCCACTCCGGCAGGTTGTTGCCCTCGGAGCGCAGCCCGACCCGACCGTCGACGTGCTCGCGCAGGATGTCGGCGTGGGCGAAGCAGGCCGCGCTCCAGGCGAGCACGTCGGCCATCGACTCGCCCTCGGTCGCAAACATGTCCTCGTTGTCGTCCGGGTCCACCCCCTCGGCCTCCCACGGGAGCGCCAGGTCGCTCGGCCGACCGAAGGTCTCGCCGAAGTAGCCCAGCTCGCACGCCGCCGCATGCTTGTACAGGCCCAGCAGGTTGGTCCCGGTCGGCGTCCGGGGCAGCCGCGCCTCCCGCTCGCTCAGCCCCTCGAGCTTGAGCAGCAGCGCCGCCCGCTGGGCGCGCAGGTGGTCGTGCAGGGCGGTCTTGAGGTCGGCCATGGGACCAGCCTGCCACCGGGGACCTACTGCGAAGCGGGCGAAGGGGGACGGAGCGGACGGGCGAGGAGGGTCGGTGCAGCGTCAAGCCGACGTCGAGAACGACAAGGCGCCCACACGAGGACGAAGGACGTCGGCAGCGCGCCGGCCCTCCTCGCCGGGAGCGGGGGGCACACGGTCGTGGCTTCGAGACGCTCGTTCCGCCCACGCGGCGCGTGGGACCCAGCTCCTCAGCCAGCGGTGGGGTCTCGTCCAGAGATCCCCAAGGTGGGCGGCCTACCGTCGTGGGATGGCTCCGACATCTCACCCCGGGCGTTGGCTGGCCGGGCTCACCCTGCTCCCCGTCGCCGGCACCCTCGTCGCCGCGGCGCTGCAGTACGTGCGCACGGATCAGACGGGGGCCGTCTTCACCTTCCTCTTCTGGAACCTCTTCCTCGCGTGGATCCCCTTCCTCCTCGCGCTCGCGATGACCGGGCTGGACCGGCTCCGGGCCCCCGGGTGGCTGCTCGCCCCCGTCGGCGTCGTGTGGCTGCTCTTCCTGCCCAATGCGCCGTACATCATCACGGACTTCATCCACCTCGACTGGATGCACGGCGCCCCACTGTGGTTCGACGCCCTGCTCATCGGCTCCTTCGCCGGGACGGGGCTGCTGCTGGGGCTCGCCTCGTTGCTGCTCGTGCACCGGATCGTCGCCGCCCGGATGGGGACGGCCGCAGGCTGGGCGCTCGCCATCGGCTCCCTGGCCCTGACCTCCCTCGGCGTCTACCTCGGCCGCTTCCCCCGCTTCAACTCCTGGGACGTGGTGACCAACCCGCAGGGCCTGGTCGACGTCGTCCTCGGCCGACTCCTCGACCCCTTCGGCAACCCCTTCCTCCTGCAGTTCGCCGCGGCGATGACCGGGGGTCTGGTCGCCGCCTACCTCGTCACCTGGGCCATCGGTCGAGCCTCGAGGGCGGTCATCGGGGTGGGGTGGCACAGTACGGCGGGTGAGCACCCCCGCCCGCCCCGCGCAGGAGCGGCCGTCCGTCCCGGCCGAGATCAAGGCACTTGTCGCCGCGGCCTTCGTCATCGCCGTGGGCTTCGGCCTCATCACCCCGGTCCTGCCGCAGTTCGCCCAGAGCTTCGACGTCGGCGTCACCGCCGCCTCCGTCATCGTCTCGGCCTTCGCCTTCTTCCGTCTGCTCTTCGCCCCTGCGGGCGGTGCTCTCGTCACGCGGCTCGGGGAGCGGCCCGTCTACATCCTCGGGCTGGTCATCGTCGCCCTGTCCACGGGCGCCTCGGCCTTTGCCCAGTCGTACTGGCAGCTGCTGATCTTCCGCTCGCTCGGCGGCATCGGGTCGACGATGTTCACCGTCTCGGCGATGGCCCTGCTCGTGCGCATGGCCCCGCCACTCATCCGCGGCCGCGTCTCGTCGATGTACGGCAGTGCCTTCCTCATCGGCGGGGTCATCGGCCCCGTCATCGGCGGCGCCCTGGGCGAGCTCGGGATGCGGGTGCCCTTCCTCGTCTACGGCGTCGCGCTGCTGCTCGCCGCGGCCCTCGTCGCGACCATGCTGCGGGGGACCCCCCTTCGCGCCGACCCGCTGCAGGGCGCACTGCCGCCGATGACCGTGCGCGAGGCCCTCGGCGACAGCGCCTACCGCGCCGCCCTGGTGTCGGCCTTCGCCAACGGGTGGACCAACTTCGGCGTGCGCGTGGCGATCCTGCCGCTCTTCGCCGTCGCGGTCGTGGGGGAGACGTGGGCCGCCGCCGTCGCCCTCGCCGCAGGTGCGGCCGCGACCGCCATCACCCTGCAGTTCTCCGGTCGGATCGCCGACACGCTCGGCCGCCGCCGACCCATCCTCGTCGGCCTCGGCCTGAGCGCCGTCGGCATGGGCGCCATGGGACTCGCCGGAGGCCTCGTCGGCATCCTCGTCCTGACGACCGTGCTCGCCGCCGGCGCCGGCCTGCTCAACCCGGCGCAGCAGGCCACCGTCGCCGACGTCGTCGGCAACGGCCGGTCCGGGGGCAAGGTGCTCGCCGCCTTCCAGATGTGCCAGGACGCGGGCGGCATCGGTGGGCCCGTCGTCATCGGTGCGGTCGCCGACCTCTGGGGCTGGCAGTGGGCCTTCGCGCTCAGCGGACTCGTCAGCGCCCTCGCGATCCTCCCGTGGTCGCGGGCCCGCGAGACCCTGGCGGCACCCGCGGGATGATCCGGCGCGCTCCGCGCGTTGCCCCCCGACATGCAGATCGACATCTGGTCCGACATCGCCTGCCCCTGGTGCTACATCGGCAAGCGGCGCCTCGAGACCGCCCTGACCGACCACCCGCAGCGCGACGAGATCACCGTCGCCTGGCACAGCTACCAGCTCGACCCGAGCCTGCCCGAGCACTACGACGGCACCGAGGCCGAGTACCTCGCCTCCCGCAAGGGCATGCCCGTCGAGCAGGTGCGGCAGATGTTCGGCCACGTCGCCGAGCAGGCCGCCGGCGAAGGCCTCGCCTACGACTTCGACCGCCTGGTCGTCGCCAACTCCGCGCGCGCCCACCAGCTGCTCCACCTCGCCAAGGAGCGTGGGGTCGCCGATGCCGTCAAGGAGGGCCTGCTGTCCGGTCACTTCGAGCACGGCCTCGACATCGGTGACGTCGACGCGCTCGTCCGGGTGGGAGTGGCCGCCGGTCTGGACGAAGGGGAGGTCCGCGCCTCCCTCGAGGACGGCCGCTACGAGGCCGCGGTCGCGGCCGACATCGACATGGCGCGGCAGATCGGGGTGACGGGTGTCCCCTTCGTCGTCATCGACATGAAGTACGCCGTCTCCGGGGCCCAGCCGCCCGAGGTCTTCCGCGAGGTCGTGGACAAGGCGCTCGCCGAGCGGACCCCGGCCGTGCAGGTCGTGCAGTCCGGCGACGTCTGCGGGCCCGACGGCTGCTGAGCGCCGCGACCGGGGCGTAGCGTCGGGGGCATGACTCCTGCACAACTGCTCATCGACTGCTTCGGCCGGGTGCGCGAGAGCGCGCTGGCCGCCATCGACGGTCTCACTGAGGAACAGCTGACGCACCGCGTCGCGCCCGACGCCAACCCGATCGCGTGGCTGGTCTGGCACGCCTATCGCGTCCAGGACGACCACGTGGCCGACGTCGCCGGTCTTCAGCAGGTCTGGGCTGCCCGAGGTTTCATCGAGTTCTTCGACCTCGACCTGGACGAGGACGACACCGGCTACGGGCACACGAGTGCGCAGGTGGGCAAGGTCGTCGCCAGTGCCGAGCTGCTCGCCCGCTACGTCGAGGCCGTGCACGACCAGACGGTGACGTGGGTCGCCGGGCTGGACGAGGACGACCTCGACCGCGTCGTCGACACCTCGTGGGATCCGCCGGTCACGCTCGGGGCGCGGCTGGTGAGCGTCGTCAACGACGACACCCAGCACGTCGGGCAGGCGGCGTACCTGCGGGGGCTGATCACCGCATGAGGTCGAGCTTCGTCGTGTCCGCCGAGACCGAGCACGCGCCCGCCGAGACGTGGGCGCGGCTGTGGGACCTTGATCGGCACACGGCGGTCATCCCGCTGACGACGGTGACGCCCAACCCGCCGGCGACCCGGATGGGGGCGGGGGCCGGCTTCACCGGCAGGACCGCGCTGGGGCCGCTCGGCTTCGACGACGTCATGCGGGTCGAGACGTGGGCCCCGCCGGAGTCCGCGACCGTGGTCAAGGTCGGCCGGGTCGTCGGCGGGCGGATCGAGGTAACGGTGGCCCCCCTTCGTCACGGCTCGCGCGTCGTCTGGCGCCAGACGGTGCAGCTGCCGTGGCTGCCAGCGCGACTGCGGTGGGTCGAAGCGCTCGCCGCCCGGGTCGTGGCGCCCGGCTATCGGCAGGCGATCCGGACCCTGCTGGCGTGAGCCGATTGGACCGGCCGAGCACAACAGGTCGTCTTGGTGCATGTCGTGCCGTTCGCCGGCCCGCGCGGCGGAGCACCGCCACGTGCGGAGCGGGACCGAGATCGTGCTCGTCGTCGACGCCGTGCAGGCCGAGCGTGACCGGCTCGTGGCCGCAGGCGTCGAGTTCGCCGAGGACCTCACCGACCGCCCGTGGGTGCTGACCGACTTCCGGGTGCACGACCCTGACGGGTACCACCTGCGGCTCACCGACCGTCGCTGACGCCGGGGCTCAGGTCCGGCGCTTCGTGCGGGCCGTCGCCGGGGCGGTCCACGGGTCCTCCGGCCACGGGTGCTTGGGATAGCGGCCGCGCATCTCAGCCCGCACCTGGGCGTAGGGCCCGGACCAGAAGGAGGCGAGGTCGTCGGTCACAGCGAGGAGCCGTCGGGCCGGGGAAAGCAGGTGGAAGAGCACCGGCACGCGGCCGTCGAGGAGCCGCGGCGTCTCGCCGAGGCCGAAGCACTCCTGCAGCTTGACCGCGAGCACCGGTGCGGCAGAAGGCTCGTCGTGCGGCGGCCAGGTGATCGTGGCCGTCGACCCGCTCGGGACCGGCAGGCGCTCGGGGGGCGAGCTCGTCGAGCCGGGTCGCCTCGGGCCAGGGGAGCAGCCGGCGCAGGGGGTCGGTCAGGTCGATGCGGGCGAAGGGAGTGCCCGTCGCCACGCGCTGCAGCTCGGGGCCGAGCCACTGCTCGAGTCGCGCCGCCAGTGCGTCGTCCGAGACCTCGGGCCACGGGTCGCCGAGGTGGTGGTGGAGCACGGCGAGGCGTCGACGCAGGGCGTCGGCGGCGGGTGACCAGGTGAGCAGGTCGAGGCCGCGGGTGACGAGTGCGCGCCGTACCGCGTCGGCCCCGGTCGCCGGGTCAGCCCGGATCGGCGTCGAGGAGAGCTCGATGGCGCCGAGGGCGTCGACCTCGCGGGCGGTGACCCTCCCCTTCGAGGCTCCACCGTCGCGCCTCAGGGAGCCTTCGCCCAGGTCGGCGCGGACCTCGCGGACCCGCAGCCCGGCGCCAGCGGTCTCCGCCTCGTCGCGGGTGAGGGCTGCGGCGAGCCGGATGACCGCGCCGGTGCCGGCCGCGACGCGGCCGTCGGCGCGGGCGACGTCGGCGACGACAAGCCACTCGTCGTGACGCATCGGGCTCCCGGCGGGCAGGGCCGCGCGGGTGCCCGAGGCGAGGAGATAGGCGGGGCCGTCGCCGACGCGTCGGGCGATCCGGCCGGGGTGGGCGAGGGCGGTGACCAGTCCGGCGCCGGAGACGTGCCGGTCGCCGGCACGGGCATCGTTGCCGGGGCGTCGGTGCTCGCCGGCTGGGACCAGCCGCGCGAGGCGGTCGGCCTCGCGGCGCCACCGGCTGGCGTCGCGGGAGCGCCCGGAGCGCAGGTCGGCGAGCAGCCGGTCGAGGTCGCCGTCGTCGCTGCGCAGGTCGTCGGCGAGGGTCGCGACCACCTCGGCGGCCGCGGTGGTGCCCACGAGGGTGGCGCCGTCGAGCAGGGCGCGGGCGAGCCGAGGGTCGGCGGGGATGCGCGTCGCGGCGAACCCGTCGTCGGTAATCCGTCCGCCGTCGTCGACGAGGCCGAGCCCGCGCAGGGTGGTCTCGGCCGCGTCGATGCCGGCCGTCGGGGGTGGTGTCAGGAGCGCCATGCCCTCGCCGCGGGGCGAGCCCCAGGCCGCCAGGGTCAGGGCCGTCTCGGTGAGGTCGGCCGTCGTGATCTGCGGGGTGACGTGCTCGGGAGCGCGGGACCAGACGGACTCCTCGACGAGCCGCACGGCACGGCCGGGGCCCAGGCGCGCGGCCCGGCCGGCGCGCTGGGTCATCGAGGCCCGGGATGCCTGCACGGTGACCAGCCCGGACATGTCACGGGCGGCGTCACGGCGGGGCTCGCGGGAGAGGGCCGCGTCGACGACCAGCCGCACTCCGGGAACGGTGAGCGAGGACTCGGCGAGATCGGTGGAGACGACGATGCGGCCACCGCTCGTGGTGGGCTCACCGCCGATCGCGCGGTCCTGCTCGCGCGGGGCAAGGCGGCCGTGGAGCGGGAGGACCTCGGCGCCGGGGACGAGACGGCCGAGCAGCTCGACGACTTGGTCGACCTCCCGGGCTCCGGGGACGAAGACGAGGGTGTGGTGGTCGGGCTCGTGGTGCCGTGCGGTCACCCTCGCGACGTGCTCGAGGAAGTCCCGGGTGACACCCCGCGCGTCGGTCCGCGGGCCCGTGCTCGGCTCCCAGAGGACCTCGAGCGGGTGCAGCGCGCCCTCGCTGTCGACGAGTGGGGCCGGACCGTCGTCGTCGCCGAGCAGTGCGGCGATGCCCGGGGCGTCGAGGGTGGCCGACATCGCGACGAGCGGCAGCTCCCGCAGCTGGCGCACCTCGGCGAGCATCCCGAGCAGCAGGTCGGTGTCGAGGGCTCGCTCGTGGACCTCGTCGAGGACGACGGCGGCCGTGCCGGTGAGCTCGGGGTCGGCGAGCAGCCGACGGACGAGCACCCCCGGGGTCACGAACTCCACCCGCGTGCGCGGCCCGACGCGGCGCTCGCCGCGGACGGTGTGGCCGACGAGGTCACCGACCTGCGTGCCGGTCAGGTGGGCCAGCCGTCGCGCCGCCGCACGCACCGTGACCCGCCGGGGGCCGGTGACGACGACCCTTCCGTCGACGCAGTCGGCGACGAGCGGGGGCGCCAGTGTCGTCTTGCCGGACCCCGGCGGGGCCTGGACGACCGCGACGCCCCGGGTCGTGACCGCCGCCCGCAGGTCGTCGAGCGTCTCGGCGAAGGGGAGTCCCTCCCCGATCGCGCGCAGATCGAGGTCGGTCATGGCGTCGAGCCTCGCACGAGCAGCGCCGGGGTCAGCGCTCGAGGACGAAGAGTCGCGTCGTCGTGTCGTAGTAGCGGTCCGTGAGCCCCTCGTCGCGCATGCCCAGGCGACGGGCGACCCGCTGGGAGGCCTCGTTGTCCGGGTGGGTGACGGCGACGACGCGGGGGAGGCCGGAGGCGTGGCCGAGCACGCGGGTGGCGGCTTCGGTCGCGATGCCGCGGCCCCACACGTCGGGGTGCAGGTGCCAGCCGATCTCGACCTCGGGACTGTCGAGGGCCAGCTCCGGGTTGCGCGGGTCCGCCGCGAGGGCCGAGCCGCTGATCGGGATCGGCTTGAGCAGCAGCGTGCCGACGAAGCGCTCCTCGAGGTCGATCGCCCAGATGCCCTGGGGCGGCGGGTAGGGCACGCCGCGTCGGCGGGGGACCGACGCGCGGGCTTCGCCGACGTCCGTCATCGGCTGGCCGTCGCCGATCCACCGCTGCACCTCGGGGCGCGAGTGCAGGTCGAAGAGCGCGTCCGCGTCCTCGTCGACGAAGGTCCGCAACGTCAGCCGGTCGGTCGTGAGCGTCTCGGGCACGCCTCGATCCTTGCACCCGGCGGTGTCTCGCGCCCGGCGCCCGCTCTCAGAGCGACTCGAGCTTGCGCACGATCCGCTGCACGGTGAGCCATGTCCGGGTGGTGATGTCCTTGCCGTAGGTCCGGTCGAGCCAGCGCATGACGTCGGGCGTCTTGCCCGGGTCGCCGTTGTCGAGGACGGCGAGGAAGGCCCGCGCCTCCTCGTCGAAGCCGACGACCCGCACCCTGGGATCAGGATCGTCGGGGATCTCGGTGGGTGCCGGCGCGCCGTCCTTGAGGAAGGTCGTGACGAGGTAGGTACCGCGTCCGTGCTCCAGCCCGTCGAAGGGATCGCGCTCGAGCAGCCCTCGCAGCTCCTCCAGAGAGCGGATGATCGTGCCGCCCCCGATGCCGAGCTGGCCGACGAGCGCCTCCTGGATCCGCCGCTCCAGTTGCGGCCCATCGGTCTCGTCGGTCTCGAAGACGATGTTGCCGCTGGCGAGCACGGAGCCGACCCGCTGCAGGCCGAGCCCTTCGTGGACCGCCCGCAGCTCGGCATTCGAGTTGTGGGGCAGCGCCGGCGCGATCCCGCGCAGCAGGGCGACGTAGCGCGTCATGGCCGCAGGTGCGAGGCGCCGTTGAGGTCGAGCGTCGCCCCGGACGCCCACTGCGCGTCGGGCGAGGCGAGCCAGAGCACAGCCGACGCCACCTCCTCCGGTCGCCCCACCCGGCCGAAGGGGGAGTCCGCCCGGATCGCTTTTCCCGCAGGGGAATCCAACCGATCCGCCACCCTCTCGGTGTCGACGAAGCCGGGCGCCACGGTCGCGACCGCGATGCCGTGCGGGGCGAGTGCGACGGCGAGCGAGGCGTCCATCGAGTGCAGTGCCGCCTTCGACGCCGCGTAGGCCGGGTACTCCGGCTCGCCGCGGTGGACGCCGCGGGTGCCGATGGTGATGACGCGGCCCGGCAGCCCGAGCTCGACGAGCCGGCGGGTCATCGCGTGCGTGACGAGCGCCGTGCCGAGGGTGTTGATCCGCAGGTAGTCCTCCCAGCTGCGTTGCCACGCAAGGGGATCCGTCGTCGCGGGTGGGTGGGTGAGCGCCGGTGTCGTCGCGATGCCCGCGTTGTTGACGAGCACCGTGACCGGTGCGCCGAGGGCCTCCTCGGCTGCCGCCGGCAGGCCCGCGGCCTGGTCCGCGTCGCCCAGGTCGCCGACGACGAGGGCGTGCCCCTCGCCGGGGAGGGAGTCGCGGGTGGCCTCCCCTTCGTCCACCGCGGAGCGGACGTGCACCGCGACCCGATCACCTTGGTGGGCAAAGGCGCTCGCGATGGCGCGACCGATGCCGCGAGAGGCTCCGGTGACGAGGACGGCGCGGGGTGCAGTCATGCGGCCAGTCTGCTCCCTCGTGGTGGCACGGCGGCCCGGGGCGGTCAGGAGCCTGCCGGGAGGATCATCGCGACGACGTCGGGGGCATCGTCCCCGAGCCACGACGGCCGGGTGCGTCCGACCTCGACCCACCCCGTCCGCAGGTAGTAGTCGGCCGCGACGCCGAAGGGGACGACGTCGAGGCAGGGCGCGAGGCCACGCTCGGCGAGGTCGTCGAGGGCGGTGCGCATGAGGGCCGAGCCGACGCCTCGGCCACGGGCAGCGGTGGAGGTGAAGTACACCCCGATCTCGCCGAGGCGCTCCGTCGGCAGGCCGTGACCGGCGCTCCACAGCCGCGCCAGCTCGGGCTCGTGACCGTCGGGGCGGACCGGGAGGACCGCGACGTGGCCGACGGGCTCGCCGTCGAGCTCCGCGGTCCACGTGGCGAGCGCGCCGGGCCGGGCGACGAAGTCCTCTGCCGGCATCGGCAGCGGATCGCGGTGGGGGTAGCGCGAGGCGGGCTGCTGCTCGACGAGGGCGCGCCCGAGGGCGGGTAGGTCTGCGTCGGCGCGGGGGCGGATGACGAGGCTCATGGGCCCATCTTGTGGGGGTAGTCTCCGACTGCAAACTCTCTTCAGAGAAGTGATGCCTCGATGGCCCGGTCGGCCACCTCGACGCCTCCCCGCATCCACCCCGCGTGGTAGGTCGCGGCCGTCGCCTTCCTCACGCTGCTCGGGGCCGCCGGCTTCCGCGCCGCGCCCGGTGCGCTCATGGTGCCGCTCCACGAGGAGTTCGGCTGGTCGATGAGCACGATGTCGCTCTCGGTCGGGATCAACCTCTTGCTCTACGGTCTCGTCGCCCCCTTCGCCGCGGCCCTGAGGGCCGCTTCGGCATGCGGCAGATCATCGCCGGCGCGCTCACCCTCGTCGCGCTCGGCGCCGGCGGCAGCACGCTCATGACGGCGTCGTGGCAGCTGCACGTCTTCTGGGGCGTGCTCATCGGGACCGGCACCGGCTCGATGGCCCTCGTCCTCGCCGCGACCGTCGCCAACCGCTGGTTCGTGGCGCGAAGGGGGCTGGTCATGGGCGTCCTCACCGCCGGCTCCGCCACGGGGCAGCTGATCTTCCTGCCGCCCGTCGCGGCACTGGCGGAGGACGTCGGCTGGCGCCCCGGCTCGCTCGTCATCGCGGTCGCCGCGCTCGCCGTCGCGCCCATCGCCTGGCTCGTCATGCGGGACCACCCGCACGACCGGGGGGTCCTCCCCTTCGGCGCCGACCCGCGGACCTGGGTGCCGCCGGCAGAGGTGACCGGCGGCGCGATGGGCCGGGCGATCGACGGGCTGCGGTTCGCGGCGCGGCACAAGGCTTTTTGGGCCCTCGCGCTCGCCTTCGCGATCTGCGGCGCGACGACCAACGGGCTCATCGGCATCCACTTCATCCCGTCGGCGCACGACCACGGCATGTCGCAGACGACGGCCGCCTGGCTGCTCGCGCTCGTGGGCATCTTCGACATCGTCGGGACGATCGCGTCCGGCTGGCTCACCGACGTCTTCGACCCGCGGTGGCTGCTCGTCGCCTACTACTTCTTCCGCGGGGTGGGGCTGCTCGCGCTGCCGCTGCTGCTGTGGTCACTGAGACTGCCCCTCGTGCCTTCGCCTGGCGGACGAGCTCGAGCGCCGTGCGCAACGCTGACACCCTGTTGGTCATCAGGGTCTGCCGCGAAGGACTGAGCGACGTCCCCCCTCAAGACGGCCTCGCACTTGCTCAGCAGCGAAGACAGCTGAGTGTCGGCCACCTCAAGATCCTCCGCCTTGATCACATTGCCGTCCCCGCCCGTGCTCACTGAGACACCTCCATGCCTCCCTGGGACTCGGCACTGGATTCCTCGAGCACCAAAGTCATGAACACACTGTTCGGATCGTCCTCGTACGTCCCGAACGGTTCGCAATCAGTGAAGCCGGCTTTGCGATAGAAGGCTCGGGCTGGAGCGAAGAAGGCCTGACTCCCAGTCTCCAGCGACACCCTCTTCACACCCCGCAATCGCGCATCGTGAAGTGCGTGGCCAAGCAACCGGGACGCGACGCCTGCTCCGCGCCGAGCCGGCGCAGTCCTCATGCTCTTCAGTTCCTCGTGACCCTCGGCCATCGCCGCCAGGGCGACAGTTCCGATGACATCTTCATCTTCAACTGCAACCCACATTTGAACGCTGGGGTCGCGCAGGGCGTCTACATCCAACGCGTGCTGGCTTTCATCGGGCGCTGTCGGAGCGATGTCGTCCAGGTGCTCCCGCAGGAACGCCACCAACGCATGATCCTCGAAGTCAGCCTCAACGACTTCAAACGTCGGCGTGGTCACTGAGACTCATCCTCCCGATGCCCTTGCTTCGCAGCGGCAATGTCCTCGTCGGTGTGAGTGGCAGTCATCTGCTTCATGCCCGGGCGGTATCCCGGTTGCGAGTGAAGCCACTCCCGCGCTTCCTTGGTGAGGCGCGCCTCGTCTGCCGCGCCGCGGCTCTCGCTGCCCTGCCCCATGCCTTCTCCCTTCGTTGTGGTCACTGAGACTCGCCTGGCTTGACAAGAGCCCCCTGGCGAGCGATGTGCACTACGGCCGCGGCTATCACGTTGCCCTCCCCACCCGTGCTGATCATCGACCAGCAGACATGCCCCGGTGGGATCTGCGTAGGTCCTTCAGAATGTCGTAGACGGCACGCTCAGCCTCGACAGCGTCGCGGAGGAACTCAGGCTCGTCCTCGTTGGCAATGAAGGCACGAAGCTCCTCGTCTGACTTTTCCACGCGGCGTTTCCACATCTCGGGCACTCTGTCGGGCCCGAGCATCGCGATCAAGGCGAGTGTCTCGGCTCCCATGTCTTTGCTGATGATGGGATCGGTGTGCCCGCCCCGGGCCTCCAAGACGGACAGTCTGATGGCTGCCTCCAGCTCGGCGAGCAGCCGTGCCTGATCCGCCGCGGCCTGGCGGTCATCCTCAGCGATCTTGATTGCGTTCCTGCGGTCCATCGAGGCGATGATCAGGCTACGATCGATGCGCCAGCAGCAACGAGTATGGCCGCGATCTGGATGACGTCCCCGACTGCCATGTGGGTCCCTTCGACGTAGGCGGCCCATCCGGCCGTATCTCAAGGTAGACGACGCCACCGACACTAGTGCGACGGTGGCTTGGCCCTTCTATGTCCGAACAGCTGCGCTAGTCCTGGCCACCTACTCGACCGCGTTGCTCGGACTGGACTGTCGGACCTGCTCTCTAACCTGTCGTCGGCGAAGCTGTCGCCGTGACCACCCCCAAGGGTTGAGCCCGACTCGTCCTCAGCCGTGCGGTCTCGCGGTCTCATGGATAGACTGTTCGCGTCGGAGAGGGAACCACGTGGAGTGCTCTATCAGCAGGCGGTGCCTGCAGGGGTGCGAGACGGATCGTCGACCAGGAGGAGTCCATGGCCACTGCGACCCTGGAGTTCATCGGCACAGCGACCTCGCTGGTCCGGTTGGGGGAGTTCACTCTGCTCACCGATCCGAATTTCCTCCATCACGGACAGCGTGCCTATCTGGGCAAAGGGCTTTTCTCGAAGCGGGTGACCGAGCCCGCGCTCGGTCCCGAGGATCTTCCCAGCTTGGACGCGGTGGTGCTTTCTCACCTGCATGGTGACCATTTCGATCGGATCGCACGGCGCAGTCTTGACACCTCGCTGCCCGTCCTGACGACCCCGCATGCGGCCCGGCGGCTGCAGTCATGGGGGTTTGCCGGGGCTGAGGCGATGGCGACGTGGCAGTCACGTGAGCTGGTCAAAGCCGGCGAGACGCTCACAGTGCACTCTGCCCCGGGGGAGCACACACCCGGATGGGCATCATGGTTGTTGCCGCCGGTCATGGGCAGTGTGCTTGAGCATCACGTCGCGGGCGCCGCGCGGTCGCTGCGGGTCTACATCACCGGGGACACGCTGTATCGACCGTGGCTGCGTGAGGTCACTGATCGGTTCGGTCCGCTCGACGCGATGGTCATCCACCTCGGGGGCACACGTGCGCTCGGGCTGCTGGTGACCATGGACGCCGAGCAGGGCATCTCGTTGGTCGACCTCCTCGAGCCCGCCGTGACAGTGCCGGTGCACTACGACGACTACACCGTCTTCCGGTCACCGTTGAGCGATTTCGTGGCCCGGTGGCGAGCGGTCGATCCCCCCGGTGAGCTCCGGCTCGTCGAGCGCGGAGCCACGGTCTCCCTCGCGCCGTGACACCCTTCGGTCGCCGGTCGGGGATGGGGTGATCCGTAATGCACTCTCTTCTCTGAAGGACAGATACGGTTGGTGCGGTCGGGCTGGGTTCCAGTTCGATCGGTCGTACATCGGACACCACGTCCTGACATCTCGTCGTCGGGTTGTTTGGCCTTCTCGTCTACCTCTGGATGGCCACCTTGGCAGTCCACCGGCATTCATCGCTCATCGTCGAAGCTCGCCCACGTGCTGGCTAACAGTTCGGATCGCCCGGTCGATGTTCTTCAATTCTTGGTCGGACCCGGATGTCATCCGCTGTCCTTCGAAAGGGACCGGAGTGATTGCACCGAGGACGTCCAGGTCGAACGATAGGGAGGAGTCGTAACACTTGCCCTTATCGTCTTGGTACGTCACTGTCACGATGGCGATGGCCGGCGCCCCGGCGACCGCCGACAGCTCCCCCGTCTTTTCCTTGCGCCGTTCGTATCGCCACATGAGGCGATGACGTGCTCCTGGCGGTAGATCGCGTTTGCGTCCCAGATACGCGGTCAGGTGCTCAGTGATGTGGTCCTCATCGTCGTACGGCTCCCATGCCGCTGGCTCGGTGGAGACCCCCACCTTGTGGGCCATCGACCTCCCTGTGCTGTGCAGAGTGAGGTCCCATGCCCCCGGGCCATGCAAACTCGGGACAACGTCCACCACAACGAACGGTCGGGCGTCGTCGCGCATCTGCTTCCGAAGGAGATTGACTTGCCAGGCTGCGGCCAGCGCAGCAATGAGTGCCGCCACCGCCGTGAGTGCTGCGATCATGAAGTGCCCTCCGCCTGCGCCTTGACGCGCTTGATCGTGCGGTACACGGTGGTCACTGAGACACCTCCAAGGTGCCGGGGTGCCACGCGATGATGTCGTCGCGGCGGACGCGAATCCACGACTCGGACGTGTGGTTAGAGGGGTGGAAGAGGAACCGCGCCCAGCCCAAGGTAAGGAAGTACTCGGACGGCGAATCCTCGTCGAGGAAGGCCCTCTCCTCATCGGAGAGTTCGACGTCTGCCGCGCGGCCGTCCTGGAACTTGCGCCCGCGATGGGCGTAGTCCTTGGCGTCTCTACCGTACGGCTCGAACGGTGGTCCTGCGTCGGGGGGAGCAGGCACGAGGTTCTGGGCGTATTGCCACTGAGGGACAAGGGTTCCGGTGATCAATCCACCTGAGGTTTGGAGAGTCACCGCGTGCTCCCCTGTCGCCACGGGTTCGGTGGCGGTATCAACGAGCGAGATAAGGGTATTGAGATACTTGTCGTTCCACGTAGCTGGCCGGAGAGGAGTGGTGGCGCCACTGGGGGGACTGTTGTCGTTCATGTCGAGCTCCCATCTTGATGGTGGCCGGTCAGCGCACTTTCGCTGGCCGGGACTACTTCACTACTTCTGATCGCGCCACTGTCCGGCGACAGTGCAAGGCTTGGTCATAGGGAGCCCCTCTCTGCCTTGGCTCTCTTGACGGTTCGGTACACGGTTGCTCTCGATACCGCGTAGTCCTCGGCGAGCTGGGCCACGGTCGCGTCACCGGCCTCATACTCCTCGAGCAGCTTCTTCGTGCGCCGCTCGTTCAACTTAGGCGGCTTCCCGCGCATCCGCCCTTGCGCTCGAGCGATCGCGATTCCCTCGAGGGTGCGCTGCCGGTTCAGGTCGGCCTCGAACTCGGCGACCATCGCCAGCGCGTTGAAGAGGAACTTCCCAACCGGATCAGCCGGATCGTGCACGGACCTGTCCAACTGGAGGGCAGCGCCCTGCTCGTAGATCTGCCCTACGAGGTCGCGAGCGTCGGGCACCGAGCGCGCGAGGCGGTCCAGCTTCGTCACCACTAGCACGTCGTCGGGGCGAAGGGCAGTGATCGCCTGCTCAAGCCCCGGGCGGTTCTTCATGGATCGCCCGGTGCGCTTGTCGGTGTAGATCCGCTCCCGGTTGACGCCGAGGCGGGTCAGGCCTTCGATCTGTGAGGCAAGGTCTTGCCGCTCAGTCGAGACCCGCGCGTATCCGATGAGCACTGGACCTCCCTAGTCGCAGTAGATGGGCATTAGTGCGATTTTAGTGCGGGCGGGTCTAAAGCAACAGTCCTGCGCGCTGCGGGTCGGTGAACGGTCGTCGCTGGTGTCGAGAAGCGCTCTAAATTGGAGCAACGCGATTTCTATCTAAGATACGAAGATTCTGGTTGGGCACACTCCGCCGCTGAGGCCGTGCGGCATGATGTCGCGTCCAGCCAAGGTGGTCGGCGCTACTGGCTGTCAAAGGCCGATGGCTCGTTGATATTCAGCCTGGCGGGTATCTGGCGCGGTCAGGAGTCCTGTGACTGGGCGGTGGCGTTGTGGCGGTAGAACGTGGCGCGGGACCAGCCCACGAGTCGGGCCGCGTCTGTGGCGGTGCGTCCTTTGGCGCGTGCGTCGTTGACGATCGCGAGCTTCTCGGCGATCACGGCTGGCTCCACGCGGGGTCGCCCGAACTGGGTGCCGGAGGCTTTGGCTGCGGCGATGCCGGCATTGACCCGTTCTGTGATCAGCTCCCGCTCGTATTCAGCCAAGGTGGCGAGCATGTTCAGCATCAGCCGTCCACTGGTGGTGGCTGGGTCGATGCCGTCTTGGATGGAGCGGATGCCGATGCCGGACTCGCGCAGCAAGGTCACCGTGTTCAGCACGTCGATCAGTGAGCGTCCCAGCCGGTCCACTCGCCAGACCACGACCGTGTCTCCAGCGGTGGCGTACTCCAGGAGTCGGCGCATCCCTGGACGTTGCGCTGCGTTCTTGCTGCCCGAGGTGACGTCCGAGAAAACGTCCCGAGCCTCGACCCCGGCCGTGGTCAGCGCGTCCAACTGCAACTGCGCGTCCTGACTGGCCGTGCTGATCCTCGTATACCCCAGAAGTCTCACCCACCCATCCTGCCTCAGAAACCCTTCCGGTGATGTCGTCTGAGACGTTTCTCGTCGAGACACTTTTCCGAGACACGCCTGCAGCCGCAGAACCGCGAGAGCTCGGTCCTCGGCAGCGACGTTAGATCGTGTCTCATCAACCTGTAGGTTTTTAAGGCACATTCACGGCGCCAGGCGGGCCGCCGCGGGAGCCCTCGTCCACCCCGCTGGGGCCGCGGGTTTCAGGCGCAGCATGACGTCGGCATCTGGTTTCGGAAGAGGCCGGCCACGATGCGCAGGCTTTCGCTCATGGTCAGGTACGGCGCCCAGGTGTCGGCCAGATCGTCGACGGTCATGCCGCTTTTGATGGCGTAGGTGGCCGCCAGCATGATCTCCCCGGCCCCGTCCGCCAGAGCGTGCACGCCCAGAACCTTGCCGCTCACGGCGTCGGCGACGAGCTTCACCGCCCCGCGGGTGTCGTGCTGGACGAGCGCCCGGGGGACATCGGACAGGTCCAGGACGCGGCAGTCGCACGCGTGCCCTCGGGTGAGGGCCTCGTCCTCGGTCAACCCCGCCGAGGCCAGCTGGGGCCGGGTGAACACGACCGCAGGAAAGCCGGCGTAGTCGACCCGAGCTGCCGGCGGGTACCTGTCCTCGGTCAGGGCGTTGAGCGCGGCGGCCCGACCGCCGGCGGCGGCGGCGTAGACGTACTGGGGAGCCCCCGAGACGTCACCGGCGGCCCAGACGCGCGGGTTGGAGGTGCGCTGGGTCTGGTCGACCACGACGAAGCCGCGCTCGTCCACGTCCACACCGGCAGCGGCCAGGTTCAGGCCGTCGGTGCGGGGCAGGCGTCCGGTGGCCACCAGGACCTGCGCGCCGCGCACCTGTTCGCCCGAGTCCGTGGTCACCACCACCTCTCCTGCGGGGCATGGTTCGCGGGCCACAGTGGTCGCGCGCTCTTCGACCACGGTGATGCCGTCGTCGGTGAAGACTTCCCGAAGTCTCTGGGCCAGCTCCGGCTCGGCGTGCGGCGCCAGACGCCCGACCACAGAGACCCGGGTGCCGAGGTGAGCGAACAGCTGGGCCTGCTCCATCCCGACGTACCCGCCACCGATAACGACCAGGGACTCAGGCAGCTCGGTCAGCTGCATCGCGGTGGTGGACGTCAGCCGGTCCACAGAGTCGAGACCGACCACCTCCGGGATGGCGGGGGTAGCACCGGTGGCGACCAGATAGGCCCGGGCCCGCAGCGCCTGGCCGTCGACGGCCAGGGTGTCCCCGTCCAGGAAGCTGGCCTGGCCTGGGCGGACCTGGAAGCCGTAGGCAGCGGCCACATCGGCGTACTTCGCATCACGCAGGCGCTCGATGAGTGCGTCCTTCTGGGCCACCAGATCGCCGAGGTTCACCGGTGCGGCTGACGTTGGGGCACCTTTGAAGGGATTGGTGAGCGCGGCGTGCCGGGCCCCGGCGGCCGCCAGGAGCGTCTTGGACGGCACGCAGCCGATGTTCACGCACGTCCCGCCCAGAACACCGCGCTCAACCAGCACGACGCTCTTACCGGCCTGGCTGGCCGCGATGGCGGCGGACATCGCCGCGCCTCCTGAGCCGATCACGGCCAGATCGACGTCGTAGTCCACACCCATTTGCCCACCTTCCTTCGCGTGACCCCTCTTCAGCGTCCATAGTGGACGTTCCAGCGCAGGGGAAGGTCAAGGCGAACATGGACGAGAGCCGAGAAAGGGGCCACTGTGCGCATCGGTGAGTTGGCCGTGGCCAGCGGCACCACAACCAAGACGCTGCGCTTCTACGAAGAAGCCGGCCTACTACCTGCGCCTGAGCGCACCGCCAACGGATACCGCGACTACACCCCTGCGGCCCTGGCGCGCCTGGACTTCGTTCGCCGCGGCCGCACCGCTGGGCTCACCCTGGCCCAGATTCGCGAGATCCTCGACATCCGCGACGCCGGAGTCGCACCCTGCCAGCACGTGCACGCCCTGCTCGAAGCCCACCTGGGCGACCTGGACCGCCAAATCGCCGACCTGCAAGCACTGCGACACACCGTCGCGCACCTTCACCACAGTGCCACCACCAGCGACCCCACCAAATGCGACACCACGACCGTCTGCCGCTATCTGTGACCAGACCGGTGCTCGCGTGTATCGCCATGAGCAGATGCCGCCACAGAGCGTCGACAGAACCCCGCCATATAACGGCGAAAGCCACATCGAATCGGTGAGCGGTCGCACTGGGCGTGGTGTCGCGGTTGACGATCCCAACGCGAACAAAACGCTTAAGGGTTTGGTACTCGGCAGGCATCTGCTTTCGATCCGGCGAAGACTCAAGCGACAAGATCCCTGCTTCTGGAGACTCCGGCTGCAGAACGTGAGGAAAGACCTCACCTGAACGATCGATCCCGTCCGATGAACCATCCTTCAGCGAGTCCAGTAGGGGATCTCTTTGCGGGACCAAGGGGGCCAGCGGCCGTGGCCCCGCGATGGTCAAGTGGTAGCTCCGCCGCGCCACTTTGCACGACGCCATCCGGAAGGAGGGCCCTGTGAAATGTAGGCGACGTGTCGTGTGCAATCTGCGCTGCTTCTCGACGTCGTGGCCCCTCATCGCTCGTTCTCGGCGGCTCACAACCTGACGTCACCGAGCCGGGTTCGTCTGTCCAGCCCCCGGTCGCAGCCGTGACGCCCGGCATCACTCCTGGTTGGTGCGTCGCGTGCCGCCGGGACGACATGGGCGACGAGAGCGGGCCCCGCGGCAGACCCCCCGGCATTCTCCGCGGCCGACTCGGGCCGATCACCCTCGGCGCCGCCCTGGCGTTGCGCCACCGACCTCGACGCTTCGAGGTCCCCACCGAAAGGCTCCTCGTTGGCTAAGTACGACATCGCCGTCATCGGCCTAGGCCGCTTCGGCTCCGCCCTCGCGCTGCGCCTGGAGCAGAATGGGCAGCGCGTCCTCGGCGTGGACGTCGACGAGTTCGTGGTGGAAAACCTCAAGGAGGACATCCGCCACCTCGCGATCGCCGAGGCACGCGACGAGGAGACCCTCAGGCAGCTGGAGATCACCCCCGACACCCTCGTCGTCCTCGGGATGACCGACGTCGCGGCATCGCTGATGGCCGCCACGGCCCTCAGCGAGCTGGGGGTCCGTGACGTGTGGGCCAAGGCGGGATCACGCCAGCACTACGAGGCGCTGGACCGACTCGGCGTCACCCGCATCATCCAGCCGGAACACGAAGCAGGACTGTCCATGGCAGCCGAGCTGCTGCAGCGCTGACCGAACCGGCGCGGCCCTTGGACGTCTCGACGGCCGTCGAGGATCGTTTGGCGCGCTTCTCATACAGGGCCGCCTTGCAGTCGGTCATCCCGTAGACCATGAGTAGTTCGCGCACGAATGACTGGGCCTGCTGTTTCTCTTCGCCCGTTCAGGCGCCACTCCGCGGTGAATTTCGCGGCCCGCTTGCGAATCTCGTTTAACGACGTGGGCTTGACTGCCATGCCTTGGTTCTCCTTCGCGCTGTCCCGGTGTGGAAATCCCGCATTCGGTCCATTCCCGTCAACGCGCCCGGAGTGGACCGACATCGCCGACGGTTAGCCCATCCCACCGTCTGCGTGGAGCACCACAAGGCTGTCTGCGACGGTTGGGCGTGCGCACACTCGAGGCGGTCGTGCTGACCTGCTTCCACGACGACCGGGTCGAGAGGGGGAACAGTGACGCTGCGTGCACGCAGCAGGACAACGCCCAGGCCAGAGATGCTGCCGTGGGCTGTCTATTGGGAGACCGAGCGCTCAATTCTGTCGATGAGGGCCTCTAGGCCGATCTCGAACTCTTGCGCGGTGGTGTCTTGACTGAGTCGGTCCTGCATGCGGCACACATGGGGGGCCTGCTGGAGGTCGAAGTAGGCGTCCTGTTCGGGGATGGCGGCTTCACCTTCGTTGAGCGTTTCATCCACGGAGAGGATGTCCTCCCCATGTGCAGCGACCTCCAGTAGCAGGGAACCGATCAAGAACGTGGTGAAGGCCTTGTAAGCATCCACGGCCCTGATGTCATCGAAGCCGAAGTCGCTGAGCGTGGCCAGGAAGTGCTCGACCAGCTCGATGCTGCGCAACGGCGGGCGCAGCCACGGTGTTGCTGGGTGCCGGGAAGCGACTAACGGGAACGCGGCAGGATGGGCTTGGGCCACCCGGCGGACTTCATTGGCCAGCACTTGCAAGTACCCCTGCCACGACGTGAACCCGACCGCGTCCGCGTGGGCGGCGACACCATCCATGAGTTTCTCCACGACCGCCTCCAGCAGGGCCTCGCGTCCGGAGACATAGCGGTACAAGGACATTGCTGCGACGCCGAGGTCTTGTCCCACGCGGCGCATCGTCAGTCCCTGAACGCCGTGCGTGTCGATCGAGGTGATCGCTGTCTGCACGATCAGATCCCGGTCCAAGCGTGGGCGCGAATCTCTGGGCGGGTCAGGGACGGTGTTCATGGCTGTCCTTTCCACAGGTGCTGACGTACCCATCATCGCGGACCTATAAGGTCCTTTGCTGCTACCCCGCCGATCAGATAAGTTTACGATGTAAGCAATAGCGTGTGCTGGGCCCATTGCCCACAAGGAGTTCTCTGATGCAGATTGACAAGCAGAAGATCGTTGACCTGCTCAAGAGCCGTGGAGAGGACGAGAAGGCGCAGCAGGCGGACGCAGACCTGCCGGACGACGTGCACACCGGTCAACACCAAGGCGTGCTGGAGAATCTGGGACTAAGCCCGACCGATCTGGCCAACCTCGCTGGCAACTTCAGCCTCTGACCTACTGGCCAGCGGCGACCACGTACGCAGTCTCCCGGTCTCGCTCACCGAGGGGGCGACACCGGACTAGGCCAGCACCTGGCCTGGGTCAAGAGACGACAATAGGTCTCAGGCAGCCACGGACTCCGGCAGACGGCCCTTCCTCTTGGCATAGGCCTGCGTGGACTTGTGATTGATCATGACCCTGGCCAGTTGCACGACCGCGCCTGAGATCAGCGCGAAGGCGATGGCCTCACCCCAGTTGACCTCCGGGCTTTCCGGGTTGTCTGGAACGGTGCCGTCGGTAACGAGCGCCCACCCCTTTTCGATGACTTTCCTCGCCATGATCCCGCCGCCGATGGCCGCGCCGGTAGTGGCCAGACTCCACAGCTTGTCGCTCATGATGGCGTGCTCCTCGTTGCTGTCGGTGTGCTGAGTTCGGGTACCGCCAACACGAAGAAGAAGGTTGTGAAGGGGGCGTCTTCACTTGTAAGTTTACAAGGTACGCACCCCGGGGCAAGCGCGGAAGCACCACCAATGTCCCGTCCTGGGCTCTCGAAGAGACTGGAGCAGACGATGAACAAGATCACCATGACAGTGGCGTTCGGGGCCGGGTACGTCCTCGGCACTCGAGCGGGCCGGGAACGCTACGACCAGTTGCGCGATCGCGCACTGGCGTTGTGGACCGACCCGACGGTGCAGAAGCAAGCCAAGAAGGTCCAAGAGCAAGCCAAACAGGTGCCCGGACAGGTCAAGGAGCACTTGCCCGACTCGATAAGCAGGACATCTCAGGACGGCAAGGACAGGACCCCAGACCACACCATGGGTGACGACTTCCCATCCGCCCCAGACATGGACCACGACGACCCCTGGCCGCCCCCGACCTCCGGTCCGGAGCCAGGGGTGAGCGACGTCCCAGGCGGTCATGGTCGTGGCTGAGCAGATGGAACCGCCACCCCGCGGCGCTTCGACCGGCGAGTTGATCTCCCGGTTGAGCGAACAGACCAGCACATTGATTCGCGATGAGATGCGACTGGCGACGGCCGAACTCAGCGCCAAGGCCAAGCATGCCGGTGCGGGACTGGGCATGTTCGGCGCCGGGGGTTTGCTCGCGTTCTTTGGCGCAGCCGCGTTGGTAACGACCGCCATCTTGGCTTTGGCGCTCATCCTGCCGGCGTGGGCCGCGGCCCTGATCGTGGCGTCGCTACTGCTGATCGCCGCCGGGGTGGTGTCCTTGCTGGGCAAGAAGCAGGTCGAGCAGGTCGGACCACTAAAACCCGAGCGCGCCATGGCGAATGTGCAACGTGATGTCACCCAGGTCAAGGAAGCGAGCAGCCGTGAGCACGAATGAATCCAACGAGCCCGTCACTAGTGCGTCGACACCCACCGAGTCGGACAGTACCGATCCGGCCAAGATCGAAGCGGACATCGCCCGACACCGCGAAGACCTGGGCATCACCGTCAATGAGTTGACCGACCGCCTGGACGTGAAGAAGCGGGCCAAGCGCCAGGTCAACGACCTCAAGGGCCAAGGCCTTAACCGAGTCCAAGACCTCAAGAGGGGAGCCCAGCAGCCCCAAAACATCGAACTGGCGGTCCTCGCCGCACAGATGCTCGCGCTCGTGGCCGGCGTGGCTGCCGTGGCCGGGGCGATCTGGTGGTGGCGCCGGTGAATGCTCGGGCCCTCACCGGCGATGAGGACCACGGCAAGGCACCGCACCCGGAAGACGACGCCAAAGCGGACAGCCCCGCGAAGATCACCAGCGCGGGCTGGAAATTCACCGGCCGCAAAGCCGTCCGGGAGTTCTTGGACGACCAGTGCACGGACTTGGCGGCCGCGCTGACCTACTACGCAGTGCTGGCCATCTTCCCGGCGCTGATCGCGATCTTCTCCCTGCTGGGACTCGTCGGTCAGAGCCAGACCACCATCGACGCAGTCATGCCGGTACTGAAGCAGGTCCTGGGCAGTTCCGGATCCCAGACCCTGGAACCCATCGTCCGCTCCCTAGCAACCTCACCCGGGGCCGGGCTGGCTCTCATCCTGGGTTTGGCCACCGCCTTGTGGTCCGCCTCGGGCTACGTCACGGCTTTCAGCCGGGCGATGAACCGTGTCTATGAGATCGGCGAGGGGCGACCCATCTGGAAGCTTCGTCCCCTGATGCTCGTGATCACCTTGGTCATGGTCCTGCTCGTGGTGCTTGTGGCCTTGATGCTGGTGTTGTCCGGACCTGCAGCGCAGGCGATCGGCGACCTGATTGGGCTGGGCTCCACCGCTTTGACTGTCTGGAGCATCGCCAAGTGGCCCGTCATCCTCGTCTTGGTGATGTTGATCGTGGCGATCCTGTACTACACCACCCCGAACGTGCAGCAGCCGAAATTCCGCTGGATCAGCGTCGGCGCTGGCATCGCGATCCTAGTCTGGATCCTGATCTCGCTCGCTTTCGGTCTCTACATCGTCAACTTCTCCAACTACGGCAGTACCTACGGGTCGTTCGCCGGAGTGGTGATCTTCCTGCTGTGGCTGTGGATCACTAACCTCGCGTTGCTGTTCGGGGCCGAGGTCGACGCAGAGCTCGAACGCTCCCGTCAACTGATGGCCGGGATCGAGGCCGAACGCGACATCCAGCTCCCTGTGCGGGACGACACCAAGATCCGCAAAGACGAAAAGAAGGAGCAGCAAGACATCGAGCAGGCAGCGAACCTGCGCCACAGCTCCGGCCAGACCACGGACACGGATAAGACTGAAGACCCCCGCAAAGACACCGATCGGAGGTGACGTCGGTCGGGAGGTGTGAGTCCGGGACTGG